>NZ_SMMA01000064.1 GCF_009711345.1 Pseudovibrio flavus
CGGCCTCAGTGGCCCGCCCCGTTGGCGTGAGGGCGGTTATATGCATATGAAGGGTTAGTGTCAACGGACCTTTTCACTTTTATTCGAGGAAATTCACAAAGGCGGGAAAACCCACCAAGTTATCCACCCAGCCCACCCTACAGAAACGAATACCCTTTATTATTGCGGGGAGGTCTGCATAACACGCTACAGTGCCAAACATCAGCCTCATTTAGACGTGAAGTTCGGCGCATATTCTGGCATTATCCTAGGTGAGCCATATATATGTGGCGATAGGTGGGGCACTTTTAAATTATGCACTCTGCTCATACACGCAATGTGGGGAACAATAGTATTGAGCTCGGCAACGAACCGGCATTGGTCGTTGGAGGCTTGGATACGCGCATTCATTCTCCAAGCGCGGTTAACGCACGTTGGCTCATAGGCACCGTGCTAACCGGCGTTACTTCTATTGCGCTTATGGGCGGAGCCTTAACGATTGCGCTTCAAGGGCAGTATTCGGTTGATTTGGCCAAACCCGCCATTGAGAAAGAAGAGTTCCCGCTCATTCTGGGCGCCAAGTCCGGCAAAGGCGATCGCGCTCCTTTTAACGAGCAGTTTTCTAAAAAGCAGGTGATCCCGGTTTCGACCGTAACAAGAGAAGGCCAGCGCGATTATGTCCGCGTGCGTCCTTACACTCTTGTCAGCGCATCCCTTGCCACCCAGCGCAACGACCAGTTCGCGCAAGTTATTCCGAAATTCGATCCGCTTAGCCTCTATGAAGGCGAGAACGCCAACTTGATTACGGCAAGTGACGCGATCTACGGCGCGAACGTGGATGGTGAAGTTTCCATTTCCCAAAGGGACTTTCCTATTGAAGCGCTAGGCTACGCCGACTTCAAGGAAATGAATGACGAAGACATTGTCGATCAGGTGAAGAAGGCCTCCCTCTTCATGACCGACAACAAAACAGACATTGCCGCCATTCCATCCGCTTTCGAGCAGGAGCAACTACGCTTTACGCCTCTTTCTGAACAGGACCCGAACAGCCTTGAGGTTCTGATCACTGAAGAGAACGTTTCCTTCCAGCCAAAGAGCAGCACCAGCCGTATTCGAGCACAGTTCACTGAACGTATCGTGCCGGTAGGCGAAGATGCCGTTTTGCTGGATATCCTACTCGACTTTGACGCCAACGAAGCCGAGGCGACCCAAATCCTTGAAATTTTCAAGGAAACCTACGGCATTTCGAAGGTGCATGAAGGCCAGATCCTTCGCTTCTCACTGGGCGTTGGCAAGTCTGATTATGAAACCGGAGAGCTGGTTCGCATCAGTCTTTATGATAACCAGCACCACAAAGCGACCATCGCGCGATCTGACGACGGCACCTTTGTAGCAGCGGCAGAACCTTCCAGCGAGATCGTGGCAGATGCCTTTGCAGAAGCGACCCGCGTAAACTTTACCGGCCCGACGCCGTCCTACTTTGACAGTATTTATCAAACAGCTCTTGAGAACGAGATCCCATCTCAGCTGATTGGCGAGCTCATCAAGATCTATTCGTTTGATGTTGATTACAACTCGACCGTAAGACCGGGCGATACCTTCAGCATTCTTTATGGCATGCCGGAGGAAGGCAGCAACGGTAACTCCGAAATCCTGTTCACCTCTGTTCAGGTAAACGGACGTGAATACCGCTTCTATCGTTTTAGAACGCCCGACGGCTTATCTGACTTCTATAATGAGGAAGGCCAGAGCTCTCAGCAGTTCTTGCTCCGCAAGCCAATTGCAGCAGGTCGCTTTACGTCCGGCTTCGGCATGCGCCGCCACCCTATTAGTAAGACGCGTCGCATGCACGCTGCTGTTGACTGGGCAGCACCGCGCGGCACTCCTATTCTGGCAGCTGGTAACGGCACAGTTTCCCGCGCGGGCTGGGCAGGTGGCTATGGTAAACGCGTTGAGATTTCTCACGGCAATGGTTACGTCAGTACCTACAGCCACATGGTCAACTTCGGCGAAGGCATCTCCAAAGGCGTAGAAGTGCGTCAGGGGCAGGTCATCGGCTTTGTCGGTACAACAGGCCTCTCTACCGGTAACCACCTCCACTACGAACTGAAGATCAACAACCGCTTTGTCGATCCGCTCAAGATAAAGCTACCGGATGGCAAATCCCTTGAGGGTGATCAGCTCCTTGCTTTCAAGCGGGAACGTGACCGAATTGATCGCCTAATGGATGACGGCATCTCCGGCAAGCTCATCGCTTCGGCGGCCAAATAATCCAACATATAGAGACAACCTCCTTCAACGAAGGAGCACAGAACGTAAAAAAGGGCCGAGTGATCGGCCCTTTCTTTTTGTCTTGAATTGGAGCTTAGGCTCAGGCCTGAGTATTTTGTGCTGAAAACACCAACCGATCCGTTCCAGCCGAAACGTGGATAGTCTGCCCGTCCATCAAAGTACCGGACAACAGCATCTCTGCGAGTGGGTCCTGCACCTGTTTCTGGATCACTCGTTTTAGAGGACGAGCGCCATAGGCAGGGTCGTAACCTTTTTCCGAGAGCCAGCCCAAAGCACTTTCATCCAGATCCAGCGTGATCTTGCGCTCATCAAGCAGCTTCTGCAGACGAGCGAGCTGGATTGTGACAATCGCTGCCATCTGCGAACGCTGCAAGCGATGGAACAGAATGATCTCGTCCAGACGGTTGAGGAACTCAGGGCGGAAGTGAGCCCGCACCGCTTCCATAACCGGACCACGAACAGCTTCAGCCTCTTCACCCTCTCCCTGCGAAGCAAGGAACTCGGCACCGAGGTTGGATGTCATGATGATCAGCGTGTTGCGGAAGTCCACGGTACGGCCCTGCCCGTCTGTCAGACGGCCATCGTCCAATACCTGAAGCAGAACGTTGAACACATCACCGTGCGCTTTTTCCACCTCATCGAACAGAACAACCTGATATGGACGGCGGCGAACAGCCTCGGTCAGCACACCACCTTCTTCATAACCCACATAGCCCGGAGGAGCGCCGATCAAACGAGCAACACTGTGCTTTTCCATGAACTCCGACATATCAATGCGGACCATGGCCTGCTCATCGTCGAACAGATAAGACGCCAGCGCTTTTGTTAGCTCGGTTTTACCTACACCGGTTGGGCCGAGGAACATGAACGAACCAATCGGCCGGTTAGGATCCTGAAGACCGGCACGAGCACGCCGAACAGCGGTGGAGACCGCGTGTACAGCTTCTGCCTGACCGACAACCCGCTTTGCAAGCTCATCTTCCATACGCAGCAGTTTTTCACGCTCGCCTTCCAGCATCTTGTCTACTGGAATACCTGTCCAGCGCGAGACCACATGAGCAATACCATCCGGCGTGACGGTCTCTTTAACCATCGCCGAGCTGTTCTCGCTCGCCTCAACGTCTGCCAGCGCTTTTTCCAAATTTGGAATAACGCCATAAGCAAGCTCACCAGCTTTGGCCAGATCACCGGCACGCTGCGCTTTTTCAAGACTGATCCGCGCTTCGTCCAGCTGCTCTTTCAGCTTCTGCTCACCGCTCAGCTTGTCTTTTTCCGCCTGCCAGCGCTGTGTAACCTCAGCGGAACGCTCTTCCAGATCACTCAGCTCTTTCTCAAGCTTCGTTAAACGGTCCTTGCTCGCTTCGTCATCTTCTTTGGTTAGCGCTTCACGCTCGATCTTCATCTGAATGATGCGGCGATCGAGTTCGTCCAGCTCTTCAGGCTTGGAATCCACCTGCATGCGCAAGCGGCTGGCCGCTTCATCAACAAGGTCAATCGCCTTATCCGGCAAGAACCGGTCTGTGATGTAGCGGTTAGACAAAGTGGCAGCTGCTACAATCGCGCTGTCAGAGATACGAACGCCGTGGTGCAACTCGTACTTCTCTTTGATGCCGCGCAAGATGGAGATGGTGTCTTCTACGGTCGGCTCACCAACAAAAACAGGCTGGAAACGGCGAGCCAAAGCCGCGTCTTTTTCAACGTGCTTTCGGTACTCGTCCAGCGTTGTTGCACCAACGCAGTGCAGTTCGCCGCGAGCTAGTGCTGGCTTAAGCAGGTTGGACGCATCCATAGCGCCATCCGACTTACCCGCACCAACGAGCGTATGCATCTCATCGATAAACAGAACAATGCCGCCGTTGGATGCCTGCACTTCCGAAAGAACGCCCTTCAAGCGTTCTTCAAACTCACCGCGATACTTTGCACCCGCAATCAGCGCACCCATGTCGAGCGCAAGAAGCTTTTTGTCCTTCAAAGACTCCGGCACATCACCATTGACGATGCGCAGCGCCAAGCCTTCCGCAATTGCGGTTTTACCAACACCCGGCTCACCAATGAGAACAGGGTTGTTCTTGGTCCGGCGAGACAGAACCTGAATGGTCCGGCGAATTTCATCGTCACGTCCGATAACAGGGTCAAGCTTACCGTCTCGCGCATCCTGTGTGAGATCGCGGGCAAATTTCTTCAGAGCGTCATACTGGTTTTCGGCAGATGCGCTATCGGCGGTTCGTCCCTGACGCAAAGCGTTGATGGCTTCATTCAGGCCACTTGGCGTTACGCCACCTTGGGAAAGGGCTTTTCCGGCGCTACTGTCCTTATCCATGGCAAGAGCGAGCAAAAGCCGCTCAACTGTCACGTAGGAGTCGCCTGCTTTTTCGGCAATCTTCTGAGCCTGCTCGAATAAACGTGCAGTCGCAGGTGCCAGATAAAGCTGGCCGCTGCCGCCGCTCACTTTAGGCATCGCGGCAAGATCGGTCTCGACCTTCAAACGAATATCAGCAACACGTCCACCCGCGCGCTGGATAAGACCAGCCGCAAAGCCTTCCGAGTCATCAAGAAGGACTTTCAGGATGTGTTCTGGTGTGAATTGCTGATGACCCTGACCGAGGGCATAGGTCTGCGCTGACTGAATAAAGCCTCGCGCTCTTTCAGTGTATTTCTCAAAATCCATAATGTTCTCCTTTCGCCGCAACCACCCGAAGCATGGTTTGGCCAATGGAAATTCCGAGCCTCAACGGAGCACCCGAAGCAGAGGACATTCCTCTACACCCCTGATATAGTGCTCAAAGTTGAAGTCAAAAGAGGCTGAGCGCAAGTTTTTCCAGCTCTCTTTTTTCGACTAGGTTTCAGCACCCTTAATTGGATGAAAAAGTTTTGACTGCCATCGCAAAAATTATTTCCCTCGCATCCTTTCCTGTCAAAGGTCTCTCCCCTCACCCGTGGCGCACCGTAGACCTAGAGTGTGGCGAAACCTTTCCCTTCGATAGGCAATACGCGGTCGAAAACGGGCCTTCTGGCTTTGATCCGGCAAGTCCAACACATATCTCCAAGATGCGATTTATAGTGCTGGCACGTTTCGCGGAACTGGCGAGGCTGCAAAGTGCCTTTGATCCAGAAACACACACGCTATCACTTTATGAAAACGGGAAACTGGTTTGTTCTGGCGACCTCACAAAGAACGAGGGCTGCAAGGCTATCGAAGCATTCTTTGACGAAACCATGCGCGACCAGCTGAGCGGTCCGGCCAAGGTTCTACACGCGGCAGGTCATTCATTCTCGGACCTCTCATCAAAGCGCGTTCATCTGGTAAATGCAGAAACTGTGCGGGCAGTTGGCAAGGAAATGGGTATGGACCTAGACCCATTACGCTTCCGCGCCAACTTAATCGTTGAAGGGCTACCTGCGTTTGCAGAACTGGAGTGGGCCGATAAGAAAATCAGTTGCGGCGATGTCAACTTCAGATTCCACAAGCGGACGAAACGCTGTGCAGCAGTTGACGTAAATCCGGCAACAGCAGAACGCGACACCAAAATAACCAATCACCTCTATAACACCCACGGCCATATGGACCTGGGCATCTACCTTGAGGTGCTGAGTGATGGAACGCTGAATGTTGGTGACGTTATAGAAGCGCACTAGCACTCCAACATCGTTGTCCGAGAGCCACACGTCAATTCGCTAAGTAGCTTAGGCTTTTCTGCTCTCGCCGACCTCAATCAAAAGCCCAAACAAAAATGGCCCCGAGCATTACGGGGCCACTTGAACTTTTCAATTCCGCTTGGCGATTAGCCTTCGTTAGAACCGACTGGTTCCAAAGCAGGCTCGGCACCTTCACCGTCACCACCCTTAGCGCGGCTGGTTCTGGTGCGCGGTGTACGAACGCGAGGTGTACGTGCGCGAGGTGTACGACGGGTGCGAGGCTTTGCATCCTTGTCGTCAGAACCATCGCCTTCAGACTTAGCTTCTTCCGCACCAGCTTCTTCCTGATCAGGAAGTGCAGATACAGGCGCAGAAGCTGTACGACGCAAACCACGACCACGAGTACCGCGAGCGCGGCGGCGAGGCTTATCGTCGTCTCCGTCACCATCTTCATCAGCTTTAGATGCAGCTTCCTTTGCACCTTCGCTCACGTCAGCAGTGACTTCAGAAATCGGCGTCAGATCCTCATCCTTGGCAACACCAGGCATTTCGTCGATAAACGGTTGCGGGTCATCAAGGCCAATAACTGGCTGTTCGGCATCCGGTGCAGACACGTCCTCAACGCTGGCATTTTCCTCCTGCCCGTCGTCAAGATCGTCCTCTGCGCGATGCGACACAGAACTGCTAGCTACGTCACGAACCTGAGGCTGCGCTGCCGCAATAATTCTCAGATAGTGTTCCGCATGCTGATTATAGTTTTCAGACATTACGCGGTCGCCAGAAACCTGAGCATCACGAGCAAGCTGCTGGTACTTTTCAGCAATATGCTGCGCAGTGCCGCGAATTTTTACGTCAGGTCCGTTGGACTCATAAGTCCTCGTAAGAGGGTTAGGTCCTTTACGGCCACGTCCCCGCATACGGTTTTTGTTTTGATTACTTGGTCTCATTCTGCCGTTGACTTTCCAGAACGGCGATCAGCCGAAACTGACCTTCCACAGGGCACTTGTCTCCCCTTGGATTTCCAAATGCCGTTAATTGCTCAGTAATGTGATAAAGCCACAAAGGGCCGCACATCGGACCATAAAAGCCCGATAGTATCGTGTTTACAATTCGATAAGCCGACTGTCGGATATCTGCACCATAGTGATGACTGATACCAAGTCCGCGACACGTAAGGTCGCCATCCAGGACGCTAGTTGCGTACCAAAGGCGCTTAATACTCGGTTAAGCTCTGTTGAAACGAGCACCGCCCCCTAAAGCATGTCGCCGGTACTGCTTGCCGGTGAGTAGAACCTAGCTGCTTCCGTCGAGATTTCCAAGGGCTTTTTTTTTAATTCCTCATCCGCCGTGGACTCATGGATAAACAATTGTGACAACCCGATCATTTCCGCTAAGATCCTTGACACAGGAAATAGCCGAAATTCCATTATTTTCAGCAATTTGTGCCAGATCCGCGGCCTGATCAAAGCCGATTTCCATTGTTAAGAACCCCTGTGGTTTCAACAGGTTTTTACAGCTCTCCACCAACTCACGGTAGGCAATCAAGCCATCTTCGCCGCCATCCAGCGCCTTGATTGGGTCATGATTACGCACCTCTGGTGCCAGCTCTTCAACAACAGATGTACGAATGTATGGCGGGTTGCTTACCAGAAAGTCGAGGTTACCTGACAAGGCTGACGTATAATCAGCACAAACTGCAAGAAACCGGTCCGATACGCCATTCTGTCTGGCGTTCTCTCTAGCAGCCTCTAGCGCCCGCTCGGAGATATCGACAGCCACACAAATTGCCTTTGGCAACTCGGATAAAAGAGCGATGGCAATCGCACCCGTTCCCGTGCCGATATCAGCAAAGACCCAAGGATACTCGATGCCATGGCTTTGCTCACAATAGGCAAGCGCTGTCTCTATAAGCACTTCGGTATCGGGGCGCGGCTCAAGGGTTGCCTCGTTCAAGGCAAACTCCAGCCCCCAGAACTGCCGTGTACCGAGAATGCGGCCAACTGGCTTACCGGACAGACGCTCTTCACGGTAGTTTGCAACAAGCTCGGCAATCACCTCATCGGCAATGCGATCGTAGTTTAGCACCAGCTCTTTAGGCTCTAAACCAGCAGCGCGGGCAACAAGCACCCGCGCATCTAGTTCTGCTTCGGCAAAGCCAGCTTCTCTAAAAGCAGCTCGCACACTGCGATATAGCGCTTCCAGTGTTTGCGGCTTCACGACCACGACGCTTACAGACCTTCTGCGGCCAGCAGGTTTGCCTGATGGTCCATAATGAGCGCGTCAATCACTTCGCCGGTCGCTTCGCCAGAGATAATCTGGTCGAGCTTATAAAGGGTCAAACCAATACGGTGATCGGTTACACGGCCCTGCGGGAAGTTGTAGGTGCGGATACGTTCAGAGCGATCACCACTGCCTACCTGAAGGCGGCGTGCTTCGGTACGTTCGTTAGCGGCACGTTCGCGCTCAACCTCAAAGATCTTTGCGCGCAGCAACTTCATTGCGCGGTCTTTGTTCTTGTGCTGAGAGCGCTCGTCCTGCACGGCAACAACGATACCGGTCGGCATATGCGTAATACGAACCGCGGAGTCTGTGGTGTTAACGTGCTGACCACCTGCGCCAGATGCGCGGAAGGTATCGATACGAAGATCAGACGGATTAATATCGACGTCCACTTCTTCAGCCTGCGGCAGCACTGCAACTGTGGCAGCTGAGGTATGGATACGTCCGCCGGATTCCGTTTCAGGAACGCGCTGCACGCGGTGTACACCAGACTCAAACTTCAGCTTGGAGAAAACTTCCTGACCGGTAACAGCCGCGGTGATTTCTTTGAAGCCACCCATTTCGCCTTCACTGGCGGAGAGCACTTCCACCTTCCAGCCACTGTTATCGGCAAAACGCTGGTACATGCGGAAGAGGTCACCAGCAAACAGAGCCGCTTCGTCGCCGCCGGTGCCGGCGCGCACTTCAAGAATAACGTCGTGGGAGTCAGCTTTATCGCGTGGCAGCAAGCCAATGCGAACAGCCTGTGTTAGCTCCTCAACCTTCTCAACCAGTTCGCCGCGCTCCATTTGCGCCAGCTCGCGCATTTCGGCATCGGTATCGCGGTCGTTCAGCATTGCTTCGGTATCGGCTAGCTCGGCTTCAGCTTTCTGCAATTCGCGAATAGAGCGCACAATCGGCTCAAGCTCTGCGTAATCGCGAGAGAGCTTTACAAAGACGGTCGGCTCCGGGCCGGATGCCAGCTCCGCTTCAATCTGATCAAAGCGAGAAAGCAGGGAATGTAGTTTTTCTGGCGCGAGCATGTTCGCGTCACTCCTCAACGTGAAAACGGCAGATCTCGACCTAAAGCAAGAGGACCGGTCATCCGGTCCTCATAAGGGAGCATCGCCAAAGTTATACAGGAAGCTCGTATTCGCTGGCAAAATCCGTCAAAAGCTCGCGAATATTCTCGCTTGCCTTACCCGGCTCCAGCGCTGGCAACAGCTTCTCTTCCAGCTTCTTCAAATCAAGCTTCAACAGCATGGTCTTTACCGGACCAATCGACGATGGTGACATCGACAAACTGCGGTAGCCAATACCAAGCAAAGCCATGGCAGAAAGCGGAGAACCGGCCAACTCGCCGCAAAGCGTAACCGGCACATCCATGTTCGCACCGGTTTGCGCAATGTGGCGCAAAGCACGAAGGAAGCCGGAGCTAAGCGGATCAAAACGATCAGCAACAAGCGCGTTACCACGGTCAGCTGCGTTGAAGAACTGATAGAGATCGTTGGAACCGACCGAAACGAAG
This sequence comes from Pseudovibrio flavus, assembly GCF_009711345.1. GTDB lineage: Bacteria > Pseudomonadota > Alphaproteobacteria > Rhizobiales > Stappiaceae > Pseudovibrio > Pseudovibrio flavus. The sequence goes on from NZ_SMMA01000064.1 coordinate 9,695, forward strand.
TCGACTTCCTGATAGAGCTCTTCAAGCTGCCAAAGCAAGCTTGGAACCTCGACCATAACGCCAAGACGGAGATCGCTTGGCGCAGGATGGCCATGCTGCTTCAGGTGCTTCAGCTCGCGTTCCACATAGTCTTTAGCACGGCGGAATTCTTCCACCTCAGCGACCATCGGGAACATAAGCTTCAACTGGCGACCAGCGGCAGCATGCAACATGGCGCGGATCTGGGTACGCAGCAGGCCCGGACGGTCAAGACCGAAACGGATTGCGCGCCAGCCCATAGCCGGGTTTTCTTCCTGCGCATGACGCATATAAGGAAGGATCTTGTCACCGCCGATATCCAGCGAGCGGAATGTAACCGGACGTTCACCGGCAGCATCCAGAACCTTGCTGTAGAACGCCTGCTGTTCCGTCATTCGTGGGAAGCTCGAAGCCACCATGAACTGCAGCTCGGTACGGAACAGACCGACACCGGCCGCACCCGTATCAATCAAGCTTGGAAGGTCTACAAGCAGGCCTGCATTCAGCTGAATTGCGATATCGGTTCCATCAGATGTAACCGACGGCACATCACGAAGCTGGCGATACTGTTCCTGACGGCGAGCACGGAAGCGAACCTTTTCGGCAAACGCTTGCTCGACATCAGCAGCAGGACGCAGGAACACCTGCCCCACTTCGCCGTCGATGATGATCGCATCTCTGGATTCAACCAAGGAAACGATATCTTCAACCTGCCCAACAGTTGGGATGCCCAAGGCACGCGCAACAATGGTGACATGGCTGGTTGGACCGCATTCTTCCAGAACAAGGCCACGAATACGTTCGCGGTCATAATCCAGCAGCTCTGCAGCGCCCATGTTACGGGCAACGATAATTGCGTCCTTCGGCAGATCGTCCGCCTCAGGGCCAGCAGCATGGCCCATCAACTCGCGGATCAGCCGGTGTGCAAGATCATCCAGATCATGCAGGCGCTCACGCAAGTAAGGGTCAGTCTGGCGCAACATCTTTGCGCGGGTATCACTTTGAACTTTCTCGACAGCCGCTTCCGCTGTCAAACCGTTCTGAATGGCTTCTTCAATCTTGCGAACCCAGCCACGGTCATAAGCGAACATGCGGTAGGCTTCTAGAACCTCGCGGTGCTCACCATGCTGAGAGAAATCGCCATTGGATAGCATGTTGTCGAGGGATTCACGCAGGCGCAAAATAGCATCGTCAAGACGCTCGCCTTCCCGCTCAACATCCTCGGCAATAAGATTGGTAATTACAACGCGTGGCTCGTGAAGAACCACATGACCAAGACCGATCCCTTCAGCAAGGGAAACACCTTTCAGATGCATTGGCCGTGCAAGGTCAATTGTTGTGCCCTGCTGGGCAATGGCTTCCAGCTCACCTGCCGCAACCATTTCAGCAATAACCATTGCCGTGGTTTGCAGTGCCTCTACTTCATCTTCGAAATAGGTGCGGTGAGACATGTTCTGCACGACGAGCACACCAAGAGTACGCCCTGCCCGCAAAATCGGAACACCAAGGAAAGAGTTGTAGCTGTCTTCGCCAGTCTCTGGCCGGTAGGCAAAGGCTGGGTGTGCTTGTGCATTGGGTAGATTAAGCGGCCTTGCATCGGATGCGATGAGACCAACAAGACCCTCTCCAACGCGAAGGGCTGTCTTGTGTACAGCGTTCTTATTCAAGCCAATTGTGGCGTAGAGCTCAAGAACCCCGTCTGCCCGCAAAATGTAGACAGAGCAAACCTCAGCCACAACGTTGGCTGCAATCAGCTGAACAATTTTGTCGAGCCGTTCCTGCGCGTTAATGGGTTCTGCCATCACCTCACGGAGGCGACGCAGAAGAACACGCGGTCCGGCTAAGCTGCTGCGCATGCCCGCCCTACCTGTTATTATTTGTTGCAGCTGCCTAATATGCAGATGCCGTTGACCTCGGCATAAGTGTATGCCGAGGCACGTATGATTGTCGACTCTCGCTGACGTTACCCGTCAAGACCGTATAGCGAATGTAGTGTTCGCACTGCAAGCTCGGTATAGGCAGAATCAATCAGCACCGAGATTTTGATCTCGGAGGTGGTGATTGCGCGAATGTTGATGCTTTTTTCTGCAAGACCACGGAAGCAGTCAGCAGCAACACCAGCATGCGAACGCATACCCATACCAATAACGGAAACCTTCACAACATCCGTTGCGCCCTCAAGGTTTTCGAAGCCGATTTCATCACGGTTCGCTTCGATAACAGCGCGTGCGCGCTCGTAATCTGTTTCAGGAACAGTGAAGGTGATGTCGGTGGTTTTGCCGTCCGGAGAGATGTTCTGGACGATCATATCCACGTTGATGTTTGCTTCAGCCAGGGGGCCGAACACGTTGCTCGCAACACCCGGCTTGTCCGCTACGTTGCGGATAGAGATCTGGGCTTCATCCTTGGAGAAGGCGATCCCTGTGACGACTTGCTGTTCCAAAATTTCGTCCTCGTCGCAAATAAGAGTCCCCGGAGGCAGGCCGCCATCACCAACCTGTGGCGCATCCGGATCATCGAAGCTTGAACGTACAAAGGTACGTACGCCGTGCACCATTGCCATCTCGACAGAGCGCACCTGCAGAACCTTCGCACCGAGTGATGCCATTTCCAGCATCTCTTCAAAGGCAACGCGGTTCAGGCGCTTGGCTTTAGGTACAATGCGTGGGTCGGTCGTATAAACGCCGTCCACGTCTGTATAGATATCACAGCGGTCAGCCTTGATCGCCGCAGCAATCGCAACCGCACTGGTGTCAGAACCACCGCGGCCCAATGTTGCAATACGGTTATCAGGGGCAAGACCCTGGAAACCAGCCACAACAGCAACCTGCCCCATTTCAAGGCGCTGGATCAGGGTTTCCCCTTCAATGCGCGCAATGCGGGCGGCACCGTGTGCCTCGTTTGTGTGAATTGGAATCTGCCAGCCCTGCCAAGAACGAGCGTCAACGCCCATGTTCTGCAATACAATTGCCAGCAAGCCTGAGGTGACCTGTTCACCAGAAGCAACGACGGCGTCATACTCACGCGCATCGTGGATCGCTGAAGCTTCTTTTGTGTAACCCACCAACGTGTTCGTTACACCGGCCATAGCCGAAACAACAACGGCAACCTGGTTACCAGCTTCTACTTCTCTTTTCACATGCCGCGCTACATTGCGGATGCGCTCAAGATCGGCGACGGAGGTGCCGCCGAATTTCATAACCAAACGGGCCATCTCTTCCTTAAATCCTCCGAGGGCCTAGTGACGTATCTAGGTCACAACCGGCCTCCTGCATACAGTCCTGAAACCTTCATCGCAACCAGTGGCTTGACAAAAACCGCAGGAAGACCGACCAGTGGACACAATAATCAGGGAGTTGATCTATGAGCCACGTGGATAACACGGAAAACACAGGCAACCGCACCGTGGATCAAGAAGAGGTCGCACGCTTTTCCGCTATGGCAGCCGAATGGTGGGACCCGACGGGAAAGTTCAGACCGCTTCACAAGTTCAGTCCGGTCCGCATTGCCTACATCAAGGAATACGCAGCAGCACACTTCGGCCTTGATGAGCGCTCACCGAAAGCTCTTGAGGGCTTGCGCATTCTCGACATTGGTTGTGGCGGCGGCCTACTGAGCGAGCCGATGGCACGCATGGGCGCGACCATGGTTGGCGCGGACCCTTCTCCAGTAAACATCAACGTTGCCAAAATACACGCAGAGCAAAGCGGGCTGGATATCGACTACCGGTGCCAGACAGCAGAAGAACTTGCGGCAGCTGGTGAGAAATTCGATATTGTTCTCAACATGGAAGTGGTCGAACACGTTGCTGATGTTCCCCTTTTCATGGAAACAACCGCATCGATGGTCAAGCCGGGCGGCCTGATGTTTGTGGCAACTTTGAACCGCACACTCAAAGCCTACACACTTGCCATCGTTGGGGCTGAATACGTTCTTCGCTGGCTGCCAAAAGGCACCCACGACTACAACAAATTCGTGACACCAGACGAACTGCGCGAGCCAATCGAGAAGGCCGGAATGGAAGTCTATGAAGATTGTGGCGTCAGCTACAACCCGCTTCTGGACCGCTGGTCCCGCTCTCGCGATCTCGATGTAAACTACATGATTATCGCTCGCCGCCCTGCTTAAGGGCGGCACCGCAATTTGCCATAGCAGGACGCAAGTCCATGGGGAGGATGCATGGCCAGACATTACGAACCTCTGGTGCTGGTACCGGGGCTTGCCTGCACATACGAACTGTTTGTGCCGCAAATCGCCGCGCTTTGTGATCACCCACTCCAGATTGCAAATACCTGTGAACAACTGGGCATAACCCAGATGGCCGAGCGCCTGCTGGAAACTGCTCCAGAACGCTTTGCTCTGGCTGGCTTGTCCATGGGTGGCTACATCGCCATGGAGGTGATGCGGATCGCACCAGAGCGTGTGAGCCGCCTTGCGCTTTTAAGCACCAATGCCCGAGCCGATACGCCGGAGGCTACAGAGCAACGCCTTCAGCAAATCCGTATTGCCGAAAAAGGTGGTTATTCCAAACTCACAGTATCGCGGTTTCCGATGAGTGTTGCACCGTCAAACGCCGACAATGAAGACCTGAAGCAAACCGTTATTGATATGGCAGAGGACGTTGGGCCCCAGACGTTTATCGCGCAGCATCAGGCTGTCATGCACCGCATCGACCAACGTCCGCACCTTTCCGCGATCACCTGTCCCACGTTGGTTCTGGTTGGTGAGCTTGACCAGATCACGCCGCCAGAATGCGCGCAGGAAATCCACGCGGCCATCAGCAACAGCACGCTGGAACTGGTAAAAGACTGCGGCCACATCTCCTCTCTGGAAGCGCCGGAAGCTGTCACAACAGCGATGGTGAAGTGGCTTAGAGGCTAGAAAAACGCAGTCCCTGCCGTCGCCACAATCTACGTATATCCCCTAGATATCAGAATATCCGTAACTCTTCGCACCCGCATATAAGAGAGCGGAATACTTGTGCACCTGCGAGGCGCCATCACGCATCAAAATGGCTCCTCCATCGCGAGAGCAGAGGGATAGCGATGAAAGACAGCATGAAAGCTATGACGGAAAGCTGGAGCAAGATGGCCAGCTCCATGCCATGGCAAGACTGGTTCTTGGCTCAAAATATCGACCGGATGGAAAGTGACTCACTGGATCAGATGGTTGATCTGCACACCACCATGCTTTCCTACGGCCAGAACCTGATCGACAGCAGCATGCAGTTTTTCCATCAGCGTATGGAAGAGAACGCGCGTTTTGCCAGAGACATGTGGGACTGCCCAACCGCCGTGGAAATGGCTCGCATCGCTAGCGATTATGTGCAGACCGCTACCGAGCAGGTGCAACACCACAACATCAAGCAGTTTGAAGCGCTCTCCAAGAGCATGGATGGCAGCGTTGAGAAGTCGAAAAAAGCGACGGCAACAGCAATGAACGCCATTGATGAGCTGAAAGCGTTTGCAGAAAGCGCCGCAACATCGGAGGCGCCGCCGCGCCGCCGCTCAGTTAAAAAAACCGCTTCAAGCAAGCCTGCAGCTGCCAAAGCCCAAAGCAGAAAGCCAGCAAAAGCCAAACCGGCAAGTGCCAAGGCTGCCTCTGCCAAACCGGCCGCATCAGCAGCAACGTCTAAAAGCACGAAACCGGCCCCAGCAAAAACCAAAAGCGCAGCAGCGGCACCCAAAAAACCGGCTGCTAGAGCGACACGTCCAGCAGCGACACGCCCTGCTGCGGCCCAGCCCAAAGCGCAGGCTATTCCGCAACAAGCGGCCAAAGCCTCTGCCAAGCCAGCCAATGCTGCCACTAAACCTGCTAGCGCTGCTGCAAAGCCAGCAAGCGCACCGACAGCAAAGGCGCCTTGAGCAAGTAGGCTTAAACTGTCTACAAAACAAAAAAGCCCGCATCGAACCGGTGCGGGCTTCATCATATTTGGGATCAGAGTTCCCTAGTTCCGGTCTTCCGGCAAAACAGGTAGAGGCATCACCTCAATACCTTCCTCCAGCAGCTCCTTGGCATCGTCCACACTTGTCTGACCATAGATGCCGCGCTTTTCCTTTTCGCCGTAATGCATCTTTCGTGCTTCCTCGGCAAAGTTGGAACCAACATCCTCAGAGTTGGCGGTAACCTGCTTGCGAAACTCTCGCAGCGCCTCAACAAGCTGATGGGCCTTTTCCTTGACTTCGTTGGAAACAGGCATCGGATCTGGAGCGCTCACGGCAACGGCTGTCGGAGCTGCGCTTTCCTTCTTCCCATCCTCGACCTTTTGCGGCGCGGCGGTAGCAGCTTGCGCGTTGCGCTGTGCCTCTGCCTGCGCCTTTAGCTTATTGCGCGAGGTTGAAACGTTCGGCGCCATCAGCCGTTTTTTAACGCCAGCGTCGTTGCAAATCGGGCAGGCAACAAGGCCCATTTCATGTTGTCGATCAAAGTCTGCCGAATTACGAAACCAGCCATCAAACTCATGGCCATTCGAGCAGACAAGGGCGTAGTTGATCAAATTCCGGTCTCCACCGCAGACGTCGCGGCCACTGTTTTCACTTGAAACTCGCGTTCATTGACAATGGCAGGAATACGCGAACGCGCCGCTTTCACTGCTTCACTGTCAATTTGCGCTAAAAGCACACCCGGCTCGTCGTGGTCAAGCTCGGCAATTACCTTGCCCCAAGGATCAACCACAATACTATGTCCATAGGTTTCGCGGCCATCTTCATGGCGACCGCCTTGCGCAGCCGAAATCATATAAGCGCCGTTTTCAATAGCGCGGCTGCGTTGCAATACATGCCAGTGCGCCTGTCCGGTCTGACGCGTAAACGCCGCCGGAGCGGTAATGACCTGCGCCCCCGCCCTCGATTGCTGGCGGAATAAAGCAGGTTGGCGAACATCATAGCATATCGCCAGACCGAATGCTCCAAGCTCCGTTTCCACGACAGGAGAAACACTGCCCGGCTGGTAGGTCTCGCTTTCGCGCCAGCTTTCACCGTTCGGCAAATCCACATCGAACATATGGATCTTGTCATAGCTCGCTGCGATCTCGCCATCAGGACCGATCAAAAACCCGCGATTGGCAAGCTTTTCACCCTCACCGCGCACCGCTATCGAACCCAAATGAAGCCAGATCTTAAGCTCTTTGGCCAAAGCCCGCGCTTTGGCTAGAAACGGGTCTTTGTCCTGATCAAAACACGCAGCAATCTGGTCTGCCTTGCTGCGTGCCAATATGTTGCTCATTTCAGGGGTCTGCACATAATGCGCGCCTTGGCTTGCAGCCTCGCGGACCAATGCCTCACAGTTCGCCCAGTTGACGACAGGATCACAACCAGATCGCATCTGCACACATGCTGCTTTGAAAACTGTCATTGGCCCACTCCCGAAATTTAAACCAGATAGAAAGCGCTGCAGGTTCCACGCCGGTTCCCAGAGCGCTCGATATCAATGCCCTTGCGCAATCGCTTACCCGAAAAGCAAAAAAGCTCTTCGAGGCTGCAGATTAACCAGCCAGCAGAACATCCAGTGCGCCGCGACGCTCAAGCGCATAAAGGTCGTCACAGCCGCCCACATGCTCGCTACCGATGAAGATCTGCGGGAAAGTGGATTTACCACCTGCCTTCTTGATCATCTCATCGCGGTAGGATGGTTCAGTGCTGGCGTTATACTCGGTATAAGCTACGCCCTTTTTCTCAAGAAGACCTTTCGCGCGGGAGCAATAGCCGCAAAAATCACGCGTGTAGAGAACTACATCAGCCATAGTCGTATCCTTTCAATGCACAGTGAGTTGGTGCGAAATGGAAGCCAAACTGCCCGAAACTCGATGGAAGCTTATATGGCAAGTGCCCCCGAAATCTCAAGAGGTGGACCTCTAGACAGAGTTGTGCCGATCAGAAGTTGCCAAGTCAAACAAACTCTTGCGCATCCCAGCTATGCTTTTCGGCTATAGCAAACACAAGTACCCTCACCTCAGCCGCTCCTGCCTCCTTCAGCACCTCGGCGCAGGCATGGGCCGTTGCGCCCGTTGTAAAAACATCATCCACGAGGATGACCTTCTTTTCGACAAATGCTGTGGTTTTATCTGGCGCTATTGCGAAAGCAGAATTCAGGTTTTGCAGTCGGCTTTGCCGGCTGAGGCCAAGCTGGGGTTTGGTCCGCCGTGTGCGCAGCAACGCTTGCGCCTCAAGCGGCAGGGCACATCTTAACGCAATAGCCCGCGCCAACTCCGCCGCCTGATTGTAGTTGCGTTGCCAAAGGCGAAGGCGGTGCAGCGGAACAGGCACAATGACCGTTTCCGGCTTCATCTGCTGTGAGATCAGACCTGCCATCAAGGGAGCCATTATTTTTGCTGTGTGAGGCCGCCCGAAGAACTTGAGTTGATGCGCCAAGGTTCGCGCGACACCATCAAACAAACACGCAGCCAGAACCTGATCAAAAGGCCCTTCCAACGTTCCACGGTTTTCACCTTCCTCCACGATGGGAAGCGGAAAACCAGAGGAACACATCCCCCTAGATGAAATCACCGGAAGCTCAGACCAGCAGCCGACACACAGGCCAAAGTCATCTTGAACCAGTCGCCCACACACACAGCAACTGGGCGGCACCAGAAACCGCAGGGCCAATTGAAACGGTGCACTGATGTGTCTTGAAAAGACTATGGCCGCCCCCGTTCCCTTGGCATACTCATAGAATAGTCTAGCGTGAGAGGCGTAGCACCAATCACGCTTTGACCTTTGGGCACAACCACACCATAACAAGCACAACGGCTAGAAGCGTCCCGCAAAACAGCATGACGGAAACTATGTTACCGAACCGGATTTTCGACCGCGCCCTGCTTAAAAAGCGTAGGGAAAAGGCTTTGCAAAACAAAGCAGAAGGGATCGACTTTCTTCTGCGCGTGGCAGCAGAGGAAGTTGCTGACCGCTTATCTCTGGTAACGCGCCAGTTTGATACAGGCGTTGACCTTGGCGGTCATAGCGGGCTGGTAACGGAGGTTCTGCAGGCAAGTGGCAAGGTAACAAATACGATCCGCGCCGATGTTCTGGCAGCCGACAACGCCAGCGGAACGCCGGACCTTGTTTGCGACGATGGTGCTCTTCCCTTTGCAGATCAAAGCATCGATCTGCTGGTCTCCACACTGCAGCTTCACCTGCTGGACGATCTTCCCGGTAGCCTTGTTCAAATCCGCCGCGCCCTTAAACCGGACGGCTTGTTTCTTGCTGGACTATTCGGCAGCGGTACACTGAAAGAACTGAGAGATAGTTTACTCGCCGCAGAAATGAAGCTGAGCGGCGGCGTTTCTCCGCGGGTCGCTCCGTTCGCTGACCTGCGAGACATGGGCGCTCTTTTACAACGGGCAGGCTTTGCGCTTCCGGTTGTAGACAGCGAAACCATTACCGTTCGCTACGATACGCTATTCGATTTGATGAGAGACTTGCAGGCTATGGGCGCTGCGAACCCGCTCAGCGACCGCAAAAAGACCCTTACCTCCAAAACAATGCTGCTGGAGGCTGCAAAACACTACGCTGAGAATTTTAGTGATGATGATGGCCGGATTAGAGCAACATTCTCGTTCATCTGGTTATCCGGCTGGGCGCCCCATGAAAGCCAGCAAAAGCCACTAAGACCGGGCTCTGCAAAGACAAGTTTGGCAGAGGCGCTGGGAACGAAAGAGAAAAAGCTCTAGTCGCCCAAGGCCTCTTGCATGGTAGTGCCGATATCTTGGTATTGGCTTTCCAAGGTCGTGCCAATCGCGGTTACGCTGATAATAATCGCAATAGACAGCAAACCAGCGATGATCGCGTATTCCATAGCAACGGAGCCGCGCTCATCGCGGTTCATATGTGCGATGGAAAAACCACCCTTATCCAATGTGCCTGTTTTACGCCCGAGCACCATCTGCTTCCCCTCTGACCGCAGATGAAAGCTCCCTTCACCTCAAGCAGTTAGCTCCATAAGGTGCGGGATAAGCGGCTCATCTGCCGGTGGCATTTTGTAATCACGCAGCCGTACTGGCTTTACCCATTTAAGAGCTTGGCCCTCGACCCCGACAGGAGTTCCCGTCCAACGTCTGCAAACGTACAATGGCATCAGCAGATAAAAATCCTCGTAACCGTGACTCGCAAAAGTGAGGGGTGCAAGGCACTCTTTTTTAACCGTAATTCCGAGTTCCTCGCTCAGTTCGCGGATCAAAGTGTCTTCCAGCGTCTCGCCATTTTCCACCTTTCCGCCGGGAAACTCCCAGAAACCCGCCAAAGATTTACCTTCGGGCCGTTGAGCCAGCAGAATTCGCCCGTCTGCATCAATCAAAGCGCAGGCTGCAACAATCACAGTTTTCATTAGTTTTTCCTGTCCCAAAACCGATCAGAGCGTAAACTCTTTGTAAACCATAGCGTTAGTTGGAGGACCGATCTGTTAAACTTGTGGCCGACAATAGTGATAGCGATAGGTTTCACGGTAGCCCAAAACGCCGTAGAGTCGCTTTGCTGCCTCGTTCTTTCCATCGACCTGTAACCAAGCACGAATAGCACCGGCCTCTGCGCCCATACGCTGCGCTTCAACAACGAGCGAGTGGGCAAAACCTTTACGGCGCTCGGCTGGGTCTGTGGCAACGTCAAAGATGCCAAGACAGTCTCCATCCAGAACGCCAAGCAAAACCGCACAAGGTTTACCAGCGGCATCCAGAACAGAAAGGCAAAGCTTTTCAAGGGGAACGCAGACCAAACTACCCTTTAAGCTGGCAAGAGCCTCAGGCGTAACCCGCGAGATATCCGTTCCGCCGACGGCCTCGAAATGCTTCATCCAGACGGAAAGGTCACTGCGCTCGATACGGTAACCGTCGGGCAAATCAGCTTCACCCAGAGCAAAGATCGTGCGTTCCAGAACCGATGAGTCGCTGTAGCGTTCCCATCGGCGCAGGTTCATCTCTTCATCAAGTTCAGCAGGAACAAGCGGCGTCCAGCGCACATGAAACGGAACATTGTGTCGGCGGAAAAGTTGCTGCGCGGCCTCAAGACGCTCGGCGGCATCCACACCGTCGACAGGATCATAACAATTCAGCGAATTGATCCTGCGCGACGGGTTATCGGGATAAAGCCGTGAAATCCAAGTCCGGTCCAGATGGTTCATCAGGGCTGGGAAGCAGTTCACATTCGACTGCTCCAACCGGAAAACCAACGGAAAATCAACGTCCTTTGCGCCGTACAAATCTTCAGCTTCTGTAATCGCCATTGATCGCCACATATTCCTTTGTCAAATCACAGGTCCAAACGGAAGCGGAACCAGAGCCAAGTCCAATGTCCACTTTGAGGAGGATTTCTTCTTCGCGCATCACAGCAGAAGCAGCTTCCTCGCTGTAATCGGCATCGCGTTCGCCTTCAACAGCAACACGGATATCGCCAAACCAGATCGCAAGACGATCGCGGTCAGCAGGCTCGCCCGCTTTACCAACGGCCATAACAACGCGGCCCCAGTTTGCGTCTTCACCAGCAATTGCGGTTTTCACCAGCGGAGAGTTGGCGATGGCCAAACCGATACGCTTTGCAGAAGCATCATCAGCTGCACCTTCAACACGAACCTCAACGAACTTGGTTGCGCCCTCGCCGTCCTTGACGATCTGGTGTGCAAGATCCTGCATCATGTCGGCAAGTGCCGCACGGAAATCAGCAAGACGTTCATCGTGCGCATCTTCAACGCGCAGGTGGCCCGCTTTGCAGGTCGCAGCAAGGAGGACACTGTCAGATGTGGAGGTGTCGCTATCAACCGTAATGGCGTTGAAAGAACCGCCCACACAGTCACTTAGAAGTGCTTGCAGTGCAGGTGCGGAGATATTGGCATCCGTGAATAAGAAGCCCAACATGGTCGCCATGTCCGGCGCGATCATGCCCGCGCCTTTGGCAATACCGTTCAGCACCACTTTCTGACCGTCGATTTCGACAGTGCGAGTGGCAACCTTCGGATAGGTATCGGTGGTCATGATGGCCTTGGCAGCTTCCTGCCATGCGTCCCCATCGGCCTTCTCGATCAACTCGGCCATCACGCCTTCAAAGCGCTCGGCCGGTAGCGGTTCACCGATCACGCCGGTGGAGGCCAGATAAATCTCAGACTGAGCAACGCCGGTCGCTTCAGAAACGATCTTCGCTGTCAGCTCAACAGCAGCCTTGCCCTTTTTGCCGGTAAAGGCATTGGCATTGCCGGAGTTGATAAGCAGCGCTCGCATAGAACCGCCGGAAAGGTTCGCACGGCACCAATCGACAGGTGCGCTCGGGCACTTGGACTTGGTGAACACGCCTGCGACCTGCGTTCCTTCATCGGTCAGCATTAAAAGAACGTCCGTTCGGCCTTTGTATTTGATGCCAGCGGAGGCGGTTGCAAATCGAACGCCGTCGATCACTGGTAGTGCAGGATAGCTTTTAGGGGCGAGCGGAGAAATAGCAGCAGACATAATACAAAGGCTCCCATCCGACTGCGGAAAACAAAAAGGCTCTAGCAGGCGTTAGCCTAACCAGAGCCTTGATGACAAGCCTTTTATTCGGGCTTTAAGACGACTTATTTTGCGTCTTTTGCTTTTTCATCTGTCGTAGCAGGTGCTTTGTCTTCAACAGCATCTTCAACCGCGACCAAATCTACCTTGGTTTCACCTTTGAGTTTCTCAAGTGCTTCACGGAATTTCTCAACAGTCAGTTCCTGCTTGATCTGGTCTTTAACCTGATCAAATTCAGGTGCAGGCTGCTTGCGCTCGTCTTCCTTCAAGATGACGTGGTAACCGAACTGAGACTTTACAGGCTCTTTGGTGTACTCGCCCTTTTTCAGGCCGAAGGCTGCGGTTTCGAATTCTGGAACCATCTGGCCTTTGGAGAAGTAACCCAGTTCACCGCCCTGAGGGCCGGAAGGACCGGTGGACTTTTCTTTTGCCAGCTCTGCAAAGTCACCGCCCTTGTCGAGTTCAGCGATTACAGCTTTCGCATCTTCCTCGTTTTCAAGCAGGATGTGGCGAGCAGAGATTTCTTCTGGACCAACATAGTCAGCAAACTTTTCGTCGTAGTAAGCTTTTACGTCGCCGTCAGTTACGCTGTCCTGAATGTTCTTCTGGAAGTAGGTGTTACGCAGAGCGCGGTTGCGCTCGAAGTTCATCAGGCGTTTGAAATCTTCGTCTTCTGCAAGGCCAGCTTTCTCAGCAGCTTCCGCCATAACATTCATTTCAACCAGCACATCAGTCAGCACCTTGCGCCATTCGGTTGGCGGCAGCTGGCGCAGCTGTTCTGCATAGTCCTGCGCAGCATATGCAAGATCTGCCTCAGTAATTACGCGGTCGCCAACTTTAGCAACAACATCATTTGGACCACGGTCCTGCGCGGAAGCGACTCCCATTCCAATAACAAGTGCAAGAGCAGCTACGGAGCTGGTGAGAGTTTTTTTGAACGTTGAAAGCATCTTTTCTCTTTCTCTTCGCGTCATCAGGGTTTTCCCCTTTTCTCACGGGTAAACCCTTCAGAATAACGCCGACTTCACTATAAAGCGCAGATTGCGACGGTTGATGGCGTTGACAAGCCTCTGACCCCAACTTATCTGTCAATCGCCTAGTTTTTTTGCTGGGAAGCACAAAACGCTGTGGCAACCGACGGACTCATAAGCAAAAAGGGTCTGAGGCTGCATAGATCAGAAATATGAAGATTTCTAGGTTGTGGCGCGCGCGGATATGCGCCTGCGCCCCCTAAAAAATGGAAGGACCGCCATATGGTGGGGCTCGGCGCACTTGCCCGTAAAATTTTTGGCTCTGCAAATGACCGCGTGGTCAAAGCTCTCAGACCAAAGGTTGATGCCATCAATGCTCTTGAAGCAGAATATCAGGCACTAACCGACGAGCAGCTTCAAGCCAAGACCGATGAGTTCAGAGAGCAGCTGGCAAACGGTGCCAAGCTCGACGACCTCTTGGTTCCTGCATTTGCAACCGTTCGTGAAGCTTCGCGCCGCGTACTTGGCCTGCGCCATTACGACGTGCAGCTCATTGGCGGTATCGTACTGCATCAGGGCAAGATCACCGAGATGCGCACCGGTGAGGGTAAAACCCTCGTGGCGACCGCTCCGGTATACCTTAACGCATTGACTGGTAAGGGTGTTCACGTTGTAACAGTGAACGACTACCTCGCCAGCCGCGACGTTGAATGGATGGGTCAGGTCTACCGTTTCCTCGGTCTGACAACTGGTCTCATCGTTCACGGAATTACCGATGAGGACCGCGCTGCTGCATACAAAGCAGACGTGACCTACGGGACCAACAACGAATTCGGCTTCGACTACCTTCGTGACAACATGAAGTACGACCGTGAATCCATGGTTCAGCGGCCGCATCACTTCGCGATCGTCGACGAAGTTGACTCCATTCTGGTTGACGAAGCCCGTACCCCGCTCATCATCTCCGGCCCGCTGGAAGATCGCACCGAGTTCTACAACACAATCGATGCTTTCATCCCGCTTTTGGTTGAAGAAGACTTCGAGCTGGACGAAAAAACCCGCGCAGCAACTTTCACCGAAGTTGGTAACGAAAAGCTTGAAAACCTGCTTTCCGAAGCTGGTCTTCTTAAGGGCGAATCGCTCTACGACGTTGAGAACGTATCGGCAGTTCACCACCTGCAGCAGGGCCTGAAAGCTCACAAGCTGTTCCAGCGTGACCGTGACTACATCGTTCGTAACGACGAAGTTGTTATCATCGACGAATTCACCGGCCGTATGATGCCGGGCCGTCGCTTCTCCGAAGGCCTGCACCAGGCTCTGGAAGCGAAGGAAAAGGTTGCCATCCAGCCTGAAAACCAGACGCTGGCATCCATCACCTTCCAGAACTACTTCCGCATGTACGACAAGCTTGCCGGTATGACCGGTACAGCGATGACCGAAGCGGAAGAATTCATGGACATCTACGGTCTGGAAGTTGTTGATATTCCAACCAACAAGCCTGTTCAGCGCGTAGATGACGACGATGAGGTCTACCGGACCGTTGGTGAAAAATACAACGCGATCATCCAGCTCATTGACGAGTGCCGCGAGCGCGAGCAGCCAATTCTGGTTGGTACGACCTCCATCGAGAAGTCCGAGCTTCTGGCAAACGAGTTGATCAAGGCTGGCTTCAAGCAGGTTGATCTTTCTGAGCCGAACGCGTTTGCGCCGCTCTATGCTGACAAAGAAACCGCTCGATCTGCAAAGATCTTTGCAGTTCTGAACGCTCGCTACCACGAGCAGGAAGCACAGATCATCTCGCAGGCAGGTGTTCCAGGCGCTGTTACCATCGCAACCAACATGGCTGGCCGTGGTACCGACATTCAGCTTGGCGGCAACGTGGACATGCGTATCGCAGCTGAACTGGCAGATGTGCCGGAAGGCGAGGAGCGCGACGCTAAAGTTGCCGCTCTCAAAGAAGAGATCGAAGGGCTTAAAGAACGCGCGCTGGCTGCCGGTGGTCTTTACGTTGTTGCGACCGAGCGCCACGAAAGCCGCCGTATCGATAACCAGCTACGCGGCCGTTCCGGTCGTCAGGGCGATCCGGGCCACTCCAAGTTCTTCCTGTCTTTGCAGGATGACCTGATGCGCATCTTCGGTTCTGACCGCATGGACTCCATGCTGCAGAAACTGGGCCTTAAAGAAGGCGAAGCGATCATCCACCCTTGGATCAACAAGGCACTGGAAAAAGCGCAGCAGAAGGTTGAGGCTCGCAACTTCGACATTCGTAAGAACCTCCTGAAGTTCGATGACGTGATGAATGACCAGCGTAAGGTGGTCTTTGAACAGCGTCTTGAAATGATGGACGACGAAATCGTTGCTGACGCTGTTGCGGAAATGCGCGAAGAAACCGTCGAGAACCTTGTTGCGAAACACATTCCTGAAAAAGCCTATCCAGAACAGTGGGATACGCAGGGCCTTCAGGATGAGGTTCGCGCAAAGCTCAACCTTGATCTGCCAGTTGTAGACTGGGCAAACGAAGAAGGCATTGCCGAGGAAGAAGTTGAAGAGCGCATCAAGCGTGCTGCCAACGAAGCCATGGCAACCAAGATCGCCAACTACGGTCCGGACATTATGCGCCAGATCGAAAAGGCTGTTCTGCTGCGCACCATTGATGGTCTGTGGCGTGAGCATCTGGCGAACCTTGACCACCTGCGTTCCGTTGTTGGTCTTCGCGGCTACGCACAGCGTGATCCTCTGCAGGAGTATAAGACCGAGTCCTTCTCCCTGTTTGAATCCATGCTGGCAAACCTGCGCGAAGTAACCACCGGTCAGCTTATGCATGTTGAACTGGTTCAGCAGGCACCTCAGGTTCCAACCAACGCTGACCTGCCACAGATGGAAGCGCACCACATCGACGCAAGCACTGGCGAAGATGAGTTCGGCTCCGCTGACCAGCAGATGGCAGCAGCCCGCGCTGCACAGGCTCCAGCAAACCGCGACCCAAGCAACGAAGAAACTTGGGGCAAGGTTGGCCGTAACGAGCCATGCCCATGCGGCTCTGGCAAGAAGTACAAGCACTGCCACGGCAGCCTTGTATAAGCGCTAGAAAAAAGTGATTGAGGGAAGGCCGGATTTTTCCGGCCTTTTCTTTTGCCCGCAGCTATAAACGCTGGCACAACGAACCCTCCCCTCAGGCACAGCAACAAGCCCGCCTGAAATTGCGATAGCGCAGCCGCCAAACGTTCTGCGGTTATTCAAATTGCATGTAGAACGCTCTAGACTGCATCAGCAAACAACAAGAGCTTGATCCATGCCCCTGCGCGCTTCACTGACTTTACTAGCCAGCTCCCTCTTCTTGCTTCCTGCCGCAGCTAAGGATTTTCCTGCTGGCTACTATATCGCCACTGATGGGCAAGCCGAGCAACTCACCATCCGCGCAGAGCCCTCTTCCAAGGCACCTGTGGCGGCACAGCTTCCAGCAACCAAGGTTCTCGTTTCAAGCGGGATCAGCGAGAAAGCAGATGGCACGCTCTGGCAGCAAGTAAGCTCCGGAGAAATGTAAGGGTGGCTGGAAGCGGATAAGCTAAGGCCAGCAGAGCCAATCGCCTTCGAGGGTACTGAACTTGCAAGTACGGGCATCTGTACAGGCTTTGAGCCCGGTTGGGCATTCAAGTGGACGAAAGACAACGCCACCTTCTCCACCATGGAAGGCGCGGCCCTTGAAGCACCCGTAACTAGCGCAACACGCATACGCGGCCATCTGGGCACAACGCTCCATGCATCAAACGATACGACACGCTACGCTCTTACTGTATTGCCGAGCGAATGCCCATACCGCGCAGTCGATGCGTTCGTTTGGGGGACGGCCCACCTTATCAGTCAAGAGGAAGGCAAGGCGCCAGAGACATTCCTTGGCTGCTGCCGCCCGTTAGATGAGGGTTACCGATAGCTTTTCTGTAACAAAAAAAGCCGGCCCCTAACGAGACCGGCTTTTTGAACATCTTAAGGGGTCGGCTGGTTAGAGAATAACAACCTTAGTGCCAACTTTGACCTTCTCGTACAGGTACTCGACATCGCTGTTCAACATGCGGAAGCAGCCGGAAGAGACAGCCTGACCGATGGACCAGTTCTCATTAGTGCCGTGGATGCGGTAAATGGTGGAACCCAGATACAGTGCACGGGCGCCAAGCGGGTTGTTCGGTCCGCCCTTCATGTACGCAGGCAGCGTACGGCCCTTTTTAGCCTCACGTGCGCGCATTTCTGGCGGAGGTGTCCAACCCGGCCATTCCGCTTTACGGGTGACGCGCTCAACACCTTTCCAGGTGAAGCCATCACGGCCAACGCCAATGCCGTAACGCATCGCCTTACCTTTTTCCTGTACGTGGTAAAGATAACGCGATTTTGTATCGACAACGATAGTACCTGGCTTTTCATCGGTTCTGTAGCGAACCAGCTTACGCTTGTACTTACGCGGTGTCTTTGTGAACTGGCGGCTAGGGGTGTAGGTCACCCACTCGCGCTTCTTTGTGTCCCAGTACTGTGCAGCCTGAGACGGAATGGAGAAGCCCGTAACCCCAATTACAAGCGCCATCGCCATCAACGGCAGAAGCCGAATTAACTTTCTCATCAATACCCCCGGGGGAAGATTAGGAGCCCCCTCTCCTTTGCAATTATGTGTGCTGACTTTACCAAGGTCAAAACGCTCGCGGCCCCAATCGCCCACGTATGTTTACCTAGTAACAACACTCGGAATAAAACGCCCTGCGCTTTAAATACAATCTTTCAAATTCAATTTCGAGTAAATTACTCAATCAAAAATTGAATTACTGTTAGTCATTTAAAATTTTCTATAAGCACCTAAACTTTATGGATGAAATCCCACAATCACCAAAGTTGTATTGAGCTCGCCTAGCTAGTCATTCTAGTTGGAATACGGGAGGAAATTTACCTATGCATACTGAGTTAGAAACCCGATATTCTGCCATGACTGGCGAAACTCTTGCTTTCGTCCAAGCAGGTCTTGATAGCGAAGAGCCTATTGTTTTCATTCATGGTTTTGGTGGAGATGCCTCCACATGGGCGGGCCTCCAAAAAGAACTTTCCCAAAACAGGCCGACATACGCCTTTGACCTTCCCAGTCATGGCGGCTCGTTAAACTGGCCGGAACTGGGTAACGCCGTAAAATCTGCTAGGGCGCTATCACAATCTTTTGATGTGCTCGGCTTGAAAAAGGTACACCTCGTTGGTCACTCACTCGGCGGAGCCATTGCGTCCTTAATCGCAATGCGAACACCCGATAAAGTTGCAAGTCTTACTCTGGTGGCTCCGGGCGGTTTTGGTGAAGAGATCAACGCCAGCGCCCTGCAAGCCTACGCGAAGAAAGTTTCTATCGAAGCGCAGCTGGAAATCCTTAAACCATTCTTCGGTCCTGACTTTGCGATCCCCCAAGCGCTGGTAGAGCACTACAACAGCTCGCGAGCAGTTGACGGTGCAGCTGGAGCTCTGGCAGCTATCGCTGGTTCATTCCTTCTGGATGGCAAGCAAGGCGTTCTGCCCTTGGCAAAAATTGCCGAACTTCCAATGCCGATCAGCCTGATCTGGGGCACCGAGGATGGCATCTTGCCATACGCTCAAACCCAAGGCCTACCGGAAAAGATAGCCCTGCACTCCATCGAGAATGCAGGGCATATGTTGCAGATAGAATGCCCTCAAGAGGTCTTGCAGGTAATCCGCAAGACCGTAGGACTTGCCTGAGTTTAGGCTGCACGCACTCCGCCAAGGAATGAAGACACTTCTTGGCGGATCTGCTCTGCTTCTTTTGCAAGAACCTCGGCAAGATCCTGAACCGCCATTCCGGTAGAGCGAGCAGACTGGGATGCCTGTTCAACGGTTTTCATGGCATCAACACCGTTTTGAGAACTGCGGGTTGCGCTGGCAACGTTTTCCGAGATGGAGTGAACGGCAGCGTTTTGCTGCTCCATGGAGGCAGCAACTGCCGCAGCAATCTGGTTCACTTCCTCAATGGTGGAGCTAACAGAGCGGATTGCCCCAACAGCATCATCAGACGCGTGCTGGATAGCGCCAACCTGACGGGCAATCTCCTCGGTTGCCTGCGCTGTCTGGTTTGCAAGCATCTTCACTTCAGATGCAACAACCGCAAAGCCTTTGCCGTGCTCACCAGCGCGTGCGGCCTCAATGGTCGCGTTGAGCGCAAGAAGGTTGGTCTGGTCGGCGATATCGCGAATGAGGTTTACAGCATCACCAATACGGTTTGCGGCCTCATTGAGCTGGCTCATGGTTTCAACTGTGGTGCGGGAGTTGGATGCCGCTTCACCAGCAACACGGGTAGATTGTTCGGTCTGGCCTGCGATTTCGTTGATGGACATCGCCAGCTCTTCTGTAGCGGAAGACGCGTTAGCCACATTCTGCGTAGCGCTTTCAACCGCACTTCCAGCTGATACAGCTTCGCTGGAAACATTGTCCGCCGCTTGCTCAACCGAGACAGAAGCCTGCCCCAGACCATCAGCTGCCTTGTTCAAGCTCTGAAGAGCAGAGCCAATCTTCTGTTCGAAGTTGACGATAAGATCATCCACCCGCTGAGATCGTGCATCGCGTTCTTTGGTTTCTTGGTCACGCGCTTCGGCCATAGAGCGACGTTCGATCAAGCTGTCACGGAAAACCTGAACGGACCGAGCCATCTCGACCACTTCCTTACCCCCACGGTTTTCAGGAATCTCTACCGAAACATCCCCTTCAGCCAAACGCAGCATACCGGTCTTCAGCTTGTTAAGCGGAACCATGATAGAACGGGTTACCCAAACACCAAAGAGCAATGCAATAGCCGCAGCAATGCCAATGGCGCTAAAGGTGATGATCTTCATTTGGTCGGCGATCTCTGCGCGGTGCACTTCGGCAAGCTTTGCCCCTTCCACGGCTGCATTTTTGAGCGCATCCAAGCGTGGCGGCAGCAGAGCAAACAAGTCAACCAGCAGGTCAGCCTTCTTGGCACGCTTCTTGGTAAAACCGACATACTCGTTGAAGGCCGCACGATAGGCTTCCATATCGCCCGCGATCTCACTACGAACATTCTCAGGTAGCTCTACCCGAGGTAAAAAGCGATCAAAACGGGAGAACGCAACCTCGAAATCCCCTTCGGCAACATCAGTCCCCTTGATGGTAAAAGCGTACTCTGTCTGTCGAACCTGAGCAACCGAAGCAATCAGCTTCAACGCGTTAGGGTCTTTGGTGCGGCGGGTGTTCTGATTAATCAGATTACTGGCATTGAGCAAAGACGAGTTCAAAGTCTGTTGAAGGCCGCTATCCGCATCTAGGCCGATTTTCTCTTGCAGGCCGTGCAGCTCGGAGAAGGTCGCAGTAATGCCCTTAATGGTATCAATGGCATCCAGCGTTTCCAGGAAGTAGTCGCCCGCAGTTTCCAGCGTATTGATGTAGTTCAATGCTTCAACGGCTTCATCACTTACCTCGGTAAACCGTTGAGCCAGTGTTGCTGTAGGGCCGTTTTGGTATGCACTTTGAAGAGATTGCAACTGACCGGCCTTAACCGCCACATCCCGCGTGTAGGCCGCCAATTCGCTGTAAGCCTGCGCCTCGTCGAAGGCTGCATTGCTCTGCATCTGGCCCCAGCTATCAATAGCGGCGATAGACCCAATGCCAAGCAGCGCCATGGCGGACAAAGAAAGAATGCGAACGCGAATGCTCAAATTGCCCAAACGCGGAAGAAATGAAATACGCTTTAATGTCTTTGGCTTTGCAATAAATGATCTGAATTTACCCATACCAAGCCCCATCTGCAAAATTGCTTAATGAAATATGCGGATAAAATCCTTTAGTTTTTACAAACGCCCATGTCCGACATGGAACCAGAGGGATTTTTCTGGCACAAAAACTTGCTATATACGCCTCTGCCCTTTCTCCCATTTCTCGGATAACACCTTGTCGACACTAACCAGAATCGCGCCCATTCTCTTTGTTCTTCTCTGGTCGACAGGCTTTATCGGCGCCAAGCTCGGTGCGCCGTATTCCGATCCTTTTCCCTTCCTTTCCATCCGTTTTTTGATCGTCATACCGCTTTTTGCAGTGCTGATCGCCCTTGCTGGCGGGTCCCTTTACCTGCCTAGAAAGCAGATTGCGCTTTCCATATTTGTCGGCACACTCATTCACGGAACGTATTTGGGCGGCGTGTTTTGGGCGATTGATCGGGGCATGCCAGCAGGCGCTTCAACAGCCATTTTGGGGCTACAGCCAGTGCTCACCGCAATGATGGCTTATCTGTTGCTGAAAGAGCCTGTGAGACTGCGCCAATGGGCAGGCCTTGTTCTTGGCCTCTTCGGGTTAATGGCTGTGGTTCTACCGCGCCTTAACGTTGAGGATGCAACTGGCATTCCTGCCATTACAATTCCAGCCATCATTCTTGCAGTTTTGGGCATCTCCCTCGGCACGGTCGTTCAAAAGAAAATGCCAGTGGGTGCCAGTCTCCTAACAGTGACCTTCTACCAGTACATTGGCGCGTTGCTGGTGACGCTGCCTCTTTCCTTCACCGAAAGCTGGACCGTTGTATGGGCGCCGGAATTCATCATAGCCATCCTATGGCTCGTACTGGTGCTTAGCGTGGGCGCTGTTCTTCTGCTTTTGCTGCTGATCCGCGAAGGCGCTGTGGCAAGTACGGCATCGCTCTTCTATCTCGTGCCTGTAGCAACGAGCATAGAAAGCTACTTCCTGTTTTCGGAAACTCTGACCGTCGTTCAAATGGTCGGTATGCTTGTTATGGTCGTCGCTATTATCATGTCCCGTCCTAAACAGCAGGCCCGCTAGAGCTTTCATGATGATCACGATCTTCCCGCCAATGAGCGATCTTCTGCCTGCGCAGGATCGCTGCATTAAACTCGCCGCCTAAAATGAAAATGGCTGCCGTTAGATACATAAAGATCAAGGCAGTCATGATACCGGCCAGACCTGCGTATGTTGAAACATAGTTGGCAAAGCGGGCGAGATAGGCACCGAAGGCTGCACCAGAGATAATCCAGAGCGCCAGCGTGAGAACAACACCGGGAAGCACATCCAAAAGGCTGCGCCGTCCCGCTGGCAGCAGCAAATGGGCCGCGACAAGCGCCCCCACCAGCAACACCGACGTCACTGCATAGCTGATCAGCTCTGCATGATACTGGAACGTATCAACCATAGGCACAACGCGCGAGACCATCGTCCAGATGAGCGGACCCAGCACGATCAGGAAGGTAAAGGTCAACAGCACTATGGAACCGACCAGAACAGCAAGGATGGACTGGAACCGGCACCAAAGCCAGCTGCGATGATCGCGCACGCGGTAAGCACGGTTGAGCGCCATCCGCATAGCCTCCACCCCGTTGGAGGAGAACCACAGCGTGACGATAACACCGAAGGTCAGCAAGTCACCGCGGGGCTGGGTCAAAACCCTATGAATTTCGCTGGAAACAGGCTGGGCCACCCGCTCTGGCCATGCTTCAAAAATAAGCTCGGATGCCGTTTCAGCGAGATCTCCAAGCCCAAGAAAACCGGAGAGTGCCGCCACAAAAATCAAAAACGGGAAGATCGCCATAAGCGAAGACAACGCCACATGACTGGCAACAGCATAGCCGTCGTCGGTGTTAAAGTGGCCAAGGGCATCAGCAATCACGCCGTAGGCGCTTGCAATCACTTTGCGCACAATCGCTCTCCCGTTCCAATCGGTTGCCTCCCCTTATAGGAAGCAAGCACCTGCGCTTCAATATAGTGCGCGAGTATTAAGCCTTCCACCAATGAACCATTTGCAATACCTGTGAACGTCGCTAGTGTTGCATTGCACAATTTTCAGGACGGACCAGAGGGAGGCTGACCGTGCCGACATTGACAAATGCTGAAGCGTTAACACCACAGGACCATGACGCACTGCGAAAAAGCGCCCTAACCGAGCTGGAAGTTCTTCTGGGTAAGGCGCGCACCTATGTAAAGCAAAGGGTAAGCGAGGACGGGCGCTTAAGCCCTGTCAAGATGGAACTAGAGCAGCGGGCAACCCATGCCTTTGCTTGGTTTACCACCTATCTGGAGGCCCTGCGCCAGCTTGATGCCTATGCCCTGCGCCTAACAGAGCAAGGCAAATATGGTGAAATCGAGAAGCTGATCGTCGAGATTGGCTTTGGCGAATACACCGCCCAGATATTCTCCGGTATTGCTATCAGCCAGAGCGAGATCACCCGCCTTGCCGATATGGGCGTTTCTCGCAGTGAGGCGGAAGCTGCCTACAGCGCTGCGGTGGAAGATGTTATCGCAATCGGAACGCGCTCATCATCCCGCGCAGCTCTTGCCGCCTATATGGAAACATCTGATGGGCAGGCTTGTCTGGGAGCCACAGGCCTTGATGAGACCTACGAACAAATCCGCGAGGAAATGCGCAAGTTCGCAGAGGCGGAGGTTCTTCCCTACGCCCACGACTGGCACTTGGAAAATGCCTACATCCCTCTGCCTGTTATCGAGAAAATGGCAGAGCTTGGGGTGTTCGGCCTGACAATTCCTGAAGAATACGGCGGACTTGGCCTCGGTAAAGAATCCATGTGCGTTGTTTCCGAAGAGCTTTCCCGCGCTTACATCGGCGTTGGCTCATTGGGTACACGTTCAGAAATTGCAGCTGAGCTGATCTTGTGCGGCGGTACAGAAGAACAAAAGGCAAAGTGGCTACCCGTCATTGCCAGCGGCGAAGTGCTGCCCACGGCAGTGTTTACCGAGCCTAACACCGGCTCTGACCTTGCCTCTTTGCGCACCCGCGCGGTGAAAGATGGTGAGGACTGGAGCATCTCCGGTAACAAGACATGGATCACCCATCCAGTACGCGCCAATGTGATGACACTGCTGGCCCGCACCAATCCTGATGAAAAAGGCTATCGCGGCCTTTCCATGTTCCTTGCTGAAAAACCACGCGGTACTGATGAAGATCCGTTTCCGGCGAAAGGTATGTCCGGCGGTGAAATCGAGGTTTTGGGCTATCGGGGCATGAAGGAGTACGAGCTCGCTTTTGATGGCTTTAAAGTTAGCGGCGAAAACCTCCTTGGTCAGGTTGAGGGGCAAGGCTTCAAGCAGCTGATGCAGACCTTTGAATCGGCCCGCATCCAAACAGCTGCCCGCGCTGTCGGCGTTGCCCAAAGCGCTATAGACCTCGGTCTGCGCTATGCTATGGAGCGCATACAGTTTGGCAAGCCGCTCATGGCTTTCCCGCGCGTGGCAGATAAACTCGTCATGATGGCTGTCGAGACCATGATCGGCCGTCAGCTCACCTACTTCTCGGCTTGGCAGAAAGACAGCGGCAGACGCTGTGATTTGGAGGCAGGTATGGCCAAACTGCTGTGCGCACGCATTGCATGGTCTAATGCCGATAGTGCCCTTCAAATCCACGGCGGTAACGGCTTTGCGCTGGAGTATCCGATCTCCCGCGTGCTGTGCGATGCACGAATCCTCTCAATTTTCGAGGGTGCTGCAGAGATTCAGGCGCAGGTTATCGCCCGCCGCTTGTTAGAGGACTAACGTCCCTTTTTGATACACCGCGCCGGATCGGAACAGTTTTTGTGCCGATCCGGCACCGATTGACAAACTATCCCCAAGCCCCAAAAGAAACTCCCGCTCCGTTAAGCTTAATTTCGCATTGGCCCTTGTGTTTGCGGCGCGCTCCCACGCACAATAATTAAAATTTTATTAATGTTGTAAGTGGGCCATTTCTTGTGTCGATACGCTTCTTGTTAACCGCCGTTGCAGCCGTGATGCTGTCAGCCTCATTCGCATCCGCGGGCGGACTGCGCGCGCTGACCGCCCCTGAAAACAGCATGACAGAGCTCAAGCCGCGCTCCTCTTTGCGCGAACTGAGTGTGCGCGAGGAATTAAAGCCTTTCGAGAACGAGAAGCTGGAACTACGCCGCTTCCTGCCGCCCTCCAAGTTCAAAGGGATGGTTCCGTTCATCCCACTGCAAAAGAGCCTGCGCACCTTCGATATCTAAGAAATCAAGCAGCCAGCGGATAAACCTCTTCCACCACATAGGGCCCGCCGCCCACAGTCGCCTTTGCGGAGAACAGGACAAACCGGCCAGCGACGAAGCTAGGGGCTTGAAAGTCACCATGCTCGCTTAGCCAACGCGCCGCCTCATGAGCACTTGTGCCCCTAAGCCGCGCCAGAGTAACATGCGGCACATATTTGCGCCGCTCTGGCTTTAGCCCAATGCGCTGCAAAACCCGCTCTTGCTCAGCCTGCAACTCAACCAGCTCCTTTACCGGCTTAACCCGCGCAAACAGTGCATGCGGCTTGCCGTTTCCAAACGAGCCCAAACCATCAAGCGCAACTGAAATCGGATCACGATGAATCCTGTCCAGCTCACTGACAATCTCGTCAGCGCAGCGGTCATCAATGTCGCCAATGAAGCGCAAGGTGATGTGATAGTTTTCGGGATCAATCCAGCGCGCGCCTTTTAATCCGCCGCGAAGCATAGACAGCATAAATGCCGTGTTGGCGGGAAGCTCTAGGCCGGTGAACAGTCGGGGCATGGCAACATCCTCCGCTGAAATCAATGGTTAAAGCATGACTGCCAGAAACCAACACCACAAGAAAAAAACGCTAGGACATCAATATACCCCCTGCTTATGCAGGGAAGATGACAAGGCAACTACGAAAAAAGGCTGGCCTATTTTTCATAGGTCAACCCTCTAAAATCAAATGGTTCCCCTGCAATTATGGGCAAGGGTTCGCATGCAGGAGGTGAATAGCGTTGATGCGCTTTTCGATCTCATCGCTCATCTGGAAATCAGCCGCGCTGATGTCAGTTTTCAGCTGATCGAGCGTTGTTGCGCCAATAATAACCGAGGTCACAAACGGGCGCGTATGCGCAAAGCCAAGAGCCAACACAGACGGATCAACACCCAGCTCTTCAGCAAGGTCCAGATAGGCATTTACTGCAATCTCGGCGCCTGCACCTTCATAACGCTGCAAACGGTTGAAGAGCGCTTTACGAGAACCTGTAGGCAACGCGCCATTGCGGTATTTGCCGGTGAGATAACCCTGCGCCAGAGAAGAGTACGCCAGTAGGCCAACGTCTTCGCGCATTGCGATCTCGGCAAGACCAACCTCAAAGGTACGGTTGACGAGGGAATAACCGTTCTGGATGGACTGAACGCGTGGCAGACCGGCTTTTTCCGCTTCATTGACGAAAGACATGGTGCCCCAAGCGCTTTCATTGGAAAGGCCGATGTGGCGAACCTTACCTGACTTTACAACGTCTTGCAGCGCATCAAGGGTCTCGGCAATGCTTACCTCGTCCTCGGCCTTTGCTGGTTCGCGGTAAACCATCGGGTTCGCGCCAAACTGGGTCACGTTACGGTCTGGCCAGTGCAGCTGGTAAAGGTCGATGTAATCGGTCTGCAAACGCTGCAAGGAACGCTCAACAGCCTCAAAAATCTGAGCGCGGTTCAAACGCGCTTGGCTACCATCGCGGCGGAAGTAAGTTGATTCAGTGCGGCCCACAACCTTGGTTGCCAGAATGACCTTGTCGCGGTTACCGCGTTCCTTAAACCAAGTACCGATAATCTCTTCGGTCCGGCCCGCCGTTTCAGCCTTTGGAGGGATGGAGTAAAGCTCTGCGGTATCAAAGAAGTTGATATCGTGATCAAGAGCCATATCCATCTGGGCATGGCCTTCAGCTTCTGTGTTCTGTTCACCATAGGTCATGGTGCCAAGGCAGATGCTGCTTACCTTCAGGTCGGTACGACCAAGTTTGCGGAATTCCATTCCAACCCCGTATTGTTTTTTGATTGCAAGCCGTGAGAATGACGCGCACGCTTGGCTGCGCGTCGTAAACGGCTAAAAGACGTTGTGATTGATTTAGCTGCCGGATTTCATTGAGGCCAATGTTTTCTCAATGCTTGGCAGAATGTTTCCTACGATAACCCCAACACCCTCACCGGTTGGATGAAGGCCATCAGCCATATTCAGCTTCGGATCTGTCGCCACCCCTTCAAGAAAGAAAGGATAAAGCGCAATCGAATACTGGTTGGCAAGGTCTGGATAGATGGAATCAAACGAGGCGGCATATTCGTCACCCCAGTTGCGTGGTGCCATCATGCCAGCCAGCAGAACTGTAATGCCCCGCTCCTTAAAGCGCTCGACCATCTTCGCCAGATTGTCCCGCGTGATCTGCGGATCAACACCGCGCAGAGCATCGTTTGCCCCCAGCTCCAAGATCACCATGTCCACATCATCGTTGATGGACCAGTCCAGGCGGGACAGCCCGCCTGATGTTGTGTCGCCGGAAACGGCAGCATTCACCACCTGAACATTGTGGCCGTTGCCCTTCAGCGCTTTTTCAAGCTGGGCGGGAAAGCTTTCTTCGGCTGGCAACATATAACCAGCCGAAAGGCTATCGCCAAAGGCAGCAATGGTAATTGTATCTTGCGCAAAAGCTGCGCGGCCCTGCATGAGCACCATGATTGTCAATACCAATAGAAAACGGAAAAGCCGATATGACGACATTTTGTTACCTTTTTTGGGCTGGACGTTAAATTGCGCACTGCCCATATGTGGTGGAACTCCTGATCTTCTCAAGGAGAAATTTCGTAGTGCGCATTAGTTTCCTCGGCGACCCACGCCATTAAAGATTGAAAGCTATACGATGCAAAGCAATTCTGTGATTACTCTTGATGGTGTAGAACTTAGCCTCGGCCACGGTGCAGGCCGGGTGCATATTCTTAAAGGCATTTCCCTCCAGATTTCAAAGGGCCAGTCCGTTGGCCTTGTTGGACCGTCCGGTTCAGGCAAATCAACCCTACTTATGATTATGGCAGGGCTGGAACGAGCCGATAAAGGCTCCGTTTCCATTGCAGGGCACGAGCTTGGCGGCATGAGTGAAGATGAACTTGCCCGCTTTCGGGGAAACAATGTCGGCATCATCTTCCAGAGCTTTCACCTCGTTCCGAACATGACAGCACTTGAAAATGTTGCCATTCCTTTGGAGCTGGCAGGCGAGCCGGACGCATTCGAGCGCGCCAAAAAGGAGCTGGAAGCTGTAGGTCTGGGAAGCCGCCTTGCCCACTACCCTGCCCAGCTTTCAGGCGGAGAGCAGCAGCGCGTTGCCGTTGCACGTGCGCTTGTGTCCAATCCAGAAATCCTCATCGCCGATGAACCCACTGGCAACCTTGACGAAGATACAGGCCGCCAGATCGTAGAGCTGATGTTTTCCGCCCAGCGCGAACGCAATATGACCTTGGTGCTGGTAACCCACGACGGCGCTTTGGCTGACAAGTGCGAGCGGAAAATTCAGGTTCGCTCTGGCACCATTACCGAAGCCACAGCCCAGTTGAGGGAGGCGTCGAATGGCTAAACCAGCCAATGCTCCAGCGGGCCTTGGTTTGGCCTTTCGTTTTGCCCTGCGCGAAATGCGAGCGGGCCTGCGCGGCTTTTTCGTCTTTATCGCCTGTATAGCCCTAGGCGTTGCTGCAATTGCCGGTGTGGCGTCCGTCTCACGCACCATGACAGAGGGCATATCGTCAGAAGGCCAGTCGATCCTAGGCGCTGACCTCTCCTTCTCGCTCATTCACCGCCAAGCCAACGAGGGCGAGTGGGCCTTCCTCAAAAATCAAGGTACCGTTTCAGAAGTTGCAACGCTTCGGGCTATGGCACGCAAACCGGCCGAGCAAAAGCAGGCACTTGTGGAGCTTAAGGCAGTAGATAACCTCTATCCGCTCTATGGCACCTTCGAGCTAACCTCTGCTGATGATCTCCATGCACTGCTTACGCCTGTGTCTGGCAAGGTTTGGAACGGCGTTGCTGATCCCTCTCTCTTGTCCCAGCTTGATCTGTCGGTTGGCGATACCGTGGATGTTGGCCGTATTACGGTGAAGATTGCAGATGCTATCGCCTCAGAGCCAGACAAGCTCAGCGATGGCATGACGATCGGCCCGCGCATCCTCATTTCGCAAGAGGCCCTCACTGCCTCTGGCCTGGTGCAGCCGGGCAGCCTTGTTAACTACCACTACCGTTTAAAGCTTCCCGCAGGCACCAGTGACGATGATCTCAAGCAGATTATCGCGCAAGCCTCAGAAGACCAGCCCAATGCAGGTTGGCGGGCTCGCTCCCGTGTAAGTGCAGCGCCGGGCCTGCAAAGAAGCATTGAGCGCTTTGCCCAGTTCCTCACACTTGTGGGTCTTACCTCGCTTATCGTTGGCGGTGTCGGCGTTGCTAATGCAGTACGCAGCTATCTCGCTTCCAAGCGTGAGGTTATTGCCAGCTTCAAGTGCCTTGGCGCGTCCGGCAACTTTGTGTTCCAGATCTACCTCTTCCAGATCCTTATGCTGGCAAGCATCGGTATCGCCATTGGCCTTGTGATCGGCGCACTCATTCCGTTTTTAGCTCTGGGGCTTCTATCAGGCGTTCTCCCTGTCGCAGCTTCTGCAGGCTTCTACCCTTCAGAACTTTTGATGGGCATCGTCTACGGCTTATTGACCGCGCTTGCCTTTGCGATCTGGCCACTGGGCCGCGCTCATGATGTGCCTCCATCTGTGCTCTTTAGAGATGAAGTCAGCAATCGCCACCGTCTGCCAAACTGGCGCTACATGATTGCCAGCGGCGCGACTGTTGCCCTGCTGTTGGGTCTTGCTGTGGTTCTTGCCCACGATCAGCGCATTGCGCTCATCTATGTGAGTGCTGCCGTTGGCGCCTACGCTCTCCTGCTGCTCGTTGCGCGCGCGATTATGTGGGCAGCAGCGAAAAGCCCGCAGGTTCGCTCAACGGAATGGCGTCTTGCGATAAGTAACATTCACCGCCCCGGCGCCCTTACACCTTCCGTGGTTCTTTCTCTCGGCCTTGGGCTTACTCTGCTTGTCGCTCTTGCGCTTATCGACGGAAACTTGCGCCGTGAACTGCAACAAACCGCCAGCGATGAGGCTCCAAGCTTCTTCTTTGTCGATATTCAAAATACCGAGCGTGATGGTTTTGAAGCTTTTGTGAGTGAAAAAGCGCCAAACAGCACATTCTCATCGGTACCTATGCTGCGCGGACGCATCACCGCTCTCAACGACATTCCAGTCGCGGAGCTTCCCCCTCCGCCAGATGATGGTTGGGTTCTACGTGGAGACCGCGGCATAACCTACTCGGCTACCAAACCGGCAAACTCCACAATCGATGAAGGTGAGTGGTGGGCTGATGACCATAACGGCGAGCCGCTTGTTTCATTCGATGCTGAGATTGCGCAGAACCTCGGTCTTAACATTGGCGACAAGGTAACCGTCAACGTACTGGGCCGTGAGCTCTCTGCCCGTATTGCCAACCTTCGCACCGTTGATTGGCAGTCTATGTCCATCAACTTCGTTATGGTGTTCTCGCCGAATATGTTTGCAGGCGCTCCTCATACCCACCTTGCAACGGTAGCATGGAGCCAACCAACGACGATGGAGCAAGAGCTCGGCCTTTTGAAAGAGGTTACCGCATCCTTCCCAACCATCACTTCTATTCGGGTGAAAGATGCGATCTCGCAGGTCAATGCTCTGGTTGAACAGCTCGCATGGGCCATTCGCGGCGCCTCCTCCATCACGTTGTTTGCAAGTATGCTGGTTCTAGGCGGAGCCCTAGCAGCAGGTCACAAAAGCCGCATCTATGATGCTGTTATCCTGAAAACCCTCGGCGCAACGCGTAAACGGCTGATCTACGCCTACCTGATTGAATACATGCTGCTTGGCTTATCGACTGCAGGCTTCTCCCTCATCGCAGGAAGTTTGGCCGCAAGCTATGTGATCTCGGGAATCATGGGCGGCACATTCCAGATGCTGCCGTCAACTGCCATTGCGGCTGTTCTGGGGGCTTTGCTCTTTACCGTTGGCTTTGGCTTGCTGGGCACGTGGCGCGTACTGGGTGAAAAGCCCGCTCCGGTACTACGCAACCTGTAGATGACAAAATAACTCGCTAAAACAGCGAGTTACCTTGGGATACCACAACTACGGAGCGCTCGCTTTCAATTTTTGGAAGCGAGCGTTTTCATTAAGTCTTCGTTTTCCCTACGCTTGAAAACACGCAAGTGTTTTTATGAGCTGGCTGAGAATAACGCCAATCTCTCAAAAATTTAACTGGCTCTGCCCTTGTTTTGACAAGACTTTCAGACCATATTCCAATGAAGATGCAGCTTGGCAATAGTTGCTGCTGCTCAAATTAGATTTAGGAGAGAGTCCACATGTCGACCTTCGACCGCAATAACTCGCAGCGGTTTGGTATGGCCGGCGCTCGTGCCGATGCAGGCGTATATGACGCTGGTTTGCGCGCCTACATGCTACGCGTTTACAACTACATGGCCCTTGGTCTTGCGATCACCGGTATTTTCGCGGTCGCAACCTTCAGCCTTGCAGTAAGCAACGGCGCTCTGACCCCGCTTGGCGTTGCGCTTTACACTTCCCCTCTTAAGTGGGTAGTGATGCTTGCACCGCTTGCTATGGTGTTCTTCCTGAGCGCGCGCATCCATGCAATGTCTGCCTCCGCAGCTCAAATCACCTTCTGGGTTTACGCAGCCCTTATGGGTCTATCCCTGTCCTCCATCTTCATGGTGTACACCGGTAACTCCATCGCTCGCGTATTCTTCATCACCGCTGCGTCCTTCGGCGCGCTGAGCCTGTTCGGTTACACCACCAAGAAAGACCTTTCTGCTTGGGGTTCGTTCCTGTTCATGGGTCTGATCGGTATCATCATCGCGTCGGTGGTTAACATCTTCCTCGCGTCTTCTGCTATGCAGTTCGCGATCTCCGTGATCGGCGTTCTGGTGTTTGCTGGCCTCACCGCCTACGACACTCAGCAGATCAAGGAAATGTACGCTTACGCTGACGACAGCGAAACAGCAGGTAAGAAAGCCATCATGGGCGCTCTGCGTCTGTACCTGGACTTCATCAACCTGTTCATCATGTTGCTGTCCCTGTTCGGAAACCGCGAATAATCGCGAACCTT
This sequence comes from Pseudovibrio flavus, assembly GCF_009711345.1. Lineage (GTDB taxonomy): Bacteria > Pseudomonadota > Alphaproteobacteria > Rhizobiales > Stappiaceae > Pseudovibrio > Pseudovibrio flavus. Next base: position 42,114 of record NZ_SMMA01000064.1, read on the forward strand.
ACAGCTAAAACAATTAAAGCCCGGAGCGTTTGCTTCGGGCTTTTTCTTTGCGCTATTCGCTAGTGGGGCGAGGGTCTGGGCCTTGAGGTTGCGGAGAGCTCCTACCTCTCTTTGCAAGCAGAGCCGCCTTTACTGAGCGTCCGCATCCAGACAGCATTCATCCTGCAAAAAGCCGATCAACGCCTGCAAGTGGTCAAACTGGGCAATGCAATAAAGCGTGCGCCCGTCCCGCTGCTGTTTAACCAGCCCTGCGGCCATCAAACTGGATATGTGATGGGACAAAGTGGAGCCGGGAACTTCTAGTTCTTCCTGCAATTGGCCCACTGGCAGGCCCTCGAATCCAGCTTTAACCAAACGTCTGAAAACTTTCAGGCGGGTGTCATGTCCCAGTTCTTTCAGTGCCTTAACGGCTTCTTCGTTATTCATTGGGTACTCCTGAATCTCATATATTTCTATAATAGTAGAAATATTTTGACAATCAAGTTCTGCGAATTTATATTTCGATTAAATTAGAAATATAAAAACATGGATCACTCCAATGACCATCACAGCAGAAATGATCATGGAAAGCCTCGATATGTTCGCTTTCCTCGCTGTCGAACTAACTATCCTGTTTCTTGGTATCAGCTACTTGGTTGGCGTGTTGCAAGAATACATTCCGCCAAGCCGCATTCAGTCCATCCTTAGCAGCCAAAACGGGAAAGGCTACGTCGTAGCTGCCCTATTGGGTGCTATTACGCCCTTCTGCTCTTGCTCTACAATTCCGTTTTTGAAGGGCCTTCTAAGAGCACGCGCTGGCTTTGGCACTATGATGGTATTCTTGTTTGCCAGCCCGCTTCTGAACCCTGTGATCATTGGCCTGTTTATCGTTACATTCGGCATTCAGGTTACCCTGTTCTACTTCGCCATTGCGCTCGGCGTATCTATTATCGCTGGCTACGCACTGGAAAAACTTGGCTTCGAACGCTTTGTGAAGGCAGAAGCCTATGAGCAGCCAAAACCTTCTTGCTGTGGCTCCTCGTGCGGTGGTGCAGCTCCAAAACCGAACAAATGGCTGAAAATCTGGCAGTCCACTTGGAAAGACTTCAAAAAGGTTCTGCCATACCTCATCGGCGGTATCGCAATCGGCTCCGTGATCTATGGCTTCATGCCAACTGAATGGATCTCGTCTGTTGCAAGTGAAGAAAACATCTTCGCAGTACCAGTTGCAGCGATCATCGGCATTCCACTTTACATCCGTGCCGAGGCAGTCATTCCGCTCAGCGCAGCGCTTGCTGCAAAAGGCATGGGCCTTGGTGCAATCATGGCTTTGATTATCGGCAGCGCCGGTGCCAGCCTGACAGAGGTGATCTTGCTGAAGTCCCTCTTCAAGAACCAGATGATCATCGCTTTCCTTGTCGTTATTTTGACAATGGCGGTAAGCGCAGGTCTCCTCTACGGCTTGATCTTCTAAAACAAAAAAGCCCTCATCCTAGGATGGGGGCTTTTTTTGTCGTCGACCCAGTAGACCTACTCCACCAGACGAAGATGCTTTTTCTTATCGAAGACTTTGAGAACGTTGGCGAGCTCATGTCCGCGTTTCAATACCGTTCCGCCCATCGAAATTACTGAGTAAGCCCCCTGCTTGCGTGCAAGTTTGGGGTCTTTTTCTATTCGGTAAAGGGGCATTTCGCTGGCACGCCTAAAAATGGAAAACACGGCGCGTTCGCTGCCGTGATCGATTGCATAATCTTTCCATTCACCTGCTGCCACCATGCGTCCGTAAACGTTGAGGATCTGGCTCAGCTCTGTTCGGTGAAAGGCTACGGTTTTCATAAGCGAGGCGTAACCGCCTCCCTCCCCCCATCCAGCGCCTGCATTATGGGGGTGGTTTGTCACGCTTTCTTCGCTATCGCTCATCACGCCTCCGCTTGCTGCTCGGCCTGCTTTTTCCGGTATTGGGAGCGGGCCAACAAACCGTTAATCATGTCATGGTGGTTCATTCCGAAGGCAAACGCAAGCAACCCAGCGAACACGCAGAAAAATGGCAAGATTGCACTTGTTAAATTCTGCAACTTTTTATCACAGAACAATCTTGTTTCCGCCCTAATCCAGCCCTTCCTCAGACAACTTGCAAGAGCAATATCTCTTCATGCCCCAAGCTGGTTCGGTCCCGTACCGCCTTTGCCGCACTTACCCCCAATACCCCCCAAGAAGCGCGGCGCGGGATCGAACAATTTTTTTCTTTCTTATCTTCCTCCCCCAATAAGCTCGGTCGGTCCTGGGTCAGTAGCCCAGGGACCGCCCACCCCTGCCTATAATTTTGGGAGGCTGCTCACAGTCCCATATCCCCCCAAGAAGCCGAACCGTATCGCGAGCAAGCTGGTTTGCGTTGGAATTTGCACGCGCATCAATGTAGCCGATATGGCATGTGCGCCCCTCGCCAAGCTGCGTCACCACCAGAACCTGCCCCTTGTAGAATCCGCCGGAGATAGTCTCGTCGCTGATTTGCGTGTGCCAGCGGAGAATCGTTGCTATCGGCACGCCCTGTTTCAGCACCCATTCAACGGTAGAACCCAGCTCGTTAAAGGGCGCCAAGGTCTGCGAATAAGCTCTCTCACTGTTGCCAGATGCCCCATAGCTGACAAAAAAACGCAAATCGCCTTCGCCAACCCAAACAGGAATGCCCTTGTACCCCTCGCAGACCCAGCGCGCACCGCCCGCACCGTCTTCATACACTTCCAGCAATGTGCAGGAGCCATCAAGGTTCAGGCGGGTATAAACGCTCTCAAGACCTGACGCAGCGACCTCAGCCATTGTGACCATAAGGAATGCGACCAAAACTACGGTTTTTCTCATAGCTTCCCCTCCTAAGTCTGTGAAGACCGGTTGATCAGGTGAATTACGCCAAAAATTCAATACGGCAATGCAAACTTAGACCTTGAAACAACCCATCGACCCTGCAATACAGACAGCAACTGAAATCGGAGTAAAGATAAATGCGTATCGATTGCATTCCCGTTGGCAAAAATCCTCCTGAAGAAGTCAACGTGATCATCGAAGTGCCAGTCGGTGGCGAGCCAATTAAGTACGAAATGGAAAAAGAGTCCGGCGCTATGTTCGTTGACCGTTTCCTGTACACCCCAATGCGCTACCCGGGGAACTATGGCTTTGTACCACACACTCTTTGCGGCGATGGCGACCCGATCGACGTTATTGTTGTGAACCAGCGTCCAATCATGCCGGGTGCCGTAATGAGCTGCCGTCCAATTGGCGTGCTCGTAATGGAAGACGAATCCGGTCAGGACGAGAAAATCATCGCAGTGCCTAGCAGCAAGCTGAGCCGCCGCTATGAAAACGTAAAGACCATTGACGATCTGCCTGAAATCACCATCAAGCAGGTTGAGCACTTCTTTGAGCACTACAAAGACCTTGAGCCGAACAAGTGGGTGAAGATCACCGGCATCCACGGCGTAGAAGAAGCTCAGAAGCTGATTCTGGAATCTATTGCTCGTTACAACGAAGCATAAGCTTTCCAGCAATCTTGCTAGAACTACAAAAAAACCGCTGGTGGCTCACCAGCGGTTTTTTTATTCAATAAGGCTTTTCTGTCGAGCTTAGCTTTTGCGCGAAAGCAATGGCGAAGTGCCAAGTACGATGCCGCAAACAGCCACAAACGACATGCCGAGCGAATAAAGCACGTTCATTCCGGCAAACGACAGGCCCAGAATGCGCAGCGGCGCGTTAGAGCAGCTCACAACGCGGGTGCTTTCCAGCGAAGAGAGCAGATCCGTTGCATTGCCAAGGCTTTTCATAGGTCCGCCGCAGTCATTAGGGCCAAGCCAGAAGTCCCATTCAGCACCGGCCTGATAAACGCCGACACCGCCGCCATAAAGAAACAGGCCAGTGCCGATAAGCAGCAAAACACCGCTCAGCCATGCCAGCTTAGGGCGCAGAGCGAACACGAAAGCGAAGATGCCAATTGGCAGCCCCCAATAGTAGGGAACGCGCTGCGCAAGACACAGCTTGCACGGCACATAACCGCCAATAATTTCAAACCCCCATGCCATGGAAATCGAAACCAAGCTGCCAAGAGCAATCAGCGCACTTGCTGTCGCTCTCGGGTTTTTGAGAAGAATACTCAGAGCACTAGAGTTTGAGGGCATAACCACCTCTAAAGAAATTTAATCAATGCGAATCCGCCCACCAGCAGGATCACAAACACTGTAAAGACGAGTCCCAGCCGTTTTTCAATAAAATCTCGGATCGGTGGACCAAAGAAGTAGAGAAGGCCCGCAACCACAAAGAAGCGGATACCGCGGGAAACAAGGCTGGCAACAAAGAATACCGGCATGTTGAGCGCGAATGCGCCGCTTGCGATGGTGATCACCTTATAGGGAAACGGGGTAAGACCGGCAAAGAACACAAACCACCAGCCCCAATCATCAAAGATGACTTTGAACTCGTCAAATTTGTTCATGTAACCGTAAAGGTTCAAAATCGGCTCAGCGACCTGCGTAAACAGAACAGCGCCGATGAAGTAACCAAGCACACCACCAAGAACAGATGTAATGGTGCACAACAGCGCATACCACCAAGCTTTTTCTCTTCTGCTGACCACCATGGGAATGAGCAGCAAATCAGGTGGGATAGGGAAGAACGAACTCTCGACGAAGGACACTGTACCCAGAGCGGCTGGAGCGCGCTTGCCTCCGGCAAAAGAGAGCGTCCAGTCATAAAGGCGACGTAGCATTTTGTTTATTTGTCTCCTGTGGCGAGATTTTCGGCACGAACTCTACGAAGAATTGCGCACAAACCCCTTAAACTATGCAGGTTTATCTGAAAAAAAACAGATAATGTTGGTTTTTGACAAGGACAAGCTGTGATTAGCCACAAACAATTATTGACCCGACTGTAAAGCTGGCTATAGTCCGGCGCAGCTTTTCAGTGACTGCCCCTGTGGCGGAACTGGTAGACGCGACGGATTCAAAATCCGTTTTCTTCGGAAGTGCCCGTTCGAGTCGGGCCAGGGGCACCAAGTCCCTTTCGCAGTCACGAAAAGTCACCTCCCCGCATTTTCTGAAATGATCTGCTTAGACGGCTGAATTGCGTCTTCATCTACGCACTGCATCCACCTGCCCGGCGGAGCGTTGCCGCTCTCACCTGACGAAGTGCCGTTTGAAACCACGGTTAGGATTGCGCCAGCGGGTGATAAGTCTCCACAATCTGCTTCAAACGCTCATCCAGAACGTGGGTGTAGATCTGTGTGGTGGAGATATCCGCGTGACCAAGCAACTGTTGTACGACGCGTAGATCCGCGCCGTTCTGCAGCAGGTGTGAAGCAAAAGCGTGACGCAAAACGTGCGGGGATACCTTTGCCGGTGCAAGCTCTGCCCGTATCGCCAGCGCTTTCAAATCTCTTGCAAACGCCTGACGGGTGAAGTGCCCGCTTTCACCGTGAGAGGGAAACAGCCAAACGCTATCAGCGTAGGAGCCAATACTGGCCCTAAGCCGCACATATTCCGACATCGCCTTTTGAGCGCGAACAGATAGCGGCACAGCGCGCTCACGCCCGCCCTTACCCTTGATAGTGATCAGACGGCTGTCACGAATGGCGGCAGAGACAGGAAGCGATACCAACTCAGAAACGCGCAGACCCGTTGCATAAAGCACCTCCAACAGCGTGTAGGTTCGCGCTGCCCGCAAGTGCTTTGCATCCGTATCGTAGCTGCCTTTGGCTTCTGTCTCGGCAAGGTCGATCAACTGATCAACTTCGTCCTCACTCAAAACGCCGGGCAAGTTAAGCTGCTTCTTCGGAGAGATGATGGTGCGGGTCGGGTCGTCCCCGCGATGTCCTTCGGCATAGCAGAACCCGTAGAACTGTCGCAGAGCCGATAACCGGCGTGCCTGCGATGATGCTGCATAACCTCTACTCGTCAAATCGCTGAGATAACCGCGAATATCATCACTCTGAACTGCGAGAAGGTCGACGCTGCTTACCCGCAGAAAGTCCTCAAAGTCCTCCAGATCGGCGCGATAGCTCTCAAGCGTGTTGTAAGCGCTGGCGCGTTCCACTGAGAGCATCTCAAAGAAAGCTTCAAGGATCAGTGTCGAATGCATAGTCAATTACTTTCCAAAATCGGGTCTTTCGATCTCGACCGTTATCTCGCGTGGGGTCGGCTCGACGAAGGTAGAAAGCGCATACATAACCAAAACAACACTAACGACAATCAGGCCAATCAAAGAAAGCAAACGGGTTAAAGTAGGCATTGTGGATTTCGCATCTCCGAAAATGCAGAGTGTCTGGCGTTCCCCACCAATAGCAGCAGACCACCAACAAGCAAACAGGGCATTTAAGGGAGGAGAATTAAAGGTCGCTGCCTCGACGCTTGACAGACCCTACCTATATACTGTCAAAGCAATCCCTGAGAGAACCGAGTGAATGAGGGCATTGGCGTGAGCGCCACTGAGAGCAAAACAGACGCGCGCCAGAGAAGAGCCGAGGATATCATTCAGCGGCTTGGCGACAAATCGATTGTCCTTGTGGGGATTATGGGGTGTGGGAAGTCAACGGTGGGGCGCCGTTTGGCTCAGTATCTATCGCTTCCCTTTATTGATGCAGATGCGGAAATCGAACGGGCGGCAGACCGCACGATTAAAGAGATTTTCGAAGAGCACGGTGAACCTTATTTCCGTGAGGGAGAAAAACGGGTCATTTCTCGCCTTTTGGGCGAAGGCCCGCATGTGCTGGCCACAGGTGGCGGCGCATTTATGAACGATGAAACCCGCGCCCGTATTAAAGAGGCGGGTGTTTCCGTATGGATGAAAGCTGAACTGCCTGTCATCATGCAGCGTGTGCGCAAGCGCCCTACCCGTCCTCTGCTGCAAACCGCAGATCCGGAAGGCACCATGAGAAAGCTCATGGACGAGCGCTACCCGATCTACGCGCAGGCGGATATGACCATCTGGTCCCGCGATGTGACCCACGAAGCTGTTATGGAAGAGATTCTCAAGGCGCTGGAAGAAGGCCTTCCGCGGGCGCCCGAGGCGGAGCAATAAAAATGGCAATTGAAGAGCAAAGCATTACCACTGTTACCGTTAATCTGGGCGAACGTTCCTATCCGATTCTCATCGGTCGCGGTCTTATAGAAAACGCTGGTTCTGAAATTGCTCGCTGCCTGCCAAAGGCACGTACAGCCATCATCACTGACGAGACTGTCGCCGGTCTTCACCTCAAAACGCTGGAAGCCTCGCTGGAACGCGCTGGCATTGCCTACAGCACCATCGTCATACCGGCTGGTGAAAAATCCAAACGCTTTGAAATTTTCGAACAGGTTTGCAACGAAGTGCTTGCCCTGCGCCTTGAGCGCGGCGACGCGCTGATCGCCCTTGGCGGCGGTGTGGTGGGTGATCTCACCGGTTTCGTTGCAGGTGTTGTGCGCCGTGGCATGAACTTCGTGCAGATTCCGACAACGCTTTTGTCTCAAGTGGATAGTTCTGTTGGCGGCAAGACCGGCATCAACACCACGCACGGCAAAAACCTGATTGGCGTTTTCCATCAGCCATCTTTGGTGATCGCAGATACAGCTGTCCTTGATACCCTGCCACGCCGCGACTTTGCCGCTGGCTATGCAGAGGTAGCCAAATACGGTCTGATCAACGATCCAGAGTTCTTTAGCTGGCTGGAAGCAAATCATGAAGCAGTCTTTGAAGGCGGCGAGGCGCGCAACTACGCTGTTGCCCATTCCTGCCGTGCCAAGGCTGCCATTGTGGCTGAAGATGAGTTCGAAGCTGGCAACCGCGCCCTTTTGAACCTTGGCCACACATTCGGCCACGCGCTGGAAGGCGCAGTCGAATACGAAACCGAACGTCTTGTACACGGTGAAGGCGTTTCCATCGGCATGGTTCTGGCCTTTGAGTTTTCCAAAGAGCTAGGCCACTGCACCCAAGACGATGTTGATCGTGTAAAAGCGCACTTGCAGGCTGTTGGTCTGCCTATATCCATCTCACAAATTCCGGGTCAGCTGCCCTCCACCGACCTCTTTATGGACCTGATCGCTCAGGACAAAAAAGTAAGTCACGGTCAGCTAACCTTTATCCTTGTAAAAGGTGTAGGCGCATCCTACGTGGATAAAACTGTTGAGGCCGCCCCTTTGCGTGCCCTCCTTGAAGAAAAGCTGAATTAATGACCGAATTACCGCTTTGGGCCTCCGTTGGCAGCATCTTGGTTCTTCTGGTGCTTTCCGCCTTTTTCTCAGGCTCGGAAACTGCACTGACCGCAGCTTCACGCGCCCGGATGCACCAGCTGGAGAAGTCCGGCGATAAGAAGGCAACCATCGTTGCCAAGTTGATCATGGCAAAAGAGCAGCTCATTGGCGCTCTGTTGCTGGGCAACAACCTCGTGAACATTCTGGCGTCCGCGCTGGCAACCTCCCTGCTTCTCAAAACCTTTGGTGAAGCGGGTGTGGCTTACGCGACCTTGATCATGACCCTCTCCGTCCTGATCTTCTCTGAGGTTCTGCCGAAAACACTGGCGATCAGCAATGCTGACCGCTTTGCGCTGGCTGTTGCACCGTTCGTACGTGTGCTTGTAGCGGTGCTGAACCCGTTTGTTCTGGCTATCCAGTTCATCGTGCGTATGGTTCTGCTCATGATCGGCGTACGTATTGATCAGTCTCAGGCTGTTCTTTCCGCTCACGAAGAGCTGCGCGGCACCGTCGATCTGCAACACAAGGAAGGCGGCCTTGTTAAGGCTGACCGCGACCGTATCGGCGGCCTGCTGGACCTTGTGGAGCTGGAGGTGTCCGACGTTATGGTTCACCGCACCAAGCTGCTGACCATCAACGCCGACTTGCCAGCAGACGTTTTGATCAACGAAGTGCTGTCCAGCCCGTACACCCGTATTCCGATCTGGCGCGATAACCCTGATAACTTCATCGGTATCTTGCATGCCAAGGACGTTTTGCGCGCACTGGCCGATGTAAAGGGCGACTACTCCCAGTTTGATCTGGCGAAGGTCATCAGCCCGCTGTGGTTCATTCCAGATACCACCAGCCTGCAGAGCCAGCTTAACGCCTTCTTGAAGCGCAAGAGCCACTTTGCTCTCGTTGTTGACGAGTACGGCGAAGTGATGGGCCTTCTGACGCTGGAAGATATTCTGGAAGAGATCGTGGGTGAGATTGCCGACGAACACGATACCGAAGTGCCGGGCCTCAACCCGCAGGCAGACGGCTCCGTGATTGTTGATGGTTCTGTGCCGATCCGCGACCTTAACCGCGCAACCGACTGGGATCTACCGGACGAGGAAGCAACGACCATCGCAGGTCTTGTGATCCACGAAGCCAAAATGATCCCCGAGGAGCGACAGGTCTTCACCTTCCACGGGTTCCGTTTCACGGTGCTGAAGAAAGAGAAGAACCGCATTACCCGCCTGAGGATGATGCCTCTCTCCCGCCCGAATTAACGGTTAGAAACAACAAAACCCGCAGTATCCGCTGCGGGTTTTGTTTTTAGTGAAACTGTCAGGAAGCTTTGGCATCAATTGCCAGCGCATGGACGCCTCCGGCCAATTCTTCCGCTAGACAATCGTTGATTGCCCGATGAATGGCGACGCGGCTTTTCCCACTGAACTCTGTGGAAACAATTTTAACGCGGAAGTGGGTTTCTCCCCCCTCCCGCCAACCGCCATGCCCTTCGTGCAGGTGGGATTCGTCGATGACTTCAAGTGACTGCGGCGAAAACGCTGCAGCAAGCTTGGAGAATATGATATCTTTTTGTGCCATGCCTACCTCTATCAATGGCAACGAAAGGCGGGTCAAGCCCTTGCCTTTCGAACCCGATTCCAATTATCAATGGCGGTTCTCGAATTTACGAGACTAAATAACTACTCAGGGCTCTGAAAGCGGAACATGAAGCTAAATTCGTCCATTTTCGACAGTATTCGCGTTAAGCCGGATAAGGAACGTGCAACGCAGCGCAATACCCCGCAATGCGAATGGGAAGGTTGCGACCGCCCGGGGGTTCACCGCGCGCCGAAAGGGCGAGATCAAGAAGGTCAGTATTTCCGTTTCTGTATTGACCACGTCAAAGCCTACAACAAATCTTATAACTATTTCAACGGGATGGATGACGACGCCGTACGAACCTACCAAAAGGATTCGGCAACCGGGCACCGTCCAACCTGGAAAATGGGCGTGAACTCCGACAACTTTGCAGCCGGTGGCAGCAAGAGCGAGCCGGACATGAACGACCCGCATGATTTCTTTGCCGGACGCGGCGAGCGCGCACCACAAAAGCCAAGACGCAAGGTGCTTGCTCTTGAGAAAAGATCACTCGAGGCACTGAACTTAACCGAAACAGCAACTAGCGCTGAGATCAAATCGCGTTATAAAGAACTCGTAAAAATACACCATCCTGACGCCAACGGCGGTGACCGGTCATGCGAAGACCGCCTGCGCGAAGTCATCCAAGCCTACAACACTTTAAAGAAGGCCGGACTTTGCTGAGCTGCGTATAGGCGCTACAGGAACCAGTTTTACCGCTATCCCGTCGAGGAATTTTGGGCGGGCGCGGAGGATAGATGACGAATACGATGACTAGCCCTGAAAAATTGCCTGATACCGAAATTTCCGTTCGCGACGTTTTTGGCCTTGATACCGATATGGTCGTGCCTGCCTTTTCTCAGGCAGACGAGCATGTGCCAGACCTCGACAAGGACTACCTTTTCGACCCAGCCACGACTATGGCTATTCTGGCTGGCTTTGCCCGCAACCGCCGTGTGATGGTGACCGGTTATCATGGTACCGGTAAATCAACCCACATCGAGCAGGTAGCAGCCCGCCTTAACTGGCCATGCGTGCGCGTCAACCTCGACAGCCACGTCTCCCGTATCGACTTGGTAGGCAAAGATTCTATCGTCATCAAAGAAGGCCTCACCGTCACAGAATTTAAAGACGGTATCCTGCCTTGGGCCCTGCAGAACAACGTCGCTCTGGTGTTCGACGAATACGATGCAGGCCGTCCGGACGTAATGTTCGTGATCCAGCGCGTTCTGGAAGTATCGGGTCGCCTGACCCTGCTTGACCAGAACCGCGTGATCCGTCCTCACCCAGCCTTCCGCCTGTTTGCGACTGCAAACACCGTCGGCCTTGGTGACACATCCGGCCTCTACCACGGCACACAGCAGATCAACCAAGGCCAGATGGACCGCTGGTCTATCGTGACCACCTTGAACTATCTGCCACACGACAACGAAGTTGAAATCGTTCTGGCGAAGTCCCCGCACTTCCAGGGTGCTGAAGGTCGCTCCATCATCTCCAAGATGGTTCGCGTTGCTGACCTCACCCGTAACGCTTTCATCAACGGCGATATCTCCACCGTCATGAGCCCGCGTACCGTGATCACATGGTCTGAAAACGCGGATATCTTCGGTGATATCGGCTTTGCCTTCCGCCTCACCTTCCTCAACAAGTGTGACGAGATGGAACAGCCGCTTGTTGCCGAGTTCTATCAGCGCTGCTTTGGTGAAGAGCTGCCGGAATCTGCTGCCAACGTAGTTATGAGCTGAGGCCAGCTATGACAGGCCGCAGCAATTCCGCACACAAGCAGCCCTCGCCCACGGAACCGCTGAAACAGGCCATTGGATCCACTGTGAAGGCCATTGCCGGCAATGCCGAGCTGGAGGTGGTGTTTACCGTAGACCGGTCTGGGATAACGGGCCAGAAAGTACGCTTGCCTGAGCCGAGTCGCCGCATGAGCCGCTCGGACGTGGCAGCCGTGCGCGGTACAGCTGACTCAATGGCTCTGCGCCTTGCCTGCCATAACGCTGGCGTACACGCAAAGCACAGCCCAATCGGTTCCAACGCAAAAGCGATTTACGACTCAGTGGAGCAAACCCGCTGCGAGGCGCTGGGTTCCAACAGAATGGTTGGTGTCGGTGACAACATCGACGCCATGCTTGAACAGCGCTACATGAAAGGCGACTTCGCCAACATCACCAGCCGTGAAGAAGCGCCCCTTCAGGATGCTATTTCGCTAATGGTGCGCGAACGTCTGACAGGACGCCCTGTTCCAAAGAGCGCCCGCAAGGTCGTGGACCTGTGGCGTGACTGGGTGGAGCAGAAAGCCGCTGGCGAAATGGACAAGCTGGTCACTCGCATTGAGGATCAGGTTGAGTTCGCCAACCAGCTTCGCAACCTTCTCGTAAATCTGGAAATGGCTGACGAGTTGGGCGACAACTCCGATGACGAAAACGAAGATGATGCGGAAGGCAACAGCGAGCAGGATCAGCGCACCGATGTAACCGGCGAGACGGATGAAGATTCCGGCGAGCAGGAAGGTGCACCTCAAGACATGGAGCTTTCCGGTCAAGAGGTCGAAGACGGAGAAACCGACGGCGCCGATTCCGAACTTCAGGAAATCGCTGAAGAGGATATGGCCGACGGGTCGGAAGAAGCCGGGGAGCAACAACCCCGCGAGCATCCGTTCTCCAACCAGTACAACAAGGAAGAATACCGCGCCTACACGCGTCAATTCGACGAGATCGTTACGGCTGAAGAGCTGTGCGACCAAGCAGAACTCGACCGTTTGCGCGGCTTCCTTGATAAGCAACTGGCTTCACTTTCCGGCGCGGTTTCCCGCCTTGCTAACCGACTACAGCGTAAATTGATGGCCCAGCAGAACCGCTCTTGGGACTTCGACCTTGAAGAAGGCATCGTTGACCCTGCGCGTCTGCACCGTGTTGTTATCGACCCGCTTCAGCCGCTGGCATTCAAGTGGGAGCAGGATACCGACTTCCGCGATACCGTGGTAACGCTGTTGCTAGATAACTCCGGCTCCATGCGTGGTCGCCCGATCACCGTTGCAGCAACCTGCGCCGACATTCTGGCCAGAACGCTGGAGCGTTGTGGTGTGAAGGTCGAGATCCTCGGCTTTACCACAAAGGCATGGAAGGGCGGACAGTCCCGCGAGCAGTGGCTGAAAGACGGTAAACCGGCACAGCCGGGCCGCCTTAACGATCTGCGTCACATCATCTACAAGTCTGCGGATGCGCCATGGCGTCGTGCCAAACGCAACCTCGGCCTGATGATGCGTGAGGGCCTTCTGAAAGAAAACATCGACGGTGAAGCGCTTAACTGGGCACACCAGCGCCTACTGGGACGCCCTGAACAGCGCCGCATCCTCATGATGATTTCCGACGGTGCGCCGGTGGATGACTGCACGCTCTCGGTTAACCCGGGCAATTATCTGGAAAAGCATCTGCGCGAGGTTATCGAGGAAATCGAAACCCGTTCTCCTGTTGAGCTTATCGCCATCGGTATCGGCCACGATGTGACCCGCTACTACCGCCGTGCGGTAACGATTATCGACGCAGAAGAGCTGGCAGGCGCGATGACAGATCAGCTTGCTGACCTGTTTGACGAAAACAGCAACACCGCCTCCGGCAAGCGCGGGCGTCGCTAATGAAGCGTTCCCGGCGATCACTCCTTCGTGGACTGGCCGCCGGGGCTGCTTGTGCAGTTGTGGCACTTACTGCTGCAGTTCTGCCCCGGCCCACTTACGCAAAGCCTGTCAGCGTAAAGCAGCACGAAATCACCCATTTCCGCATTGGCAAACCGAACCTGCACCAGTTCGGCCCCCTTCTCTATTTGGGCGGTCTGGAATTCTGGTCTGGCAATGATGATTTTGGCGGCATCTCCGGTGCAATTACACTGGATGGCGGCACCTCGGTGATCTTGGCAACGGATGGTGGCTACTGGATCACCGCAGATCTCGACCAGACAGACAGTGGAAAGCCGCTGACGCTCAAGAACGCACAAATCGCACCGATGCTTAGCAAGGAAGGGAAACCTCTCCACAGCACGCCCCAGCGCGATGTAGAGGCCCTTACGCTTCGCACCACCGGCAACACAAAACACATCTGGGCATCCTACGAAGGCAAAGGCGGCATGCTCGTCTATCCGTTCCCGCTAACGCTGGACGATAAGCCTGAGGAAGTTGACTTACCTGCCGCATTAAAGGGCCTTGGCAACAACAAGGGCATTGAGGCTCTGGCGGCGGCTCCTGCTGACAGCCCTCTAGCAGGCGCTGTTCTGCTCTTTGCCGAACGCGGCGCAGGCTTTGACTCTGATCGGCCAGCCTACATTATCGGCGGCGAGCAACCCGGCGCATTTACCGTAAAGCGCATGGGCAACTTTGATGTCACCGATGCAACCTTCACCCCTGATGGGGACCTTCTCATTCTGGAGCGCTTGTTTACGCTTCGCGAAGGGCTGCATATGCGCATACGGCGCGTTGATCCGAGCCTGATTAAGCCCGGCGCTGTCATTGAAGGCGAGATTTTACTTGCAGCCGATATGGGCTACCAAATCGACAATATGGAAGCGATCACCGCCCATAAAAACGAGCATGGCGAAACCATCATCACGTTGTTATCAGACGACAATCGCTTCATAATTCAGCGCAACTTGCTGCTACGGTTCCGGCTCGACAGCTGATCGTGCCGTTCGTCAGCCGCTGTAAGTATCTCACACATATTGCGAAATTTCTGGATAGACGAGAGGATTCAAGTCCTAAGGACATGGCACCTGACGTAGCCATGCCAGACAATGAGCGTCCGCTGATTGTTTTGCCGCCTCCTCAATGGGAACAACAGGTTAGGAACATGTCATGGGTATTCGAAGCGTCACCGTCGTTCTTGATAGTTCGGGCAAACAGCCAGCGTTGCAGGTCGCCAAAGGACTGCTGATCTCCCCTAGAGGGAAACTGAAGGCGCTTGCTATCGACTTCAAGCAACCGCGCCCACTCCGCGCAAATAGCGCGCAGCAGTTCGCTGGAGAAGCTGAGAACTCGCAGATCCAATCGGCGTTGAAGACATGCGAGAGCTATTGTCACGAGCGCGACATAGAACCCAAGCTTCAAATCAAACAGCATGTTATTGGCGAGCCACTCGACCAGCTGATAAACACAATCCGCCTTAGCGACGTTGCAGTCATTGCTAAAGACAGCGCTGCATCAGAAGAGCCCCTTCGCTATGCTCTCATTGAGGAGATGATCCTCGACACCGGTACAAGCGTGATTGTTGTTCCGGCAGAATATGATCAAGAGTTCCAACCGAAAACCATTGTTATTGCGTGGAATAATACCGGCTCAGCGTTCACGGCAATGTACGCCTCGCTGCCATTGCTACACAAAGCAGATCGCGTGGTTATTGCGGCAATTTCTGATGGTTCCTACTTCGACGAAGACTCACTTACCGAACTTCAAGAGTTCTTGAAAACTCACAGTATTTCGGCCGATATCGAAGTGATAAACGACCAGCGAAGACCAGTCGCGGAAATTCTCAAAAGCAGACTAGAGGAGCTAAGTGCAGACCTGTTGGTGATGGGTGGCTATAGCAACAGCCGCTTCAAACAGTACTTCTTTGGTGGAGCCACTAAGGAAATGCTGGACATCATGGCGCTGCCGATCCTGATAAACCATTAGGGCAACAAAAGCGCCCTCCAACTTCCGGCCACTGGAACTACGGCGGTGAGCACCCACCCACCGCCGAGAAATTTTGTCGGCTCTATTTAGCAGCAGCTGCCTTTTTTACAGCCATCATCTGCAGAGGTAGAGCAGCTAGTAGCGCCGCCAAGATAGGTCTGCGAAGACAGATAGAAGCCGGTAAATTCAGCTTCAAAATCATCACTCACAGAGCGTTCTGCGATACCTGTATCAAGCACAGCTTTCTGCCACGCCTTCACTTTTGGAAAAGCCTTCAGAAAATCATAGTCCGTGTGCTTTTCGATAATCGCAGCGCGGTGCAGCAATGGTAGCCATGCCATGTCAACGTTACCGAGTTCAGTGCCGTTGAAATAAGGCCCCTCAGCCAACTGCGCTTCAGCGCGGGCAAATGCCTTATCAAGGTTGGCCGCACGCTCTTCCAGAGTCTTGCAATCACCGCTGCGCATAGCAGAACACTGCACGAGATAGTGCTTGCTGCCCTGATAACTCCAAGCGCGGTTGTATGCCCTGTCTTCTGGGGTAAGACCTGATTCGAGCGGCGTACTGATTTCGTCGATGTACTCAGCAATCGCATCAGATTCGAACAGCGCCTTACCGCTTTCGGTAATCAACACCGGCACCTGACCGGTTGGCGAAATATCCAAAAACCACTGCGGTTTGTTCTTCAGACTGATGTACTCCACCTGATAGGCAAGGCCCTTGGCTTCCAGCAGGGCAGTGATGCGCTGAACAAATGGGCAGATTTTAAAGCTAACGATCTTAAGCACGGTATGCTCCGTCTTTTCATTGATACTGCTATAAAGACGGGCGCTTTGAAAAAAGGACGAAAAATAATTCAGCAGCTATCGCAGTTTTTTGATTTTCTTGAAAAATCAGTCACTTGCCCGTTTGCACTTTGCTCAAACTGGCAGCATTGATCAAACAGGTGACGCAGTTGCTCTCGCCCCTTCTGCACCCGTGACTTCACAGTCGAGTAGGCAACACCGTGAGCAGAAGCATAGTCTTTTTGAGACTGACCGTTCAGCTCTACATCACGCAGCAAGGCCGCTGTTTCTTCAGGAAGGGCCTTCAAAAATGGCTCAACGCAGCGCTCAAGATCCTCAAGGGCACCGGCTTCTTCCAAGTCAGGAGAAAGGTCTTCCGGCAGTTCTGTCTCGGGAACAGACTTGCGGTAATAATCAATTAGCGTGTTGCGGGTGATTTGTTTTAGCCATGCGGGAAGGCTTTGAGCCTCCTGCAATTCAGGCAGGCCTTTATGCACCTTGATCATGATGTCTTGCAGCAGATCATCAACATCAGACTGGTTTTTCAATCGTCCCCGAAGGTAGCTACGCAGCGCGCCTTGATAGTCCTGCCAGATTTGCTCGAAAGGAGGCATAAGCTTCTCGTCGTTTTATTGAAACGCGAAGATACAACAAGAGTGTGCCCGCATGAAGATGCAGGTTCGAAGGATAGCTAAGACGGGAGAATGAATTAGATTCGGCTGGCGGCGTAAGGGCCGTAACCGAAGATGCTGAGCAAAATACGGTATGGAGCCAGCATACACAGCGCGACGAGGATCTTAACGCTGAAATCACCGAGAGCCCAAGATACCCAGCGCGGTACTTCCAGAGCGAAGTAGCCAAACAGCGGTGCAGCTTCCACGGCAAATGCATCGTAGCTGCCAAGGAAGGCAAGCGATGCAGAGAAGGAAATGCCGAAGAACAAGATGGTATCGAGGATTGCACCTAGCGTGGAAGAGACAATTGGCGCACGCCACCAAGCGCCGTGGCGCAGACGGTGGAAAATGGCAATGTCAAAAAGCTGGGCAAAAAGGAATGCGCAGCCGGATGCAAGAGCAATTCGCGGCGTTGCAAAGACAACCGAAAGGGCAACAGCAACAGCAAAACCTGCGTAGACGACTCGTCTCGCAGCTTTAGGACCGAAGTTTCGGTTGATCAGATCGGTTACCAGAAAAGCAACCGGATAGGTGAAGGCACCCCACGTAAGGAGGTCTTCCAACACCACAGGGCCAAGCATTCCCCGCACAGGATACTGCACGAGAATATTCGACGCGACTACCACAACCATCATCGCAATGATGCCGAGTGCGATAGCGCGCGTCGGATTATTCTTGACCGCTGAATTCATCTGTCAGCAAACAGCAGCTTATGCAGCTGCTTCAGCCTGACGACGACGAATTTCAGTCTTCAGAAGGCGTGCCTTAGGAGACAGATCAGCTTCAGCTGCCTTCATGAGGAATGCGTCCAGACCACCACGGTGCTCAACAGAACGCAGAGCGTGTGCAGAGATACGCAGCTTGTAGGTTTCACCCAGAGTATCGCTCATGAGGGAAACGTTGCAGAGGTTTGGCAAGAACCGACGACGGGTTCTGTTGTTTGCGTGGCTGACATTGTTGCCAGTCATCACGTCTTTGCCGGTAAGTTCACAGCGGCGTGCCATGTGGATCACCCTTTTTATTCAATCTGGCGCCACGTAAAAACAGAAGCGCTATCGTTAACCAGAGATTCGCAGACTCCAAAAGTCCGGCGCTAGCAACTCTGGCCCCGTATTGGAAAAGTCGGCCTGCTATAATGTGGCGCGTAGAATTCGTCAAGGGTTTGGTGCGCCCTTACTACGGATTCTGGCCTCTTTGAATAAACTTTGGTCTCTTAACCTCAACGTTACGAACTGTTCCTATGATTTTGGTAGCAATTTGAAAAGCAGAAAAAATAATTTTTAAAGTACTCAAAGGCTGACGTTTAAATATGAAAAGCAGCCGCGGAGGTATGGCGTCGTGCTAAACTCTCTTATCCGGGCTATAAGTGCCCTGGGTCATAAAGCTATAGTAGGAAGCATCGCTTTGTGCGTATGCTCACTATCCACAGCTGCCCTTGGAAAAACTAATCAGGTCGATGGAAACTACAATATTTCCATCGCTGGCATCACCATCGGCAAGGGCTCAATGTCGCTTGCCCTGCGCAATAATGCCTATTCGGCAAAAGTTTCTATGGAGCCTGCCGGTATCGGCACCTTGTTCTCCACGGGTACTGGCGCGGCTGAAGCACGGGGCTGGATTTCCGGCAGCCGTATCTTGCCGTCCCGCTATGAAATGGTTTCACAGGCGTCCGAGCGCAATTTCCATGTGGACCTGCGCCAAGGCTCTGGCCACATCCGCAACGAGCTTGTCCGTCCACGCTTTAAGCCATCGGCAACCCGTATCAAGGTAACCAACAAGCACCGCAAAAACGCCATGGATCCGCTAAGCGCAGCGCTTATGCCGGTAGTATCGAGAGGCGACGAGCTTTCTCCTGACGCCTGCAATCGCACTTTGCCGATCTATGATGGCTGGACCCGGTTCGACATTGAGATGACCTACAAGAAAATGCGCGAGGTTTCCGGAAACGGTTACGACGGCCCCGTCATTGTTTGTAAGGCACGATGGATACCGGTTGCTGGCCACAGACCAGAGCGAAAAAGCGTCCAACTGCTGGCCCGTTCCAACAATATGGAAGTTTGGCTTGCCCCAACCGGCCACAAAAAAGTGCTGATCCCCTACCGGATTTCCATCCCGACAGGAACAGGCTCTTTGGTGGTTCAAGCGCAGGAATTGGGCCTGCCTAACGGCCATAAACAATCTGCTGCTAGGTAGGTGCATTGCTGATTTTCAATTAAATCATTGCAGGAATGAGCGAGTGCCCCCACATTTATGCCGGAATACCTTGACAAGACGGGCATAGCGGGGCCAGTGTCGCGCCAAATTTCCGGCGCAGCCTGACGCCTCCCTCAGCGATTTTGACCGCTGAATTTAACGAGTGAACACTTAAATGCGCAGTTACCTTGAATTTGAAAAACCAGTTGCCGACCTAGAAGGCAAGGTTCAAGAACTCAAAATAATGGCCAAGAGTGGCGAGGCCGTAGATGTAGAAGACGAGATCGCAACGCTGCAAGGCAAAGCCGATCAAGCACTCAACGACATCTATAATGCTCTTAGCCCTTGGCAGAAAACACTGGTCGCTCGTCATCCGGACCGCCCGCACGCTGAAGACTACATCAAAGGCCTGATCTCCGACTTCACGCCACTGGCTGGTGACCGTAAGTTTGCAGAGGATCATGCAATCATCGCAGGCTTTGGCCGTTTCCGTGGTCAGTCTGTTGCGATCCTCGGTCAGGAGAAGGGTAACGACACCCAGTCTCGCCTGCACCGCAACTTCGGCATGTCCCGTCCAGAGGGCTACCGTAAAGCCGTTCGCATCATGGAACTGGCAGAACGCTTCAACATTCCTGTCGTATCCTTCGTTGATACTGCTGGTGCATACCCTGGCATTGGCGCTGAAGAGCGCGGTCAGGCGGAAGCAATCGCCCGCTCCACCGACCAGTGCCTCATGCTGGGCGTGCCAAACATCTCCATCGTTATCGGTGAAGGCGGTTCCGGCGGCGCGATTGCAATTGCAACAGCAAACCACGTGGCAATGCTTGAACACGCAATCTACTCTGTGATCTCCCCAGAAGCGGGCGCATCCATTCTTTGGCGCGATAGCACCAAGGCACAGGAAGCTGCGACCAACATGAAGATCACCGCGCAGGACCTTTCCGAACTCGGCATCATTGATGAAATCATCAAGGAGCCAGTTGGCGGCGCACACCGCGCCAAGGAAATCGTTGTAGATCGCGCTGGCACGACCATCGAGAACGCTCTGAAGCACTTCGCAGACATGGATGCAGCAGCAATCAAGCAGCAGCGCCGTGAGAAGTTCCTGAAAATTGGTCGCCATCTGGCGTAATCAACAGAACTCGACAATTTATAGACTGGAAAATGGCGTAGAGGCACTTTCTACGCCATTTTTTATTATCTAAACTTCAAGGCATCTACGGCTTTTGAGCAGTCAAACCTTTGTGGAATAGGCTGGGATAAGCTGAACCGGTAAGGAGGGATCAACCTTTCTACCGCTAGTCTACCATCAACGGAGTGGCGACGGGCGTTCCACTTCTTGGTGCTGTTTTCGGGTTCTGCTTTATGCTGTCAAACATCCTCTCCGGCTTAAAACAAGTCACAAAACCACTTTCGATGGCGGCAATTGCGCTAACGCTGGTGGCTTGTCAGGGTGCTGACTTTGCAGATGAGAAGCACCGCAAACCCGTAAGCAAAAAAGTTCAGCGCAAAATCGAAACCTCAGACATGGCTTTAAAGGCCCCGATTTTCATTCGCATCTTCAAGGAAGAAAGCGAGTTGGAAGTCTGGAAGCAGACCAAATCCGGTCAATACGCACTGCTGGAAACCTACGAGATCTGTAAATGGTCTGGCAAACTGGGGCCGAAGTTCAAAGAAGGCGACCGACAAGCGCCTGAAGGGTTTTATTTCGTAACTCCGGGGCGCATGAACCCGAATTCCGACTATTATCTCTCCTTCAACCTCGGCTTTCCGAACCGCTATGACCGCGCCCACGACCGCACAGGTACGCATCTGATGGTTCACGGAGCGTGTTCTTCTGCCGGTTGCTATGCGATGACCGATGACAGCATTTCCGACATTTACGCCCTCGCCCGCGATAGCTTCATGGGTGGTCAGCGCGAGTTTCAGGTGCACGCCTTCCCGTTCCGCATGACCGGCGAAAACATGGCCCGTCATGCTGAGAATGAACACTTCGAGTTCTGGGAGATGTTGAAGGAAGGTTACGACCACTTCGCCGTCACCAAACAGCCACCTAAAATCGATGTTTGTGACCGCCGCTATGTGTTTAACGCCGAGCCGACAATCAGAGGCGCACAGTTCAGCTCCCGCAATCGCTGCCCAGATTATTCTATTCCACAGTCGATTTCCGTCGCTCTGGCTAAAAAACAGGCGGAAGATCAAAAGAACTTCGAGGAATTCCAGATCGCGGCTGAGAAAAGCAGGCAGCGTCAGGAACAGCTTGCAGCGTTCTTTGGTACCAATGCAGCTGACAAAGGCGGCCCAGCACAAACCACAGCGGAAACAGTGGCAGAAGCTGCACCTGCAAACACCCCAAGCCAGAGCCAGCTAGCCCTGACGCCGGAAACAAAACCGGAAGAAGCTCCAAAGACCGAGAAGGACCGCGCCTTTGGTTATTTCTCCAAAATTTTCCCGATCGGTCAAAAGGAAGAAGCTGTGGCGATCGTGGACGAGAACATTCCGCTGCCAATCAGCAAGCCATAGTCGGCACCTGCCCGCTGCTAGCTGTTTAGAATAAACCTAGGCCCAAATCGCCATTCGCAGACCGTTACTGTCGCGCTCATAGTTCGCGGGAAACGGCTGCGCCTGCCCTAGCAGCAAACGCTCGGCAATAACGGCGTTGACCGCCGCATCAATCAAATCGTCGCGCGCCGCGCCTTTTGACGCTTTCTGGTCAAGGAAGTGTGCCGAGTAGCCATAATTGCACAGCAGATCACGGCGCACATCCAGCCCTGCTCCGCTTGGCTGGCCCTTCACCCGCTTCGGCGCAACTATCGGTTCCTCACCATTCAGCCGCCAAAACGCCACTTCCGGATGCACCTCAAAAATACAGCTTTCCAACTCTGGCGACATGGCAGCATCAAGCTCACGGATTTTGGGGAAGATATTGAACGCCTGCTTGGAAACCTTTTTTGGCGGCGCAGAAGTCGCTTGCGCCACTTTACACGCTTCCCAATAGTCTTCGGCGTATACGGCAGCGCGTGAGGGAATGGAGAACACCGTCGATTGGCGCATACCGAGCAAAGGCCGAACCGCCTTTTCCGGTCCTCGCCCATTTTGACCGATGTGATCAGGCAGACCGATAGGCATATCAATGGCGATGCGCTGAAGTTGCGGCCAGCGGGTCAGTATTTCGGAAAAAGAGCCAACCAGATGGGCTTCATGGGTGTAAGGCGTACCAAGGTGGCGAATTATAACCATCCAGCCACCAGCAGCGCCATCAACCCCTGCAACACACAGTTCATTCTGCACTTCACTCATGACATCCTCACAATGAATGCATCACTGTCTGCTCACGCTCTGGCAGGCGCCTCGAATACGCGCCGCTCACTCACCAGCGCCATCGGGCGAATAAGCACGTCCTGATTAGCCGGATAGAACAGCTCTTGCCGGCCCATGCGAACGGAGCGCGCGGCAAGTTCAAAGGTCGAAGCTGTTGCCCGCTTCAACGCTTCGCTCTGGGCAGTACCCGTAAGGGCGCGAGCCAAGAACAGCGCGGAGATCAAACCACGGCTGCCCTTCGGCGCATTTGGCACTTCCGCATGTTCAATCGCAGATGAGCCGCTAAAGGCCACCAGAAGGTTGGAGAGGCTGTTTCTGCGCAAAGCCGGAGCAGATGTAACCACAACGCTTGGAACGCCTAGAAGACGCGCTGAGGCTGTGCATTCCTGTTCTGTGTCGGTACCAGCTTCTACAAGCTCGGCAAGCTCGCGGCGGTTCAGCACAGCATAATCGCTAAGCGGCAAAAGTTGTTCTTTGAATGCGCTGATAACTTCAGCCCGTGCTGGCGCCTGCTCACCATCGGTAATCGAAACATCGCATAGATACTTCGCCTCCGGGTTTAGCCGCTTGACGGTGCTTACAAGGCGGGCAACCAAGGCCGCTTGCTCGCCAGAATGGATATGGCCGGAAAGCACAGCATCCACATCGCGCAGCTTCTCGGAGGTAATCATATCCTCCGCCAAAGCAGCAAATAGCTTAGCGCTCTGTTCAAAACTATTGCCGATGCCAATGCCGCCGCTGATCGGCAACAAGGCCGTTGGCAAAAAGATAACGCTGTGCCCCAAGCGTTCCAGCGTAAACACTGCACTACGCCCACCAAGACCGCACACGGTTTGGGCGGTTAGAACCAGAATGGTTTTCGGCTCGGGTGGTTGCTGTGGTACGGCTGGCTGCTGCGGAGCAAAGCGATCAAGCGACATCAATTTCCTGCGTTTCTGTCAGGGCTGCGGACTGCCCGTTACCATAACGCTTTTCAATATAGTCCAGAACCAGTTTCTTAAAGTCCTCGGCAATTCCCGGACCGCGAAGTGTCACGGCCCTTTCGCCGTCAATGAACACAGGCGCAGCTGGGGTTTCGCCCGTACCCGGCAGAGAAATACCGATATCTGCGTGTTTGGATTCGCCCGGTCCATTCACGATGCAGCCCATCACAGCCACGTTGAGCGTTTCAACGCCCGGATATTGCTCCCGCCAGACAGGCATGCTGTCGCGAATATGGTTCTGAATATCCTGCGCTAGCTCCTGAAAGACGGTGGATGTGGTGCGGCCACAGCCCGGACAAGCCGCTACAATCGGCACAAAGCTGCGGAAGCCCATGGTTTGCAGCAATTCCTGAGACACCTGCACTTCACGGGTGCGGTCACCGCCCGGCTCCGGCGTTAGGGAAATACGGATCGTATCGCCAATACCCTGCTGCAGCAGAATACCCATGGAGGCAGAAGAGGCCACAATGCCTTTGGTACCCATGCCAGCCTCTGTGAGGCCAAGGTGGAGCGCATAATCACAGCGCTGCGCCAGATCAACATAAACGCCGATGAGATCTTGAACCTGAGAAACCTTGGCAGACAGAATAATCTTGTCCTTGCCCATGCCCATTTCCTCGGCGCGGCGGGCAGAAAGCAAACCGGACTGGCAAATCGCCTCGCGCATCACTTCCTGCGCGGTCAGCGGCGAGCCGTTGCTCTGGTTTTCATCCATGAGATGGGTCAGCAGCTCTTGGTCGAGAGAACCCCAGTTCACGCCAATGCGCACCGGTTTGTCGTGGCGCATTGCGGTGTCGATGATCTGGCCGAACTGCTTGTCTTTTTTCGTTTTGAAGCCAACATTGCCCGGATTGATACGGTATTTATCCAGCGCCTCGGCGCAGGCCGGATGATCCGCAAGAAGCTTGTGGCCGATGTAGTGAAAGTCGCCAATCAGCGGCACATCAAGACCAAGGCGCAAAAGGCGCTCTTTGATATGCGGAACAGCTGCCGCAGCCTCGTCCCGATCCACGGTAATGCGCACCAATTCGGACCCTGCCCGCGCCAGCGCTGCAATCTGTGCAACGGTCGCGTCTGCATCTGCCGTATCGGTGTTGGTCATAGACTGCACAACAATCGGCGCATCCCCGCCAACGACGACACCGCCAACATTCACCGCAACACTTCTGCGGCGGGCGAGAGGAGCTGAAAGAAAGGTCTGGTTTGTGCTTGTCATGCTGGATCCGAAACGCGGTTCAAGTTTGCAATAGCAAGTGCCGCATGCAGCTTGCTCTGTCAACGTTTGAAAAAGAAAGAGAACACCCCGTGCCTGTCGCTGGACGGCAAGTCCCTCCCCGCCCTCTACATCGGTTTGTTTACCCTAAGTTTCAATAGGCGGCGCCCGCGCAAAGATTGCCAATCCTATCCGTTTTCACAATACCACTAATGCGTATAATCACATAAGTTTCGTCACATATATCGCTTAGGTATGCGTCGTACCCCAATCGAGTTAGCGCAGGGCATTTCAAAAATGATCAAAGATAAAGCTGCCGTTATCACCGGCTCCACCTCAGGCATCGGTCTGGCCTACGCTCGCGCTCTGGCAGCACAGGGCGTCAACGTCATGATCAACGGCTTCGGTGATCCGGCAAAAATCGAAGCAGAGCGCCAATCAATCGAGGCCGACTTCGGCGTGACCTGCATTTATTCCAATGCAGATATGACCAAGCCGGACGAAATCGGCGCGATGATTGCCCATGCCGCAGAAACCTTTGGCTCGGTCGATATTCTCATCAACAACGCTGGCATTCAGCATGTTGAGGCTATCGAGAACTTCCCGCCGGAAAAGTGGGACGCGATTATCGCGATCAACCTGTCCTCCTCCTTCCACACCATCCGCCACGCTATTCCGCTGATGAAGAAGGCTGGCTGGGGCCGCGTTATCAATACAGCTTCCGCACACGCGCTTGTCGCCTCCCCATTTAAGTCCGCTTATGTGGCTGCCAAGCACGGCATTGCAGGCCTGACCAAGACCGTGGCGCTGGAAGTTGCGGAAGACAACATCACCGTCAACGCCATCTGCCCGGGCTATGTTTGGACACCGCTGGTGGAAGCGCAGATTCCCGACACTATGAAAGCGCGTGGATTGACGGAAGAAGAAGTCAAACGCGATGTTCTTCTGGCAGCACAGCCAACCAAGAAGTTCGTGACGGTTGATCAGGTCGCAGCCATGGCGATCTTCCTCTGCTCGGATGCGGCGTCCTGCATGACAGGAACTATTTTGCCAATGGACGGCGGCTGGACAGCGAAATAAGGCGGTTTTCTTCGAAAGCGGCCTTTGCCAGATGCCAAAGGAAGGAGCTTCCGAATGGCAGCAAAGCGCGTAAGAAAGCCGAAGAAGATTAGTCTGGCGTTACAAGGTGGCGGCTCACACGGAGCCTTCACTTGGGGCGTTCTGGACTGGCTGCTGGAAACCGAAGCGCTGGAGATCGACAAAATCTCCGGCACCAGCGCTGGCGCAATGAACGCCGCCGTCTTGGCTGACGGGCTTGTTGAAGGTGGGCCAGAGGGTGCGCGCAAGGCTTTAGAGCGCTTTTGGCGTTCTGTTTCCTTGCTGGGTCAAGGTAGCCCATTCCAGCGCACGCCGCTCGACATTTATTTTGACAGTTGGAACCTCGACCACTCCCCCGTTTATGTCTCGTGGGATGTTACCTCAAGAGTTCTCTCCCCCTACCAGCTCAATCCGCTCAACATAAACCCGCTTGAAGAACTGGTGCGTGACCAGATTGATTTTGGCCGTGTACAGACCTGCCAAGACCTTGAGGTCTATGTGGCTGCCACCAATGTGCGCACTGGCAAAATCAAAATATTCGGGCGCGAAGAGCTGACTGCAGAGGCGCTGCTTGCCTCTGCCTGCATACCAACCATCTACCAAGCCGTTGAAATTGATGGCGAAGCATATTGGGACGGTGGCTATATGGGCAACCCGCCCCTCTTCCCGCTGTTTCCCAAAGGCGGCATTACCGATGTTGTGCTTATTCAGGTTAATCCGGTAAAGCGAGAAGAGCTCCCCACCACGGCGCAGGAAATCAGTGAACGCCTCAACGAGATCACCTTCAACTCTACGCTATTGCGCGAACTGCGCGCTATCGCCTTCGTGAGCCGCCTCATTGATGAAGGTCGCTTAAGCAACAACGACTATTCGCAGGTGCACATGCACCGCATTGAGGCCAGCGAAGATCTGATCCCCTTTGGCGCATCCTCCAAATTGAACCCGCAATGGGCTTTCCTCAAAAGGCTATTCAACATTGGCCGCGCCAGTGCTGAAAAATGGGCAGCAGAACACTTTGATGCGATCGGAGAACGCTCGTCGTTAAACCTTGAGAAAGAAATTATGTAGCGCTTTGCGCGAAATAAACTGCATTTTGCAATGCAGACATGCTTAACGCTTCCTAAAATTAACCTTGATTTTGATGCCAAGCCAAGACGACCCGCTAGATCTTGATGGCACAGTTAATTCAGCAAGTTGGCAAGGCTCTTGCAATATGGATTGTGCGCTGATGTTGGGTAATGCGTCTTCAGCGCTCCTCAGTTTAAAAGGGTCAGTCGCGTATTTGACTGGCCCTTTTACTTTACCCAGAGCAAATGCTCCTCAGCGGGAAATCATGATCCGCGAGTTGGCTGGTCCGTGCTTCTTTATCAAGCTGAATAATCTGGATGCATTGCTGGGATGCAAGCGAATGCAGCCATGCGAAGCGGGCGTTCCCAACCGCTTGATCGAGTCCGTCCCGTGAATGGCATAGCCCTTATAGAAAAACACCGAATGCGGCATGGGCGAGCCATTATATTTGCGCGAGAAATACTTGCGATGCATGCGCGTTGGCGCAAATGTGCCAACCGGTGTTCGATAGCCCTTGCGAGCCGTTGAAACCTTCCATGTGTGACGCGGCACACCATTCACGTACACCCGCATTTTCTGTTCGGATATATCGATTTTGGCTGTAATTTTATGGCTATAAGCAGCTGTCGGGAAAATAAGGCCGAAGAAAATCAATGCGCAAGCAGCTGCGCGAAATAAGATACGCATGTACTAAACCCCGAAATACCAAGAATAAAAATTAACTTATTATTAAAAATTTCCGGAGTCTTCCTCCCTATATTATCAGTGTAATTTTCCTCAAGGGAAACAGGGATCTAATCTCCAAAACAAAGCCCAAGAAAATTCATATAATTACCCTGCGGCAATTTTATCAAATTACATTACTGAAAAAATCGCAGCGTATGCTACGATAAATAAAAAACGCAGGGTCCACCAATGAAGATCAATAACTTATCGGGCCGTATAATCTTGCTCGCCGTGCTCACCGCGTTAGCCCTCATCATGCTTTTGATGACAGATAAACCAGCCGACGCCGAAGAAGAGCAGCATGTTTTGCTGGACGAGTTGATCGTTAGCGGCCAGTGCGTGGGATGCAATCTGGAAATGGCCTCCATGAGGCACATCAAGGTGCGCGGCCTCAATTTGTCAGGCGCGAATTTACGCGAAGCCGACATGAAAGATGCCGACATGCCGGAAACAAACTTCCACCGCGCAGACCTCCGCCGAGCCTCCCTTGAAAAGAGCTACATGCCAGACAGCAACTTCGACCAAGCCAAGTTGCGGCAGGTAGACTTTGAAAAGTCAAACCTAGAGGGCGCTAAATTTACGGGCGTAGACCTACGTGATGCCGACCTAAAATCAGCCGATATTAAAGGTGCCGATTTTTCCAATTCGGATTTGCGTCATGCATCGTTCAACCGCTCGAACGCAGAAACCGCTCTTTTCCGTGATTCAAACATGGCCAATGTTGTCTTTGACCGCGTCAATGCAAATGAAGCCGACTTCTCCGGCTCCAACATGGTGCAATCCGATCTGAGCAGAACTATTGCCGTTGCCGCCATTTTCAAAGACACGAACCTGTCCAAGGTCAACTTTACAAGCGCAGACCTCACCCAAGCCAATCTGGATGGCGCAAATGTCGCCGGAGCGTTGTTTAGAAGAGCGCGGCTGGCAGGAGTAGACTTTTCCAAAGCCATTGGGGCAGACGATGCCCGCTTCATCAGCAGTTGCCGTGATGAACTGACCGTTCTACCCGAAGGCGTCGAAATGGATATGTGCGACGACTAAAGAAAAAGGGCGGGATACCCGCCCTCTCATCAACTTATTTCCAAAGGTCAAAGTCGAACCGGTAGGTCACCCCAAAGGCCGCTGTAAATTGGTCGTCTGAAACCGTTACTGGGCTATCTTCTGCATCTCCGATCAAACGGTCATAGCCGCCTTGAAGATGCAGAGAAACGTCTTCGGTTGCCTCAAAGCTGACGCGTGCAACTGCACCAACACTCTTGAAGCCGCCATCAGGATCAAACGAACCCGGCATGCCAAAATAAGTGTCGAAGTAATTGTCGTCTGCAAAGTCAACACGCGGGCCGACAGAAAGGGTCCAGCGGTCATGCGGCTCGAAAATCGCATCCATACCCGCACGGCCAACGAAGCCGTTGTAACCGTTGAAGCCGCGGCGCACTTCTAGGAACGCGCGGAACCAGTCATAGCGAAAGCCAGCACCAAGACCGACTTCACCTGCCCAGTTGATCTTCTTTGTGCCGGCAAGCTTTGGATCATCATTTGGCGAACGGCCACCGACGTAACCGAAGGACGGATACAAAAACACGCCCTTTTTCGTAACGCCGTCTTTTACCTCACCGATGCCCGGCAGGTAGAATTTGGCGAACGAGATGATTGGAAACGGATAGATGATGTAGTCGTCTGCGCCGTCATACTTGGGAGAGACCACACCAGCGATCCCCACATCCACCACGTATTGCTTGGTCGCTTCTTCCTCGGTCAAACCATCGGAAAGAAAACGCCCTTCCGCCAGAGCGGTGCCTCCAAAAGCGCAAGCCCCAACGAGCGCCATGAAGCTACGGGAAATCAATTTCATTGCCTTATCCCACAATCGAAAAACTACTGACGCCAGTTATACGCAGTTTTGCAGCTAATGGCTGCATAATACTTTTCGGTAAGCACTTCTGGTTTTAAACCACGAAGGCCCATCCACGGAATCCCGTAGATATTAAGGGGTTAAGAGATTTCCAGTTTTGAAAACTTTTCCGGCAGCCGGAAAGAAAGGCAACATCAGCATGCCGGAAAAGCCATTAGATCAAGCGAATCAATCAAATAGATCGAAAGAGAAGCGGTAGGAAAGACCGGTAGAGATGGAGTAGCTGTCGTCATCTACAAGCAGTGGGCTGTCACCAGCATCCCCTGCAAATCGCTCCCAGCCACCTTGCACGTGCCAAGTCCACTTGTCTGTCAGGTCATAGCTGGTGGATGCATAAACACCGTAGCTTTTGATACCGCCGCCAACTTTGTAGGCAGAGCGACCACTAGCGGCAGCCTCGGAAGGTGTCAGGCCAAAATAGGTCTGCATGTAGTCTTCGCTGGCGAAGTCGATACGTGGACCAACCTTAACGCGCCATGAGTCGGTAATTTCCCACTTGGCATCCACACCCGCACGGCCAACGATACCGGTGTGACCACCAAAGCCCTGACGCAGCAATACGAAGGCATCAAACGGGCCGTAACCATAGCCCATACCCATACCGACTTCGTAAGCGAACTCGGTCTCCTTTGTGCCCCTAAGTTCCGGCGCATCAGAAGCTTTTCGCGCGCCGACAGCACCAAAGGACGGGTAGAAATAAAGGCCATCGCGGTACCCTTCACGCACCTGCCCCCAGCCCGGCATATAGAAGCGGCTGAACTGCGCAATCACATAAGGATAGGAAACTGTACGCTTAGCACCCGGATAAGATGGGCGCGTCGTCACACCAAGGCCAAAATCGACAACATACTGCTTGCCCAACTCTTCCTCTGTCATTCCGCGAATAACAGAAAAGTCATCAGCGAGTGCCGTGGAAGAAAGACCACAAAAAACTAACAAACAACCCAAAGGCGAAGCCGCCTTGGTAGCAAACCCGAAGCACATAAATTGCCAATCCGTTCAAATGATTACCAAGCAAATGTCTATGCTCTTTTTTCATGTGGTAAAAGAGCGTGAAATGACGCAATCTCTTTTGATTGCCGCGGCGGTACATTTGCCGTAAGGCAATTTTCCGGTTGGAATAGGAAAGACCCACAATGTTTTTGAGTATCTTTGAAATCTTCAAAGTCGGCATTGGCCCGTCCTCGTCACATACTATGGGCCCGATGACTGCGGCCCAGAGATTTCTGGAAGAGCTCCGTGACGGGTCGCACAGATGGCCAGGCGCTGGTGATGCAGCAAGCGTAAAAGCCACGCTCTACGGTTCTTTGGCATGGACCGGTAAAGGCCACGCATCAGATCGCGCCGTTGTTCTTGGCCTTGCAGGCTTTACGCCGCACACCATCGACCCAGACCGCGTTGACGAGATTGAAGCCGCAATCGCCAGGGAAAAGATGATCCGCCCTGAGGGCCTGCCTCCTCTGGCGTTCGATCCGGCAAAAGACGTTGTTTTCAATTTCGAGCATGACCTGCCGGGCCACGCTAACGGCATGATTATCGAAGCTTTCGATGCCGCCGGTAATCTGCACTTCCAAGAGACCTACTACTCTATCGGCGGCGGTTTTGTTGTGACGGCGCAAGAACTAGAGCGCCAGCATCAGGCAACAGCTCACGAGACCGACGGACCGGCGACAGACAAGGAAAAGCCTTACCCATTTGCAACAGCAAAAGAGATGCTGGAAATGGGCCAGAAGTCCGGCAAGACAATTGCCCAGATGAAACAGGCGAACGAAGTCACGGTTATGGAAGAGCCTCTCTTCCGTGACAAAATCTGGGAAATCTGGTCGGTGATGAACGCCTGCCTTGAGCGCGGCCTTAACACCAGCGGCACCCTGCCGGGCGGTTTGAGCGTCAAGCGCCGTGCAGCGGAAGTAAAGCGCCAGCTGGATGAAGAGCGCGGCACCAATCTAACAATGCCGCATGTGGCAAACGACTGGCTCTCTGTCTACGCAATGGCGGTAAACGAGGAAAACGCAGCAGGCGGCAAGGTCGTCACCGCGCCAACCAACGGCGCTGCAGGCGTTATTCCGGCAACCATTAAATATTACCGCGAGCATTGTCCGGGCAGCAATGACGAAGGCATCTACACCTTCATGCTTACCGCAGCTGCGATTGGCGGCTTGATTAAAACCAACGCCTCCATTTCCGGCGCTGAGGTTGGCTGTCAGGGTGAAGTGGGTTCGGCTTCGGCAATGGCGGCAGCTGGTCTTTGTGCAGCCCTTGGCGGCACCAATGAGCAGATTGAAAACGCTGCTGAAATCGCGCTTGAGCATCACCTTGGCATGACCTGTGATCCGGTTGGCGGCCTTGTTCAGGTACCATGTATTGAGCGTAACGGTATGGGTGCCATCAAAGCGGTTTCAGCCGCTTCTCTGGCCCTACGCGGCGACGGTTCTCACTACATGCCGCTCGACAATTGCGTCGAAGCGATGCGCCAGACCGGCGATGAAATGAACAGCAAGTACAAGGAAACCAGTCTTGGCGGCCTTGCTGTAAACCTTCCTGAATGCTGATCTGACTTAAGTGTTTTAGGGTTTGGTTCCGCGCATCATCTCGCGCTTGCGGCCAAACCCTTTTTCACGCTCAACAGTAAAACCTGCTTCTTTCAGATTCCGTCGCACCCAGCCTGCCGCTGTATAAGTGGCAAAGCTACCGCCGCTGCGAGTATGGCCGTAGACCGCCTGCATCAAAGGTAATTCCCACAAAGCTGTATTGAGTGATGGATTAAAGCCGTCGAGATACCAAGCATCGGCTGCAAAATCGGCAGCAGGAAGCAGCTCCCGCGCATCACCAACACCCAGCTTCAAGGTTACGCCATCCAGCTCGAAGGTGTTCCAACCCTCTCGCACAGTCCACATGGCAAGCGAAGCTTCCATATACGTTGCCAAGTCAGGCCAAGGGTTCATCGCTCGCCGGATTGCCTCTGCTGGCAGCGGGTGAAGCTCAAACGAAACAAACGTTAAGTGGCAGCGCTGCTCTGCATCATGTGCCCGCAGTTGTCTGCAGGTCTCAAAGAAATTCAAACCCGTACCGAATCCAAGTTCGGCAATGGTGAAAGCTGGCTGCTCCAGAAAGCGTTCAGGCAGCCTGTTTCCCCTTAGGAAGACGTAGTTTGTCTCATCCCGTCCCCCTTCCTTTGAATAATAGGTATCCCCAAAGGCAGAAGAGACAGGCAAATCGCCGTCTTTCCATTCCAATTTTGGAGCATCTGTCATAGGCTGCGTCCGACTTAGTTTTATTCAGTCCCACAATATCAAGGAAAACAAAGGGATGACAGCCTACGATCTCGCAATTGTCGGTGGCGGCATCTTCGGTCTATCGCTTGCAAACGCTGCAATGCGCTACGGGCTCAAAGTAGCCCTGATCGAAAAGAACACAATCGCCTCCGGTGCCAGCAATGGCCTAGTCGGCGCTTTGATGCCTCACATTCCAGCCCGCTGGAACGAGAAGAAACAGTTCCAGTTTGATGCTCTGCTTGAGCTGCCGGAGATTGTAAAAAACCTTGAACAGGCAACCGGCATTTCTACCGGCTATAGCCGCAGTGGACGCTTGGTGCCAATTTATACGCAGGCCAAACTGGACCACGCCTTGGCCCGCGAAGAAGAAAGCCGCCAGCACTGGAAAACAGAAAAGACCGGTTTTGAGTGCAAAGTGATTGAGCGCTCGCCTGTCGAAAACTGGCCAGCGCCGGAAACAGCTCCTCTCGGTTACACATGGGACAATCTCGCAGCCCGCGCAAACCCGCGTATGGTTTCAGCGGCCATTCGCCAGCTGATTACACCGCGTGTTCACATCATGGAGCATACCTGCGTCACCACCATTGATGACAAGGCTGGAAAGGTTGAAACCGCAGACGGCCGCACCATCACCGCAGACCGCATCATCCTTACGGCTGGTTACGAGGGCTTTGATCTTATTAAAGACCTGACAGGCAAACAGCTTGGCAAAGGTGTGAAGGGTCAGTCCCTGCTTTTGGAAAAAGCCTTCGACCAAGAAATGCCAGTTGTCTATGACAGCGGCATTTATGTGGTTGCCCACCAAAACGGTACCGTCGCGATTGGCTCCACCTCGGAAGAAGAGTGGGACACAACAGAGCCGCAGCCAGCCGACATTAAAGAGATGCACCAGAAAGCAGTGCGCCTTTGCCCTGCCCTTAAAGATGCTCCGGTCATTCACACATGGGCAGGTATTCGCCCTAAATGTTTGAAACGCGACCCGCTGCTTGGCCCGCTACCGGACTTCGACCGCACTTGGGTCGTTACCGGCGGCTTCAAGATTTCTTACGCAATCGCCCACCGCATTGCGAAGGCAGCGCTGGAACGCATCTTCCCGCATGAAGCCCCAGCCATTGCTCTGCCGGATAGCTTCTTGATTTCGCACCATTGGAAGTAGTCCCCAAACGGACTATTTTCAGGAAAATATCAGGATTGGATGCCAGTGGACAAAGAGTACTCTTGAAGAGCGGTGACGACAAAGCTACATGAATTTTAGTCGCTGCCACAGATTCAAGAGCCTTGTTCGCTGGCACGCTTCAAACTGCCCAACAAGGCACCGGAGATTGACCGACCCATGAAAGCAATTTTTTTAGTACTCGACGCAGCATTGAGCATTTACTGGTTCATCATTATCGCCAGTGCCATTTTCTCATGGCTCTATGCATTCAATGTCGTCAACTCCCGCAACCAGTTTGTGGCTAGCATTGGCCAGATGCTCTACAACCTCACAGAGCCTGCGCTGCGCCCGA
Source organism: Pseudovibrio flavus (assembly GCF_009711345.1). Taxonomy (GTDB): domain Bacteria; phylum Pseudomonadota; class Alphaproteobacteria; order Rhizobiales; family Stappiaceae; genus Pseudovibrio; species Pseudovibrio flavus. The sequence goes on from NZ_SMMA01000064.1 coordinate 76,332, forward strand.
TCCGCCGCTTTATGCCAGACCTTGGCGGTATCGACATTTCGCCGATTATCCTGCTGCTCTGCATCTACTTCCTGCGCCTCGTACTGCAGATCTACATCATTCCTGTAGTGCCGTGAGGCTTCGCTCTCTTGAGTGATTTTCCATGGAATTTGAAGGCTGACGGCGTTCTTCTCGCTGTCCGCCTTACGCCCAAGTCCAGCAAGGACAATGTAGACGGGCTCGGTGCTCTTTCAGATGGCCGCCCGCTTATGATGGCGCGTGTGCGCGCTGTGCCGGACAAAGGCGCAGCCAACAAAGCGGTCTGCGCTCTGTTTGCCAAAGCGCTAAAACTTCCCAAATCTGCTGTAACTCTGGAAAGCGGGTCCACATCCCGCGTGAAGACCCTGCATTTGGAAGGGGACCCAGAGCAGATCGAAGCCGCCCTGAAATCCCTCTGTAATCTTTGAAGGCCTAGTCTTCCAGTTTGCGAGCCTCTTCAGGCAGCATAATAGGAATGCCATCCTTGATCGGATAGGCAAGCTTGGCGACCTGTGAAATGAGCTCTTGACGCTCACGGTCATAGCGCAAGGTGGTTTTGGTTACTGGACACACCAGCAACTCCAGCAGCTTACGGTCAATTTCAGGTGCTTTTTGCGCACTCATAGATGCCTCGAATATCGTTATAGCAACACTATTGCAAAGTTGGCCCAGAGCCGACACCAGCAGACTTTGCAAGGTCAACCTCAGTCAGCGCTACCAGCGTTTCCGCGCGGGTTTTTAGGCTATCGGCTTCAAGAAGTGCCTGTTTTTCTGCCGGACCAAACGGGCTCATCAAAGACAGCGCATTGACCAGAACTTCGGTAGAAGCCTCTTTTACACTGTCCCAATCAGCTTCCAGATTGTTCGCGTCAAGGTACTCTTGCAAAGTCTTGAGAAGGTATTCGCGGTCAACGACTTCCTCTCCAAAGCCCGGCTCGAAATCCTCAATGAAACGGCTGACGTCAATCGCCCCGCGGCGGAACAAGGAACGCTCCTCGGTCTCGCCAACTAGCTCAAAGCGTGTAATGCCCGACAAGGTGACGAGATAGTGCCCGTCACCACTTTCCTGAAACGCAGTAATGCGCCCCAAGCCCCCGATTGAGCACAGCTTAGGACGGCCATTCAGCTCGTCGTCTGTTGTCTCAAACACAGGCTGAATGATGCCGATTACGCGGTCTGTGCGCAAAGCAGCATCAATCATTGCCACATAGCGAGGCTCGAAAATATTCAGCGGCAGGTGGGAACGAGGCAATAGCAACGCACCGGGCAGCGGAAACAACGGCACGACCCGTGGAATATCCCTGCTGTGTGCGTACTCTGCGTTACCAACTTTCATCGGGCACTCTCACTTCTGACGGACAATAAATCCGATCATGAAAATAGGATGGACGACAACTTTCTACGGCTTATGGCAGATGCAGGATCTTTAAAGCCCCATGCTTCAAAGAACTGCAGCAACTGTGTGCGTGCACCGTCCTCGCGCCATTCACGATCACGGCGAATAATTTCAATAAGTTGATCGACGGCTTCGTTCTTTTCACCGCGCCCGCTCAGACCAACAGCCAGATCAAAACGAGCTTCATGGTCATCAGGGTTTGCTGAAACACGCTCTTTCAAACCGGCAAGATCGTCTACAGAAGCTGCCTGTTCGGCCAACTCGATCGCAGCACGCGCGGCCACAATTTCCTGCGCATTAGCAGCATCTGCTGGCGCCATATCCAGTGCCTGCTTGGCCCGCTCAACATCGTCTGCAGCCAGATAGCAATGCGCAAGACCTGCGATAGCGGCCGTGTTATGCGGCTCGATGGAAAGCACAGCGCCATAAAGCTGCGCAGCCTGCGGGTAATCACCCTCTGCACGCAGCGCATCGCCCTGCTCGATGTACTTTTCAGCGTCGCTCGGGCCAATCTTCACGCCAAGGCGCTCAAGAAACTGCTTGATCTGACCTTCAGGCAAAGCGCCCATAAAGCCATCAACCGGCTGACCGTTTTTGAAAGCAACAACGGCTGGAATAGACTGAACACCCATCTGTCCGGCGACTTCCGGATAGTCTTCAATGTTCATCTTCGCCAGTTTGACAGCGCCCTTCGCTTCACCAACCACCTTTTCAAGGATCGGCGTTAGCTGCTTGCATGGCTCGCACCAAGGAGCCCAGAAGTCTACGAGAATCGGCTGATTGCGGGATGCATCGATAACATCCTGCATAAAGGTTTGGGTGGTCGTATCAAAAACGTGTCCACCTGCACTGCTCTGGGCTGGTTCTGTCTGGTAACCGCCGCCAAAGCTGCCACCCATGGTTCCGCCAAAGCTACCACCTACTGAGAAACCGGATCCGCTCATACTCTCTTATATCCCTGTAATTTTCTGCAAGAACCAACTTGGTGCCACTGCTGCGCAGGGCTTGTTTCTAACATGGCCCTTCTGCTTACGAATTACAAATCCGCAAGCAACGGGTTGCCATTCGCTCAGGCCATCTGCTTTGCTTCTTCAGAGACTGCCAACACGCGCACAGTATGCCCGCATAGCTCTGCAAAACGTAGCAAATCCTCAGGAGAAATGGCCGTTGTGGCATTGTTTTCAAGAGGATGATAGTTGAGCGGTGCCTTTTGCATCATCGCCGCATCAAAAACCGGCTGAACGCGCTGCGCTTCACGATCGTTGATAAGCGCAAATGGGGTTACTGACCCCGGCAACACGCCCAGAACCTCGCCAAGCAAATCAGCCTTACCAAAGGAAACCCGGCCGCTTGCACCAATAACCGAAGAAATCTGTTTCAGATCAATAGTCGCATCATGAAGCGCCACAACAAGGAACAAGTTTCCCTTTTTATCTTTCAAAAACAGGTTCTTGGTGTGCCCGCCTGGAATGCGTTCGTGCAGGTCACCCGATTCCGCGACGGTGAAAACCGGCTCATGGTCAACGGTTGAAACAGCAAGGCCGTTTTCAGCAAAAAAGGCAAAAAGTTCAGCGCGGGTCGCTGCCATGGGTTCCCTCGTCTCTTCTTTTTAAAAACTGGACACGCGTTTGTGTGACAGGCAACAACCAAAAGCAAGGCAAGACCATCTTTGCACCTTGCGCTAGCCCCGTCTTTTTTCCGCTAGGAGAATTTTGCGCGCTATTTTGGTCCAATTTGCGGGCTTGCAAGCTGGTTCCAACAGTTTTTGTGGGTTTTGGTGAGGCAATAGACCTATCGTTTTCACCGAGATACGATGTTCCGCCATAAATTTGCACGCAATAACACCTAGCAAAATTAATAAAATCCACAGAACTGGAAAAAAGTGCACACCAGATTGAAAATTCCATATTGCAATCCGCCCGCGCTTTTGTCATATAACGCCGACCTCACCGAGGGACGCCGCAAGGCGATCATCGGAAAACATGAGCGGGCGTAGCTCAGGGGTAGAGCGTCACCTTGCCAAGGTGAATGTCGTGAGTTCGAATCTCATCGCCCGCTCCAGTTTTTCTGGAGCTTTCTAGAAAAACACGCGTTTTGGAACGCGGGCGTAGCTCAGGGGTAGAGCGTCACCTTGCCAAGGTGAATGTCGTGAGTTCGAATCTCATCGCCCGCTCCAAAAACAACAGGCCGCCGCAGGGCGGTTTTTTTGTATCCAGCGCCCAGCACTCCCCTTTCCCATTCGTCTCTTTTTGGTTATGCACCCTTCTTGCATAGCATCACACTGAGCCTTTTAGGGTAATGACCATGAGCACCAATCCAGCTGACTGCCCTTGTAAATCCGGCGCGGCGTTTTCCGCTTGCTGCGAGCCGTTTTTGACAGGCGCTTCACTACCGGCAACACCGCAGCAACTCATGCGCTCTCGTTACAGCGCCTATGCCACCAAAAATATCGCTTACCTGAAAGAGACCCTCTGGCCTGCACACCAGAAGAAGTTTGACACAGAAGGTGTGATCCTTTGGGCAAATGAAAGCCAGTGGCTGTCGCTGGAAATTCACAGTGCCGACGGCGCAGAGCCTGATGCTGTAAAAGGTACCGTCCACTTTACGGCCAAGTATCTGGCGAGCGGGCAGTTCGGCGCACAGGAAGAGCTAAGCCTTTTTAAAAAGAAACAGGGCCGCTGGTATTATGTTAAGCCGCTCCCGCTCAGCTAATGAGAGAACGTGGAAAAGGCACCTAACCCTTTGGCGGCAAGGTACTGACAAAGCTTAGGGAAAGTGAAATCCACTCCCGCATCTGCTCGTCATCGCAATCATCTTCGTTCACGAAAAACATGCCACTCATGCGCTTGTTGCCTTGGGTGAGAATCTCTGCGCCGGGCAACTTTTCTGCCTCCGCCTCGTTCTCCTTCCCGACGCGAAACAGAAACTGACCGATCCCGTTTTTAGAGCGGGTGGCACCGCCCACCATATTGCCATCAAGCATAAAACACAGCGCACCCATCATCCGCTTTTCAGAAATGCCGACGATGCCTTCCAGTGCGCAGCGCATGCGGTGCGCTAGTTCTTCATCATATGCCATCGCTCAACTCCAACCCTTACTCACTACAAACCTAATGGAAGTTTCGTCCCTTTGGCAGCGCCAACCGCGTTTGCTGCGCCAAGCGGGCATAATCGTTAGCAACTGCGGGCACATCTTGTGCCAGATTAACCAGCCCGCGACCGGGTTCAATTTTCTCACCCAGTTCGACAACTGGCCTGCGCACTTCGTCCGCATTGGCCAAGCCTGCGTTATCCAGCGCCCCTTCCACACTGGTAGACAACAGCGCAGAAACATCCTCAAGCCGCTCGGCAACAACGTGAATGACCCCTTCAGCGTTCTGAAGCCGTCCTTCAACCTTGATAAACCGCGCCCCTAAAAGAATGCGCCGATATTGCTCAAAGCACTTTGGCCAAACGATCACGTTGGCAACGCCGCTCTCATCTTCCAGCGTGAGGAAGATCACCCCCTTGGCTGAACCGGGGCGCTGGCGCACCAACACCAGTCCGGCAACACTGACAGAGCGACCGCTTGGCACATTAAGAAGCTGCTGACACGGGAGCACCCGCGAGCGCTGCAAAGCCTTACGCGCAAAGAAAACGGGGTGCGCTTTGAGGGATAGGGAAAGCTGGCGATAGTCCAGCACCACCTGCTCTCCAAGTGGCATCGGCGGCAAGTTTGCATCCGGCTCAGGCTGTAAATCGCGCATATCCGCAAGGTCAAACAGCGGCAAGCGCTCTGCGGCCTCGCCCTTTTCCAATGCCTGCGCCGCCCATAGCGCCATGCGCCTATCCACCCCGAGCGAGCGGAACGCATCGGCCTCAGCCAGTTTGATGATAGCAGAGCGGGATAGGCCGGTACGCAGCCACAAGTCCCGTACAGAATCGTAGCCCTGCCCCCGTTTCTCAACGAGGACCTCCATATCCTCCTGCCGCAGACCTTTGACCATACGAAAACCGAGCCGCACTGCGTGGGTGGAGCGTACCGTATCGTGCATGGAAGTGTGCCGCTGGTGCAGTTTCATGCGGGCCTCCACGCCCGCTTCCAAAATCGCATCCCACTGCGAGAGGTTGATATCAACTTCCCGCACATCAACGCCGTGCTCTCGTGCATCGCGCACAAGCTGGGCAGGCGCATAAAAGCCCATTGGCTGGGAGTTCAAAAGAGCTGCACAAAACACATCGGGATAGCGCGCCTTGATCCAGCAAGAGGCATAAACCAGCAGCGCAAAGCTGGCTGCATGGCTTTCTGGAAAACCGTATTCGCCAAAACCCTCGATCTGCTTGAAGCAGCGCTCTGCAAAGCTGCGATCATAACCACGCGCCGCCATGCCCTCCACCATCTTGCGCTGGAACGTGCCGATTGTGCCGACACGGCGGAAGGTAGCCATAGCGCGGCGCAACCGATCGGCCTCTCCGGGTGTAAAGCCTGCTGCAACAATGGCAATCTTCATGGCCTGTTCTTGAAACAGCGGCACGCCTAGGGTTTTACCAAGCACATCGCGCAGCTCTTCCTTTGGAAAATGAACCGGCTCCAACCCTTGCCTGCGTCGCAGATACGGGTGCACCATATCCCCCTGAATAGGTCCGGGGCGAACAATGGCAACCTCGATCACCAGATCATAAAAGTTCTCGGGCCTGAGGCGTGGCAGCATACTCATCTGCGCGCGGCTCTCGATCTGGAAAACACCAATGGTATCGGCGCGTTGGATCATCCGGTAAACCGGCTCTTCTTCTGGCGGAATGCTGGAGACGCTGTGGTCGATATCGTAGTGCTGCTCCAGCATATCAAGCGCCTTGCGCAAGGCCGAAAGCATACCCAGCGCCAGAACATCAATCTTCAAGATGCCCAGCGCATCCAGATCATCCTTGTCCCACTCGATAACCGTGCGGTCTTCCATGGCCGCATTCTGGATTGGCACCAGCTCATCCAGCCGCCCACGGGTGATAACAAACCCGCCCACATGCTGGGAAAGATGGCGCGGAGACCCGATGAGTTCTTTCGCCAGCATGAGCACTTGCGCCACCACAGGATCAGAAGGGTTAAGCCCCGCCTCTTTCACCTGCTGCTCGTCACCACCGCTTGATGAACGGCCCCAGATGGTGCCAGCAAGCGCCCCGCCCGCATCTTCAGAAAGACCGAAGACCTTAGCAACTTCCCGAAGAGCCATGCGCGAGCGATAGCAGATAACGGTGGCAGCAAGCCCTGCCCGCTCCCGCCCGTATTTGCCATAGATATACTGGATCACCTCTTCGCGGCGCTCGTGCTCAAAGTCTACATCGATATCCGGCGGTTCTTTACGCTCTGGTGAAATGAACCGCTCAAACAACAGATCGGCACGCTCTGGATCAACCTCGGTAATACCAAGGCAGAAGCAAACAGAAGAGTTAGCCGCAGACCCGCGCCCCTGACACAAAATGCCCCGCGAGCGGGCAAAGCGAACGATGTCGTAAACGGTGAGAAAGTAAGGTGCGTATTGCAACTGTTCCACCAAGGCCAGCTCATGCTTTACCGCATTAGCGACCTTTTCCGGCACTCCTTTAGGGTAGCGCCGCTTCATGCCCTCCTCGGTCAGCCGCACAAGCTCTTCTTGCGGCGGCAGCCCGCTTTCGCAAACCTCCTCAGGATAGTCGTAGGCCAGCTCTGCAAGTGAAAACGTGATAGCGTCCATCACCTTCAGCGTCTCAGAGACCGCCTGCGGATAATCGCGGAACACATGCAGCATTTGCTCATGAGATTTTAAGTGCCGCTCTGCATTTGCTTCCAGCCGCCGGCCAGCGCTCTCCAGCGTTTCATGCAGACGAATGCAGGTAACAACATCATGCAGCTTGCGACGCTCCGGCGTATGGTAGAGCACGTCATTGGTGGCAAGCAGCGCGATATCAGCCTGCTGTGATAGCTCCATCAGCTGCGCCAGCCAGCGCTTGTCACGCGCCCCGTAGCTGAGAGACGCACCAATGCGCACCATCGCCTCAGAAACAGCTGAAAGCCTCTCCAAAAGCGTTAAAACTGGCTCAAGCCCCTCTTTGAGATGTTCAGGACGAACAAGCGGCGCAAGCACCATGCCTTCGCCATAGCTAAGCAGATCTTGCAGAAAAAGATGACACTCGCCTTTAGGGGCGCGCCGGTTGCCCATAGTCAGCAGGCGAGACAGGCGCGTATACGCCCCATGGGTTTTGGGCCAGCACAGGATATCTGGCGTGCCATCCATAAACACCAAGCGGCAGCCAACGAGCGTGCGCAAGCCAACCTCTTTGGCCGCCACATAAACGCGCACCACACCGGCAAGGGAATTACGGTCGCAAACACCAATAGCCTTCATACCCAAACGGGCCGCAGTAAAAGCCAGCTCCTCTGGGTGGGAAGCTCCATAAAGAAAGGAAAAGTTGGTCGCGCAGCACAGCTCGACGAAATCAGGTTGGCGAAGAAGGGCAAGAGGTTTCATACTCATCCAAATAGCCCTTGCAAGAACCAGCACGGCGTGACGCCTTGCGTGTCATAAAGACCTTCGCGGTACAGCCAGAACCGGCGCCCCTCCATATCCTCCACGCGGTAATAGTCTCGTGGTTCAGCACCACCAAACCACCAAGGCGGACAAATACGCTCTGGCCCCTCGCAGCGGACAACCTCAAACAAGGCTTTGCGCCAGCGAAACCGCAAAGGAGAACCTTCCGGCACCATCGCTACAGTCTCCACCGGCTCAGGCCGTGGTAACAACCGGAGTGGGCGCACCGCGCAAGGGTCAGGATGAGTAAGCGCTGTTTCATCCCAATAGAGCGCTTCATCACGAACAGTTGCAGCAGGTACAAGGGCAAAGGCCTCCTCTGGCAAATGCTTGTTACAAGGCAAAAAGCTCGAGACGCGGCTCACACCAAGGCGGGCACCCAGACGATCAACCAAAGCGGCAAGTGCTTCGCCCTGTCCGGCATTTCCATCAAAGTCGTGCTGGGAGGCGTCATAGCTTTGCGTTTCAACCGCCGCCAAACGCAAAAGGTCATATCCGAAACCGGCATCCATTTCGTCCTTGGCCGATTTTAGCTTTTCCCGAAACAGCCGCAGAATCTGATGCGGCTCTCGAATAGCGTGACTGGTGCCAACGCTAAGACGCGAGACAACGCCGTCCACGCGAAAGAGAACAAACTCGAAGATACGCCCGCCCTCGCAGCGCTTTTCAAGCTGCCCCTTCAGGCTTTGGGCCAGCGCAAGCAAAGTGGCCTCCACATCATCATCACGGGCGATGGGTTCAAAAAAACGTCGCTCGACAACAAGGGGCGGCGTGTAAAGGCGCGGAGAAATCGGTTCCTGCTCCATGCCCATGGCCTGATCGAGACGGCGCACAAGCTCTGGCCCGAACCGGCGCGCAAGCGGCGCACGCGGGCGGTCCATCAAGTCACCTATGAGCTTGAGGCCGACCTGCTCCAGCGCTGTGACCACTCCACTTTCAAGACGCAGATGGGCAAGTGGCAACGCCTCCAAAGCAGCGTGCAAACCACCAGAGGGCACCACCGCGCCCCCTGCGCGCGCTACGGCCCACGCACCGCCAACCGTATCAGCCAGCGCAGCTGAGACGGTGAAGCCCTGCAGTTTGAGGCGGTGAAGGCAGTCATTCTGCAGCGCCTCTTCACCATCAAACAAATGAGCACAGCCGGTCACATCCAGCATCAAACAATCATCACCGGCAAAGGCAACAAGCGGCGTATACCGGTCACACCAGTCTGCCAGTGCCTCTAGCAGCGCACTATCAGCTTTGGGAATTTCCTCTTCATAAAGCAGTTCCGGCACACGGGCACAGGCATCACTCAAGGCAACACCAACATCAAGGCCAGCAGCAAGCGCTGCTTCATTCACGCAGATCAGACGCTGTGCGTTCTTGCGTTTGCCGTAAACGGCCCGCGGCCCAACGGCTGCCTCGCAGCGCCACGACCTGCCCAGATCCCTTCGGCAAATCCGGTCCGTTGCCAGCGCCTTGAACCACAGGCACAGTATTCTCTGGCGCATAACAGAAGCTGTTTGTGTCATGGTTCCATTCCAGATCACAACGACCTGGCCGTCCTTCTCTATTGCGTTCAAGCAGCAGCGACCACTGCGCTGCCTCTACCTGCGGCTTTCCTCCAGAAGCAAACGCAGATGCCTTCCGCTTCTTTTCCGTCAAACCGCCGGAAACACGGGGAAGCACCTGCCAGCGGGTTAAAGCGGCACTGGGCGCTGCCTGCCAGCCATGCCCAACGAGGAAAACGGGCGTCCCGCTTCGTTCGGCACGCAGCACCAAACGGCGCGTCACCGTTAAACCTTCCCCCTTCATTTCACCCTGAAGCTCGCCAACAACTGCAACCAAATCTGAGCAGTGGGCGCCCTCTTCCATCGCCCACAGCACATCGTCTTCCCGTTTCGGTGTCACCAGTACCAGGCGGGATGGCTCCACCCCGTAATAAGAAAGCCCCGGCCCGTACGGACCGCCGGTTTCCCGCAGGACTGTGTCATCGACAATCCAAAGCACCTTGCCGGAGCGCTCCCTCATCAACTGCCCAACAAGCGCACTCACAAAACCACTGACCGCACCGCTGTTGCGTGTTTGCGGCGCATAAAACTCATGCAGCGAGCCAATCGGCATACCGCCATTGGCAAACAGTTCATCCAGCTTTTGCACTCCGAAAACAAAACGCCGCTTTGCCGAAGAGCTTTGTTCTTGCGGCGCGAGAGAGGCGGGCCCCTGCCGTTGTGCGGCGGTGGCAGGGGCCTGCGCGAGTTGCACCGGAGAAGGGCGGCGGCCCTCAAGGGATGCGAGGCGGTGGCGCAACTCGGCGATTTGTTCCAGTCTCGGCTGCATACTATAATGTTCTATCTTTGTTCTGTAAATGTTCTTGTATTGATTCCGCCATATGGCCTGTGAGTCAACCCTGTTTTTCCAACGGTAAACTCACCCAATAATTAAAAGGGAGCAAAGCTGCTCAACCAAATAAATTTATGTTATAATTGTATATATCTCAGGTTGAGTTTCACGATGGGAGAGTGAAGCGAATTGAAACAAAATGCATTTGAAGCGCATGTCATTTCACCGCTTAAAGACGGTGCAATTAAAGAAAAATGGCGTACGCTTGCAGCCAACGCACTGGAACCAAATCCATTTTATTCGCCTGAGTTTGTAGAGCCTTACGCCAAGCATCTCCTGTCGGATGAGACCTGTGTTGTGGTTGTTACCTCTACTGACCGGCAAAAAGCACTCGCTGCCCTGCCCCTTAGAAAAATGCGCAGCACACTCCTGTTTCAAACAACGCAAGCCCTTGCAGGACAGTACGGCCCTTTGGGTACGATTTTGCTCTCCAAAGACGGAGTAAGCAGCGAAGCCCTGCAAAAGCTTATCGAGACCGCTTGTGACCTATCTCCTTCAAATACTTTGGTAATACCGTTTCATCCAACGCATACAAAGAGCCTACAGCTGCTTGAAAAGGCACTAGAGGACAGCCCTTTCACGCTTAATTACCAAGCGGAGGAAGAGCGCGGATATCAAGACACGACCCAATCCGGGCATACGACATTCCATGCCGGTAAGAACCTTAAGGCCAGACGCAAAAAGCTAGAACGCCTTGGAGAACTGCACATGCAGACTTATCGGCAAAGCGATGCGATTCTGGCGCATCTCCCGGATTTCCTTGATCTTGAAGAGCGCAGCTGGAAAGGCCTTGAAGGCACAGCTCTTGCAAGCCAAAGCCACAGCCGCAAGTTTGTTGAAGAGTTTGTCGAAGCGCTGACAGAGGCAAACCAGATTCGCATACACACGTTGGTGCTCGATGAAATGCCGATCGCCAGCATGATTCTGCTTGGCGCTGAGAGCCACCAATTTGCATGGAAAACTGCTTTTGACGAATCCTATGCGCGCTACTCCCCGGGGCGCATTCTACTCTGGCTGATCGCCGAGCAGAACGAGAGTAATCCGCAGTTTCGTAAGATGGATTCGCTGGCGTCTCCGGAAAATCAGATGGTCAACGCCACCCTGCCCGATCGAATGCCGTATGTGCAGATCGCAATCTCAAAAGGCCCGATCAGCACCGTTGCCACGTCGGCGCTTCAGCAGACCGACGCTCTTAAAGAGCACGCCAAGCAAACTGTTAAACGACTGCTTGGGCGGAAAATCTCCTAGTCCCGCTGAGGTTATTTCCCCTCAGGGCCCGCAGCGACCAAGCCCCAGAACACTTTGTATTTGGAAGATGGGTTATAGGTTGTTGCAAGGCCAATCCGCGTGACCTTTGGGTCTAACATCGCAGCGCTGTGCTGCGGAGAGTGGCGCCAGCCAGAAAAAGCCTCCGCCCATCGGCGATACCCAGCACTCGTATGCGAGACCATGTACACGCCGCTTTTGGCGGTTTTCGCAGAAGCCTTTGCCGCGTTCGCTGGTCGGTCCCCTGCCTTCGCTAATTGCTCTGAAAGCGCTTTAGCCTGCCTTTGAAGGCCCTTATCGGCAACCACCGGTCCCAGACCATACTGCGCCCGATAAGAGGAAATCATCATTGCCGCATCGACCTGATCCACTTTGGCGTCAGCAGCCTCTAGCTCCTGATAGGCTGCAGGAACACCAGAACTAGTGTTGCAGGCAGCAAGCGGAAGCAGCAGGGTCAAACAAGCAGCGGATACGGAAAGAAGCTTCAAATGCATTGGCTTTAAATGGCTCTATTAAAAACTCTGCGAGTATTCTTGCAAATTGAGGCAAACCTAAGATTGCAGAGACTCAAAAAGAAAAAGGCCGAGAGAACTCCCGGCCTTTTATCACTAAAGTTTGTAAGCGGATCAAGAGGCAGCTTTAAGCGTTTCCTCTTCCTTGTCGATCACTTTCAAAGAAACCGGCTTTGACTCAGCTTCATCATCTTCAGAAGGCGGCACCAAAATCTGGCCAACTTCTTCCTGACTAAGGATACCCTTAAGCGCACCGCTTTCATCCAGCACAGGCACAGGATGGTCCGCTTCAAGCGTCACTGGCAGCGCTTCTTCAAGGGTGTCTTCCAAGGTCACGCTGTTACCTTCAACAGCAAGGTCGTAGATGGTTGCCGAAGAACTCTTGTCCTCAACAGCCTCTTCAAGCACTTCCTGCGTAACGTAACCACGGTACTCCTTGTTATGGATCACGTAGCCATACTCTTCACCGCGGCGAACCATTTCAGACAGAGCACGCTCGATGTTGTCATGCGTGATGCGCATCGCCGGCGGTTGCATAACCGTATCAACAGTCAGAACGCGGGCGCGGTTAACATCACGAACAAAGGCGCGAACATAGTCGTCTTCCGGCTCAAGCAGGATCTCCGCAGGTGTGCCCACCTGAGAAATCACACCGTCCTTAAGGATGGCAATCTTGTCACCAATGCGCAGCGCTTCATCCAGATCGTGGGTAATGAACACGATCGTTTTGTGCAGCTTTTCTTGAAGCTCAACCAACTGGTCCTGCATCTGCGAGCGGATCAGCGGATCCAGTGCGGAAAACGCCTCATCCATAAGCAGGATGTCTGGATTGTTAGCCAGTGCGCGGGCAAGACCCACACGCTGCTGCATACCGCCTGAAAGCTGGCTTGGATATTTGTTCTCAAAGCCATTCAGACCAACAGCTTCAATCCACTCCATAGCGGTGGTTTCACGCTCGGTCTTGGCAACGCCCTGAATTTCCAGACCGTATGCAACGTTCTGAATAACAGTGCGGTGTGGCAGCAAGCCAAAGCGCTGGAACACCATACTCATCTTCTGACGACGGAACTGCTCAAGCTCTTTGTTGGAGAGCTTCATCACATCATTGCCATCAACCAAAATCTGGCCAGCAGTTGGATCGATCAAGCGGTTGAAGTGACGGATCAGCGTGGATTTACCAGAGCCGGACAGGCCCATGATCACGAAGATCTCACCTTCTTCAATCGTCAGGCTCACATCTTTCAGGCCGAGGATCGCGCCGGTTTCTGCCAGCAGCTCTTCCTTGCCCATACCTGCTTCAACCTTTGGAAGGGCCTGAGCAGCATTAGAGCCAAAAATCTTAGTGATGTTTTTTACTTCAATCTTAGCCATGGTTCCCATTACCCCCCGATGTTTCTATAGGCCTGCATACGCTGACCTGCCGACTGGGTGATACGGTCGAACAAGATTGCGAGAATAACGATGGCGATACCGCCGACGAGACCTTGACCGGAATCGTTACGCTGAAGACCCAGCAAAACAGTCTCACCAACACCGCGTGCGCCAATCATAGAGGCAATTACCACCATCGCCAGCGCCATCATCATTGTCTGGTTAATACCCTGCATAATGGACGGCATCGCCAGAGGGATCTGAACCCCTTTGAGGATCTGCCAGCGTGTTGCACCAAATGCACGGCTTGCTTCAACAACCTCGCCATCAACCATACGAATACCCAGATCAGTCAGACGGATAAGCGGCGGTGCGGCGTAGATAACGGTTGCAAGAATTGCAGGAACCTTACCAAGGCCGAACAGCATAGCGGCCGGGATGAGGTACACGAAACTTGGAATCGTCTGCATCAAATCCAGTACCGGGCTAAGCAGCGCACGGAACCTTTCAGAACGTGCAGCAGAAATACCCAGCGGGATGCCGATGATAATAGAGATCGCAACAGCTACCAGCATAATCGCGATGGTCTGCATAGCCTGCTGCCACAGACCCAAAGCACCAATGAACCACATTGCGCCCACCATTCCAGCAGTCAGTGTCAAACGACGGCTTGCAGCAAATGTCAGCAAACCAACACACAGCAGAATGATAAGAGGGTCGGCGCTTCTAAGCAGCCGTTCCAGCTTTACGAGAAAGAAAAGCAGGGAGTTGGAGAAAGCCTCGAAGCCATCTCCGAAATTAATCACTAGGTAGTCGACAAATTCATTTGTCGCATTTTTGATTGGTTTTCCAATATTTGGAAAAATGTCGGAATCCATACGATCCTCGTTTGTTACAGAAAGAGGTACGGACGTTGTGCCCGTACCTCGTTAACTTGCGAAGGAGTGGACCCTTCTTAGCCTTCCAGAGCAGCTTCTACGCGGGCAGCTACATCTTCAGGCACCCATGGAACCCACAGGTCGCGGTTCTGTTTAAGGAACTCAACCGCAGCATCGTCGGTGGTGCCGCCAGTGTCCTGCATGTATGCAAGAGCCTTGGAAACAATGGCGTTGCTGGTTTCGTAGTTAGACAGGAACTCGGTTACAGCCGGAGCCTGCTCCTGGAACTCGCTGTTTACATAAACGTGAGCAGCGGACAGAGGGTAAGCAACAGCTTCAGTCACCTTCGCAGGGTCAGTCTCAGCGTTAAGCGCATCCCAAACGTCGCGGTTGAACTCAGGCTCTTCAAGCATCACGAGCTGGTCGATCACTTTACCCATGACCCAAGTTGGACCCCAGTAGTAGAATACGATCGGCTTCTTACGCTTGATGCTGGATTCAATCGCAGCAGAAAGCGCAGCACCGGTGCCTGGTCGGAAGTTCACGAAGTCTTCAGTCAGGCCATAAGCGTGCATCTTCTTGGTGTTGATGACTTCACAGCCCCAACCAGCGATACAGTTATAGAAACGGCCCTTACCTGGCTCTTCAGGATCGTTGAACACTTCCTTGTATTTCGGAAGGTCGTAAACGGACTTCAGACCCTTCGCCGGCGCGTCATCACCTTCAACGATGTACTTTGGAACGAACCAAGCCTGAACAGCGTCTGGGAAGTTAATGCCCAGATCAACAAGCGCACCGGAATCTGTACCCTTCTGCAACGCCTCAGTAACGTTGTCCGGCCAGATCTCCATGGTCACGTCAATGTCACCGCGGGTCATGCCGTTCAAAAGCGGAATGGTGGAACCTGGAATGCTATCGACTTCACAACCGTAGCCATTCTTTACGATGAACTGAGCAACAGAAGTGTGGAACGCGTTAGAGTCCCAGTCCAGACCAGCAAAAACTACCGGACGGTCGAGTTCACACGTCGCATCAGAAGCCAGCGCCTGTGTCGAACTCAATGGTACCGCGACAGCAAGGGCTGCCAGTGCGAATTTGAAATTAAACAACGGTTTTCTCCGATTTATCGAGAGTCAGCCCACCAGACGCCTTCGCGGGCACCTAGAAGCGGGCTCTTTCGGTCACCCAAGGGACCAAGAAAATCTCATCAGCTTTCACAAGTGCAAAGATATACATGAAAGCTATTACAATAATAAATCGTAGGATTATCGTGTCAAGGATACAGAATTATTACAGTCTTAATGTACTGAGACAAAAGATTAATTCCGCTGTTATTGTAAGTTTTTACGAAATAAATACCAAGTTAAGCATCAATTTAGACTTTAAAAAAGTCCGTTGATAAAAATATAAACTTACAAATTAAGTAGAAAACCCACAGCCCGTCAAAAACATTAGGATAATTACTCAATATCCAAGTTTCCACCCCACATGCCCCAAGTAGAGGCGAGCGCCTTTTACTACGTTAGGTTTACGATTCGCTCGCAGTCGAAAATCAGATTTTGAATGTCGAGCCTCTAGGAAATTAGGATAATCTTTTCAAAAATAAAGTAAGGGAGCGATTTCAAAACCGCTCCCCTTAGAAGTATTTTAGGTTTTAAGCAGATGCCTCAAGGACATCTTCAAAAGTTTTTAAGCCCGCTTTTGGCGATGTAACCAGCACGGCCATATTTCCGGGCGCATGTTGATTGTTCCACATCTTAGTATGCGCCTGCGGAATCTGATCCCATGGGAACACTTCACTTAAGCAAGGGTCGATGCGTCTATCGATTACAAAGTCGTTGGCAGCGCTGGCTTGCTGCAGGTGAGCAAAGTGCGAGCCCTGAATACGCTTCTGACGCATCCAGACATAACGAGCATCAAACGTGATATTGAAGCCAGTAGTACCAGCACAGAACACCACCATGCCGCCGCGCTTTACAACAAGGCAAGAGACGGGGAACGTGGCTTCACCGGGGTGTTCGAAGACCATGTCTACGTCATTGCCTTTGCCGGTAATTTCCCAGATTGCCTTGCCGAACTTACGCGCCTCTCTCAGCCACTTGTCATATTCGGGGGAGTTCACCGTGGGCAACTGCCCCCAACAGTCGAAATCCTTCCGGTTAATGACTGCTTTGGCCCCGAGCGACATCACATAATCACGCTTGTCTTCGTCGGAGATCACACCAATCGGGTTTGCGCCAGCAGCAGCAGCCAACTGAATGGCAAACACGCCAAGACCGCCGGACGCGCCCCACACGAGCACATTCTGCCCCGGCTTCAATGCATGCGGGGAATGGCCAAACAGCATACGGTAGGCTGTTGCAAGGGTAAGAGTGTAGCAAGCCGCCTCTTCCCAGCTTAGGTGCTTGGGACGTGGCATCAGCTGCTGGGATTGAACACGGGCAAACTGGGCAAAAGAGCCATCCGGTGTCTCATAACCCCAAATGCGCTGGGAATTGGAGAACATCGGATCACCGCCGTTACAGGCTTCGTCATCACCATCATCCTGATTACAGTGAATGACAACCTCGTCCCCCACCTTCCAGCGCTTCACCTTGGAGCCAACCGCCCAGATGATGCCGGAAGCATCAGAACCTGCAACGTGGAACGGCTGTTTGTGAACGTTCAACGGCGAGATCGGCTCTCCCAAAGCCGCCCAAACGCCGTTGTAGTTGACACCTGCCGCCATCACGAGAACCAGCACTTCATTGCTGTCCAGCTCCCAAACAGGCACCACCTCTTTACGCATCGCCTCTTCCGGCGAGCCATGGCGATCCTGACGAATTGTCCACGCCCACATGTTCTTGGGAACATGACCAAGCGGCGGGATTTCGCCAATATCATAAAGATCTTTTATTTCAGCCTCGTATCTAGGCTGAATATCATCCGCTCTCGCAATCGAACTCATCGCCATCTCCTCCTCTAAAAGCGATAAATCACCAAGTCCAAGCTGTCTTCCTCATCAACTTACCTTAGTGGACCCATTTTGCAACGCAACAAAATTCTCCGCCCTGCGTCACTCATATTGAAATTATTGATATAAATTTTTCTATAAAAAATAATACTATTGCTTAGCTTGCGCTGCAGTGCAGAAATGCAGTTGCATTGCACCAAACCATCTGCGAAAGTTTGCCAAAGGGAAAACAGGTGCTACGGCATCTTTGAGTACCATTCGCGTCAGATCGATCCCCGCTGCGCGGGGCCTATGTCTTTGGGAGGAGTTCATGGGCACACAAAACAACAACAATGCCGGTAGAGATCGGCCTTGGATGTTCCGCACCTATGCGGGGCACTCGACAGCACGCGAGAGCAACGAGCTATACCGCTCCAATCTGGAAAAGGGCCAAACCGGTCTATCCATTGCCTTCGACCTGCCCACCCAGACCGGATACGACCCTGACCACATTCTAGCGCGTGGTGAAGTTGGCAAGGTGGGGGTTCCCATCGCACATCTGGGTGACATGCGAACCCTATTCGACCAGATCCCGCTGGATCGGATGAACACGTCGATGACCATCAACGCCACAGCCCCTTGGCTGCTGGCACTCTATGTGGCGGCGGCAGACGAGCAAGGCGTAGACCGCGAAAAACTTGCAGGCACCACCCAGAACGACCTCATTAAAGAGTACCTTTCTCGCGGCACCTATGTGTTCCCGCCTGCGCCTTCCATGCGCCTGACCACAGATGTCATTTCGTGGACCTACCGCAATACGCCCAAGTGGAACCCGATGAACGTGTGCTCCTACCATTTGCAGGAAGCGGGCGCGACACCGGTTCAAGAGCTATCATTTGCTCTGGCAACAGCAATTGAGATCCTAGACCGCGTCAAGGCAGATCCGGCCATCTCAGCCGAGGACTTTCCCAAGGTGGTGGGCCGCATCTCGTTCTTCGTGAATGCAGGTATGCGCTTCATTACCGAACTATGCAAAATGCGCGCTTTTACAGAGCTGTGGGACGAAATTTGCCGCGACCGATACGGCGTTGAAGAGGAGCGCTACCGCCGCTTCCGCTATGGTGTTCAGGTCAACTCCCTTGGCCTCACCGAACAGCAGCCGGAAAACAACGTCTACCGCATTCTCATAGAAATGCTGGCCGTGGTGCTTTCGAAAAACGCCCGAGCCCGAGCCGTTCAGCTACCAGCATGGAATGAAGCGCTTGGTTTACCGCGCCCGTTTGATCAGCAATGGTCGCTGCGTATGCAGCAAATCATGGCTTACGAGACCGATCTGCTGGAATACGGCGACATATTTGATGGCTCCCGCGAAATCGAAGCGAAGGTAGAAAGCCTTAAGGAGCAGGCCCGCCAAGAACTTGCTTCTATTGAGCAGATGGGCGGAGCTGTAGCCGCGATTGAAACCGGCTACATGAAACAGCAACTGGTGAACTCTAACAGTGAGCGCCTCGAAAAGATTGAGGCCGGTGACCAAACCGTTGTTGGCGTAAACCGCTGGACAGTAGGCGAGGACTCTCCCCTTACAGCAGATAAAAACGGGGCCATTCTGACCGTTCCCGCACATGTAGAGGAAGAGGCCATCACCCGCCTTGAGCAATGGCGCGCCCAGCGCGATGACGCAAAGGTTCAAGAAGCTCTCGACGCCCTGCGCAACGTTGCGCGGGGTTCAGGAAACATCATGGAACCATCCATTGCCTGCGCCAAAGCTGGCGTTACAACGGGCGAATGGGGTGAAACTTTGCGCAGCATCTACGGCGAGTTCCGCGCCCCGACAGGTGTAAGCGCAGCGCCGCGTAACAACCCCGGCGATCTTGATCCCCTTCGTGACAAGGTCTCGGCTCTTACAGCTAAACTGGGCCGCCTGCCTAAGGTACTGGTGGGCAAGCCGGGCCTTGATGGCCATTCCAATGGCGCTGAACAGATTGCCGTACGTGCCCGTGATTGCGGTATGGAAGTTGTTTATGAAGGTATCCGCCTGACACCAGAGCAAATCGTGGAAGCTGCGCTAGAAGAAAAGGCCGATGTAATTGGCCTTTCCATTCTCTCGGGCTCTCACATGGCGCTTGTGCAGGACACCATGGAGCGACTAGGCAAGGCGAAAGGAGAACAACCGCCTGTTATCGTTGGCGGCATTATCCCGACTGAAGATGAAACCGCGCTCAAAGAGCAAGGCATCGCAGCAGTTTATACGCCCAAGAACTTTCAGATTAACACCATCATCAGTGACATAATCGACATCATTGATCGGCAAGTCACAGACCCAGAAGCGTAGCTGTTACTCAGTCTTTTCCGCAGCAGGAGCCTTTGGCAACTCAATGTTGGGCTGATGCGAGTTCATCAGGATTGAAGGCGATTTGTTGTTGTAAACATCTCGAACCCAATCGAGCGAGCCGAACCAATAGTTAAAGACGTTAGCCATGTCGCGGCTGGCTCGGGTCTCTTCGATCCATGAGTTGATGTAGTTTAAAAAGCGCATGCTATCAGGACGCAAGGCCATACCAGAGACTGTCGCCAGAACATTGTGCTCTACTACAACGAACTTCCGGTTCTTTGAGGAAACAAGCAGCGCCGGATACGGTGTCGGCATCAAGAAGCCATTGACCTCACCGTTTAGCATACCCTGATAAGCGGCAATATCCGTGACATAGCGACGGATACTGGCATTGCGAAAGCGCTTACTAGCATAGCTGTCAGCAACCGTGCCCATGATGACACCAAGGGAGAGCTGCGGAATATCGAAGGCCCGCTCCGCTGCTTCAAGCGGCAAAACGTCAGCATCAATGACAAGGCTATATTCGACCTGATTGTAAGGAATAGAGAAAAGCACTTCCCGAGCAGTCACACCATTAATGGGCACGCCGGAAATAACAACATCAACCTCACCCTCGTTGAGCTTTTGCAGCAACACGCGGTGCCCCAGTTCCACCAGTTCCAGCTCAACATCCAAAGCGGAAGCCAGCCCCATAGCGACATCCACTTCATAACCAATGCGGTGCCCCTCATCGTCATGGCCGATCC
The DNA here is from genome assembly GCF_009711345.1 of Pseudovibrio flavus. Classification (GTDB taxonomy): domain Bacteria; phylum Pseudomonadota; class Alphaproteobacteria; order Rhizobiales; family Stappiaceae; genus Pseudovibrio; species Pseudovibrio flavus. The sequence continues at coordinate 96,710 of NZ_SMMA01000064.1, forward strand.
ATGGCAGGAAGTCATCTTTCGACACACCTACCCGCAGAACCTTTGTTTCCAAAATTTCTTTCAAGGGATCGTCAGCATATGCCGAAGGCGCAAGCATGCTCAAAGAACACAGAAACAAAAGGATTGGTTTGAGCATACGCATTATTGTTATTCGTTCCGCTGTTGGACACGCCCTGCCACTCTCAAATCCGCCAGGGAGCGGTATTTCAAGGTGGCAAGACCAAGTCGTTATGTGCATGAATCATAAATCGTAAAGCGCCTTGCAGGCAACGACAAAGCAAAACCCGCCCTCCACCAATCGGGCAGAAAGCGGGCTTTACACATCCAACCTAGGATTTTTACTTTATGTTTCCTGCACCTGAGCGCGCCGCATTGGGAGCGCGTGGATCATAACGGTTGCCATATGGGATAGAGCCCGGCTTCGGCGCTTCTACCTTCGGCAACCCTGTTACCTTAGGCGCCGGGGCCATTTGAACGGGCGTTCCCGGCTGAGAGTTACCAATCGGCTGATTGAATGTCTGACTCGACGATCCGGTTGCACCAATGCTGCCAGTGGTTCCAACAGAACGGCTCTGCGCGAGAACGATACTATCAAAGCCGAGCGAACTTTGATCGCCGGAAGGCTTTGGCGTTTGGGTTGGCGCAGCTTCATTATTACGAAGTGCGTCCATTTCTTTGCCGATAGCGCCATCAAGCGGCTTCGTATCACCCTCTTCCACGATCTTGTTCACGGTCGCATCTGACTGAGTTCCAGAAACAGAGCCATCATTGAACGTACCGTCTGCTGTCGGATCGAGTGGCTTGGTAACCCCTTCTTGAGCCGGACTTACAACACCTGTCTGTGCTTCTTTTTCAAACTGGGCAGGCTCTTGCGGCGCAGGAACGTTGCCTTGAATGCTGCTTTGGTCTTCTAGCGGCTTGGCTGGATCAACCTGCCCCGCTGCGTTTGGCGTTGCCGCTGGTGCTGTGGTTGTTGCCGGAGGTGTCGTTGTAGCAGGCGCTGTTGTTGCTGGCGCACCGGTGGCCGGCGTACCAGCCGCTGCAGGGGCTGTATCTTTCACAATTGGAACGCCAGCCTGCGCACCAACTGCCGTGACAGGCTGGCCATTAATGTAAAGGAAACGACCGGCAACCCAGCCCTGCTGGCCTGCGCTTTCCACCGCGCACCAACCATAGTTACCACCGCAGTGGAACAGGGTTGCGGCCTGACCGCGCTTCAAAACGGAAACGACAGGAGAAGATGTAGAAGGATCAGCACGCATATTTACATCGGTGCTGGCGGTCACAGCGGTTTGCGCATTGGCAGAGCCTGCTAAACCAAGAGCAACAACCGCTACGGCGCTGTAGAGGGAATAGGCCAGCTTAGTCATTTTCGGCCTCCTTTAGTGGCTTCTTTGTTCTTGGCCTCAAGTAACTCATGCAAATGTGGTCATGCTGGGGCACATGACTCACCACCGCGTGCATGCTTAATCATTTCACTACGCCGCCTTTGCAGCGAAAAAGAAATTAATCATTGAACGTCCCTCCCGCCCTTTGTATTGCCTAGATCCACCGCAACGAATCTCTCAATGCCCATCGGATTTCCATGCAAAGCTCTCTCAAAATCGCCAGTTGGAATATTAATTCCGTTCGCCTCAGATTGCCGATCGTCGAAAAGCTCATTCTCGACTACGCGCCTGACGTTATCTGCTTGCAGGAAACCAAATGTCCTGATGGCAGCTTTCCGGAGGCTGCGCTGCGCAAGCTGGGCTACAAGCACATCGAAGTGCATGGCCAGAAAGGCTACCACGGCGTTGCTTTTATCTCCCGCGTGCCACTGATGGATGTTGAGAGCCGCGAGTTCTGCCAGATGGGCGACACCCGCCACATTGCAGCAACCCTTGATCTAGGTGGCAGCCCGTTTCGCCTTCATAACTTCTACGTTCCAGCTGGCGGCGATATTCCCGACCCCGAAGTGAACGACAAGTTCGCCCACAAACTGCGCTTCCTTGATGAAATGGAAGAATGGTTCAAAACCTTCTCGGGCGAGTCCATGGTCGTCGGTGACTTGAACATCGCTCCTTATGAAACCGATGTTTGGTCCCACAAGCAGCTTCTCAAGGTTGTTAGCCACACGCCGTTGGAGTGCCAGAGACTTGAAGAAGTGCGCAATGCTGGCCGCTTCGTCGACACCATGCGCAAGCACATTCCAATGGAAGAGAAAGTCTACACTTGGTGGAGCTACCGCGCAAAAGACTGGTCTGCTGCCAATAAAGGTCGCCGTTTGGACCACATCTGGATGACGCCTGATCTGGCAGACAAAAGCCAGAACATCGACGTACTGCGCGATGCCCGTGGCTGGGAAAAACCATCAGATCATTGCCCGGTAATGACGGTTCTTAAAGCGTAAGCAAACACTCAGGGGCGAAGGATTACTTTGCCCCTTGCCCGCCGTGAGGAAATCTCCTCAAACGCTTGCTCGTAATCTTCCAGAGAATAAACGCCGTGAATACGCGGTTTTAAAACACCCGCTTCCAGCCAAGCTAGCAACTGCTCGGTATCCTCGTTAAAGGCCTCAGGCTCTTCTTCAATAGCCCTTCCCCAAAATACGCCGCGCACATCGCAGCCCTTTAGCAGCATCAAATTGGCAGGTAGGCGCGGAATATCACCCGCCGCAAACCCAACCACGAGATAACGGCCTTTCCACTTCAAGGCCCGTAGCGCTTGCTCGGCATAATCTCCGCCTACAACGTCATAGACCACATCAACACCGCTACCGCCGTCGACGCTCTTCAGTTCAGCCTTGAGATCTTGCTCAGCATAGTTGATCAGCTCATCAGCGCCGTGTTCGCGGGCGATCTCCAGTTTTTCAGCAGAAGACGCACAAGCTATCACCTTTGCGCCCATCGCCTTAGCAATCTCTACAGCTGCAAGGCCTGCCCCGCCTGAAGCGCCAAGCACAGCAACCGTTTCGCCAGCTTTAACCTGCGCGCGATTGCGCAGACCGTGGATCGCAGTTCCGTATGTGATCATCACACCGGCAGCATGATTATCATCCACCGCTGCCGGAAGCTTGAAGCACTGCTCTGCAGGCAAGGTTACCTGCTGACGCGCCGCACCCCATTTGGTGTAGGCCATGACACGATCACCAACGCTAAGGTTTGTGACCTCACTTCCAAGCGCCTCAACCTCACCCGCAAGCTCCCCCGCCGGAGAAAACGGTAGATCTGGCTTGAATTGGTATTTGCCTTGAATGATCAGAGTATCAAAGAAGTTCAGCGCCGCTGCATTCACCCGCACCCGCACTTGGGTTGGCCCCAACGGCTCATCGGCCCCAAGCATTTTTAGTGAAAGGCTGGAAGCCGGTCCAAATTCGCTGCAAATTAACGCCTTCATAGGGGCAGAACTCCCGCTCTTCTACAACTCTTGATGATCATCGCAGAGTATTGTCAAAACCCAAAGCCGAGCAAATTGGCGAAAGGTTGCAATTTGCCCGCCAGCCGATGTAAGACCCACCAAAACCGAACCAAGAGAAAGCGAAAAAATGCGCGGCTATTTTGCGGTTGGCTCTGAGGGCCTTTCCAAACCAATGAACATCGGCACGCTTATGCGCACTGCCCATGCATTCGGGGCCAGCTACTTCTTCACCGTAGATGCTGACCCACGGCTGGGGCACCGCGCTCCGCGGTCTGACACTTCCAAAAGTCACGATCACCTTCCATATTTCAAATGGAACAACATCGACGAGATGATGTTCCCGCGTGGCTGTAAACTGGTTGGCGTTGAACTGACCGATGATGCAATCGAACTCCCAAGCTTCGGCCACCCTTTGCAGGCAGCGTATGTGCTTGGCCCTGAACGCGGCAGCCTTTCTCCGCAGATGCAGGAAAAGTGCGACTACATCGTCAAGATCCCGACCAAGTTCTGCGTGAACATCGGCATTGCCTGTTCCATCGTTTTGTACGACCGCTTCCTCGCGCATGGAAAATATGCGCCGCGTTCGCTCACAGCTGGCGCTCCAAAAGACCCGCTGATCGAACATATTCACGGCGGCCCAAAGTTCCGTAGCGATCGCCGCTTGCCGGGCATGGGTGACAAATAAGCAATCAAGTGATTCGCTGGTTAACCACAGAAGGCCTATCCGGCGCGGTTGGTACCTTCTGTGGTTAAGCGATTCATTAAATTTTTCACAAGAGTCCCCAGCGCGAGATTCTCACCCCCTCGCCCATAAAAAATTGCCCCGAAAATTCACAGGAAGTTATCCCCTTAACAAGAAGCACTCAGGGGTTTTGGTGCGGCACATTTTGACAAGGCCGCCCCCTAAGAACGCCAGTCAATGATAAGCATTTGAATTTACTTGCATTTCATCGCAGCGGAAAATTCAGTAAGTGGCAAAACATCCTCAAACAAACGTATTCTAGAGACATTTTTTAAGCACAATTTTCGGCGTAGCCGCCTTAGTCTCGCCAGTTTCTTCGGCTTTTCGTAGGCGCTAGAGGTGGTCTGCAACAACGCATTTCAACATTGCGATAGGGTCTTCAACCCTTTTGTAACCATCATTAAGGTAACCTTAAGACAAACTTTTCTATGAAGGCTGGTAACGTTTCCACGGTGTTCAGCGCAAACAAAGCGGTTTGGAGAAGATGCAAGCACGTATCCTGATGACTGCCATCCTGGCTCTCGGTTTTTCAGCGACTGCAAATGCGCAGTCACCATCATTGCTAAAACAACATAGAGACTGGGCGACCTATACCTACACGGGTCAAAACGGCAAGGTATGTTACGCTCTGTCCAAGCCTACCCAGCTTCTGCCGACAGACCGTAACCACGGCGATGTCTATTTTTTCGTTTCTAACCGCCCGAATGAGCGCGTTAAGAACGAGCCAAGTGTAATTGTGGGCTATAACTTCAAAGAAGGCTCAACAGTTACGGCTGATGTTGACGGAAAGAAATTCAACCTGTTCACCAAAGGTGACGGTGCTTGGGTTCAAAACGCAGCAGAAGAGCAGCGCCTGATTTCTGCAATGAAAGCAGGCCGCAGCATGACTGTTACCGGCGCATCCAGCCGCGGCACACAGACAAGCTACACGTTCTCGCTCAGCGGCATTACCGCAGCGGTGAACGATGCAGACAAATCCTGCCAGTAAGGCAGAACAAGAGATGGCCCTGCGGGGCCATTTTTTATGCCCCTATTTTCTTTGCAAAAACAAAGATTTGATTAGCTAATTTGGCACGACAGCAGCTTCGCTTGCGTCTGGGGGCTTCCACTTGCAGCAAATTGCGGTATAACCTGCCGCAAAAGGCGTTTGCGTCAGCACGCGCCAGTAATGCTATTTTGAAGCGGCGGCGCGCGGACAAACGCAGCGAACCCGCTGTTCTCTCAAGAAACCGATGGAAAAGAAGTATGGCGATTTCGCTTGATATCGCGCACAAGCCGGCAGATGAAACCGCAAACGCCGCAGCCGCGCACATTGCCGCCCCTGCGGTCACTGAGGAAAAACCGTCTCTGATTGGTCTGGACCGCGATGATCTGGCAAGAGCGCTGGAAGCTGTCGGCGTTCCGCCAAAACAAGTTCGTATGCGCGTGAACCAGCTTTGGCACTGGCTCTATATTCGCGGCATTTCCGACTTCGACAAAATGTCCAACGTGTCGAAGGATCTGCGCGCGCGCTTGAAGTTCGCCTTCACAATCGAGCGCCCTGAGCTGGTTACCGAACAGATCTCCGTTGATGGCACTCGCAAGTGGCTGTTCCGCTTCCCGTCTCGCGGCGCAGGTAAGCCGGTTGAAGTTGAAACCGTTTATATTCCTGAAGAAGATCGCGGCACCTTGTGCATCTCTTCCCAGGTTGGCTGTACACTCACCTGCACCTTCTGCCACACCGGCACCCAGAAGCTGGTGCGTAACCTGACTGCGGAAGAAATTCTGTCCCAGCTCCTCATGGCGAAAGACAGACTGAACGACTTCCCTGATGCAGACGCACCTGAAGGTGGATTGGATACCAGCTCCAACCGTCGTAGAATCACAAACATTGTGATGATGGGCATGGGCGAGCCGCTCTACAACTTCGACAACGTGAAGAAAGCGCTGCTCATCGCCTCTGATGGCGATGGTCTGTCTCTTTCCAAGCGCCGCATCACACTGTCCACCTCTGGTGTGACCCCGGGTATCCCGAAAACCGGTGAAGAAATCGGTTGTATGCTGGCGATCTCGCTTCATGCAGTAACCGACGAGCTGCGTGATGTGCTGGTTCCGATCAACCGCAAATACAAGATCCAAGAGCTTCTGGATGCGTGCCGCGCCTATCCGGGTCTGTCCAACGCCAAGCGTATCACCTTTGAATATGTGATGCTCAAAGGCGTGAACGACAGCCTTGAAGACGCGAAGAAGATGGTTCAGCTGCTCAAAGGCATTCCTGCAAAGATCAACCTTCTGCCATTTAACCCATGGCCGGGCTCTCCTTACGAGTGTTCCGATTGGGAGCAGATTGAAGCGTTTGCTGACGTTGTGAACCGCGCAGGCTATGCATCGCCAATCCGCACCCCACGCGGCCGCGATATCTTTGCCGCATGTGGTCAGCTGAAGTCTGAATCCGAACGCCTGAAAAAGGCAGAGCGTGAAGCTTTGGAACAGGCACAGGCGGCAGGCGAAGCGTAATCACGCAGCTTGCATTCCGCGTATAGGCCGATAGAAACAAAGAGCACCCTTAGCGGTGCTCTTTTTGATTCAAAGGACGATTTGATGGTTGATGGCGGCAAACTGTTTGTGCAGCTTTTAAGAATTGTGTTTGGCTTCATTGCTGCAATGCTGGCCGCAGCCCTGTTTATCTCTTGGGGCTATTTTCAAACCACCGCCCCATCAGACGACCCTGTGGCTTTCGCTGCCATGATCTGGAGTTCGTTTGTTGCCGCGAGCATCTTCGGCGGCCTCTCCTTCATCCCGGCAGGTATCGCCATCATCATTGCCGAGGCTTTCAAATGGCGTAGCCCTCTCATTCATATGGGCGCTGGCGGTCTCATCGCCATCGGGCTATGGACCTTGGGTGGCCAAATGCCGGATGCAGAGCTGGAATATGCGCTACGCCCCGGCTCCAATATCGCCATGGCAGCAGGCTTTATCGCAGGCTTTGTTTATTGGCTGTTTGCAGGAAGAAAATCAGGCTACTGGCGTATCCAGCCAAAAGCAGAATAAACAAAAAGGCGCTTCTCGATATCCAAGAAGCGCCCTTGTTTTTGTCAGCGATCTTTCAAAAGCCGCAGAGCGTTGGCAACAACCACCAGCGTTGCACCCACATCGCCAAGGATTGCTGCCCAAAGGCTGGAAAGTCCCATGGCTGTCAGCACGATCAACGTACCCTTCACCACGAACGCGAAGATGATGTTCTGGTGAATGGTGGAGAGCGTACGGCGGGAATGATGGATCAACCAAGGCAGCTTGGAAAGATCATCCTTCATCAGCGCGATATCAGCGGTTTCAATCGCCGCATCAGAGCCAATAGCGCCCATGGCGATACCGAAGTTGGCACGGGCCATCGCCGGGGCATCGTTCACACCATCCCCGATCATCGCCACAGTGGCATAGCGCTCGGACAGTTTCTCAACAGCGTGAACCTTGTCTTCCGGCAGTAACTCGGCGCGTACCTCATCGATACCAACAGCCTTCGCTACCCGCTCAGCGGTTGCCTTGTTATCGCCGGTCAACATAATCAGCTTTTCAACGCCCGCTTCATGAAGTTCGCGAACAAGCGCCTCGGAGGTCTCCCGCAAGCTGTCGGAAAGAGCGATCAAGCCGCAAACATGATCGGCAGAACCAACGGCAACGACGGTTTTGCCCTGCGCTTCAAACGCTTTGGCTTGTTCATCAGCCGCCCCGATGTCGATCTGCTTTTCATTAAGGAAGCGGCGCGAGCCAAGCCAGTAAGACTGGCCGTTATAATCACCGCTTAAACCACGACCAGCAAGAAGCTCAACGTTTTCAGCAGGAGCAAAGGCAACGCCCTCTTCTTCCGCTTTTGTGAGAATGGCACGGGCTAAAGGATGGGAGCTACGCGCTTCCAATGATGCTGCCCGTTCCAGAACGTCCGCTTCGCTGTGCCCGTTCAGAACATAAACATCGGTTACTGATGGAACACCTTTGGTGATGGTTCCGGTTTTATCGAAAGCGAGCGCTTTCAGGCGCGATGGCAGCTCAAGGAAAACACCGCCTTTGATGAGAACGCCGTTACGAGCTGCGGAGGTCAAGCCAGCCACAATGGAAACTGGCGTGGAGATAACCAGCGCACACGGGCAAGCAATCACCAGCAGAACCAGCGAACGATAGAACCATTCGACCCAGTCCGCCCCAAACAGAAGCGGAGGCAAAACAGCCATAGCAATCGCCAGCAGCATGACAGCTGGCGTATAGATGCGGGCGAACTTTTCAACCCACTGCTCGGCGGCAGCACGGCGACCTTGCGCTTCACTTACCAGCCGAATGATCCGCGCCAGCATGGTGTCGTCAGCCGCTTTTGTGGCCTCTACCTCGAAGGTTCCTTCACCATTAATAGTGCCGGCGTAAACTTCATCGCCAACCTCTTTGATGACAGGAACGCTCTCACCGGTAATCGGTGACTGATCAACGCTGCCAAGGCCCTTGCGCAAAACGCCATCCAACGGAATGCGGTCACCACCACGAACAATAAACCGCGCTCCAACAGCAACGTCTTTAGCCGGAGTATCAATTTCGCGGCCATTATCCAGCAGAACGCGCACTGTTGTTGGGGCAATGTCCATTAGCGCGGCAACAGCGCGGCGGGCGCGGCCGACACTCCAGCTTTCCAGATAAAGAGACAGAGAAAACAGGAAGGCGACTGTCGCCCCTTCAAACCACTCGCCAATGCCAATAGCGCCAGCAACAGCGACAAGCATAAGCAAGTTCATATCCGGTCTAAGCGTGCGGATGGCATAAAGCGCCTTGGGAGCTACAAAGCGTGCGCCTGTAAAGATTGCGGCGAGATAGAAGACCTCTGTGCCGAAGCTAACACCAGCGCCGGAAGTGAGGCCAGCTGTGAATGCTGGTGCGAAATAAGAGATTGCCTGAAGAATGAGGGCTGCGCCCCACAGGATACCGGAGGCGAGCGTCCAATTGCCAAGGCGTCTGTGCTGGAGGCTTTGCGCTTCCTGCGCTTCCTCCTGCTTCCAAGGCGCAGCTTTCATACCGGTAGAGTTGACCGCCTTAATGATAGCTGCATCAGCAACACGCCCTGCCTCTGGTGAGACAATCATTCTTGCATTGAGAACATCAAAGGCGAGGCTTTCGCGGTCACCCACCACAGGGCCAACCACACGGCGTAGAATTGCAATTTCTTCAGCGCAGCAAAGCCCTTCAACACGGAAGGAGCGAGATCCGGCAGCTTCTTTTATCGGGGCAACAGCTACTTCTTCGGCTGTAGAGGAGCAACCACAGCCCCCTCCACAACCGCTCGTTCGCTCGGGCTCTTCTTCTGCCTCAGCGTGGACGTGCGAATGGTCGCCGCCGCCACAGCAACTGCTGGCCGCTTTCGGCTCATCGCAGCAGCTGTCTGCAACTGCCACAGTTTCGGTCGCCTGCGTACTGCAGCAACCGCAAGAGTGGTCGTGATCTCTGTGATTTACGTCTCTGGCAACGCTATGATCGTAAGAGCAAGCCATCGTCGACTCCATGCAAGAATTTATCCTGCACGCACAATAGGACCTACAACGATTGTAGCTTCAAGCGTTTTTTGAAACTTTTTTCAAAGCTTGGAAATGCCGTCTTTATCCTGTGCTGTTTCCGCAGCTTGCGCAACGCTGCGCCCATCAGCCAGAACAGCATCGGCAAGAATTTCAGCAAGCGGAACAAGAACAAACGCGCGCTCACCCATACGCGGGTGCGGAACCTGCAGCCCGTGTTCTTCAACTGTTTCAGCCCCGTAAAGCAGGAGATCGATGTCGATTACACGCGGTCCCCAGCGCTCATCGCGCACACGGCCCAGCTTTGCTTCAATGTTCAAGCAGGTCGCAAGCAGATCAACGGGTGCTAGAGTGGTCATAGCCGTTACGCAGCAATTGCGATAATCGTCTTGAGGAACAGGACCCCAAGGCGGGGTGCGGTAATCGGAAGAGCGATCCAGAACATCAATGCCATCTACCGCCTGCAGCGCTTCAATCGCCGCGTCGATCATGGCTTTGGTGTCGCCCATATTGGAGCCGAGCCCGAGAGCTACTTTCACAGGTTCACGCATACTAAGCTCCAAGCTCCTTCATAGCCTGATAAATTCGAACAGCATCCGCATGAGCCTTAACGTCATGAGCGCGGATAATCTGGGCACCGCCTTGCAGCGCCAATGTATGGACGGCAAGAGAGCCAAATACACGCTGGTCAGTCTCAACGTTCAAAACGTGACCAATCATGCGTTTACGGGAGGCTCCGGCAAGAATTGGCCGGTCAAAGCCCTTCAACTCCGCGAACCTTTTGAGGATCTGGTAGTTCTGCTCCAGCGTCTTGCCGAACCCGAAACCCGGATCAAGGATCTGGTGGTGTTGGGGAACACCAGCAGCTTCTGCCAGAGCGATGGACTTTTCAAAGAAGCGAGCGATATCCTCGAAGATATCTAGCGCGCCATCCACCTCTTCACGGTTATGCATCATGATGACAGGAACACCATGATGCGCAGCCACCGATGCCATATCAGCGTCTTTCTGTAGCCCCCAAACATCATTGATGATGTGCGCGCCAGCTTTGACAGCAGCATCAGCTACGCAGGCTTTGTAGGTGTCGATAGAGATGAAAGCATCAAGTGAAGCAATGCGCTCAATCACCGGCAAGACCCGTGAGAGCTCATCATCAGCTTCAACAAATGTAGCACCGGGCCGCGTGCTTTCACCGCCAATATCCAGAATGTCAGCGCCTTCTGCAATCATCGCGCTCGCATGAGCATAGGCAGCATCTGGCGCATTGTGCCGGCCACCATCAGAGAAGCTGTCAGGCGTCACGTTCAAAATGCCCATAACAAGCGGGCGCTGATGTTCAGCCAGCAGTTCGGCGTTGAAAGCAGGCATAGGGGCGCAGTCCCTTTATCTGGAAAATCTCAAGTGCAGGTCCTGCGCTTTTTTCCGCCGAAAATCAAGAGAGCGACGGAGCGTCCCCCGAGAAAAACACGGGGGACAGGTTCGATAACGGGATCGCTTAAAGAGCGCTCGTTTCGGCTGCTTCCATACGGCGGCTGTAAGGCTTGAGGCCAAGCCAGTAAAGGCAAACCGCACCAAAGCAAAGCAGTGGCAAAATAGTTCCCAGCGCGGTGATGGAGCTGGAAAACGCCAAGGCCGCCACGGTGCCAGCAAGGAAGCCACCACCCATTTGCACAAAGCCCATCAGCGCAGAGGCTGCACCTGCAATGTGCGGGAATGGATGCAGAGCACGCATGGTCATAGCTGGCATTACGAGTGCCACACCGAACGAGAACAAACCGCAAGACAGAACAACATGCCAGACAGTTAGCTCCGCAAAGTAGCAAGCCCAAACAAGAGACAGGCCGGAAATAGCACCGCAAACCAGACCAATCGGCACAACAGCTTCTGAGGACATACGCTTCATCAACTGACGGGTTGTTAGCGCGCCGCTAAAGAAGAAGACGTTCTGCACCATCATCATCAGCGAGAACATAAACGGCGTCAGGCCCAGATGCTCGATGTAGACGTACGGCAGCAATACCGGGAAGGTGTAGATACCGCCCAAAGACAACGCGATGATAAGGGACGGCAGCAAAAACTCTGGCGAACTAATCAAGGTTTTGTAAGAGCAAAACAGGTACTTGGGACGGAAGCGGGACGGATCACGATTTGCATTGGTTTCCGGCAGGATGCGAACAGCAATATAAAGAACCAGAAGGCCGTAGAGCACCATCAGCGTAAAAATGGCTTTCCAGCCAAAGGTGGCCAAAAGCACACTGCCCACCAGCGGCGCACAGGCTGGTGCTACAGCAAACATCATACCGACAAGGTTCATGATGCGAGCGCCAACTTCACCGGAAAACTGATCGCGCACCAAGGCACGCGAAATCGCAACACCAGCAGACGCACCAACGCCCTGCAGCACACGGGCAACAAGCAGACCTTCAATCACCGGAGTGGTAACAGCCAGCAAACTACCAATCAGATAAATGCCCATAAACCACATGATGACTTTGCGGCGACCATAGGCATCAGAAAGCGGGCCACAAACCAGCTGGGAAACAGTAAAGCCTGCAAAAAACAGACTAATGGACATCTGAATGGTCGGAACGTCGGTTCCAAAGACCGACGCCAGCAACGGCATCGACGGCGTATAGAGCGCCATAGACATTGGACCCAGCGCACCAAGAAGGGCGCAGATCACCGCTGTCTTTTTCTCTGACAGTATTGGGGTTTGCATTAACTCGTGCTTTCAGGATTTCCGGGCAAGCTGGCCAGCTCGTCCCTCATTTTTATAAGTGTTTCTTGTAGGTGGCGCACGTCTTCTTCGCTCAATCCAGCCGCGGCGTGTTCGCGCACCCTTGCTCCGACTTGTTTTAACTGCTTCACCAGCTCTTGCGCCTCGTCTTTAACTACAATGATCTTGCAGCGACGGTCGCTCGGGTCCGGAAGGCGCTCAACGAAGCCCATGCCTTCAAGCGTATCTAGCTGGTTTACAAGCGTCATTGGTTCAACGTTCATACGCTCAGCCAGCTGAATCTGGCGCTGACCGGAAAAAGCCGCCGCGTAGACAAGTGCTCGTGCGCAAGCTGGCGTTAAAGGCACACCTTCGCGCTCAAGCTCTTTTTCGAATGCGCGGCGAAAAAAGCGCGCAAGATCATTGATAATAAAGCCGAAGCCCTCTTCGATCCGTACGGACATGGGATTTCCGAATATTTGAGAGATAGCCTTATTATAAGGTAGACTTATTATATGTCCAGCATAAAGAAGTTTCGTCACATATAGGCGCTCATTCTCGATAACCTCGCGCTCTACTGTGACCCCGTATTCCGCCTGCTCTATTTTCTGCGGATTGCAACACCTGCTACTTCAACGTCCAATACCTACACCTTTTTGTTGGGGGTGAGTAAAATTGCCCCAATGCTGGACTAGAAGCCGATAAAAAACGAACACTGTGCAGGTACCCCCTTGTGAGCACCACAGGTTTTAGAGCGCTGTCTTGGCAATTGCGCGATATAAAACAAAGCTTTAGAGAACGCGGCTATGCCTACCACCTCCGGGTCGACCGTCCAGGCCGAATCTGGCGAAATCTTTACGCCGAAGCCGATGAAGTATTTATTGCATTGACCCCGGGCCTCTCCTTGAGTTACAGGAGCAGGATTAGAGCAGCAGAACCATTCGAGGAAATGTACCTCGATGCTGGAACCTCATTCGACATAATTGGATCTTGCCAAGGTACGTGCCATTGGGTCTACGGCTACGAAATAGCCGGAACCTCGGTGCAAACCCGCCTTATGCGGCAATCTGGCGTTCTGCTTAAAGAAGACTGGCATCACAGCCAAAGTGTTTAAGATGTGGCTATTCGGGCGCAATAAGCGCTAATGCGACTAAAGAAAATGTCTCGTGCAGCAACCTGACATTTGATTTGTCACAAAAATAGGATAGAAAGCCCCATCTTTCAGTAGAAATCGCCAAAGTCAGGCAAGTGGATGCATGCATACGCGTGCGACCGGCCTTCACTATGGCCTTATGGAGCCTTCATGAAACTGCGCAATATTGCGATCATTGCCCACGTTGACCACGGCAAGACAACGCTTATCGATGTCCTTCTGAAACAGTCCGGCGCGTTCCGCGAAAACCAGCGGACCGAAGAACGCATGATGGATTCCAACGACATCGAGCGTGAGCGCGGCATTACCATTCTGGCCAAGAACACCTCTTTGGTGTGGAACGACACCCGCATCAACATCGTAGACACCCCAGGCCACGCCGACTTTGGCGGCGAGGTTGAGCGTATTCTGCACATGGTTGATGGCGTGGTTCTGCTGGTAGATGCGGCTGAAGGCCCAATGCCACAGACCAAGTTCGTTCTTGGCAAAGCCCTGAAACTCGGCCTGCGCCCGATTGTTGCGATCAACAAGATCGACAAGCCGGAACAGCGCGCTGACGAAGTTCTGGACGAAGTATTCGACCTCTTCACCGCTCTTGATGCAAACGAAGACCAGCTGGACTTCCCGGTTGTGTACGGTTCTGCAAAGCAGGAGTGGATGGCACTGGAAGCAGACGGCCCGCAGGAAAGCATGGCTCCTCTGTTCGACATGATTCTGAACCATGTTCCAGAGCCAACTTCTGAAGAAGGTCCGTTCCGTCTTCTGGCAACCACTATCGAATCCGATCCGTTCCTCGGCCGCATCCTCACCGGCCGCATCGCTTCTGGTACCGCAAAGCCGAACATGCCGGTCCGCGCCCTTTCCCGCGATGGCAGCGTGATTGAAACCGGCCGTATCTCCAAGGTACTGGCTTTCCGTGGCCTTGAGCGTCAGCCGATTGAACAGGGTGAAGCTGGCGATATCGTTTCTATCGCAGGCCTGACCAAAGCAACCGTTGCTGACACCATCGTAGACCCACAGGTTAACGAGCCAATCCAGGCACAGCCGATTGACCCGCCAACCCTGTCCATGATGTTCCGCGTAAACGACGGTCCTCTTGCAGGCACCGAAGGCACCAAGGTTCAGTCCCGCGTTATCCGCGAGCGTCTGAACAAGGAAGCGGAAGGCAACGTTGCGCTGAAGATCGAAGAAACCGCTGAAGCTGATGCTTTCATCGTTTCCGGTCGCGGCGAACTTCTGCTCGCAATTCTCATCGAGAACATGCGCCGTGAAGGCTTCGAGCTGTGCGTTGGTCGTCCTCGCGTTGTTTATCAGGAAGACGAATCCGGTAAGCGCCTTGAGCCTATCGAAGAAGTTATCATCGACGTTGATGACGAATACCAGGGTGCAGTTGTTCAAAAGCTCACCGAGCGCAAAGCTGAATTGCTTGAAATGCGCCCATCTGGCGGCGGTCGTACCCGTCTGGTGTTCCACGCTCCAACCCGTGGTCTCATCGGTTATCAGGCAGAACTGATGTCCGACACCCGTGGTTCCGCAATCTTTAACCGCGTGTTCCACGAATACGCACCGCACAAAGGTCAGATTCAGGGTCGTCACACCGGCGTTCTTCTGTCCAATGCTCAGGGTGAAGCAGTTGCTTACGCACTGTTCAACCTTGAAGATCGCGGCCCGATGATGATTGATCCGGGCACCAAGGTTTATCAGGGCATGATCGTGGGTGAACACACCCGTGGTAACGACCTTGAGGTAAACGTAATCAAGGGTAAGCAGCTGACCAACGTTCGCGCATCCGGCAAGGATGACGCGGTTAAGCTTACAACTCCGATTAAACTGAGCCTTGAGGCAGCACTGTCTTACATCGCTGATGATGAACTGGTGGAAGTAACCCCAGAATCCATCCGTCTGCGTAAAGCTCTGCTTTGCCCGCATGACCGTAAGCGCGCAGAACGCGCTGCAAACAAAGGCGCTGCATAAGCCCCGCGTTTAACGTCATAAGAAGACAAAAAAGGAGAGCCTTGGCTCTCCTTTTTCATATCTACACTGCGAAATCAGCTGACCGGCTCATCTTCCCTGTGAAGCTCTTCGGCATTGCTTTCTGCCTGCCGTTTCTTTTCCTGCCGCCGCTTCCAGTTGTCTTTGGCCATTTTTGAAGTGATGCGCGAACCATCGGGCGTCCATCCCGGCACGCCGAAGGTGTACCCCACCAACTCTTTGAGCGAGCGAACCTTTTTCATATCCCGCGCCATCGCCATCCACTCATGGAAGGCAACAAAAAAGATGTTGTTGCTTTCAAGCGGCTTACCAATGCCATAGCGCACCGGCTCCTCCCGCTCCTCAGCGGTAAATGTTCCAAACATCCGGTCCCAGATAATCAGCGTGCCGCCATAGTTGGCATCAAGATAGCGCGGATTAGCTGCATGATGAACGCGGTGATGGCTTGGCGTATTCAGCACCCACTCCAGTGGCCCCATCCGGTCTATTAGCTCTGTATGAATCCAGAACTGATAGACGAGATTGAGCGCAGCAACAAAGTAGACCATCTCCGGACTAAAACCGATCAGCGCTACCGGCATGCCGAAGACAAAAGCAAAGGCAATCTCGCCTGTCCATGTCTGCCTTAGAGCGGTGGAGAGATTATAAAACTGCGAAGAATGATGGTTCACATGGCTTGCCCAAAACCAGCGATGCTCGTGCCCTAATCGGTGCTTCCAGTAATAGGCAAAGTCATAGGCCAAATAACACAGCGCAACGGACCACCACGTGACCGGAATCTCATTAATGATGCGGAACTCGTGAATCCAGCGCAGCGTCGCGTAAGCTACAGCCGTGCCAAACGCGATGGATACCACAAGACTGCCAATGCCCATGGAAAGGCTAGTCACCGTGTCTTTGAATTCATAGCCCTTAACCGAGCGTGCACGCGCGGCAACCCCTTCCGCGATCATCAAGATAATGAACGCAGGCACCGAATAAGCAATCGGATCAATAAAGCCCATGAGATCCCCCCAATCTCAAGGCAGGCTGCGCGCAATAGCGCGGCTAGCCAAACCAACCCCTAAAGACTATCAGCGCCTCAGTACGGATCAATGGTCCTTTGGGTTGGGTTAGAGATCGCTCTAAGAAGCGGGCGTGATGACGCCGCAGGCTATGCGGCCACCGGCATTGCCTGTTGGCTGGCTAGTGTAATCATCAGGATCTGCGTGAATGATAAATGCTGTACCCTGCCCGCCCAAAACGCTCTCGTCATCACCGGGCTTCACCTCGATCTCTTCGGAAAAAATCTCGACAACCGCTTTTCCGTCCGCAGACACATGCAGGTTCGGCAAATCACCGCCATGGGGACCATGTAGTGCCATCACACCGTGGTCATGACCATCAGGCGCAAAATGCCCTCCGGCAGCATCAAAGTTCGGCTCGCAGCGGCCATATTCATGGATATGGAAGCCATGCACGCCTTCTGGTAGCCCTGACAGCTCTCCGGTAATCAAAACGGTCTCGGAAGGGGTGTCGGTAAGCGTCAATGTGCCAACCACATTACCGCTTGTATCTTTCAACTCTGCAGTTGCTTTGGACTGAGCCATTGCACCCGTTGCAAGAACAATAAACCCTGCTGCAAGTATCAGCGATCTCATAAGGCCTCCTCGGCTTTCTATGTATGTCGGCCATAGAATAGCAAAGCCCCTTAGACGCGAGGGTAGAAGTGTTTTCTGCAGTTAATCGGGTGTTGCGAAAATAAAAAAAAAGCGGGTCCAGAAGACCCGCTATAAAGTTTTCAATCTCAGCCACCACAGGAGATTGGAGATCTGTAGAATGCCATAGATCCTCAGATAAACAAGCTGCCCATTGGTCTATAGAACCTTTTATTTACTGTGCAGGCTCGCCTTGAGAGTTCTGGCGACCGAAGTTTGGCTCCGGAGATTCCTGTCCAGCATCAATAAGATCGCGGCGAATACCTCGGGTTCTGGTGAACAAACTATAGAGTGCATCACCATCGCCCCAGCGGATTGCACGCTGCAACGCTGAAAGGTCTTCTGAGAAGCGCGAAAGCATCTCCAAAATGGCTTCCTTGTTGTTCAGGCACACGTCACGCCACATGGTCGGGTCGGAGGCTGCAAGGCGAGTAAAGTCGCGAAAACCGGATGCCGAATACTTAATCACTTCCGACTTGGTTACCGTCTCAAGGTCATCGGCCGTACCCACGATGTTGTAGGCGATGATGTGCGGCAGGTGGGAAACCACAGCCAGAACCAGATCGTGGTGCTGGCTGTTCATGATTTCCACGTTGGAACCACACCGCTCCCAGAATGTTCTGAGCTTGGCAACAGCCTGCTCATCAGCATCCTCGTCGGGCGTAAGCACACACCAACGGCTCTCGAACAAAGAAGCAAAACCGGCATCAGGGCCGGAATACTCGGTACCGGCAATCGGGTGCCCTGCTACAAAGTGCACACCTTCAGGCATATGCGGTTTGAACGCCTTGATAACGGCGTTCTTGACCGAACCCACATCGGTGACAATTGCACCTGTTTTCAGATGCGGAGCGATCTGACGGGCTATCGCCTCAGATGCGCCCACAGGAACACAGGCAATTACCAAGTCCGCCCCTTCAACGGCCTTGCCCGCGTCGAGATAATATCGATCCCCAAGCCCGATTTCTTCCGCACGCTTTAGAGTAGCTTCGGAACGGGTGGAGATGACAATCTCGCCGGCGAGTTTTTCACGCGCCATAACACGAGCAAGAGATGAGCCGATCAAGCCAATACCGATCAGCGCAACACGTTGAAACAGGGGTTCAGACATTTGAGTAGTAATTTCGCTCTTACTTTAAAAATTCGCGGAGAGCGGCAACCACATCATGGTTCGCCTCTTCCGTACCGATGGACATACGCAGTGCATTCGGGAAACCATAACCGGCAACCTGACGCAGAACACAGCCACGCTCCAACAAATAGGCATCTGCATCCGCAGCACGCTTACCGTCAACATCCGGGAAGTGGATAAGGATGAAGTTACCAACACTTGGTGTCACTTCAAGGCCAAGCTTGGTGAGTTCTTCGCTTACCCATGGCAACCACTTTTCATTGTGGTCAATAGCCGCTTCCACAAATGCCTGATCGCGCACTGCGGCAGCACCTGCTGCAATAGCTGCCGCGTTCATGTTGAACGGGCCGCGAATGCGGTGCAAAGCATCAATGATATGGTCTGGCGCATAGCCCCAACCAACGCGCAGCGCAGGCAGACCGTAGACCTTGGAGAAGGTGCGGGTCATCACAACGTTCTCGCTGCTGCCAACCAGCTCGATACCAGCTTCATAGTCGTTGCGGCGCACGTACTCGGCGTAAGCGGCATCTAGCACCAGAACGCAGGTCTTTGGTAGGCCAGCATGCAGCCGGCGCACTTCGCTAAACGGGATGTATGTGCCGGTCGGGTTATTCGGGTTAGCGAGGAAGACCATCTTGGTCTTCTCGGTCACGCGTTCCAAAATAGCGTCTACATCTGTCGTGCGATCCTTTTCAGGCGCGACAACAGGTGTTGCACCGGCAGCAAGAATTGCAATTTTGTAAACGAGGAAGCCGTGCTCGGTGAAGATAGCCTCATCGCCCTCACCCAGATAAGCATAGGCAAGCAAGCTGAGAATCTCATCAGAACCGTTACCGGCGATAATGCGCGATGCATTCAATCCGTAAACATCGGCGATGGCTTCGCGCAGCGCTGTTGCTGCAGGGTCCGGATAGAACT
The DNA here is from genome assembly GCF_009711345.1 of Pseudovibrio flavus. Lineage (GTDB taxonomy): Bacteria > Pseudomonadota > Alphaproteobacteria > Rhizobiales > Stappiaceae > Pseudovibrio > Pseudovibrio flavus. Next base: position 115,984 of record NZ_SMMA01000064.1, read on the forward strand.
CAAGGTTCGAAATAGACCGATAAGCCTCGATAGCCTTTGGGCTCGCGCCAAGCGGCGTCTCGTTCGAAGAGAGTTTATGGAGTTTATGGCCGCCTGTGGCTTTGGCTTTACCCGGCACATACGGGTCAATTGCAAGCACACCTGGGCGGGGAACAGGGCGAACAACCTGCTGATCCATAACTCTCATTCCTCTTTTGCGTATCGCTTTAGAATAATCTCGAAGGGGATCACTATCAAACTGCACGCTAACGTCAATAGCTACTCTACCCTGATCTACCCTACCTAAGCATAGGGCCCTACAAACCAAAGCAGCCTTTTTAGGCTTACTTGGCGCATACGTTGCGCTTCCTTGGCAAAAAACAACAGAGCATTGCGCGAATAGGGCGAACAATGAATGGGTATTTCGCAAGTTAGCTTGAGCAAAAATGATGCGTTCTATTGGACCAGAAGTGCTTTTTGCGCCCACCAACCAAGTCTGCCCCTAAAACCTACTGCTGGGAAAGCGAAAGAAACGATTGACACAACGTATCCGCGCCCATAGCAAACAGATATTTCCCGCCAATCTATGCAGGTTGGCACTGGTCTTTCTGACAGTGTAACGGAGTAGCAATGACCAATTCCACAAGCGCCACCAACGGTGATGCGCAGATCAACGGTAACGCACAAAACAACGCTCTGGATCAAGCAAACGCGCCATCCAGCAAGCTCATGTGTTTTGGAGCCGATAATCCGTTGATGTTGGATTCAGGTGCAGAACTCGCTCCGTGGCAGATCGCCTATGAGACCTACGGAACGCTGAACGAAGACAAATCCAACGCCGTTGTTGTTTGTCACGCGCTGACCGGCGACCAGTATGTTGCCTCCCAAAACCCTGTTACCGGCAAGCCGGGCTGGTGGGAGCTTATGGTTGGACCGGGCCGGCCGGTAGACACCAACCACTATTTCGTTATCTGCGCCAACGTTCTTGGCGGCTGTATGGGCACAACCGGCCCAGCATCCACCAATCCAGAGACTGGCACATCCTACGGCCTCGACATGTCGGTCGTGACCATTGGCGATATGGTGCGCAGTCAGGCAAAGCTTGTTGAGGCTCTGGGCATCGAGACCTTGTTCGCCGTTGTTGGCGGCTCTATGGGCGGTATGCAGGTGCTGCAGTGGGCTGCGGCTTATCCTGAAAAAGTCTTCGCCGCTGTTCCAATCGCTTCCGGTGCACGCCACACGTCCCAGAACATCGCGTTCCACGAAGTTGGTCGTCAGGCTGTTATGGCTGATCCGGACTGGTGCCAAGGTAAGTATGCGCAAGAAAACAAGCGCCCTGTGAAAGGGCTGGCTGTGGCGCGCATGGCCGCACACATCACCTACATGTCTGACGAATCCCTTCAGCAGAAGTTTGGCCGCAACCTGCAAGACCGCGCCGCCATTACCTTTGGCTTTGACGCAGACTTCCAGATTGAAAGCTACCTACGTCATCAGGGCATGACCTTTGTTGATCGCTTTGATGCCAACTCCTACCTCTATGTGACCCGTGCCATGGACTATTTCGATCTGGCAGCAGCCCATGGCGGCAGACTGGCAAATGCGTTCATGCATACCAAAACCCGCTTCTGCGTGATGTCCTTCACCACCGACTGGCTGTTCCCGACATCCGAAAGCAAGGCCATCGTCCACGCGCTCAATGCAGCAGCGGCAAACGTCTCCTTTGTTGAGATCGACAGCTCGCGCGGCCACGATGCCTTCTTGCTGGACGAGCCAGAAATGTTCGAAACCATGTTCGGCTTCATGACCGGCGCTGCAAATGCGCGCGGCATTCCTGCCCCTGCAACGCCTATCGGAGAATAAGGTCATGAACAGCAAAGATTTGAAAAACGTCCGCGGTGACCACCGCATTCTCTGCGACTTTGTGGAACCGGGCTCCCGCGTTCTTGATATCGGCTGTGAAGACGGCGATCTACTGGAGCTGCTCATCCGCACCCGCAACGTTGATGCACGTGGGCTAGAGCTTCACCAAGCGGGCGTAAACAAATGCGTTGCCCGCGGCCTGCCAGCGGTGCAAGGCGATGCGGACACCGACCTTTCAGCCTACCCTGATGGCGCGTTCGATTACGCCATCCTCAGCCAGACGCTGCAGGCGACCAAAGACCCAAAGCATATTTTGGGTGAGCTGCTTCGCATCGGCAAACGTGCTGTGGTGTCCTTTCCAAACTTTGGCCACTGGCGCAACCGCATGCAGTTGCTCACTCGCGGCCGCATGCCGGTAACCGATTATCTGCCGTATTCTTGGTATGACACGCCGAACATCCACTTCTGCACCATCCGTGATTTCGTAGAGCTGGCTGGTGAAGTGGACGCAAAAGTTCTGCGCGCAGAAGCGCTCAACGCAAAAGGCGAGCGGATCGGCTTCAACGCCCCATGGTGGGTTTGGAACCTGATTGGCGATCAGGCGATCTTCTTGCTAGAGCGCAAGAAATAAGCGAGGCCCTAGCCTCGCCCTTACCTACAAGGATTTCTCGGTTCTTCGAAAATCTGCGCTCCGGCAGTCTTTCCCTCAGGGAGGAAGACGGGGCGCAGCGCTCTGGCAAACCGGTCCGAGCGCGAATGCAGGCCGCGGTAAACACGCTTTTCTGCTTCCATCAAGACAAGGCCTGCAAAGGCTGGCCAGATGAAATTGCCCATGCGCTCGAAGCTTCTGGCAGACTTCATCACGAGCCGAGAATTAATCGGCGGCACATAGAGCGCCTCTTCCCGCCCAACGACAGAGAGCGCGTGATTGCCGAGAAAGTTTTCCAGCTGAGAACGTGAATACGGTCGCCCATATCCGAAAGGGGAAGCCTCAGAGCGGCACCAATACCCCCGCCGATTGGGAACAACGATCATGATACGGCCACCGGGAGCTAGCACACGGTAAACCTCTTCAATCAGGCCATCCGGATCACTCGCCATATCAAGACTGTGAACCATCATAATACGATCAAAGCTGGAATCAGGAAGCGGCATGCGGTTTGGTTCCATGAGAAACGCTTTGTTGGGCGCATCCTTCTCACGGGGCCACTTTACAACGCCTTGTGCGGCGGGCATGCCAACGGCAACTTGGGCTGCCTCTTTCATGTAAGGGCGAACAAATGGCGTTGCGTATCCAAGCCCTAACAGCTTGCGTCCCTTTAGCTGCGGCCAGATGCGGCGCATTCTGTGCCCAACCAAGACCCGAAGCATCCGGCCCAACGGCAGATCATAGAATTCTTTCAGGTGGGCAACATCAAGATGCATTCAGCGGTTCCAGAGCCTTCGTTCTACTAATCTATGGGGTGCAAAAGCGGCAGGTGCAATATCTAAGAAAAGTAAATCCTTTCCCACTAGGGTTTTCCGCTACCTCTAGACGAACTTAATTATTGAATTCGCTCATCTGCCTTAGCACAATAAGGCTAAGCAAAACGAAAAGCACGGAGAAAGCGTTTGGCCACCGTAGAAGTTTATCAGTTCACCTGTCTCTCCGACAATTTCGGGGTTCTCGTTCACGACAAAGAAAGTGGGACCACCGTCGCTATCGACGTGCCGGAGGCTGCTGCCTACGTTCAGGCCTTGGCGCTCAAAAACTGGAAGCTCAGCCACATCCTGATCACTCATCACCACTGGGACCACGTGCAAGGCGTGCCCGAACTGGTAGAGGCAACAGGCGCAAAGGTGATCGGCCCTGAGCGATCCCGTCAGAAAATCGCCAGTATGAACCGCGGCGTCGAAGATGGTGACAGCGTTCAGCTTGGCCCGTTCACTGTAGAAGCGATTGGCACGCCCGGCCACACACTGGACCAGATAAGCTGGTGGTTTAAAAGCGAAGGCATTGTCCATACAGGCGACACGCTGTTCTCGCTTGGCTGCGGACGCATTTTCGAAGGCAATGCGGACATGATGTGGGCATCCCTTTCCCGCTTGATGCGCGACCTTCCCCCTGAAACCCGCATTTACTGCGGCCATGAGTACACCCTTGCCAACGCACGCTTTGCGCTGACCATTGATTCCAGTCAATGAGGATCTGAAAGCCCGCGCCAGACACGTTGAAGAGCTACGCGCGACTGATCAGGCAACATTGCCGACCACCATGGCGCTTGAGCTCAAAACCAACCCGTTTCTGCGTGCTGCTGACCCTGCTATCCAAAAGCATCTGGGTATGGAGGGGGCAGACGCGGCTGCAGTCTTTGCCGAAATCCGCAAGCGCAAGGATAACTTCTAGTGGCTGGACCAAGCGCGCAGGACATCATCAAGACCTTGAACATGAAACCGCATCCGGAAGGTGGCTACTACACCGAAACCTTCCGCGATGAGGAAGGCCCAGAAGGGCGCGGCTACTCAACCTGCATCTACTATCTCCTAGAGGCGGGCGACCGCTCTCACTGGCACCATGTGGATGCGGTTGAGGTCTGGCATTACTATGCCGGGGCGCCGCTGGAGCTTTCCATCTCAGTCGATGGCAAAACAACCAGCCAACACAGGCTTGGTCCTGATGTTCTTTCCGGAGAACGCCCGCAAGCTATTGTGCCCCGTCACGGCTGGCAGTCTGCCCGTTCACTGGGACCATGGACGCTGGTTGGCTGCACGGTCTCACCGGGCTTTTCATTTGGCGGGTTTGTTATGGCGGAGCCAGACTGGCAGCCTGCTGGTTAGCTCTTGCCAGCCACTACCCCAACGCGCACCTCATTGCCCGGCAAAGCAAAAGCCGTGTAGATACAACTAAGTGATGAGGTGTCATACACAGCCCCTGCCCCACCTGCCATAGATTGTGGCAGGTGCTGATGTTTTCTCGAAGCAAAAGCACATTTCTTCAATGTTTGACCGCAATCAGTGCTTGCTTTGCGTTCACACCTCGTTAGATTGCCCCACTGTAATCATTCGATTACTCCTGAAACTCTATTTGGAAATCAATCAATGGCCCAAGGCGACATCAAAAAAGTTGTGCTTGCCTATTCTGGCGGGCTCGACACCTCGATTATTCTCAAGTGGTTGCAGACAGAACTTGGCTGCGAAGTAGTAACCTTCACCGCTGACCTTGGTCAGGGCGAGGAGCTTGAGCCGGCTCGACGAAAAGCCGAACTCATGGGCATTCGAGAAATCTATATTGATGATCTACGCGAGGAGTTCATCCGGGATTTCGTATTCCCGATGTTCCGTGCCAATGCGGTTTACGAAGGCGTATACCTGCTGGGTACGTCCATCGCCCGTCCATTGATTTCCAAGCGTCTCATTGAAATCGCCGAGGAAACCGGTGCAGATGCTGTTGCTCACGGTGCAACCGGCAAAGGCAATGATCAGGTTCGCTTCGAGCTTTCTTGCTACGCCCTGAACCCGGACATCAAGGTGATCGCACCTTGGCGTGACTGGACGTTCAAATCCCGTACCGACCTGATCGAATTTGCAGAAATGCACCAGATTCCGGTACCAAAAGACAAGCGCGGTGAAGCACCGTTCTCCGTTGACGCCAACATGCTGCATTCTTCTTCCGAAGGTAAAGTTCTGGAAGATCCGAATGAAGAGGCACCGGAATACGTCTTCCAGCGCACCGTTGACCCAACCAAGGCACCTGACGAAGTAACCGAAATTGAAATCGGCTTTGAAAAGGGTGATCCGGTCTCCATCAACGGCGTTCACATGTCTCCGGCAACTCTGTTTGCCAAGCTGAACGACTACGGCCGCGACAACGGCATTGGCCGCCTTGACCTTGTAGAAAACCGCTTCGTGGGCATGAAGTCCCGCGGTATCTATGAAACTCCGGGCGGCACCATCCTGCTTTCTGCACACCGCGCGATGGAATCCATCACGCTTGACCGCGATGCAGGCCACCTGAAAGACGAGCTGATGCCACGCTACGCAAAGCTCATCTATAACGGCTTCTGGTTCTCTCCTGAGCGTGAAATGCTGCAGGCGATGATCGACAAGTCGCAGGAGTTCGTCACCGGCACAGTTAAGCTGAAGCTTTACAAAGGCAACGTAATCGTTGTTGGTCGCGCGTCCCCATACTCCCTCTACTCTGAGGAACTGGTGACCTTTGAAGATGACCATGGCGCATACGACCAGAAGGACGCTGCAGGCTTTATCCGCCTCAACGCTCTTCGTCTGCGCACTTTGGCAAAGCGTGATAAGCTGGCGAAATAACTCGCAAGCTTGAGCTACAAATTTCTGAAACCCGCCGCGGCAACGTTGGCGGGTTTTTTGTTTGCCAGCGGCCAGCGCTTATTTTCGCCCAGCGACAGTCCACCCACTTGCAGCACGTGTTTGCTGCTGTCATATGTGCTTCTTGCTATTTGCTTCAAAAGCCACCAACAGGCCATAATAATGACAAGCACAACTTCCATCGAAACCACCGCCACCTTCGGCGTATCCTTCATCCAGATCAAAGCTGCAGGCGCTGCAGAAGGCGTAACCCGTCAGGCAATCGTTATTGACAACGATCTGTCCAAGACCGTTGTCGCCCTTAATGGCGCGCACGTCATGTCTTTTGTGCCAAAAGGCAAGCCAGACCTGCTTTGGATGTCTCCAAACAGCGATATCGTTGCTGGTAAACCGATCCGCGGCGGCATTCCGCTTTGCTTGCCTTGGTTCGGCCCGGGCGCTGAAGGCACACCGATGCATGGCTTTGCCCGTATTGTTGACTGGGCAGTTGCTGGTGTTGAAGCAACCGCAGAAGGCGCAACCAAAGTTACGCTGGTTCTGGCTGATACCGCTGAAAGCCGCGCCTCTTGGCCTTTCGCTTTCGCAGCAACTCTGGAACTCGTCTGCGGCACCGATCTTGAAATGAAGCTCAGCTTCGAAAACAAGAGCACAGAAGCGCAACGCGTTGAATTTGCCTACCACACCTACTTCAACGTTGGTGATGTAAGCCAGATCCGCATCGAAGGTCTGGATGGCTTGGACGGTATCGACCGTTTGGCAGGCGATGCACCGATCCGTCAGGAAGGCATCAAAACCATCGACGGCGCAACCACCCACTACTACTCCGGCATTCCAGACTGCCTCTACATTGATAGCCCGAACGGCCGCATCAAAATCGCTGGCGATCAAAAGTCTGCAATGGTTTGGAACCCGGGTGAAGGCGCTGCAAACGTGCCTGATATGGGTGAAGGCGCTCAGGTCGGCTTCGTATGCGTAGAGCGCGTTGATGCTATCGACACCGCTGTGACCTTGGAGCCATCTGCTACCTACACTGCCGATATGACCATCGGCTGGTGCTAAGCTCAAGCTAGTCACCTGTAGCTTCAGAGCCCGCCGCGGTAACGTTGGCGGGCTTTTTTTAGACCGTCCCTAGAAGAGCGACAGAACCAACCACACCAGCACCACCCCAAGCATCAATAAGCTGGGGTAGAACGTTAGCGCAAAGCCCATACCCCTATAGGGCGCTCCTCGATGATAGCTGGCAAAAAACTGAATTCGCCCAACACCGAAAGCCAAAGCACTAAAGACAATAACCATCAAAGTGCTTTGCGGCATAAACACGGCCCACGCCACATAAGCAAAAAATGCCAGAATGGCTTGCTCAAGCGTGTTTTGCAGCAAGGACTGGAGCATCTTCGCTTGCTCGGTGCCTGCTGTCATTCCTCCGCCGTCAATATCAGCAGGTGTAAAGAACCGGTGAGAGGCCATCCGGCCAATGGAGATCGCCAGAAACACTGCAAGCACCAAGGACGCCAGTGCCAGCACACGAACGCGAATGTCGACCTCTGCCCCTTCAGGCAGCGCCAAAGGGTTCCAGAAACTACCAGCAAGCAACACCACAATTGCAGCAACTGCGCCTAGCCCCATGCGCCACAAAACGCCTCTCTGCTTTTCTTCCGCTGTCAGTTCTTTCGCCATCACTACACCTCTCGCTGTGCATGTAACTATTTGCGACGAAAAAGAGCCTCTCAAGCCCCGTCTTTTGCCAATAGACTTTCGTTCTCTATTTGTTCACCATCACCATTCAACTCTTGTTATCAAAGCAGCAGCGCAAACCAGTCTGCGCAACTGGGGAGCGTGGGCAGCCTCAGCAGAAGCAAGGCCCGGACAGGAGGTGATGTTAGGTGACGTTTGAACTCGACTTCAAAATTGAAAAAGCCCGGAACAGACTGGTCCTCTGGTTCCGAGCTCTTTTGAAAACCTGACAACAGGTGGGGGCGTTAAGCGCCCTCACCTTTGATAGTACTCAGAAAGCGCAGCGCTTTCAATGAACGCACCGCCCCTCAATCTCTAGGGAGCCCTTAGCGCTTACAAAGGTCACCGTGTTTAGAAGAGCCCCTGCACAATGAGCATCACCACAAGAGCGGCAATCCAGTAACCGAAGTCGATTAACGCCGCCGCAGTCGACTTTTGCCCGAACTTGCCGCCAGAAAACCCCAGAACCGCGAAAGCCACCGTTGCAAGAACCACCGTCATCAGCGCGTTGTTCATAGCAGTAACGCCCACAAACCAGCTCATCAAAAACAGACCGAGGAACTGTGAGACCATTGCAAGTGCTGGCATTTTCTCAGGCCGATCAAGATCAACCCCAGTGCCGGATGCCCAAACCTTACCAAAAGCAACCGGAGAATACCAAAGCCAGCCAAGCATAAAGGATGCAATTGCGCCGACGATAACTGCGACCCAGTTCACATTAGAGATGATTTCGTTCATCACGCCCCCCCCTCTTTCTAAAACCCTACATTTGCCCATCCAAATGCACGGACTGCCATTGAAGGGGGATTCCCTTCAGAACTCAACACCAATTACCCCTAGGTTATTTACACGAGGGAGAGAGCGGCTGACACCGCCCCTCAATAGACAAGCCCGCCAGCAGGAGCCTAAAAACCTCGAAATACGGCCTATTCAATTTTCGTAGGGGCATGTTAGAGTTGCGCAGCTTTACAAAAACGCCATTGGGAGGGGCTATGACGTTTTTATTTGCTATTCCGCTAACGGTGCTGCCGTTGGCGCTCTACAATCTATTCGTCTTCGGGCTGCTGGGAGCGCCCTATTCCGACCCATGGAGCATCTCCATTGTCAGCTTTACGTTGGCATCAGGTGCCACAATGGTTTTGCATCTATCGGACTTGTTTCTGGCGCTCTCGCTGCTGATCCTGTTCATCGAGCTGATGAAAGCAACACGGGCTGGTCGTAGCTCCATTATCGACCACATGATCTCCACGTTGGTGCTGCTCGCCTATCTGGTTGAGTTTCTCACCGTACAGCAAGCGGCAACCTCGGTTTTCTTCCTGCTGATGATAATCGCAGCGCTGGACGTTATGGCAGGCTTTGCCATATCGCTGACCGGCGTTCGCCGCGATGTGGTTGTTGGCGCGCACCACTAGCGCGTTGCGAAACAAAAAAGCCGCAGACAAAGCTGCGGCTTTGAAGCGTTCGTTGCCAGATTGATTACCCGTTGGCGATGTACTGACCGCCATTAATGGTAAGCACAGAGCCGGTCATAAACGCTGCAGCGTCGGAGCAAAGGTAATTGACGAGGCCGGAGATCTCTTCCGCCTTGCCAAGCCGCCCGACCGGAATTTGGCCGATAATACCTTCCAACACCTTTTCGGGCACGGCTGCCACCATGTCGGTATCAATGTAACCCGGACAGATGCAGTTGACCGTAACGCCTTTGCGCGCATTTTCCTGCGCCAGCGCTTTGGTAAAGCCGATCACACCAGCTTTTGCGGCAGAATAGTTTGCCTGACCAAGCTGCCCCTTTTGACCATTGATAGAAGAAATGTTGACGATGCGGCCAAAACCTTGCGCCCGCATACCTTCAATAACCGGGCTGCACATGGTGAACATGGAATCGAGGTTTGTGCGCATCACCTGCGACCAATCCTCAAAGCTCATTTTGTGAAACCAGCCATCGCGGGTAATACCGGCGTTGTTGACCAAAACACCGATTGCGCCGAGCTCTTCTTGCACCTGCGCAATGCCTAACTGGCAGGCTCGCTCGTCCGCAACATCCCACTTGTAAACGGAAATTCCGGTCTCGCTGCGAAAAGCTTCTGCCTTTTCCGTATTGCCTGCGTAAGTGGCAGCTACAGTAAAACCGGCGCTTTGAAGACCCTTAGAAATAGCTGCGCCAATGCCGCGCGTACCACCAGTAACAACTGCAACTTTACTCATTTGAACCCGTCCCTGTTTCAAGCCCATACAGGAACAGTGTCAGCGTTAATACCTAGGGAAGTCAAGCAGACTTCCCTAGGGTTTTCCTAGTAATTAGTCTGGCTCTAGTCGCGTTCTACACAAAGTGCAACGCCCATTCCGCCGCCAATACAAAGGGTTGCAAGTCCTTTCTTAGCATCGGCCCGCTTCATCTCATGCAAAAGACCTACGAGAATTCGAGCGCCGGATGCACCAATCGGATGACCAATTGCAATTGCGCCGCCATTTACATTGACCTTGGAAGTATCAAGGCCCAAACCTTTGTTTACAGCGCAAGCTTGTGCTGCAAATGCTTCGTTTGCTTCAACAAGATCAAGATCGGCAACAGACCAGCCCGCTTTTTCAAGCGCTTTTTGGGAAGCTGGAATAGGTCCGGTTCCCATGAAGGCAGGGTCCACACCTGCTGTCGCCCAAGATGCGATTCGCGCCAGTGGCTTCAGGCCGCGCTTTTCAGCCTCCTCAGCACTCATAAGCACAAGTGCCGCCGCACCATCATTAAGACCGGACGCGTTAGCAGCGGTTACAGAGCCTTCCTTATTAAAGGCAGGACGCAGCTTTTCCATCTTGTCGATGGTTGCACCATGGCGGATGTATTCATCATCTTCCACCACGCGCTCGCCCTTGCGCTCTTTAACCGTTACCGGCGTAATTTCTTCCTTGAATTTACCGGCCTTTTGCGCAGCCTCAGCTTTGTTTTGGGAAGCAACGGCAAACTCGTCCTGCTGCTGGCGGCTAATTTCAAATTTCAGCGCCACGTTCTCGGCGGTCTGGCCCATGTGATAGCCGTTAAACGCATCCCAAAGACCATCTTTGATCATGGTGTCGACCATCTTGTAGTCGCCCATCTTCACACCATCACGCAGGTGCTGGCAGTGCGGCGACATGCTCATGTTTTCCTGACCACCAGCCACGATCACAGAAGCATCGCCGGTCATGATCTGCTGCATGCCCATTGCCACGGTGCGCAAGCCCGAGCCGCAAACCTGATTGACGATAATAGCGGAGGAACTTTCTGGAAGACCTGCTTTGAGCGCAGCCTGACGCGCCGGATTTTGCCCTTGTCCGGTAGTCAGCACCTGCCCGAAAATAACTTCATCCACCTCTTCCGGCGCCACATTGGCTCTTTCCAACGCAGACTTGATGACAAGAGCGCCAAGGTCGTGCGCAGGAATTTTAGCAAAAGAGCCGTTAAAGGAGCCTACAGGCGTACGCGTCGCACTAACAATGACGACGTCCTTCGGTGTGCTCATTCTTGTTCTCCCAATTAGACAGTGTTTTTCGTCCCACAAAACGCTGCGTGCCCGATTATACCACACCAGTACCTCGCCCCTGAGGCACCGGCGATTCGCACGGGAAGCGACAAGCCTCCCATGATGCAGCGCACCATAAGTTATATCACAGATTGTATTTTAGACTACACCAAACAGAAAAAGTGTGGTCACAACCAAGGTTTTGGGCTTAAGCTGTCTTTTTGAGGAAACGTTCCGCACAAATCTATTAGGATCGAAAAATTAACGGCAAATAATATGCCGCCGAAGCACGGTAGAAGAGATGGCAAATACAAATCAGGCCACAGTTATTAAAAAATACGCGAACAGGCGCCTGTATAACACTGGCACCAGTTCCTACGTCACGCTTGAAGACTTGGCAGTCATGGTAAAGAACGAGGAGGACTTTATCGTATATGACGCCAAGACCGGAGAAGACATTACGCGTTCCGTTCTCACGCAGATCATTTTTGATCAGGAGAACAAGGGGCAGAATCTGCTGCCTATCACCTTCCTTCGCCAACTGATCCGCTTTTACGGCGACAGCATGCAGAATATGGTGCCAAGTTATCTTGAGTACACCATGTCTACCCTGACCCGTGAGCAGGAGAAGATCCGCGGCCAGATGTCTGACGCTTTTGGCACATCCGCCTTTGACGTCATCGAAGATCAGGTCAAGCGCAATGCGGAAATGTTTGAACGTGCCATGAAGATGTTCATGCCGTTTGACAATGCTCAAGGGACAGAAAAGCCGCAAAGCCCGAAGGAAGAAACGCCCGCAGCGCCTGCATCCGATCTGTCTGACATGCAAAAGCAGCTGGCAGAGATGCAAAAGAAAATCGACGCATTGGCCGAAAGCAAAAAGTAAGCGGCCGCTTGCTCGATTACATCAAGTCGATCTATTCAAAAAAAGGGGCGCCCATACGCCCCTTTTTTTGTGCTTCACACAATCAACCAACGTCTGGCTGAAATCCGCCAGCTGCGATACCGGCAATCGCACATGCTTCATCATTTTCGGAAGTATCGCCCGTTATGCCGACAGCGCCAAGAATTGCGCCGGTGCTGGCATCTTTGGCCAGAACGCCGCCGGGAACCGGCACAATGTTACCGCCTGCCAAACCGTTGAGCGCCTGCACAAAGTGAGGTCGGCTGACAGCATTTTCATTGAGCCAGCGAGACCCAGCCCCAACCGACAAAGCGCCAAAAGCCTTGCCGTGGGCAATCTGCGGCCGCAGCAAAGATGATCCATCCTGCCGCTCCATTGCCACCACGTGTCCGCCAGCATCCAAAACAGCTACGGTGATTGGCTTTAAACCCAGCTCGGCAGCCTTTTCCTGCGCCTTTGCGATAATCGCCTTGGCAGCAGAAAGATTAAATTGCGTCATGATCGATCCCTATCTAATCTCAGTATAACTTCATACAGGACTAGTATCAGCGCTTGAATGGCACGAGAAGGCTCCATTTCCGAAAAGCTCCTCTGCCAAACTACAATAAATTAGGGGACCTCTTTTTGTTTAGAGACTTTCAATCACCCGGTCGTTCGGCGGTTTACGCCTCCAAAGCAATGGCCGCGACTTCTCACCCGCTTGCAACGCAGGCAGCGCTAGAGATTTTGCAAAAGGGCGGCAACGCAGCAGACGCAGCTGTTGCAGCTATCGCCGTTTGCAGCGTTGTTGAACCTCACATGACCGGTATTGGCGGTGACTGCTTCACCTTGATCGCCAAGCCGGACGGCACTTTGCATGGCATGAATGCCTCTGGCCGCGCTGCAAAGAACACCTCCGGCGAGAAACTGCGCGGGCTCGGTCTTTCCAAAATTAGCACCAAGTCCGTCCATGCGATCACCGTTCCCGGCGCACTGCGCGGCTGGGAGAAAACGCTGAAAGACCATGGTCGCATGGGCTTCAAAGACGTGCTCGCCCGCGCTATCTACTATGCCCGCAACGGCTTTGCTGTGGCTCCTCGTGTTGCTTGGGATTGGCGCACCAACCGCGACTTCCTTGCAGAAGATGAAGGCTCTGCAGCAAACTACCTGATTGAAGGCCGCGCCCCAAAAACCGGTGAGACTTTGCGCCTCAACGGCCTAGCAAATACTCTGCAAGCTGTTTCCAGCGATGGCGCTGATGCGTTCTACCTTGGCCCTATTGGGCAGGAAATTGCGGCAACCGTACAGGCCAAGGGCGGTTTCCTAACCGAGGAAGACCTTGCTGGCATGAAAGCCGATGATGTCACGCCAATCACAGCGGACTACAACGGCATCACCGTTGCCGAACTGCCGCCAAACGGCCAAGGCGTAATCGCTCTTATCATGCTGGAACTGATGAAGCGGTTTGATGTGGCATCAATGGATCCACTTGGCCCACAGCGCTTCCATTTGGAAATGGAAATCGCAAAGCTCGCGTACTCTGGCCGTGATCGTTTTCTTGCCGAAGCCGATGCAATGCCAATGTCGGCGCAAGAACTCCTGTCACCTGCTTACATTGATGCTTTGGCGGCCAAAATCCGCATGGATGCCGTTCTTCCGCGCCAGAGCGCAGAAGTTCTCATGCCCCATTCCGATACTGTGTATCTAACCGTTGTCGATGAAGACGGCATGGCTGTTTCCCTCATCAACTCCATCTATCACGGCTTTGGCTCTGGCATCACGACGCCGCAGTCTGGCGTTCTGCTGCAAAACCGTGGAGCTTGCTTCTCGTTGGAAGAAGGTCACCCGAACGAATTGCAAAGCGGCAAGCGCCCGATGCACACCATCATTCCGGCAATGGCGCTCAAAGATGGCAAGCCATGGATGAGCTTTGGCGTAATGGGCGGCGGTTATCAGCCGTGCGGCCATGCGCATGTCCTTTCCAACATGCTGGACTTCGGTATGGACGTGCAAGCGGCGATCGATTGCCCGCGTATGTTCATCAATGAAGAAACGCTGGCGCTGGAAGCGGAAACCGGTGTGCCGCTTAAAACCGTCGATGCCCTGCGCGACCTCGGCCACCCAGTATCTCGCGTTGGCGCGCCGTTTGGCGGCGGTCAGGCAATCCAGTTTAATCAGGAAGGCAGTGGCCTGATTGGCGGTTCGGACCCGCGCAAAGATGGCTGCGCTATCGGCTACTAACCAGTAGAAATAGAGAGGGCCTTAGGCTTGGCGCTGTAATACGCGCCCCTCTCCCATCCTTCGCGTTGAGCGCGCTGTCTGCTGATAGGTGCTCAGCGCCGCTTCTGGCTCTTCACGGCAGCGCGAGCGCATTTGAGGATGATGGTCACGCACGGCTATCAAGTGCGCAACAATGGGAGAATAGCTGCGATAAGCATCCAGACGGCGCGGCGCGGCTTGCTCATCATACAAGTCGTCCTGAGGCGTTGCCTCATAAACAACAAGCGCTTTGCTGTTGGTGTTGGCAGCTTTTAGGCTCGCATCCTCTGTGGTCTTTCGGCCAGCATGCTGCGCTGGACGACGATGACGATAGCCATAGTCGTTTCCGCCATTGCCGCTGTTAGACGCTTGGGAAACACGCATTACAAACCCCACACCTGTCTCAAAAAGAGACATCAATCACCACTATAGTGATTGCTGCGCAAAGCCTGTGCCACTGGCAGAAATTGCAGGTGATTTAGAAGGGTTAAATCTGATCGAGTATGTGATCAGGCCCGCTAACCGTAAGGGTTACACCATCCTCTGTGAAACTGCGGTCATCCACGGTCAAGGCAAGATTGGCGATTTTGCGCTCCAGCTCCGCACTCGAAGCAAAGGTTGCAGAGAGTCTTTTTGTCTTGATCGGGAACCACGGTACCAAATCAGCACACCGGATCACCTCATTGGCTGCGCCCGAATAGGCCCGCGCCAGACCGCCCGTTCCCAGTTTGATACCGCCGAAGTAGCGCACCACAATAACCCCGCAGTTGACGAGGTTCGCGCCTATCATGGTCTTCAGCATGGGCATGCCGGAGGTTCCGGCAGGCTCGCCGTCATCCTTGGCGCTTTCAATGACGCGCCCGTTCTCTTGAATGTAGCGAGACGCTGTCACATGGTGGTTGGCCTTGCGGTGTTCTTCACGCAAAGCCTCCAAGCGGGCATCAAAGTCTTCAAAAGGAACAAGAAACGCGAGAAAGCGGGACTTTTTCTCTTCGGTCTCCGCATACCATTCCCGCGTTACTGTAACGTAGTTTGCCATTGATCAGCTGGCGCTTTCCGCCACTTTGAAGTGCTTGGAAAGCTTGAGCGCCTGCCCCTGATAGTTGGAACCGATACCTTCGCCATAAAGCGTTGCCGGACGCTCTGCCATGTGTTCGTAAACGAGACGGCCAACGGTCTGGCCATGACCAACTAGGAACGGCACTTCGTGGGAGCGCACTTCCAGAACCGCGCGTGAGCCAGTTCCGCCAACAGTTGAATGACCGAAGCCCGGATCAAAGAAGCCTGCGTAGTGCACGCGGAACTCACCTACCAGCGGGTCAAACGGCACCATCTCTGCTGCATACATTGGCGGCACATGAACCGCTTCCTGCGAAACAAGAATGTAGAACTCGTTCGGATCAAGGATCAAAGAGGCGTCGCCGCGGTTGTAGATCGGCTCCCAGAAATCCAGCGGATCATGGGCTGCCTTCACATCCACATCAATCAAACCGGTATGGCGTTTGGCACGGTAGCCGATCAAGCTGCCGATACCATCGCCCATCAGGTCGATAGAAAGCTGGACACCGCCGCCGATCAGCTCATTGCCGCCGCTCATCAGAATATGCTCTTTATGGACGTCGCGCAGCGCTTCATCGGAAATCAGCGCATCGCCATCACGGAAGCGGATCTGCGACAGGCGGGAGCCAGAGCGCACCAGCACAGGGAATGTGCGCGGCGAGATCTCGGCATAAAGCGCGCCATTATAGCCCACTGGCACACGGTCAAACTCGCGGCCATCGTCAGTGATCACGCGGGTGAACACGTCAATGCGTCCGGTTGAGCTTTTCGGGTTGGTTGTCGCAGAAAGGCCCGCAGGCAAGCTCAATGCTTCCTGTAGCTTTACAATGTAAACGCAGCCGGTTTCCAGAACGGCGCCCTTGGACAGGTCGATCTCGTGCAGGATCAACCCTTGAAGCTTTTCTTCTACCTTCGCGCCAGGGCCTGGAAGAAAGCTGGCCCGCACACGCCATGCCTGCTGGCCAAGACGTAGGTCCAAGCTGGCAGGTTGGATCTGGTCACTATCAGGCGTGTTCGGGGCCTTGATGGTGCCATCCTCGAACATGGCTTTGATCGCTCGTGCCGGAAGAATTCCGCCCATAATCCGTTTTGCCCCGCTGTTTCTCAATCTAATATCGGGTTTGATCTGTGTAATTGCCCGTTTGTCTTTGATTTTGTGATTATAGGAGAATTGAGTGTAAGCCAAGAAGGGAATGAGATGGATGCAATTGACGCTCCACTCATAATCAACTACAGAAGAACACCTATCCGTGGTGATTTGGGCCGGCCGGCTTGCTGCCACGTTAAATAATTAGCTAAAGGGTCGGGTTCTTGCGCGAGATCCTGGCTTTAGGCCGGGTTTACTTTGGAAAGCAGCCACAAAGGCGCTGTTATCCACATCGGGCAAGGACAGAAAATGACCAATCCAATTCATAAAGACTGGAAACCAGCAACCAAACTCGTTCACGGTGGCACAACCCGTTCGGGCTTTGGTGAAACGTCCGAAGCACTTTTTCTGACGCAGGGCTACATTTACGAAAGCGCTGAGGCAGCTGAAGCTCGTTTCATTGGTGAACTTCCAGGTTACATCTACTCCCGATACGCAAACCCGACCGTTGCCATGTTTGAACAGCGCATGTGCGAGCTGGAGGGGGCAGAAGCTGCCCGCGCCACAGCTTCGGGCATGGCCGCTGTTAATTCAGCCATTATGTCCTGCGTACGCGCAGGCGATCATTTCATCGCTCCCAAGGCGCTTTTTGGTTCGTGTCGATACATCATCGAGCAGATCCTGCCGCGCTACGGCGTTGAATCCACATTGATCGATGGCACAGACATCGAGCAATGGAAGGCGGCGATCCGTCCAAACACCAAAGCGGCGTTCCTTGAAAGCCCAACCAACCCAACGCTGGATGTCATCGATATTCAGGCAGTCGCCGATATCATTCATGGCGTTGGCGGGCGTCTTATCGTCGATAACGTATTTGCGACAGCCATTTGGCAGGCGCCTCTCACCCTCGGCGCCGATGTGGTGATCTATTCTGCGACCAAGCATATTGACGGTCAGGGTCGCTGTCTTGGCGGTATCGTGCTTTCTGACAAGAAGTGGATCGAAGAAGAGTTCCACGACATGTACAAGCACACTGGCCCGGCCATGAGCCCGTTCAACGCGTGGGTTCTGCTGAAAGGCTTGGAGACCCTGCCGCTGCGAGTAGAACGCCAGACCTCAACGGCCGCAAAGATTGCTGATCTGCTGGCGGAAAGCTCTGCTGTTTCGCGCGTTATCTATCCAGGGCGCGCAGATCATCCGCAGGCCGACCTTGTTCAAAAGCAAATGCGCGGTGGCTCTACCATGCTGGCGTTCGATCTCTCTGGCGGCAAAGAAGCAGCCTTCAAGTTCTCCAACGCACTGCAGATCGTGAAGCTCTCCAACAATCTGGGCGATGCCAAGAGCCTGATCACTCATCCGGCAACGACAACGCACCAGAGCGTCGCTGAAGAAGCTCGCCTTGAGCTTGGCATTACCGACCACACCCTGCGCCTGTCTGTCGGCCTTGAAGATCCGGAAGACCTGCTGGACGACGTAAGACAAGCACTTGCCAGCATTTAAGCTTTGTAAGTCAGGAACACCAAAGGGCGCTCGTTTCGAGCGCCTTTTTTTATTCGCCTAGACCCCGCATCAAGCGCGGGGTGACAACGTGCATTGAGGCGAGGTTAAAGCCCCTGCCGTCATGCCGGGCTTGATCCGGCATCCAGCTCTCACCTCTCAGCCCTTGCAAGAGACACCCGCAAACAAAAAAGCCCCGCCGAAGGCAGAGCTACGAAACAAATGCGCTTGAATGAGGACGGCGGCATGCCAGCGAGGCACCAACGAAAACAGTGCCAGAAAAATGAAAAGGCCGCCCAGAGGGACGGCCTAGTCATTTATAGCATCTCGCCGAAGCTTCAGTCTTAGACGTCGTCTTTTGGCTGAAGGATCTGACGACCACGGTACATACCGGTCTTGAGATCAACATGGTGCGGACGACGCAGTTCGCCCGAATCCTTGTCTTCTACATAAGTCGGCTGTGCGAGGGCGTCTGCAGAACGGCGAAAGCCGCGCTTCATGCGCGAAACTTTTCTTTTAGGAACTGCCATCGTTGCTCTCTCTCTCGTCAATACTCACGCGCCGGGGCGCGTGGCCTCAACGTGCGAAACTTATAAGTTTCAGAATGGCGGGGTTATACAGGCAAATTTTCGAATTTGCCAGACTCAAATACGAAATAATTTCGTAGCGCCGCACTTATGGCAATGTGCAGCTGAGCACATCGCCAGCCACCTGAGTTCGGCTACGATTTATACCCGCAAGACGCCGATGTCCAGAGCTAGGTTTTGCGGCATTTCTAACAAGGGGGTTCGGCAAGGCAGTTGCCAGCAAGGAGGCTTGGGTTTTACTTAATTTCTCAGCAGAACGCCCAAAGTATTTTTTCGCAGCGGCTTCAGCGCCAAACACCCCGTCGCCCCACTCAACAACGTTCAAATAGATCTCTAAAACCCTTCTTTTTCCAAGAACGGTGTCCAGAAGAATGGCCAGAGGCGCCTCTAGAGCCTTGCGTACAAAGTTGCGCCCGTTCCACAAAAACAGGTTCTTGGCGAGCTGCATGGAGATCGTCGAAGCGCCCCGCGGACGCTCCCCTTTAAACAATTGCGCGACCTGCTGATGGGTTGCTTTCCAGTCGATTCCATCGTGCTGGCAAAACAAACTATCCTCGGAAACCACAACAGCCCTTTGAAGATTCGTGGAAATTTTCTCCAGCGGAACAAACTCACGCGTGACCGGCTGACCTGTTAGATAACGCGCCAGCATAAGCGTCGAGATCGGATTGACGACGGTGTAGAGCACACTCAGCACAACAGGCAAAGCGATCACCCCCGCCAGCGCCCAAAGCACAATACGCTTCAAAGAGCGCTTGAAGCTCGGCGCCCCTTTGCCATTTCCTTTGCTTTTGGCTTTTGCTGACTGCAAGGTCAAAACGCTATCCTACTTTACCGCCAAGACTGGCCCCAGTATCTCTTTCAGGAACGAGGCCATCAGCATTGCATTTCCTTCTATCGAAGCATGCTTGCGCCACACAACTCCGATATCTCGCATGGCCTTTCGTCCCTCGATCGCCGCAAAACAAAGCGAGGTTCCATTGGCTACACCAGCTGCTGCTGCAAGACGTGGAATGAGGGTCAATCCAAACCCGTTATCCACCATTTGCACAAGCGTAGTCATTGATGTTGCTTGTACTTCATCTCCGTGAACCTCCATTTTCGCGCCAACAGCGCTCAAAACGTGGTCGCGAAGGCAGTGGCCGTCCTCCAGCAGCAGAAGTTTTTGCCCGCTCAGCTTATCTCGCGACACCGTTTTGAACTTCGAAAGGGCGTTGGATGAGGGAACAGCGAGAAGAAACTCGTCCTTGCCAACCTCGGCATACTCATAGCCTGCAATATTATAGGGCAGCGCCATCAGCACCGCGTCCAACTTGCCTTCGCTGAGCGCATTCATCAAATTGCGAGACAAATCCTCCCGCAAATGCAACTTGAGCTGCGGATACTGCTCCCTAAGACGCGGCAGTAAGCCGGGCAGAATATAAGGGGCAATGGACGGAATAACGCCAAAGCGGAATCTGCCGGTCATTGGCAGCGTGTGCATTTGCACCCCTTGCACCAGATCTTCCGCTTCCAGCAATAACCCGCTGCCACGGGCCAGCACCATCTCACCGGCCTCCGTTAGCATAAGCACCCTACCCGTGCGATCCACCAGCTCCGCACCCAACGCGTCTTCAAGCTGCTTGATCGCAGCCGAGAGCGTTGACTGGGTGATACCGCAGGCCTGCGCCGCCTTTGAAAACGACAAATGAGTCGCCAACGCCTTAAAATATTGAAGTTGCCGCAAGGTTAGCATTATAAGCTCAACTACCTAAGGTTTAATTACAACTGCCGTAACTGTGGGTATTTAAAACCCTTGAAATCCCTACGTTTTGAATCATTCTAAACTACAGAATCGAAAAAAACGATAGCATCGTTCGATATTATCGTTTTGACCGATCACCATTCTAGACGCATAAATGACGCATCTGCTGAATTCCGGTGCGACCGGTGCAGGATAAAGTTTCTTAATTGCAACGCCTTAAGGCGGGTGCCACTCTCTAGGAGAATAAACATGCTCGGTATTGGTGATAAGCTTCCTGAATTTAAAGTAACTGGTGTTAAGCCTGGTTTTAACAACCACGAAGAAAACGGCGAAAGCGCGTTTGAAACCATCACCGACAAGAGCTTTGAAGGTAAGTGGAAGGTCATCTTCTTCTATCCAAAAGACTTCACCTTCGTATGCCCAACTGAAATCGCTGAGTTCGCTCGCCTTGCTGGTGAGTTCGAAGACCGCGACGCAGTTGTACTCGGCGGTTCTACCGACAACGAATTCTGTAAGCTGGCATGGCGCCGTGCGCACCCAGACCTCGACAAGCTGCCAATCTGGGCATTTGCTGACACCAACGGCTCTCTCGTAGACGGCCTCGGCGTTCGCTCCCCAGCTGGCGTTGCTTACCGTTACACCTACATCGTCGACAACGAGAACACCATCCAGCACGTTTACGCAACCAACCTCAACGTTGGCCGTAACCCTAAAGACACCCTGCGTGTTCTGGACGCTCTGCAGACCGACGAACTGTGCCCATGTAACCGTGAGGTTGGCGGCGACACTCTGGCTGCATAATCAGCTATCAAAGCCTTACTCGGGGTCCCGTCGTGGGACCTCGAGACCGCGCCCCGCGCTCTTGACCTTTCAAATCAAAAAATTACGAGTCCACCATGTCCATTGATGCTCTTAAGTCCCAGATCGCTGATTACGCTAAAGATGTTCGCCTGAACCTTGGTTCCATGGCTTCCGACGAGAGCCTGACCAACCAGCAGAAATACGGCCTAATGGTTGCTTGCGGTATCGCATCCCGTAACCCTGTTGTTCGCCGCGCTATGCTGGAAGAAGCTGCGCCGCATCTGTCCGCTGAAGCTCTGGACGCTGCAAAGGCTGCAGCTACCATCATGGGCATGAACAACATCTACTACCGCTTTGTACACCTGAGCTCTAACGAGCAGTACAAAACCATGCCTGCAAAGCTGCGCATGAACATCATCGCAAAGCCGGGCGTAGACAAAGTTGACTTTGAACTGTGGTCTCTGGCTGTGTCTGCCATCAACGGCTGCGGCATGTGCATCGACAGCCACGAAGCTGTACTGCGCAAAGCTGGCGTAACCGCTGAAATGGTTCAGACCGCAATCCGCTACGCTTCTATCATCCAGTCTGCAGCTATTGCACTGGAAGCAGCTGAAGAACTTGCTGCGGCTGAATAAGCCAACCCCTTCCAAGAATTCGAAAAGGTCGTGGTGCATCGCCACGACCTTTTTTTTGTTTATCCCTTTGCCTGTCGCAGCGTTGGATGCGAACGCGAAAGCATTTCCTGCTCGTTCTGCGTAATGAAGTCTCGGGTAATCGGCACAGCATCACGCTTTTTGGCGATCAAAAGCTGGAACACCATGGTCGAGCCACTCTGGAAGCCTGCTTCACACGCCGCCAGATAAAACTCCCACATCCGGCAGAAACGCTCGTCATAGATCTCTTTGATCTGCTCACGGTTGCGTTCAAAATTGCGACGCCAATCACGCAGTGTGTAGTAGTAGTGCAGCCGTAGTATTTCGGCATCACACACCCACAAACGCAAGTTCTCGGTCGCCTTAAACACCTCCGACATTGCCGGCGCATATCCGCCCGGGAAGATGTACTTCAGCAGGAACGGCCCCGTCGTTCCTGGCGGCGTATTGCGGCCAATGCAGTGGATCATTGCAAAGCCGTCTTCAGTTAGACAGTCACGCACCTTTCCGAAGTAGGCCTCATAATTGCCAATACCCACATGCTCCATCATGCCAACGGAAACGACGCGGTCGAACTGGCCTTCAAACTCGTTATAGTCTTTGATGACAAAGTCTATTCTGTCTTGCAGGCCCGCTGCTGCGGCTCGCTCTTCAGCAATTTTCACCTGCTCGCGTGAGACATTGAGTGACACCACATCCACGCCTTCCTGCGCCATGCGGATCGCAAGCGAGCCCCAACCGCCACCAATTTCCAGAACACGCATACCCGGCTTGAGGTCCAGCTTGGCAACGATGTGGTCAAGCTTGGCCTGCTGCGCCTCCTCCAGCGTATCTTCCGGCGTGCGATAGTAAGCGCAGGAGTAGTTCAGCCCCTCATCCAGAAATAAGCGGTAAAGCTCGGTCGACAGATCATAGTGATGGCGCACCTGCGCTTTGTTTTTGCGCAAATTGAGCTTCTGGTCTTGGCGGCTATAGCCCTCGCGTAGCGAAAGAAGCACTTGATGAAAGCGGCTTTGCGAGATCGGCCCGTCATTGGCCTGAAAGACTGAGATCATATCCACCAGTCGGTAAGGTGGTTCAATCGTCAGCAGTCCATCCATGTAGGCTTCCGCGCCTTTCAGCTCGGGATCAATCATTAAGGTGTAGGGTAACGTCTTGCTATGAAAGCGGATAGTTGCCTCAGGCCCCTCTTCCTGCCCCTCGATTACATGATGCTCACCGTCGGCATCAATAATAACCAAGCGACCTTTTTTGACGTACCCCTCCAGCATTTTCTTGAAGACACGCATACCTGTTTCTCCAGTCTTAATGCCCCATTACGGGAGAGAGTTTGTTCGACTTTACGCTACGTCATAATTGTGAAGCAATTCCTCACGCACAAAACATCAGCTTAGCCACGCAAGTTTCTCTTGACCTCACCTCTAATTCGGGGGAGACGTTTTAGAGGCATTTTACGTCGATTTTTCTCATCAATTGTAATTGGCTCCGCCACGGAGCATCTGCATTCAATCGGCAACACCAAAGGAACACGCGCGTGGACACCCAGCTCAAGAGGCGCATCTCTTCTATCGCCACACAGTTGGAAAAGGTTCTGGAGCAAACATTCCAATCCGCTCCACTTGAGGGAGAGGTCTTTAGAGCCCCGCGTCTACTGGAAGCGATGCGCTATGCATCCCTTGCTGGCGGCAAACGCCTGCGCCCTGTCCTACTTGTTGAAGTTGCTGGTCTTTTTGGCCGTTCAGACAACGGCATTTATCAAGCTGCAGCCGCGCTAGAGTGCATTCACTGCTACTCGCTGGTGCACGATGATCTTCCGGCTATGGACGATGACGAGCTGCGCCGCGGCCGGCCAACCACCCATGTTGCCTTTGATGAGGCAACGGCCATTCTAGCAGGCGATGCCCTGCTCACCATAGCATTCGACCTCATCACAGAAGACGCTGTTCACGAGGATGCGAAGGTGCGCTTGAGCCTTGGCAGGTCCCTCTCCCGCGCCTCTGGGGTTGGCGGCATGGCAGGTGGCCAGATGCTTGATCTGGAATCCGAACACCGCGACCGTTCAGAAGCAGAAATTCGTCGTCTGCAAGCCATGAAAACCGGCGCGCTGATTCGCTATGCCTGTCAGGCAGGCGCAATTCTTGGTGATGCAACAGAAGAAGAAGTCGCCCGTCTCACCCGCTTTGGCGAGATTGTCGGCCTTGCCTTCCAGCTCGCTGATGACCTGCTGGACCTGAAGGGCGATGCCGAAGTTGTTGGCAAAGCAACCGGCAAAGATGCAGAAGCTGGCAAGGCAACCCTTGTCAGCCTGCTTGGAGAAGACGCCACCCGCAACGAGCTCGAAAAGCTGATTGCAGAAGCTGAAACGCTTCTGGCCCCGTTTGGCGAGCGTGCCGCTGTTCTCAAACAGCTGGCAGACTACATCGCTAACAGAGACAGCTGATTATTTGATCGAGACAACGCTGTGTTCAGGCAAAACGTTCGATAGATTGCCAGCAATACAGAACACAGCGTGCGGTGAGCCAGCTGCAGCCCAAACCTCATCAAAGGTGAAAAGGTCTTCATCGACAAACACGGTGAGCGGGTTTTTATGACCAAGCGGCGGAATACCGCCAATGGAAAAGCCGGTCACGTCTTTTACAAACTTGGCATCCGGACGCACAATCGGGCCGCCAACCAGCGTGGCGATGGTATCCTCGTTCACACGGTTAGAACCGCTCGCGAGCACCAAAATCGCATCGCCAGACTCTTCCGCTTTG
This sequence comes from Pseudovibrio flavus, assembly GCF_009711345.1. Taxonomy (GTDB): domain Bacteria; phylum Pseudomonadota; class Alphaproteobacteria; order Rhizobiales; family Stappiaceae; genus Pseudovibrio; species Pseudovibrio flavus. The sequence continues at coordinate 140,697 of NZ_SMMA01000064.1, forward strand.
AAAACCAGTGACTTCAGAATTTGCGCTTCAGCGGTTTTAAGCGCCAGCGCTGCCTCCACAACAGAGCGAGCGGTATCCGGCAACTCAATAACCTCAAGGTCCAGACCCTTTTCGTCCAGAATACCCTGAAACTGCCGCGCCCTTTTACTCTTTAGCATTCCCTCTTCTGCTCCAATAACTTGCCGATAAAATTCGATAGTATGTCTTGCACGCGCCCATCAATGCTGTGATCCAGACCAGAGATAATTTCCGTCTGCACATCATAGCCTGCTGCAATCAGCTGGGATGAGGCAGACAGAGAGTAGCTGGCGTCCAGAACCGTGTCATCTTCGCCGTGCACAAGCAGAATTGATAATTTCTCCAGATTTGCCGTTGGTAGACTGCCGCCGCCAGCCAACGCACCCGACAGACCAACACAGCCCAGCAGGCTTGAATAACGATGCAGTGCAAGATGCAGTGCAACCATTGCACCCTGCGAGAACCCACAGAGCAGCAGTTCGCGCTCGCTCAGGCCACGCTCATTCAACAGGCGAGAGATTGCTTGAAAAACACCAGCCTCGGCATACTGCACACCGTGCCACATCTCCCGCGCATCAAAGGCAGAGGCTGCAAACCACTGCTTGCCATCGGCCCATATTGCGCAGACCTCCGGCGCTTCAAGACACACAACATCCACCTGAGGCAACGCTTTATTCAGCGCCCGCGCCAAAGGCTCCATATCGCGGGCATCACCGCCATAGCCGTGCAGCAATACAACAAGCGCCCGTGCCGCACCGTTCTTCGGCCCGAACTGCGAGCCTATTCCAACTTCTCTCATGGGGTCTCTAGATCTCAAACCGGCAATGTTTCTTTGCCGTTCTTCATTACAGCGTAATAAGCCCAAAGCAAACGGGCAGCGGTACCGCGGTGCGGTGCCCACGCGCGGGCGATATCATCCAAATGAACCGGCTGCGGGCACGCCTCCAGCGCCAGCACACTTTGAACGACATTTTGCAGAGCCTTATCGCCGCTTGGAAAAACGTCAGGATGCCCAGCGCAAAACAACAGATAGATATCAGCCGTCCAACGGCCAATGCCTTTGATCTGACAAAGGCGGGCATGGGCCTCGTCTCCTGCCTGCAAAGCGAGCGCATGTAAATCCAGCCCGCCATCAACCTCCTGTGCGATTGCCCGAAGCGTGCGGATTTTCGCCCAAGAAAGCCCAGCGGCACGAAGTGCTTCTTCATCGACCGAAAGCAGCACCTGCGGCTCAAACGGCTGCACCAGTGTAACCACACGCGACCAGATGGAGGCCGCAGCCTGAACGGATAGAAGCTGCGCCACCACGATATTGGAAAGGCCCTCAAAGTCTGCACTGCGCCTGCGTAGCGGCACCTCGCCCACTGCCGCAAGCAACGGTTCCAGCCGCGGATCGCGCTGGATCAGGCTGCCCAACTCCCGCTGGATATCCTCGGCAGTTTCAATCAAAAGCAAATCGGCACTCCCAAACTGGCCCACTCTGGTCTATGCACACTATCAGGAACCTCTATTGCTTTGAACCGTACCAGCCCGTTATGAGCCAACCTGTCTTACGCTTTGCGCCCTCACCCAACGGCCATCTTCATCTTGGCCACGCGTACTCTGCCCTGCTCAACGCCAAACTGGCGCAGCAACTGGGCGGGCGCTTTCTGGTGCGCATTGAAGACATAGACAAAGCCCGCTGCACCCAGACGCTCATAGACGAAATGTTTGAAGACCTCACATGGCTTGGCGTAACATGCGAAGAGCCGGTACGGCGGCAGTCAGAGCATTTTGAAGCCTATGCCGAAGCACTGGCGCAGTTGGAGGCTACGGGCCTTGTCTACCGCGCGTACGCATCGAGGGCGCAGGTCAAAGCCTTTATTAGCACCTATGAGGAAACAGGGCGAAGCTGGCCGCGCGATCCAGACGGGGCTCCGCTTTATCCGCCGGAAGAAGCTATTCTGTCGCCAGAAACGCTGGCTAGCCTGGCAGCCGACCCCAATGCACCGTTTGCTTTGCGGCTTGATATGGCAAAGGCACTCAAACTTATCGGGGCAGAGCTGTTCTGGCAGGAGCTGGTGGATTTAAATGCTCCAGCAGTGAGCCAGAAGGCCCATCCAGAGCTTTGGGGCGATGTTGTTCTTGCCCGCAAAGATACACCAACCAGCTACCACCTCTCCGTGGTTCTGGATGATGCCCTGCAAGGCATTACCCATGTGGTTCGCGGACAAGACCTTTACCACGCCACCAGCGTGCATCGCTTGCTGCAAGAGCTGCTTGGCCTGCCAGCGCCCACCTACCACCACCACAAGCTGATCTTGGATGACGACGGGCGCAAACTTGCCAAGTCCAACAAATCAACAAGCCTGCGATCTTTGAGGGAGCAAGGAACCTCAGCCCCGGAAATTCGCCAGATGCTTGGGTTCGCTTAATAGCCCAGTGACATCAAAATCGCGTACCACGCCGCCGCCGAGAAGATAGAGGCGAAGGTGGTAATCGTAATGCCGTTGGCAGACATGGCGTGACCGGTGCCAAACTGGGTTGCCAGCAAAAAGGCGTTTACACCCGTTGGGCAAGCTGCCGTGATCGTCGCAACACCAACCCAGAACGGATCAAGCACAATCACCTGCGAGGTCATGAAGAAGACCAAAGCAGGCAGCAACACCACCTTGAACACGCTGAGAACACAGCCAATCGCCAATGTGCCGCGAATACCGTACTTCATCAGGCTCATACCAATAGCGATCAGCGCAACAGGGGTCGCTGCCTTCGCCATCGGGCCCATGACCCGCTCTGCAATTTCAGGAAAGTGCAGACCGGAAAGGTTCCACAAAACGCCAAGGAAGATGCCGACGATAATCGGGTTGCTGTAAAGGCTGCGAAAAACCGAAAGCAGAACCTGCGGCAATGGACGCGCCTTGCGATAGCCATCCACCACAACGGCTCGCTCCATCAACACCACCGAAACAACGGTCACTAAAGCAAGGTGAATGGAGATGATCAGCGACAACGGCAGCAGGGCTTTTTCGCCAAAAAGAAAGGTAATCAGCGGAATACCCATGAGGCCAGCATTACCGAAACTGGCGGTTATGCCACCAATCACGCCCGCCCGCGCTTCTCTGCCAAATGCATAGCGAACGGTAAAATAGGCAATCGCATAAACCGTAAATAGCGCCGAATAATAGCCGCCCCAAAGTGGCAACGGGTTCACACTTGTAAGGTCTGCATTTGCAAGCGTGCGGAAAATCAGAACAGGTAGAAGGATCGTCACACAGAACGAGGACAGCGCATCGCCAACATCCTGAGAAAGGATCTTTGTACCGGCTATTAGAAACCCGAACGCAATCATGGCGAAGATAGGCAGCACAATACCTACGGTTTCTTGCAGCATCGGACGTCTCGTTTCTTTGCGCTCTGAAAGACACGGGAGGGGCCGGATCTTAGATCAACAGCTCCCCGACATGCCTACTGGGATCAATCGCTACCAGTTATAGAGCGCTGGCACCACATGACAAACCCGTAGTTTGCAAATCAGATCATTATTTTAGGCAATACGCCCGAACGAAGCGTCTAACGCATCATCCAGCCGGTCATTGCCCCAAAACACCTCTCCAGAAGACGTTACAAAGCTCGGTGCTCCGAAAACACCTTGCGCCTCTGCTTCGGCAACATCAGCGCGCACACCAATCTTAACAGCAGCGCTTTCTGCTTCTTTCATTGTCGCTTCACCGCCAACGCCAAGCTCATCCAGAAGGGCGCTAAGCAGCTCCTTGTTGGAAATATCCTGCCCCAAAGCAAAATGGGCGTGAAACACAGCGCGGGTAAACGGCCCAATCCAGCTCTCGTTTTTGCCAACATAGGCAACACGGGCAGCATGAAGGCTGTTTTGCGGAAAGGCCTTGGGCTTCTCGAAAGGAAGGCCCAACTGCCAGCATTGGCGGGCAACATCCTTCCAAAGATAGGCCTCCTTAGCGCGGTTTAGCTTGAAGGGAGAGGTCTCCAGGCCTTGCTTTTTGAAAATGGGAGAAAGAAGAAAAGGCCGCCAAACCAGTTTGATGCCACGGTCCAGACAAAGCTTTTCTATGCGCATAGCGCTAAGGTAACTATAGGGCGAGGCAAAGTCATACCAGAACAACAAATTAGGCATCGAAGCACTTTCAAAAAGACTATCTTTTGTTTGTAGCGCAGAATGTGAGCACGCCCCAGCAGAATTGCTTGGCAAGGCCCGAAGGGAGCCTGTATAAGCTGCGCTGAAAACCCAGAAAAATAAGCGGGAATCGAAGTGCCACACAAAACTAAAAAGCTTTTTTCCTTTTGTGGGAAGCATCCGTTCATTGCAACGTTTGTTTACATCGCAATTGTATCAGCCATTTTTCTAGCGGTCCCGCGTCTTGATATCTGGGCAACCCAGCTTTTCTACGCTGGCGACGGCGTGTTTCCTGCATCTGTCAGCCCGTTCTTCAAAAAGCTGCGCTACCTTGGCCCGCACCTGATGACTTGGATCGCGGCGATCAGCGTTATCTTGTTGCTGCTCAAGCTGCTCATCCCTTCCAAGAAGTCCATCGTAGACCTTCGCGCGCCCCTTTTCCTCATCACAACCTTGATCATGGGTCCAGGTATCGTGGTGAACGCGATCTTGAAGAACAACTGGGGCCGTCCACGCCCAAAGCATATTGAAGAGTTTGGCGGCGTTGATCCGTTTATCGGCATATGGAACCCGACCGATATCTGCCCGACCAACTGCTCTTTCGTTTCTGGCGAGGCATCCATGGCAATCTGGCTGTTTGCCGTTGTCTTCCTGCTGCCACGCTTCTGGAAATGGCCTGCCGCGATCTTTATCGCCATCCTGTGCCTTGTGTTCTCGGCAAACCGCGTTGCCTTTGGCGGCCACTTCCTGTCCGATACGCTGCTGTCGTGGGGCATCACCATGCTGGTGATCCTGACCACCTACTTCCTTCTGTATCGCTGGACACCAAAGTGGGCCCAGCCTGAAGCGCTAGACAGCTCGTTCTCCAAGGCCGGTTTCTGGCTGCACAAGAAGGGAGCCATTGTCGGCACCCGCATTGCAGAAGCCTTCAAAGGCTTCATTGCCAAGTTCCGCTAAATGAAAAAGCCGGTCACTGAATGCAGCGACCGGCTTTCTTTTTATTGAATTTGTAAAAGCAACGGGACCGTTTAGCAGTCCATCTCGGCGCGGATTTCCTCCAGCAGCTCGAACGTACCATCCCGAAGCATTTCATAGACAAGCTGGAAGCCGTCAGACCCACCGTAGTAAGGATCTGGCACATCCTGCCCGCTTGCCTGAAGCAGCAACCGCGTAGTTGCGCTGTAGGAAGATGGAGCGAACTCTTCCAAAGCCTGCAGGTTAGAACGGTCCATCGCGATGATGTGATGGAAGCTGTTGAAGTCAGCCCCTTCTACCTGGCGGGCGCGCTGGCGGGAGATATCAACCCCGTGCACGTTGCCAATGGAAACGCTGCGCGGATCAGGCGGATTGCCCACGTGCCATGCACCTGTGCCAGCAGAGTCTACATAGATCTGCCCTTCAAGTCCGGCCTGCAAAACATGGTGCCTGAACAAACCCTCAGCCAAGGGTGAGCGACAGATATTGCCCAAACACACGAACAAAACTCGACGCTGTACTAACGGCACGCCTACCCCCTCATAAATCGCTGACAACGGGCCATTCCCGTTTGTTTCCAAGGTTAGCCTAACCTATGTAATTGCGCAGGTATGCAGGGATAACCCTTAGATTTCACAGCTACTCACGGGCCTATTTATTCAATAGCCAATAGTAAGAGCGTCACTAAAAGCGCTCCTTTAAGTCCCGGGTAGGCAAGGTAGGCGAAAAGACTGCGAAGCATCACACGGCACTCCTTTTCAACGCTATGCTAAAATCAGCCTAGCACCTGCCCCGTCTACAGCGCCAAACACGCTGGCACACATCGGCGTGAGGAGGAACCTGTGACCAAAGAACTGCTTAGTCAGGAGGAGCTGGACCAAGCCCTTGCGGATTTGCCTGACTGGACCTTGAGTGAGGATGGCACTGCTATTGAACGCCACCTGACTTTTAGAACCTTTATCGAGGCGTTTGCCTTCATGTCGAAAGTGGCGCTGGCCAGCCAGCAGCAAAAGCACCACCCAGACTGGTCAAACAGCTATAACCGCGTCGATATTTCTCTAACGTCCCATGACGTTGGCGGGCTTACAGCGCGTGATATCAAGCTTGCCCATACCGTTGAGCAGTTTTTGAAACCGCAGCCGCGACCAACCAGTTAAGCCGAATGTGCGATTAGGCAAGAACCGGCCCGCGACAGATCGTAAACTCGCGCTTCTTTTCATCCAGCAACTGCGATGAAACGAGCTGATGTCCGTCCTCATTACACATGTGCGGAATATCGATTGCCGACATCGGGTCCGTCGCGACCACCGTCAACACAGCGCCCTCACCCAGTTGAGCCAGCTTCTTCCTTGTTTTCATGACTGGCAACGGACAGTTCAGCCCGATCAGATCCAAAAAGTGTTTTTCCAATTGGCTCATTCCCAAATTAGTGACAAGCCACTACATTCAAATGGCGTTTTCTCTTCGTGTCTATGAAACTATGGTTTTTGAGGTTTAGACAATGGGCAGTGCCAATATTTCACGATCACTCGACATCTTATCTTTCTGGTGGGCCGCTGGTATGCAGAAGTGGTTCATGGGCGGAGAAGCATTCGACAACGAAATCCGCGAAAAGTTCGAGGCCGACGTTGAAGCCGCGGCAGCCGGTGAATACGACCACTGGCAGGAAAGCCCTCATGGCACGTTGGCCCTACTGATCCTGCTCGACCAGTTCACCCGCAACATCTACCGCGGCACAGCAAAAGCCTTTGAGCAAGACAAGAAAGCTCAGCAGATCGCCCTTGCAGCGCTAGAGCGTAAAGACCACCATGCCTACCCTGCAATGGCCAAGACCTTCTTCTTCCTGCCGTTCGAGCATGCTGAAGACATGGATATGCAGAGCCTTTCGTGCGACCTCTTCCGCCAGTACACCGATCAAGACGCCTATCACTACGCTTTGGTGCATATGGACGTTATCCGCCGCTTTGGCCGTTTCCCGCACCGGAACAAGTTCCTTGGCCGCACATCTACTCCAGCAGAAGAAGAGTTTCTGGCTAGCGGCGGGTTCTCGGCCTGAGGCCAACAAATTAGCGACTAAAAATTAGGCAGCGCATTCAGTTGCACAAATAATAGTCACTATCACGTAAGTGCGGTGACTATTTTTTATTCACGAAGAAAATGTACCGCTTCTGCAAATTCAACCCTTGAGCGCATTTCAGCACACCAATCTATCTCTTTGAAATTTAGAGTAAAACACGAGATAGCGCGCTCACATCACCCTTCCAAAAACCCCGCAAAAATGCAGTTGGCACGATCTTTGAAAGTAAGGGACCGACAGTCAGGTCCAGCGCCAAAAGCATTCGCTCCTCCCAGAATGCCTCTGATGAAGGATCTGTAAGTTACAGGGCGACCTTCCCGCTCTGAAACCAAAGGTCAACACAGTAGACGGGGTAGAGCATGAAAATCGTAATGGCAATCATCAAGCCCTTTAAGCTCGATGAAGTTCGCGAAGCACTTACAGACATTGGCGTTCAAGGGCTTACCGTAACCGAGGTTAAAGGTTATGGCCGCCAAAAGGGCCACACAGAAATTTACCGCGGCACCGAATACGCGGTCAGCTTTCTTCCAAAGCTGAAAATCGAAGTCGCGGTTTCTTCCGACATCGCAGACAAGGTCGTCGAAATCATCTCCAAAGCAGCAAAAACCGGCCAGATCGGCGACGGCAAGATCTTTGTTTACGGCATCGATCAAGTCGTTCGCATCCGTACCGGTGAAGTCGATGCAGAAGCGATCTAAGACAGTGAATGGGGTATTTGGAACAATGAGAATTTCGCTAAAGACAATCGGCATGAGTGCTTCCGCCCTAGCTCTGGGCGCAGCTCCTGCCCTCGCTCAGGACGCCTCTCCGGTTTCGCCTGAAACCCAGTACATCTTCAACACCCTTCTGTTCCTCATCGGCGGCTTCCTCGTCATGTGGATGGCAGCTGGCTTTGCAATGCTGGAAGCAGGTCTTGTTCGCACTAAGAACGTTTCCATGCAGTGCCTCAAGAACATCAGCCTCTATTCCATCGCTGGCCTGATGTTCTGGATCACCGGCTACAACCTCATGTACACCGGCGTTGATGGCGGCTTCATCGGCTCCTTCGGTCCTTACTCTTTTGATCCGGTTGGCGGCAACTCGCTGGACACCGGCTACTCCACCGCTTCTGACTGGTTCTTCCAGATGGTGTTTGTGGCAACTGCAGCTTCTATCGTTTCCGGCACTCTTGCCGAGCGTATCAAGCTGTGGCCGTTCCTGCTCTTTACCGTCATTCTCACCGGTTTCATCTACCCAATCGCCGGTTCTTGGCAGTGGGGCGGCGGCTGGTTGTCTGAAGCTGGTTTCTCTGACTTTGCAGGCTCCACCCTTGTACACTCCGTTGGTGGCTGGGCAGCTCTTGCAGGCGCACTGATCCTCGGCCCTCGCGCTGGTAAGTACAACGCAAACGGTTCTGTAACACCGCTTCCAGGCTCTTCCATGCCGCTTGCGACCCTCGGCACCTTCATTCTGTGGCTCGGTTGGTTCGGCTTCAACGGCGCATCCCAGCTGGCAATGGGAACCATCAACGATGTAACCGACATCTCCCGCATCTTTGCCAACACCAACATGGCAGCTGCAGCAGGTGTGGTCGTAGCAGTGCTTCTCACCCAGCTGATGTACAAGAAGGTCGACGTAACCATGGCCCTTAACGGCGCTCTGGCAGGTCTGGTGGCAATCACCGCAGAACCTCTTGCACCATCCGTACTGCAGGCCGTTATCATCGGCGGTATCGGCGGCGCGATTGTAGTGTTTACCGTTCCACTGCTCGACAAGCTGAAGATCGACGACGTTGTTGGCGCAATTCCCGTTCACCTGCTGGCAGGCATCTGGGGCACTCTCATTGTTCCACTGTCCAACGCTGATGCATCCTTCGCAACGCAGGCTCTGGGTGTGGTCGCATACGGCGCATTCACCTTCATCGTCTCCGCAGTGTTGTGGCTGGTTCTCAAGGCAGTGGTTGGCATCCGCGTTACCGCAGAAGAAGAAGCCATGGGCCTCGACAAAGTGGAAATCGGCGTAGAAGCCTATCCTGAGTTCGGTCAGGGCTCCCAGCGCCTCTAATTCAAAAAGGGGTATAAACCCCGCAATCTCCTTCCAGAGATACAAGCAGCAAAGAGGGCCGGTCATGTACCGGCCCTTTTCTTTTGAGGTTTCAGCTCTTAGTCACGGCGATCATCGCGACGGTCGTCCCGTCTGTCGTCACGCCGATCATCTCTATGGTCAGCCTTATTGTTGTGTTTCGCTCCCAAGCGGCACAACTGCAGCGGTCGACGACCAGAGTCATAAAGCGAAACACAGCCCGTCAGCCTGTCTGTGCGCACCACCGTTCTCTTGCCGCGATCATCATAAAAAACGAGCTTGTCAGCAAACGCACTCGGCGCAGTAAACAAGCAAAGAACAGCGATTATCAGGAGGTGTTTCATGGTCGGACCCTTCTTGGTGGAGGTTTCAGGTAAGGCCAAAGCTAGTGCTTCCCACCAGCTTCAGCCCAAAACCGTGATTCCCCACAAGGCTAACGGATCGACTAGCGCTCCATAACCCGAGTGCGACAATAATACTTATGCAGTTACAGTGATTTGAGCTGGTTTCCAGCCTAGCTTACTGACGACCGTCCGTAAGGCCCTTCACAAAATACCGTTGAAAGAACACTACAAGCAGCACTGGTGGAAGCATTGCCAGCACAGCAAGTGCCATACCTTCAGGGCTACGCTGCCCCACAAACATTATGCCCTGCACCACGGTCATCTGTTCTTCGGCGCTGTTGACCATAATCGGCCACAGATACTGGTTCCAGCCAAGCACAAACATCAGCAGGAACAAAGCGGCCACCATAGGAGCAGAAGCAGGCGCCAGAATATCCTTCAAGAACTTGATCGGACCCGCACCATCAATGCGGGCAGCTTCCACCAGCTCATTCGGCACAGTTAGAAAAAACTGGCGAAAGAAGAACGTACCAATTGCAGAGGCCAACAGCGGCAAAATCAAACCGGCCTTGGTGTTTACAAGACCGAGATTGGAAACAACGCCGTAGGTAGCAAGAAAGCGAGATTCCAGCGGCAGCAACAAACTGGTGAAGATCAGCCAGAAAATCAGCGTTCCAAAGCGAACACGAAAATAGACCAGCGCATAGGCGGCCAGCATGGAAAGAAGCACCTTGCCCAGCGCAAAACCAAGCGCCAGAGCCATGGAGTTCCAGATCATCAAAAGGCCTGTCACAGCACCGGAAAAACCGCGCCCTTCAAACAAGATGCGCTCATAGGCCCGCAAGCCATTTTGCCCCAAAACAAGCTGCAGTCCCTCACCCGCCAAAACTGCACCGGAATGAGTGGAGGAGAAAAACACGACAAGCGCTGGCAGGGTCATAAACAATACCCCGACGCACAGGATCATATGATCCATCAGCTTTACCCGCATGCAGCTCTCCTGTTGCCAGCCTGTTCGCACCCAGCGAACAACTAGCCAAAAATACTTATAAAGAGCTGCAGGTAAAGCGCTTTTTTAACGGCACGAACAGCGACGCAGCGGCACCTTGCTAAACAGATGCGCTGCAGCCGCAAAGAGTTTTAAAGAACAACAATACCGGAGTGCTTGGCGTGATTTTCCGGCTCAACGTGAATGGTCACACGAGCGCCCGGCATTTCTGCCGCAATGCCTTCTTCAATGCGATCACAGATCTTGTGCGCATTCTCAACAGTCATATCGCCCGGCACAACAAGGTGGAAGTCAACAAACGTCACATGACCGGAGTGGCGCGTGCGCAGATCATGCGCCTCAAGCGCACCATCACCGTGCTTGGAAATAAGCTGGCGCAGCGCTTCCTGTTCTTCTTCAGGTGCCGCCTCATCCATCAGCCCGCCAATGGACTCGCGCACCAGACCCCAGCCGTGCCAAAGAATGTTAACAGCAACCAGCGCTGCGATAATCGGATCGAGGATTTCCCATCCAGTGAGGAACACCAGAACGACACCCAGCAACACACCACCCGACGTATAAACGTCGGTCATAATATGCTTACTGTCAGCCATCAGAGCCGGAGAGCGATGCTTGCGGCCAATACGCATCAACATGGTTGCCCATGCAGCATTGATAACGCTGGCCAGACCGTTCAAGGCAACACCGGCAGGCGATGCATTCAGCTCCGGCGGAGTGATAATGCCAAAATAGGCTTCACGCATAATCACCAAGGCAGCAAGAACGATCAGCACGCCTTCAAAAACGGCGGCAAAGTACTCGACCTTGTAGTGACCATAGGGGTGGTTTTGATCAGCCGGTTTTTGCGACATATAAAGCGCACCGGCAGCCGCAAGTGCTGAAGCCACGTTCAGCGTGGTTTCAAGAGCATCGGACAGGAACGCGATGGACCCTGTCATCACATAGGCGGCATATTTTATTGCAAGAACCAGCAAGCCGATAAAAATGCTGCCGATCGCAAAGCGCATACTCTCGTTCATTTCCGACTGCCTGATCCCCGATTGCTAAGAGGAACACCCCTGTTCGCTGGCGCTAGCCATAACAGAATATTCCCGCATAGCAACCCAAACCAGTGAGCCAAAGTCCCTATTGGCAAAAATCAGGAAAGGACCGGAAGAGCATAACCGAACTAGGGTTTAGGAGCAGCAGTCGCGCCAAGAATAGTTGAAGGAAAACCGTCCTTCATGGTCTGCACCAGTACGACCCACGAAACCTTGCCGGACTTGTCCAGCGCAGACTTGGGCAACTGGAACACCTTCTTGGTTCCATCCCAAACACCAATTGGCATCACGCTCTTGACGATGTTGGTATAGCGGCGGGTTTTACCTGCGTTTTCACCGCGGGCAATCTTCACCTCGGCCACCGGCATCACTTGCAGAAAGTATACATCCGCCATCACATCCAGCGGCTTATCCAACCCTTCAACGCTCACTTCCAGCATGTCGTTCTTCATGGATGTCTCGACATCCACGTCCAGCTTTTTCGCCTCTGCAATCGCTGTATTGATCGCTGCCTGATTGTTGCCCGTAAACTGGCTTGCACCGTTCAGCACCATTTGCGGCGTGTAGACAGCCTGATCGCCCCGCGCTTCGGCATAGCCGCGTTGCCGGTCACTGGCTTCACGAGAGCCAAACGTATCTTTCCAGCCAAGGTAGTCCCAATAGTCAACATGGAACGCCAAGGTCAGCAGATCAGGATTTTGGGAAATCTCGAAGAAGTAATCATCAGCGGCAGGGCAATAAGAGCAGCCCTGACTGGTAAAGAGCTCAACCACCGCCTTCGCCTTTTCAGCGTTGGCAGCAGGTGTCCAACCGGTAACCATTGCCATGGCGGCAGCGCCCATTACCAGTGAGCGACCAAGGTGAGCAATCTTCATTCTTTGGCCTTTCTGCCCGTTTCCGTTCACTGCGCAGAGCCTACAAAACCGTATCTACAAACAACAGTAACAAGCGGGTGATGGCATTCACCCACCTATGAAATGATCGTTACCGAGAGGTCGCCAGAACCCGTTCTAGCTCAGGAAGGAAGGTATCGCGGTAGCTCTGCTCGCTAAGCGGCCCCACAAACTTGAACTTGATGTTACCGTCCTTACCGACAATGAAGGTTTCCGGAACACCATAGACACCCCATTCAATGCCAATACGCCCCGTATCAGCACCAACGCGGTCATATGGGTTGCCCAACTCCTGCAAGAAGCGAATGGCATTGGGCGCTTTGTCTTTGTAGTTCAGCCCCACCATCTGCACGCGGTCATCCTTGGAAAGGTCCATGATGTATTCGTGCTCGGCGCGGCAAGGGCCACACCAAGAAGCAAAGATATTGACGATGGAAACTTTGCCCAGCAAGTCCTTGCTGGTGACACCGGGCACCTGCTCGCCGCTCGCCAAAAGGCCGGGTACTTCAGGCAGAGTAAACTGCGGCACCGGCTTATCGATGAGAGCAGAAGGCAGCTTTTGCGGATCATGGCCGGAAACAAGCTGATAAAGAAACAAAAGCGACAGAGCGGCAAAGACAACCAAAGGCACCAGCGCCAGCGGCGGTATACGGCGCGCCTTCTTTGGCTCTACTTCGTTCTGCGAGGACTCTTCACCACTGCTCATTTTTAACCCTGTTTTTTAGCGGATCGGCGGCGAATACCAGCGGCCTCCAATTCGGCCAGCTCTTTCACACGCTGCTTTTTGACTACCAGCGCCACGGTTAGCAAACCACCAAATACGGCTACCGCCATCAAATAGACAGCTGCCACATATTCGGCATGACGCGGAAGATCAGCGAAGAAACTATCCATATCCTAAACCTCCCGAATTTGCGCTGTAACATTTGCGTGAGGCTGCGCGGCAGAAGCAGCACGCATACGCATGGCCCTGATACGGCGGGCGTAAATCTCGTTCCGCATGAACATCAAATGCATCATGATGAAGAACAGGGTGAACGCGCCAGCCATAACGAGAAGCGGCACCAGAATGGAGCTATGCAGCGCAGGCCCGTCGGTGCGGAAAACACTGGCTGGCTGATGCAATGTGTTCCACCAATCGACCGAGAACTTGATGATCGGCAGATTGATTACGCCAACAAGGGTGAGGATCGCATTGGCTTTTGCCGCTTTGATCGGGTCATCCATGGTGCGCCACAAAGCGATGATGCCGAGATACATGATGAACAGCACAAGGAAAGAAGTCAGGCGCGCATCCCAAACCCACCAAGTACCCCACATCGGCTTTGCCCAGATGGAGCCGGAAAACAGTGCTAGAAAGGTGAAAGCCGCCCCCAGCGGTGCTGCAGCTTTTGCAGACACATCGGCCAGTGGATGCTTCCACACCAAAGTGCCAATGGAAGAGCCAGCCATCATGGCGTAGCAGAGCAGCGCCAACCAAGCAGAAGGAACGTGCACAAACATGATGCGCACAGTCACCCCCTGCTGATAATCTTCAGGTGCGTAGAAAAATGCCATGTAAAGGCCGGTCGCAAGCGCCAGAACGGTCGCGCCGATAAGCCAAGGCATAATGCGCTCTACAAGTGACAAGAAGCGTGTTGGGTTGGCCAGATCATATAGCGTCATGGATCACTTCTGTTTGTTAATTCCAAGATCCTGTAAGGGCTCATACGGCTTTCATTTACAGGTAGTTCTACGGATTATTAAAGCAAAGACAGCGCGCCGCTTTGCTTTGCATCAAACTTTCTCATCAGTCTGATGCCACTCTCAAGGCTGCCCCCGCTGCAACCGGCCCGAGGACCAGCGCAAAAAGCGAGATGGCGCATAGATAAAGGAGCGGCGTCAAAAACGGCGTTGGTCCGCCCACGGCAGCCGTAGCAGCACTTACACCAAAAATGAGTACGGGTATAGCCAGAGGGATGACCAGAATCGAAAGCAGTACGCCGCCGCGTCTCAGCGAAACGGTAACCCCTGCTCCCACTGCACCAATCAGGGTGAGCGCGGGCGTTCCAACAAGCAGCGTCAAGGTCACCGCGCCAATGGCTGTTGGCTCCAGATTAACGAACAGCGCCAGAACCGGAGCCGAGATTACAAGCGGCAGACCCGTTGCTGCCCAGTGGGCGGCACACTTAACAAGCACGATAAGTTCTGGCGGGCGGCCCGACATCAAAAGAAGGTCTAGGGTGCCATCTTCCCTGTCAGCCTGAAACAAACGATCGAGCCCCAGCAAAGTTGCCAGCAAAGCGCCGATCCATAGAACCGCAGCGCCGATACGCGCCAGCATCTTAAGGTCTGGCCCGACACCGAAAGGAAACACGGTCACAACGGCAAGGAAGAACAAAACACCGATAAGCGCCCCGCCGCCAACCCGAGCCGCGATTTTGAACTCTCTAACAAATAGCGCAGTCATCCAGTTCATAGAAAGTCCCCGCTATCGCCAAAGCCGTCGTAATCTTCTGCAAGGCCCTCATCATCACGGCCATCACCGCGAGAAAATTCCAGATACTTGGTATTGGGCAGGTCCAATGGCAGGTGTGTTGCGGCAATAATTATGCCGCCGCCATTGATGTGGCTGGCCATAAGCCCAAGCAGCGTTCTTTCAGAGGCCGCATCCAGTGCAGAGCTTGGCTCATCCATAATCCAGATAGGCCGCGGCACGACTAAAAGACGGGCTAGAGAGAGCCGCCTGCGCTGCCCAGCACTCAAAAATGCTGCTGGCAAATGGGCGGTGTGCCCAATTTCCAGTGTCTCCAGCGCTTCTGATGCGCCCAGCGTTGCATCGCTTGAAAACCCTGCAAGTTCCACCGGCTCATAAAACGAACGCCAGAAGGACAAGTTCTCTAGTGCAGTCAACGAAGGCTTGAGCGCATCTAGATGGCCGAAGTAATGGCAATGTTCAGGAACCGTTCTGTCTTCTATGCCGCCCTCAAGCGCCATTTTGCCAGACCTGACAGCAACAAGACCTGCAATGACCCGCAAGAGAGAAGACTTCCCAACCCCATTGGGGCCGCGAACGATAAGCGCCTCTCCTGATGAAATCTGAAAGGTAACATTCTCAAAAACACGGCGGCCGCCGCGCTCACAAGTCAGGCTATCGCAGATAAGCTTCAAGAGATCCCCGCTCGAATTGCCAAGAAACACAGCAGGATGGCGCCATGTTCACCCTCTTTGATTAGGGCCTATTCATTTGATTTGGCAAGTCTTTCCTACAGAAAAACACGGTATTCGGGTCTAATTGCCCAGCGACTATGCTCAGTTGAGAACGCAAACGCTTCATACTCAACAGCAAACAAGAGGAAAACCAGCACCGGTGGGCAACAACCCTGCACTTGGGCCAGCAACGGCTATTGACGGTACGTCGAAGGCCACTTTACCTTCGCTGCCAATGGAATCCGCAAAAGGCCCGCTCGCCGCTCTCGTCCACAACCCACGCTGGACAACAAAGGTAAGGGCTCGACATTATTGTATACATGTGTATATAAAGCGGCGAAATTCGAAATAACTCAGCTTGTTGGGCGAATTCGGATAGAACTTTAGACGCATTCACAGCAGAAATACCAACTGCCTCAAGGGCGCGTCTCTGGCACCTGATCCGAAAAAACGCTATAGGAAAACAACTCAAAGCTGAAGGCGACCAAACCAACGCCCACCCGGATGGTTCTGGTTGATTTCAAAAGATAAAGCATTTCCGCAGGAAGTGCGAAACAGCCCGGTTAAACGGGCACATAAGAGATCTTTCGGGCCGGCAGCAAGATTTCGCCCTTTCTCCGGCTTTCATAAGGAGACCGCTCGCCATGTCGACTTCACTAAACAGCTTTGGCGCTAAACAGTCGCTCAAGGTCGGTGACAAGACCTACACTTACTACTCTCTTCCAGAAGCAGAAAAGAACGGTTTGGAAGGCATTTCCAAGCTGCCGAACTCTTTGAAAGTGGTTCTGGAAAACCTGCTGCGCTTTGAAGACGGCCGCACCGTCACCAAAGAAGACATTCAGGCCGTTGCTGAATGGCTTTTAGAGCGCAAATCCAGCCACGAGATTTCCTACCGCCCTGCCCGCGTTCTGATGCAGGACTTCACCGGCGTTCCTGCTGTTGTTGACCTTGCTGCAATGCGCGATGCGGCTGTGAAACTCGGTGGTGACCCGAAAAAAGTGAACCCGCTGGTTCCAGTTGACCTCGTAATCGACCACTCCGTAATGGTTGACTACTTCGGCACAACCTCCGCATTCGCTCTCAACGTTGAGAAGGAATACGAGCGTAACGGCGAGCGTTACGAGTTCCTCCGTTGGGGCCAGTCTGCGTTTGACAACTTCCGCGCTGTTCCTCCAGGAACCGGCATCTGTCACCAGGTGAACCTTGAGTACCTTGCCCAGACCGTCTGGACCAAGGAAGAAGACGGCGAGACCGTTGCTTACCCTGATACCCTCGTGGGTACAGACTCCCACACCACCATGGTGAACGGCATGGCTGTTCTGGGTTGGGGCGTAGGCGGCATCGAGGCGGAAGCAGCAATGCTCGGCCAGCCAATTTCCATGCTCATCCCTGAAGTGATCGGCTTCAAGCTTGACGGCAAGCTAGCAGACGGCATCACCGCGACCGATCTTGTTCTGACCGTTGTAGAAATGCTGCGTAAGAAGGGCGTTGTAGGCAAATTCGTAGAGTTCTACGGCCCTGGCCTCGACAACCTGTCTTTGGAAGACTGCGCAACCATCGCCAACATGGCACCGGAATACGGCGCAACCTGCGGCTTCTTCTCTGTCGACAACGACACCGTGAACTACCTGAAGTCCACTGGCCGCGCAGCAGACCGTGTTGAGCTGGTAGAAGCCTACTCCAAAGCACAGGGCATGTTCCGCGACAGCGGCTCCGCTGACCCAGTCTTCACCGACACTCTTGAGCTGGACATCTCCACCGTTGTTCCTTCTCTGGCAGGTCCAAAGCGCCCTCAGGACCGCATCTCTCTGGTTGATGCAGCTGAAGGCTTTGCCAAGACCATGGCAGAAGAGTTCAACAAGGCAGGCGAAGAAGCCAAGCGCGTTGCAGTTGAAGGCCGCGACCATGACCTTGGCAACGGCGATGTTGTTATCGCTGCGATCACCTCTTGCACCAACACCTCCAACCCATCTGTGCTGATCGGCGCTGGCCTTGTCGCCCGCAACGCTCTTGCAAAGGGTCTGAAGGTTAAGCCTTGGGTTAAAACCTCTCTGGCTCCTGGTTCCCAGGTTGTGACCGACTATCTGGAAAGAGCTGGCGTTCAAGAAGACCTTGACGCGCTGGGCTTCAACCTCACCGGTTACGGCTGCACCACCTGTATTGGTAACTCCGGCCCACTGCCTGAGGAAATCTCCTCTGCGATCAACGACAACGACCTTGTTGCATGTTCCGTTCTGTCCGGTAACCGTAACTTTGAAGGCCGCGTGAACCCGGATGTCCGTGCAAACTACCTTGCATCACCTCCGCTTGTTGTTGCTTACGCTATCGCCGGCTCTCTCAACGTGAACGTTGCAACTGACCCGCTGGGCGAAGATCAGGACGGTAACCCTGTTTACCTGAAAGACATCTGGCCAACCACGGCAGAGATTGCAGAGCTGATCCGCACCTCTATCACCGAGCAGATGTTTGAAGAGCGCTACGGCGACGTCTTCAAGGGTGATGAGCACTGGCAGGCGATTAAGGTTGAAGGCGGCATGACCTACGGTTGGCCTGTTTCTTCTACCTACGTGCAGAACCCGCCTTACTTCGAAGGCATGACCATGGAGCCAAAGCCTCTCGAAGACATCGAAGGTGCTGCGGTTATGGGTCTGTTCCTCGACTCCATCACCACCGACCACATCTCTCCAGCTGGTGCGATCAAGGCAAACTCCCCTGCGGGCGAGTACCTCTCCCAGCATCAGGTCGCGGCCAAGGACTTCAACTCCTACGGCGCGCGCCGTGGTAACCACGAGATCATGATGCGCGGCACCTTCGCCAACATCCGCATCAAGAACCAGATGGTTCCAGGTGTTGAAGGCGGCGTCACCATGAAGGACGGCGAGAAGAAGTGGATCTACGACGCTTGTATGGAATACAAGGCCGAAGGCACTCCGCTCGTTATCTTTGCAGGTAAAGAATACGGCACCGGCTCTTCCCGTGACTGGGCAGCAAAAGGCACCAAGCTTCTGGGCGTGCGTGCAGTGATTTCCCAGTCCTTCGAGCGTATCCACCGCTCCAACCTTGTTGGCATGGGCGTTCTGCCATTCACCTTCAAAGAAGGTGAAAGCTGGCAGTCCCACGGCATTGAAGGCACCGAACGCGTAACCATCAAGGGCGTTGCAGACCTCAAGCCACGCCAGATGGTTGATATCGAAGTGGAATACGCAAACGGCGAAAAGAAAACCATCGAGGTTCTCTGCCGCATCGATACCGAAGACGAGCTGGAATACATCAAGGCTGGCGGCATCCTGCACTACGTGCTCCGCAACCTTGTAACCAGCTAAGAATATTCGGCTTTACAGTTGAAACGAGAACGGGTCCTTCGGGGCCCGTTTTTTGTTTTTGGTCGTAGTTGAATGGCAGACCACGGGGCCGCGTTATCTCATAGGCGCTCGCCGTCGCACCAGTCTCAAGGCCGTCACGCTGCCCAACCGCCGTCATCCAGATCTTGGGGAAGTCACCCCGCACCCGATGCAGGGTCCCGCTGGAGATGTCCTATCATGCGTTTTCTGGATACCGGATCATCGCTTCGCTTGTCCGGTATGACATGTTCGACTTTTAAGAAGTCCTTGTGAACGCAACCAACACACAGTTCTCAAACAGCCGCTCTTCGCCGGTCAGACTATCAGCTAGACCCCGCAACAAGTGCGGGGTGACGGTTGTACGGGGGGATTCCACATCGCCGTCATAACGGATTTGATCTAGCATCTAGCATACCGCTTCTTTAGTTGCCGTCATTAGGCGACAGGATTCCGCATTGGAGATGAAATGACAGCTTGAGCTCTCGCAAGATCCCCTCCTCTACTGTCATGCCGGACTTGATCCGGCATCCAGCTATAGGGTCAAGTTTATTGATTTAGCCCCTCATAGAGGTCATCCCAATCTGGGTTCATCCTCTCGATCGCGTCTAGTTTCCATGAGCGCCGCCAGCGTTTAAGCGCCTTCTCACGATTGATCGCATCCATAACCAGATTATAGGTCTCGTAGTAGACGAGCTGGCTCACCCCATATTTTGCCGTAAAGCTGACAGCTTGCTTTCCTTTGTGCTCGAATACCCGCCGCGCAAGATTATTGGTCACGCCAGTATAAAGCGTCCCGTTTCGCCTGCTGGCCAAGATGTAAACGTAAAATGGCATCAGGAAAGATTGCGCATGTACCGCAAAGCCTCAATCTACCCAATTCCGCCTGTGTTTTTTGTGGAGGCCGTTCTGGATGCCGGATCAAGTCCGGCATGACTGAATTGATACTGAAGGAAGCCATGCAAGGCCCAGCTTTAACTGTAGGGAGCCCTTGTTACAGAGGCAGCCATCATCATAAAAGAGAGAACAAGCAGTGACCTTGTAGTCCAACCCCTTCCACTCAAAATCGGTAACAGATCCAACTTCCCTTTGGCACGAGTGTCCGCTCCTTGTGTCATACAGAGAAGAAGCGGAGCAGTGATCCAGTGCCTGAACAATCTGAGCCTGCTTAGAGTGCATTTGAAGCGAAGTTGCCTTGGCACCCATGTCGGCTCTCGGTGTCATACCGGACTTGATCCGGTATCCAGCAAATGCTCCGACCGTGCGCTGGAACTAAAGCCAAGGCCTTCCACTCTGGTGGGCAGAGTTCCCTGTCACTGCAGACCACTATCCGGTGCCCGAAGCACCCTGCTTCCCAAAAACCTTATCCCCGTCTCACCAACCCGCCCCATAATCAATGCCGTGCTCACCTGAACGGGCAGTTGGCGGACCGTCCGCCAGCGCGGGGTGGGTCGGGTGGGGCTGTCTTGAGAAGTAACGTATCGCAAGGCTGGTCCGGCAAAGGCAACGCTGCAAGGGTGCCGCAGTTCTTGGCAGCATAGCCCGCTCACGTTGGCGCACAGCGGCGGCAGAATACTGCCGGTCACGCGTCTTCGTTGAAAGGGCCGTTCTTTGCCTAAAAAGCCCGGGCAAGGCGTGTAAGCTATTGCCGAAGAAACTAACCAACCAAAAGCGCAGGCATAGCCTGCCCGCCTTGCCACTCCCGTTTTAACGGGGCAGCCAGCTCACACTGCAAGCAAACCGCTTGCGGTGCTGCTCATCATGGCCTGATGCTGCTTAACCCAGCTCACGCACCATATGCAGGCGCTCACCATCATCGCGCATCAGCTCAAAACCAGCTTGCTCAATGAACGTTCGCGCTGGATGAGTGCTAACCGGACAGTACGTGCAGCGGCTGAAGCCTGCTTTGACGATGTCCGCTTCAACCCGCTCCAGCAAGTCTTTGGCTATGCCATAGCGGCGGTAATCAGGATAGACATACAGATTGTAGATATGCGGGGTTTCTTTCTTAAGACCCCAATAGCCATAGCCAACGATTTCACCGCCGAGCTGTGAAACAAACATGCGCACCTGATTACTGGCCAAAAGCCCGTGTACGGCTGCCTCACTTGCGCACCACTGGGCAAGGTTTTTGGGCTCCAGCTCACGCATATAGTGCTCTTCAAGGCGCACCACGGCAGGCAGATCAGCCTCCGAGGCCCTGCGGTAAATGGGAAACGTCATGCACCTACCCTCTCTTTCCAGCGTGTTCCGCGTCAGGGGTTTGGGGCCCACGATAAACCAAAGCGCGCCCAGCGACAAAACCAGCACACGCGCCATAGCCTACATCACGCAACAAAGTGCACTTCGCCGGTGTGTAGATCATAGATACCGCCGACGATCTTTAGCTTACCCTCGTCCACCCGCTGCTTCAGGATATCGGACTGATCGGTAAGCGCCTTCATACCCAGCAACACGTTCTGGCGGATGCTACGGTCCAGCAAGTCACCGCCGCCTTGTTTTGCAGCTTCAACGGCGGGCTTGATGAGCTCAACCAGAGAAGGCAGAGAACCGGGAAGCGTTTTACCGTCATCAATAGACTGAATGCTGGCCTCTACCGCGCCGCAGTTGGAATGGCCAAGCACCATGATAAGCGGTGTGCCGAGCTCTGCAGTGGTGAACTCAAGGCTAGCAATGCCCTCCGGCGTTACCACGTTGCCCGCAACACGCACGACGAACAGATCACCCAGTCCGGTATCAAAAGCAATTTCCGGCGCAACGCGAGAGTCCGAGCAGCCAAGGATCGCTGCAAACGGGAACTGCGCCACTTCAAGCGCTTCCACGCTTTCAAAAAAGTCGCCAGCTTTGGCAGAGCCCTGAATGTAGCGTTTGTTGCCCTCCATAAGCCGCCTGAGAGAAACTTCCGGCGGCTCTGCGCCCTTCTCCCGCGGCTCGGGCATACGCGGCTCCTTGGCGCTCACCTGAATGCTTCCAGTTGTTAGCGCCGCACCAACGGCTGCTACACTGGTCAGGAAATGGCGGCGGTTAAGGCGGGAGAAAGATGGCCCCGCTCCTTGCTCATAGTGGTGGTTGCACATGGGGGTCTCCCTGTTGGTTCTGGGGCAGATACGGCGGCGGCGCGATATTTTGCGAAGGCGCATCGTCCGCTGGTACTGATGGAGTGGTCCGCTCAGCGGCCTTCGGTTCTTCGTTCAAAACGCCGCGTGCCTTGCGGATGGACTGGTCCAAACCTGCAAGCACGCTGTCGAAGAACCGTTCACCTACACGCTCTTGCGGGTTGCGAATGGCTTTAAGGGTCTGATCGATGCTTTTGAGCTGGCCGGAAATGGTGGAGAGCTCACCGCGCAGGGCCGGATTAAAGCCGGAGCCGTCTTTAAGCGCTGCAAGGCTGGTGTTGAGGCGGCCAAGCTCGCGCTGCCATTGCGCAGGCTGAATGCCTGAAGCAGCAAGGACTGAGGCCGTCACGCGCTGTGCGGCTTGCTCGGAAAAGGTAAGTGCGGAGTTTGCGGCCCAGCCAATGGCAAGCGCTGCAACAATCACGAGAATGAGTGTTGCGTTCAGTAGGGCAAGGCCAAGCTGCTTCAGCGTTCCGCCAAAGGTTCTGCCAAGGGTTCCGGGGCTGGCGTTCGTTTGCATTGTTGTTCTCCACCAGTCTGGAGCCAAACCTAGCAAAGAACGTTTCTTAAAAATGAAAGGCCCGCCGGAATTGTTCCCGGCAGGCCAAGTGTGGTTAAGCTTTCAAATACGCTTAGTGGCGGAAGTGACGCATTCCGGTAACCACCATTGCAAGACCGGCTTCATCTGCCGCCTTGATTACTTCGTCATCACGCATGGAGCCGCCCGGCTGGATAACAGCGGTTGCACCAGCTTCTGCAGCAGACAGAAGGCCGTCAGCAAACGGGAAGAATGCATCCGATGCCACAACGCAGCCCTTGGTCAGCGGCTCGGCCATGCCAGCAGCTTCGGCTGCATCAATCGCCTTACGTGCTGCAATGCGGGCACTGTCCACGCGGCTCATCTGGCCTGCGCCAACGCCAACGGTCGCGCCGTCTTTGACGTAAACAATCGCGTTGGACTTCACGTGCTTGGCAACGCGGAACGCCATTTTAAGGTCAGCCATTTCCTGCTCGGTAGGCTGGCGCTTGGTAACAACTTTGAGGTCGAGATCATCAACCACGCCGTTGTCACGGCTCTGCACCAGAAGACCGCCAGAAACGCTCTTAACGCTCATGCCTTTTGCTCGTGGATCAGAAAGACCGCCGGTTACCAGAAGGCGAAGGTTCTTCTTCTTGGCAACGATGTCGATTGCTTCCTGCGTTGCATCCGGCGCGATGATCACCTCAGTGAAGATCTTGGTGATCTCGGTTGCAGCGTCTGCATCCAGAGTGCCGTTCAGCGCAACAATGCCGCCGAATGCAGAGACAGGATCACAGGCAAGCGCCTTCTCGTAGGCTTCCTTCAAAGTTGGAGCCTCGGCAACACCACAAGGGTTTGCATGCTTGATAATGGCAACAGCAGCAGTACGTGCAGGGTCAAACTCGGAAACAAGTTCAAACGCCGCGTCGGTATCGTTGATGTTGTTGTAAGACAGCTTCTTGCCCTGCAACTGGCGGGCAGTGGCAACACCTGGACGCTTCTCGCCGGTGAGGTAAAAGCCTGCGGACTGGTGTGGGTTCTCGCCGTAGCGCATCACTTCGTTAAGCGTTCCGCCAGCAGCAATGTAGTCCGGTGCCTCAACGCCGATCTGCGCGGCCATCCAGTTGGAAACCGCCGCATCATAGGCAGCAGTGCGCGCAAAGGCTTTCTGAGCCAGCTTCTTGCGCAGCGCCACAGGCGACAGACCGCCGTTCGCGTCCAGCGCTACAATTACGCTGGCATAATCGGCGGGATCCACAACAGTGGTCACATAGGCATGGTTTTTAGCAGCAGCGCGGGTCATTGCCGGACCGCCAATGTCGATGTTCTCGACGCCGTTTGCGTAGTCTGCGCCAGAAGCAACAGTCTCTTCAAACGGATACAGATTGACGCAAAGCAGATCGATGCCGGTGATGCCATGCTCACCCATTGCAGTAACGTGCTCTGCATCATCGCGAATGGAAAGCAGTCCGCCGTGCACTTTCGGATGCAGGGTCTTTACACGGCCATCCATAATTTCAGGAAAACCGGTGACCTCGGAAATATCTTTAACTGGGAGGCCAGCCTCTTCCAGTGTCTTACGGCTTCCGCCTGTAGACACCAACTCAACGCCCCGCTCAACCAGCGCCTTCGCAAAGTCAATCAGACCGCTTTTGTCGGAAACCGACAGCAGCGCGCGCTTGACTGGGACGAGATCTGGAACGGGAATACCTTTGGAAACGACGGCCATCTTTTTGCCTATCCTGACTT
The DNA here is from genome assembly GCF_009711345.1 of Pseudovibrio flavus. Taxonomy (GTDB): domain Bacteria; phylum Pseudomonadota; class Alphaproteobacteria; order Rhizobiales; family Stappiaceae; genus Pseudovibrio; species Pseudovibrio flavus. Next base: position 165,155 of record NZ_SMMA01000064.1, read on the forward strand.
ATGTGGAGGAAGGGAGTTTCGCGGGCGAGTTAACATGGTTCGCCCGCAAACACTAGCCATCTGCTGGTTAAATTTTCCGCAAGTCGGGAGGCAATTGCCTAGAGGTTAAGCAAACCGCTACGTTCATTAGCAGCAAGTCTAATTCGCGCTCTTACGACGCCCTTTAGCAACCGCAATACGGCGAATCATCCACGTCACAACCTGCTCTGATTTAATGCGGCCGGTGATGACAATTTGGTTGGTGCGCCGATGTCCAAACACATCGGAAAGATAGATGGATTCTTCCAACGCGAGCTTGCCATCTTCGCACATAAACTCCCACGCCTCGCCATCTGCGCATTGCAGGGCGATGGAATTGCCGGAGTTCAGCATGGAGCACTTGATCTTCGGATGCAGATGGAAGCGGATAGTGTACTTGCGCCCGTTGGCGATTTTTCCGTGGGGCACAATGCGGTCGATACCATCAAGCACCGTACCATCGCGAGAAAGCGTCAGATCGCGCTCATGGGTAACACCGGCACGATCCAGATACCCGTCATGGCTGGCAACAACACGGTCAGCCACCTCGTTGTCCTGCCGTTCAACACTAACGTTTTTCGGACCGGACAGAACAGGAGAGCCGATGATGCCGTTAAGCTTCACATTGCTTAGGAACCGACAAGACGACAGTTCATCAATCTCGACGGTGGAATGGGCAGCAGTAGAGCGGGCAACGGAGCGCCATTCAAGGCGTTCTTGCGAGGACACACCGCAGTTCACGAAGATGCGGTTCCGCTGGGACGAAAACTCGATAGACAGGCAGCCAGCATGGGCTTGGTGGCTGACCTGAGGAACCGGCGGCTTACCGGTGTCCATCAACACAATGCTGTCACCGCCAGTAAGACGCTGATAGCCGCTGTAAGGAGCGCTGGCGGAAGGAACACCGCGCGCATCATCATAGGCAAGCACAGTGGCGACCAGATCGCCTTGTGTGGACCCCATGCCATTGAAGTTTGCAAAGGAACCATCGCCATGGCGGAAGAAACGCACAATCGGCATCATCCGGTCGATGGATTCCATCATCACCGGAGAAACCTTCTGGCCCTGCATCACCAAAGCCTGACGGATTGGCAACAGATCAACCAGTACTTCGACAACCGCACCGGGATGACGGGAAAAATGTCCACCATCTGGAAGGATTTGCCGTTGCAGCTCGCTATCAAGGCGGCGAAGCGCCTGCTTGGTATGACGACCCTGCCCTTCCATGGAAACGCTTGCACTTGCGATTGCCATATTAGCAAGAAGGCGCGGCAATCCATCTGGGCTTTCATTGACCGTACGGCGCAGATAGCGAACCTGACGGGTCAACGAGCGCATGAAACGCTTGTAAAAATCAGCATCGCAGCCATCAAGCAGCAAAGGAGACTGCGCCATCCAGCTGAGCACACGCCTTGCAACGACTTCCTGCTGCCAGCCAACAGGGTGATGACCACCGCAGGCTTTAATCCAGTCTTCAACAAGGGCACGAGCATTGCTTTGGGCGACAGCCGTTTCGGCGGCCCGCAAATGACGCAGCCAAGAGAAGCCGTGCAGCGCCTTTTCCCACTCTACACTTGGCGAAGGAACATCAAACGGCGACAAGCCGTTGGTTTCAACCAAATGACCAGCGAAGAGAAAACGGCCAGAGTAGATGTCAGAGGCATTGGTCGAGTCAGCCGTGCGCAAATCCTGCGGCGCTATAAGCAGCCGCGGAGAGCTACTCCCGAAATAGCTCATGCGGAACAAAGGTCCGCCGTGAACCCATTTCAGGGCAGAATGAAACGCACTTTGTGCTAGTAAGCGCCCGATACGCGCTCGCTCAGCCACGATGCCTAACGACATGCTCAGTTCATACCCAGTAAGTGATTATTGGGGTTCAGAGGAACCAAATGTGATGCCTCAGTGAAACCCGGGAACGATAGGGTAACCCCCAAAGCCCTTTATATCTCGTTAACCATAGCTTGCGCGAGGGTGGAATTCACCACGCCTCGCACTCAAGTCTTAGCTCATCTTGCGCAAACGGGAGGCAAAGAAACCATCAAGACCGCTTAAACGCTCAGAATCCTGCGCGTTGTGGCAAGGCAGAGCTCTGAAATCACCCTGTGCATTAATGCACTCGGTATGACCACCTAGTTCGTCGCCATCAACAGGTATGCGCGCAAAGTTCTCGTTTTCGAGTAGGAAGCGCTGGATCTGCAACTCGCCCTCTTCCTGCTCCAAAGAGCAGGTGCAGTAAACAAGTAATCCACCCGGCTTCAGCCACTGCGATACTTTTTCAAGAAGCTCGTACTGCAACTCTGCAAGTTTCTCGATATCGGTCTCGCGTTTCAGCCAAGCGACATCAGGGTGACGGCGGATCGTACCAGTCGCACTACAAGGAGCGTCCAACAAAATCGCATCAAACATCTGTTCCGGCTGGAACTCACGGATATCGCTGGTGACAGTCGTAACGCTAAGACCAATGCGCTCCATGTTCTGGGCAAGGCGCTGCAAACGGCGAGCGGAAATATCAACCGCGGTTACGTTGGCGCCTGCTGACGCGATCTGCATGGTTTTACCACCGGGCGCTGCGCAAAGGTCAGCAACATCTTTGCCTTCAACACTGCACAGCAAGCGAGCAGGCACGGCAGCGGCGGCATCTTGTACCCACCACTGACCATCGGTGTAGCCTTCCAGCTTCTCGATAGAACCGTCTGGCAGCAGGCGCAGGCTTGCGTCAAGAACCGCAGAAGCGCCAAGCTTTTCTGCCCAGCCTTCAAGATCGCTGCGCACTGTGAGATCAATGTATGGCTCTCTCAAATGGGCGCTTGCGATACCGCGAGCCGCCTCTTCGCCATAAACCTCTTTCCAACGGGAGAACATCCAATCAGGCGCATTGATGAAGGTTTCATCTTGATCCGCAACAATCGCAGCAGCTTCACGGGCCGCGCGGCGCAGAACAGCGTTCACCAGTCCTTTATAAGGCTTGGCGCGGCTATCGCGGCCAGCAAGGGTTACAGCAAGCGAAACCGCAGCATGATCTGGCACCTGCATAAACAGCATCTGCGCCAGAGCGACATGCAAAATGTCGGTAACTCGGCCGGTCTTTTCAGGAATAGGACGATCAAGGAAAGTGTCGATCACATTCTGGATCTGGCCGCGGCGACGCAGAGCGGTGCCCAAGATAGCACGAACCAGCGAGCGGTCGTTTGGCTCCAGCTTTTTGTAGCCCGGATGACCGTTGTTCAGGTCCAGCTCACCGTCCAGCGGCATACGCTTGGAAAGAACCTTGCCAAGAAGGTCTGTCGCTACTTTGCGGGAAGCATAGCCCGGATCCTGATGATCAGGATGCGCACCGTTAGAGCCGTTAACGTTCTCTTTTACCGGTTTTGCTCGCCGACGAGCTTGGGGGCGTTTGCCTTTTTTTTCTTCCGTCATCAATCGTCCAAACTCTGCCTAGCGGCTCTTGGCCCATCCTGTTTAAAGGGCCTAAAGTGCTTCATAGTTTAAGGGCTATGCCCTCTAAAAATCCGTAAAAGCCTCAGTGAAGGGCGAATGCAAAAAAATCAATCGACCTCAGCTTCTTTTTTGAATGCTATTTCGTTTTCTATAGCAAATGGGGACAACTTTCATCGCCAGTCGTCCCCTTTTGGTTAGTCTCGTTAGCCCCAAGGGCCTTTAGGCTTGCTTGGCGGCTCGTTTCGGCCACCGCCGGAGCTACCACGGCCACTGCCGCCGCCCCATGGGCCACGAGGCGGCTCAGGCTGGCGAGGCTGCTGGGGCGCACTGCCAAAACCGGAGCGGCTGTAAGACTGGGTTCTACCGCCAAACGGGGAGTATCCATCACTTCCACCCATCTGCTGCAAAGCCTGAATACGGTTTGCTGTGTTCGGGTGGGTAGAAAACAGATTGTCCATATGCTCGCCGGAAAGCGGGTTGATGATGAACATATGCGCCGTTGCCGGATTGCGCTCGGCGTCTTCGTTATAAACTTGCTGGCCGCCGCCTGCGATCTTTGCAAGAGCCGATGCAAGCCAGATCGGGTTACCGCAAATTTGTGCGCCCATTTTATCGGCGGCATATTCACGGGTCCGCGAAATCGCCATCTGCACAAGGCTTGCAGCAATCGGCGCAAGGATCATGGTGGCGATTACGCCAATGAAGCCAAACGGATTGTTGTTCTCGCGGTTACCGCCAAACAAAAACGCGAAGTTGGCAAGCATGGATACGGCACCGGCGATGGTCGCGGTGATCGTCATGATCAAGGTATCGTGGTTCTTGATGTGCGCCAGCTCGTGCGCCATCACACCGGCGACCTCTTCCTTGGTCAGGGAGTTCAGCAGACCCGTTGTTGCTGCAACGGCGGCGTTTTCAGGGTTTCGCCCAGTTGCAAACGCGTTTGGCTGCGGGTTGTTGATCACGTAGACCTTTGGCATCGGCATATCAGCCCGTGCGGCCATTGCGCGAACCATGCCATAGAGTTCTGGAGCCTGACGTTCATCAACTTCCTGCGCATGGTGCATGGAGAGCACCATTTTGTCGGAGTTCCAATAGCTGAAAACGTTCATGCCCGCAGCAATCACGAGCGCAATAAGCATACCGCCGGAGCCGCCAATCATATAGCCGATGCCCATAAACAGGGCTGTCATGGCAGCAAGCAACATCGCTGTACGGACGTAGTTCATAGTCGGGGCTCCAGCTCCTTGGTTCTTTTTGAGTTCAGCATTATCAGAGCTGCAAATCTTGGCAAATCGCGGCTCTAACACATGATTGCATATAGTGTTCCACAGGCATTATATCCAATTGCGAACACACGGTAGATGGATATCGGTACCTATCGTGAATATATAAAGGGAGGTAGGTACGCCTGCTTATAAACGCAAGCAGCCAGTACCGCTCGTTTTTTGAACCCGCGAAACAAGGCGTGATCCATGGCAGACAGCACTATCAATCCCCTTGAAGGACAGATGAAGGCAACCGAGATCCGCGAGGCTGGAGAGACGGCCGAGCAGCCAAAACAGCGGCGCTTTGAAGATCTGCCCCCTGCTGCACAGCGCGCCTTGATTGAAGCGGAAGCCCGCCGAAAAGAGATTGATGCAGTTACCAAAAACAGGGCGAAGGAAATTAACGGGCGCGGCGGCCTCGACCCTGCACGTTACGAGGACTGGGAAGTAAAAGGCATCACCAGCGACTTTTAAGCACTGGTCCAGCCTACCCAAACCTTAGCCTTACCGGCTCAATCAGCACCACTCCCACAATGCACGGCCGCGCCGTTTCGCGCGGTCATCTCATATTCATCTAGAAAGTGCAAAAATTACAAACTTATCGCAGAGTTAGAATTTTACCACTTTCCTACGGTGAGTAGTGACATCATGCACCTTTATCATTCGCAGTTTTGCTCCGATTAGCTGCAACATCAGCAAATTGGTTAAGGCCCGATTTACCTTAAATCACTATAAATCTTCAGGACCAAGAGCTGTGAAACAAGATATGAGACTTTCCGTGACCAGCGTAGATGCAAAAGCAAAATCCTCCGGTGGGAATCCGTTCCAGCGGCTGCGCGACCAACTGCAAGGTATCCAGCCTGCGCTGCCGGACATCACCATGACCATCGGCGAACCTCGTCACGAACCACCTGCGTTCGTTGGAGAGGTGCTGGCACAGAACATCAACGACTTTCGCCGCTATCCGCCAATTCACGGTACGCCGAAGTTCCGCGAAGCTGTTGGAAGCTGGCTGAAGAACCGCTTTGGCCTTTCAGACAATTTTGATGCCGACAAAAGCGTCATTCCGCTCAACGGCTCCCGCGAAGGGCTGGTTTATGGCTGCGTCAGCGCACGGGATTACCTGAAAAAGCGCGATGCGACGCCTGCTGTCATCTTACCGAACCCGTTCTATCAAAGCTATGGCGCCGGTGCGCACATGGCAGGCGCGGAAGAAATTCTGCTGCCAGAACCGGCTGATGGCGCATTGCCGGATCTTGATGCGCTGGACCCAGCACTCTTGGATCGGACGATCGCGTTTTATTTCGCAACGCCTGCGAACCCGCAAGGCACTGTTGCCCCTCTGGACTACCTGAAGAAGCTCGTAGAGCTTGCCCGCAAGCACAATTTCATCGTGTTCTCTGACGAGTGTTACTCCGAGATTTACCGCGACGAGCCACCAGCAGGTATTTTGCAGGCCGCAGAAGCCATTGATGGCACGCTACGCAATGTTGTGGCGTTCAACTCGCTCTCCAAGCGCTCTAACCTGCCGGGTATTCGCTGCGGCTTGGCTGCTGGCGATCCCGAGTTTATCCAGTTTTTTGCCGATTTCCGTAACGTTGCCGCGCCGCAAGTCCCGCTGCCAGTGCAAGCGCTGGCCGTTCGCTGCTTTGGCGATGAAGAGCACGTTATCGAGAACCGGCGCCTCTACAATGAAAAGTACGAATTGGCGCAGGACATGCTGGAACCGCTGTTTGGCAACACCACCAAAGAAGGCGGCTTCTTCCTCTGGCTGGACGTTTCCCGCTGGGGCGACGGCGTAACAGTTGCTGAAAAGCTATGGCGTGAGGCAGGCCTAAAGGTGCTGCCGGGCGCTTACATCGCCTCGGATATGCCAGATGGCACAAATCCGGGTGCCAAATACATTCGCATCGCACTGGTGGAATCTCTTGAGACCAGCCGCGAAGCCTTCCAGCGCATTATTAATTGTCTGGAGTAAGAGACCATATGCGTCAGGCAAACACTATCAATCCAGCCCGAGTGGCAACTGTATCGCTTGAAGACACTGAAAACCCAATCAAGCGCTTCTTGAAGCGCAACCTGATTGCGGCAACGGGTCTGCTGATTATTGTCCTCGCGGTGTCCATTGCGGCCTCTCTTGCCACGTGGACCATTACTGATCCAAGCCTAAGCCATGCAACAACAGGGCCGACACAAAACGCACTGGGAACCCCCGGCGCAATATTGTCTGACTTGTTGATGCAAACCGTCGGGCTCTCGACTGCCATCTTCATTTTCCCGATTTTGGTCTGGGGTTGGCGGGTCTTCTGGCGTGGGCATTCCGGCTTTTCCAAAAAGCGATTTGCCAGCTGGCTCGGTGGAACGATAGTGTTTGCGGGCGGCCTTGCCGCCTTGCCTGTAAATCAGGCTTGGCCCCTTCCAACGGGCCTTGGCGGCTTCTTGGGCGACTGGGTGTTTGCTGTACCATCCGCCTTCCTGCCACAAATGTCAGAGAGCGTAAGCACGCTTGTAGGCGTCATCGGCCTTGGGCTGCCTGCCCTCTTTTTGCTTGCCCATGCAGCAGGCTGGGTAGGCCGCGACGCAGAACCGGTTGCTGTTGAAGAAGCCCCTGTCGCAACGCGCTACGACGACGAAGATTACGATGATGAAGAGGATGATCACCTCTCCACCGTCATCGGCCGCCTAAGCCACTGGAAGCTAATGGTGACGAGTGCCGTTAAACGCACAATGAACCGCCAGAAAGCCCAGCCAGCAGCATCTGCGGCGGCTGCAGCCACTCACGATGATTACGAAGATGACTACGATCATCAAGAGGAAGGCACCTATCGCCGCGGTTACACCCAAAACCAGCGGACCCAGCAGGCTGATGTCTATGATGATGAAGACGACTTCGTAGAAGAAGAGCTTGTTGAGGATGAAAAGCCGGCCGGCTTGGTAACGCGCCTGCGCCGTTCCGTTGCCAACCGCTTGATGCCGAAAGAAGACGACGGTCTTGACGAGTTCTACGACGCCTCAAAAGACCAGCCGCAACAAGGCGCAAACGCCCCCTACGATCAGGATATAGACGACGATCAATATGATCGCCGCGACTACGCTCATCACGATCAAGAGGATTTTCCGCCGTACCAAGGCGACTGGGAACCTGACGTTCCGCATGCCTATGATGACGATGACTACTACGATCATGAACAGGATCACCGCCACGAGCACGGGCACGATCATGACGTCGACCCTTATGACTACAAAGAGCAGGTGACGCCCGATACCCCAGCTCCTGCGCCTCGTTTGCGCCCTGTAGGAATTGCAGCGCCTTTAGAACCAGCGCCGACCGCACAGCCTCAGGCGCGCGTGGTACCACAAGCTCCTGCGCCCATACCAGCAGCCCCGGCCCGCAAAGAAGTACGCATTGCAGAACCGCAGCGCGAGCGGGAATATGAGCTGCCGCCTACAGAGCTTTTGCAGGAAGCGAAAGACACTGGCCGTGGCCGCCTGAGCCGTGATGCGCTAGAACAAAACGCCCGAATTTTGGAAGGTGTTCTGGAGGACTTTGGTGTACGCGGTGAAATTATCGAGGTTCGCCCCGGCCCTGTTGTAACTCTCTATGAACTGGCTCCGGCACCTGGCATTAAGTCATCCCGCGTTATCGGCCTTGCAGATGATATCGCCCGCTCTATGAGTGCGATCTCCGCTCGTGTAGCCGTCATTCCGGGCAAGAACGCCATTGGTATCGAGCTTCCAAATGCCACCCGCGAAACGGTTTACCTTCGTGAACTCATCGCAGCGCAGGACTTTGATCGCTCTAAAGCCAAGCTGGCAATGGCGCTCGGCAAAACCATCAATGGCGAACCGGTTATCGCAGACCTTGCCCGCATGCCTCACTTGCTGGTGGCAGGTACCACCGGCTCCGGTAAGTCCGTATCCATCAACACCATGATCCTTTCCCTGCTCTACCGCCTGACACCGGAGCAGTGCAAAATGATCATGATCGATCCAAAGATGCTGGAACTTTCCATCTACGATGGCATCCCGCACCTGCTGACCCCAGTGGTGACCGATCCGAACAAAGCGGTCGTCGCCTTGAAGTGGACAGTGCGCGAGATGGAAGACCGCTACAAGAAGATGTCCAAGATGGGCGTGCGTAACATCGACGGTTACAACACGCGCATTGAACAGGCCATGAAGAAGGGTGATCGCTTTACCCGTACGGTCCAGACCGGCTTTGATAAACACACCGGCGAGCCGATCTTCGAGGAAGAAGAACTGCCGCTCGAAAAGATGCCATACATTGTTGTTGTCGTCGATGAGATGGCAGACTTGATGATGGTCGCGGGTAAGGACATCGAAGGTGCTATCCAGCGTCTTGCTCAGATGGCCCGTGCTGCCGGTATCCACCTTATCATGGCCACGCAGCGTCCATCTGTGGACGTGATCACCGGTACCATCAAAGCGAACTTCCCGACCCGTATCTCGTTCCAGGTTACCTCCAAGATCGACAGTCGTACCATTCTTGGCGAAATGGGCGCAGAACAGCTGCTTGGTATGGGTGACATGCTCTACATGGCCGCCGGTGGTAAGACCCAGCGCGTCCACGGCCCGTTTGTCTCCGATGACGAGGTTGAGGATATTGTGAACCACCTGAAGGAACAGGGCGTGCCGCAATATCTTGAATCGGTGACCGAGGAAGAGGAAGAAGCTGGTGGCTATGACAGCCTGACTGCTGGCAGCGGCAACGCAAGCAACGATCTTTTTGATCAGGCAGTTGCCATTGTTGCACGAGACAAGAAAGCCTCCACCTCGTACATCCAGCGCCGTCTGTCCATCGGGTATAACCGTGCAGCGTCGCTCATCGAACGGATGGAGCAAGAAGGTATTATCGGACCGGCCAACCATGCCGGTAAGCGCGAAATTTTGCTGCGCACCGAGGACGAGGAATTTTAAGCAACCGGCAAGCATACAAGAATTGGGCGAAATACCGCCCAATCTTTGCCGAATAGACGAGTTAAAATAAGGCGAATCTGGCGCACATTGCAGCGCCCGCCAATCCAGAATTGACCGACGCGGAGTTTGTTTGATGATTGCAATGCCGATGCGCATGAAGAAGCAGAGCCTGATGCGCCTGTTCTCAGCCGCTATTCTGCTTTTAGGTGCCAGCCTTGTGGCGGCCCCTTCCCCTGCCCTTGCCGCAAAGACCAAAGCCTTGCCTTCCAAGCAGCAGGCACTGGCCGCAATCAATAACTACTTCAACCGCGTTAAAACCATGCATGGAGATTTCATCCAGTTTGGTCCAACCGGTGGCAGCGTTGAAGGCCAGTTCTTCATCAGCCGTCCGGGTAAAGTGCGCTTCTACTACAACAAGCCATCGACCCTCGACATCATCGCTGATGGCAAGATGATCAGCGTGAAAGACCGCAAGCTGCAAACGCAGGACCTGTGGCCGCTGTCGCAAACACCGCTGCGCTTCCTCTTGAGCGATAACATCGACCTTGCCCGCGATACCAACGTCACCAGTGTTGTTGTCGAACCGGACCTGATTTCCGTTGTTATTGACGATAAGACCCGCTTTGCCTCCGGTCGCCTGACGCTGATCTTCGACACCAAGGACTACAAGCTCAAACAGTGGACCGTGCGCGATAACCAAGGCTACGACACCTCGGTTGCCATCTACAACGTAGAAGAAAACGGCCCGACCAATCCGAAATTGTTCAAGATTGACTATCTGGCAAATGCTCGGCAGAACAGGGACAGATAGCCCTCAAAAAGAATTCTGAAAGAAAGCGGCTCAATGGGCCGCTTTTTTGTTTGGCTTAAAGCCCGTTTGAAAGAGACACCAATGGCCTTTTTTGCCGCCAGTGCCCACATGGATGACCTGCCAATCGCCAATCGGCTCTTTGCCGAACTGTGCGAGGAGCGCGGTGCCCGCCTCTATCTCGATGGTGATTTCAGATACGCCGGTTACATTGAGCGAGCTGACGGTAAGCGCTTTCCATTTGTTGGTGCCGCGTACTCACTAAACGGGCACGGACCAGCCCAGCTGGCAAAAGACAAAGATTATACCGGCCATATGCTCGCCCATGCCGGATTACCAACGCCAACGGGCATCATGGTTCATTCGGATGTAGAAATTGCAGCAATAGCGCGTCGCAACCCAGCCAGAGCCCACACCCTGAAAACGACAGCGGACGCGCTTACCTTTGCCACACATCACGGCTATCCGGTCTTCGTAAAACCGAATGACGAAATGCAAGGCACCGGCGTTTCGGCCGCTCATTGTGATGCAGAGCTAAACGTTGCCCTCAAAGAGCTTCTCACCACCTATGGCAAGGCGCTCGTACAGCAGGCAGTGAAGGGTAAAGATCTGCGCATCATCGTTCTGGATGGCAATGTTCTGCTCGCCGTTGAACGCATTCCTTTGAACGTCACAGGCGATGGAGAGACGCCGCTAGGAGCTTTGATCGAAGCTCATCTATCATCAAGAAAAACCCGAGGTGGCGGCCAGATCATTGCAGCAGATGACCCGCGCATCCATGCGCATTTGAAAGCACAAGGAAGGCACCTCGGTGACGTTCCAGCTTTGGGCGAAGTTGTTGGCCTTGTACCGGGTGCAAACCTCTCCACGGGCGGCTCTGCCGTTGACCGCACTTCATGCCTTGCACCGGACCTTGCCGCACTTGCGGTGAAAGCAGCGGAAGCCATTGGCCTTCGCTATGCAGGCGTTGATCTAATGGCGCACTCGGAGGAAGAAGCTGGACAGCCAGCCCATGTTCTTGAGGTAAACGCGGCTCCGGGCCTGACCCACTTTTACCGCGCAGATCAAAGCCATCAGGAGCCGGTTAAAAAGGTTTATGGCGCCCTTTTGGACGCCATACTGGCAAGCAACTAGTAGCCTTGTAGAACGGCCAGCGTCGTCAATGTAATCGACGCTGCAAAGGTCGTTACAAGCAGCACCTGACTGATAATGCCGCCATTCACGCGGTATTGCAGAGCAAGCACAAATGGCAGTACGCCACAAGGACCGGCAGCGGCGAACACGCCTGCGTTGGTCCAGCTTGGCGGCAGGCCTACAACACCAATCAGCATGACAGCGGCACACGCTGGCAACACAAACAGCTTCATGCAGGAGATGGTGGTCACAAGCATTTTGTTTTCTGTCAGCTTTTGTGCACTCAAGAAAATACCAAGCGCGAACAGGGAAACAGGCGAAGCAGCATCACCCAAGAAGCGGGTAAACACGCCCAAGCCATTGTCAAAGGACACCGCCATCAAATTGAGCCCCAGCCCTGCCAGCATAGACATGGCGTGCGGGTTCTTGATGATGCATGTGATGATCTTCAGCGCCGGGTTAACTTTGGAGGTGCTGCTGGCGCAATCGAGAATTACGACGGTGATGCCGTACATAATCATCGTATCGGTGGCGATTACGGCAACGATAGGCAGTACCGCATCAACGCCATAAATCACTTGCGCGATCGGCAGCACAAAGAACGTATGGTTGGTGAAGGCGGCCATAAAGCCAAAGAGCACACATTCCAAGATTGGCCGCTTGAACACGAAGCGGGTAATGCAGAAGGTTGTGAGGTTCACCAGAACCGCAACGGCCATGTACCCGACGACATAAAGAGGCTCGAATGATGAAAACGGAGCCGTGCCCACCATGTACAAAAAGAACGGCGGCAGGAGTGCATAAAACACAAGGCGGTTGAAGGTCTGGGCTTCTTGATTCGAAAACAGGCCAATGCGGCCACCTGCAAAACCCAAAAGGACAGCGCCGAAAATCGGCAGAACAGCATTCAAAAATACGTTGAGCACAGAGGGACCCCTTGAACGGAACCGCCAAGGGTTACGCTGGAGCGCCTCATTGAGCGACGCTCCAACTTGTCACAGGTATTTCAACCTATCAGTTAAAGCGGCAGTGCAGCCACAATCGTAATAGTGAACGCCGACAGGAAGGTTGTTACCAAAATAACCTCGCTCAGCAGATCCACCCTCGCCCGATACTGAATGCCCAGCACAAAGGTTAGAACACCACAAGGTCCGGCAGCCACGAGCACACCTTGAGGGACCCAGAAGTCTGACAGCGAAAACACCGGAACGAACAAAAGCCACGCAACGACTGGAATAAACACCAGCTTCATGAAGGTGATCGCCATCATGATTTTGCGCTCACCGCCAAGCTGCTGCTGGCTAAGCACAATGCCAAGCGCAAACAACGAACATGGTGCAGAGGCGTTACCCAGAAAACGGCTATAGACCCCGAAACCGTTATCCAGCGAGAAGCCTGCAAAGTTCACCAGAGTACCCAGCACCAGCGCCATGATATTCGGGTTCTTTACGAAGTTCTTGGCCAGATTGACGAGTGGATTGCCCTCCTGCTTCTTACTGGTCATCTCCAACACAAGGATCGTACCGCCAAGCAGAATAATGTTGTCGACAACGATTACGGAAATCACCGGAAGAGTGGAATCCGCACCGTGCAACAATTCGGCAATCGGCAAAATCACAAAGGTATGGTTACAGAACGCTGTCGCCATGCCCAGCAGCAAGCTTTCTGTAAACGACCTTTTGAAGACGAGGCGAGCAAGACAGAACGTTGCCGCATAGACAAACAGTTCCGCGCCCAAATAACCAAGAACATAGAAATAATCGAACTGTTCGAATGGTGCTTCAGCGACCAATATGAACAAGAGCGGAGGGAGAAGAACGTAGAATACGGTCTTGTTAATTACGCGAGCATCCGCGTCATCAAAGTATTTAATCTTGCCTACAATGTAGCCGATCAATACAGCACAGAAAATCGGCAAGACAACATTGAGAAATATATCAAGCACAGGACCATTTCCTCTTTGCGTTAATCAACGCCTACAGGAAATTCCGTGCTTCAACGAGTTAGGGTTATTTCTCAGATAAAGGAAACCTGCCCCGTTTCTCTGGAGCAGGTTTCAAACTGGCAAGTAAATATATCAGTACTGACCGAGCTTTGTTTCGCCTTTTACAAAGGTCTCTTCAGGAACATGCTTGATAACAGCCTGTCCGCACATGGTCACACCTTTGGTCGCGTCGTAGGTCATGGTTGGAGAGCCATGAAGTTCCCAACCCTTGTTGAGCGCTTCACTCACGCGGTGACAAAATTCAGAGGTATCTGGTTCGGTGATCAGACGATAAAGACGCATTGCAAGTCTCTTCACTACAATTGAAACGGGATGGGAACCTAACAAAATTAGCTGCGGAAAACCAGAAGGCTCCGGCGCACTAATCTGTTACTCACCCCGCCCTTCAATCGCCTGTGCAATCATAACTGTGCGCTCTGCCATCTGGGCATGCAGACGCTCCACCATCTTGCCTTCAACCTGAACAGCGCCTTTGCTTGCACTTTCTGGCAACTCGAACGCAGCGATGATTTTCTTCGCCCACTCCACTTCGGCAGTACTTGGCGCGAAGATACGATTGGCCGCTTCAATCTGTTTTGGATGGATAAGCGTCTTGCCATTCATCCCAAGATCCGCCCCTTGCTCACACTCGGCCGCAAAACCATCGAGGTCGGCGAAATCGTTGTAAACGCCATCCAGAACATCAACACCAGCAACGCGGGCAGCGGCTACACCCGTCATCAACCACGGCAAAAAGGCCATGCGCTGATTAGAAAAGCGCGCACCGCTCTCCTTAGCCAGGTCATTGGTACCCATCACAAAAACGGTGACCGGATACAACGGATCGCTTGCTGCCAGCGCTATTTCCTTGGCATTGAGCATGGCAAGCGGTGTTTCCAACATCGCCCAAAGCGCGGTAGGTTCTGCCTGTAGCTCTCCAAGAACCTGACGAACATAAGCAAGGTCTTCGGCGCTGCTTACTTTGGGAATAGCGATGGCATCGGCCCCAGCTTGTACTGCTGCTGCCAAGTCTTCAGCGCCCCAGTCCGTCTCCAGCCCGTTGATACGAATGACAACTTCGCGGTGACCGTAACCACCCGCTTTCACCGCAGCGCACACCTGCTCTCTGGCGACAGCTTTAGCATCAGGCGCAACAGCATCTTCCAGATCGAGAATAAGCCCGTCCGCATCCAGCTGCTTGGCTTTTTCCAGCGCTCTAGCATTAGAGCCCGGCATATAAAGCACACTCCGGCGCGGCCTAAATTCACTGTCTTTGGCTTCAGGTGTCATGCGAACCTCCCCATGCGCATAAAACTGACCATGAGTTGTAACTGAATTTGCTGCACTGCACCACTACCCGTAAGAGCTATTGTGAAGCCGCTAGAGAACGCCGGAAGATCAGATCCTTTGCAGCCACCACAGCACCAAGAACGATAAGCAGGCAGGAGGCAACAACGGGCATGGTGAGCGAGCCAAACCCCAGCAAGATCATCAAAAGCGTAGAAAGAAGAGGCGCGGCATAGGCGCTTGCTCCCAAAATCTGAATATCGCCGTGCTTCATGCCGATGTCCCATGTGAAGAACGAAAGGCCAAGCGGGAAAAGCCCCATGCCGACAATCGCCGCCCATTGCACTGCTGTCTGCGGAAACTGGGTTTCTTCAAAAAGCAAGTGAGCGCCAAGGGATAGAACCGCGGTGGCAATACAAAACCCACCGACAGCATCCGTTGGAACGGAAGGAAAGCGGCGAGAAAGCACCGAATAGGAAGACCAGAAAAGTGCCGCTGCCAGCGCGCACAAGTAGCCAAGCCAGTACTCGTCGCTAACGGCCAGAGAGCCATCTTTCATCAGCAAAACACCGACACCCAAGAGGCCCAGAAGGACGCCGATGATATGGTGGATGCGCAGGCGCTCGCCCGGCAAAAGCGCCGAGAACACAACAATCAAAACCGGCCATAGGTAGTTGATGAGGTTCGCCTCAAGTGGCGGTGCGTTGCGCAGACCTAGAAAATAAAAGGCGTGATACCCGAAAAGCCCAGCAACACCCAGCAGCCACACCCGTTTCGGCTGACGCAAGCTGCTAAACCCGCGACCAGTTACAGCAAGGCGCGCCATCGCCAAACCGCCGGAAATCGCAAAACACATGGCATTGAGCAGAAACGGCGGAACCGTGCCGGAAGCCGCGCCGAACGGACCAAGAAAAGACCACATGAAGATCGTGGAGAAGCCGATCATGGTCGCTGTTTGACGCGAAAAACTATTCATCGTTGCAAGCCAAATTGAAAAACACCAAATCAGGAAAAATCCATATCGGCCCTGAAGTGATTTTTCAATGCAATCAATGGCTACATTAAATTGGTCGAGGATTTACGCGTCGCTACGGAATACTCACTTGATTTGGGACTGAATTTCGCGTCACTGTATATCTGGGAAATTTATGGGACAGGAAAAAGAAGAGCATGAGTGACCTGACAATCAGAGTCCTTGATTATAGCGACGCCCCTACGCTCGCAGTACTTATTGCAGAAAACGCACAAGCCGTACGCCGCGGAGCGCCACGCCGCCCTGATGAAGTGTACGCTGAACGTGTTCTGGGTGATAAAACCGCAGAGTTGATCGGCGCCTTTGACGGGGACACCTTGATCGGCTTCGCGATATTTTTCGACCTGCCAGACCTAATCACCGGCTTCCGCGTTGGCCAGTTGGACGACATTTACGTACAGCCAGAATATCAGGGCAAAGGCATCGGCAAAGCGCTGATCGGCTTTATCGCTGCTGCTGGCAAAGAGCGTGAATGGTCTCACGTACGCTGGATGGTTTCCGAGAACAAAGACTTCGGCAGCGATCTTTACAAGCGCATTGGCGAACCTGGCGAAGAAAAGACTTACAACGTTTCTTTGGACCGCTTGGCAGACGCCTAATCGGCTCGCATCCCTTAAAGGGAGTTCAGATTTAGAAGACCTAAGGGCGCGGCGCTGACACTTTTCAGCAGCACGCGCCCTTCGCTTTTAGAAAAGCGGTGGAACTGGTCCGAGATCAATAAAGACCAAGCGGGCGCGGCCATTCTTCAAAGTGATTGGCAGCCGAATGACGGCTTTGCCATCAGCTTGCGCCCCTGATCCAAATGTCTTCATAGTCGTTTGAATGGATTTTGGAGCTTTAGACCCCTCAGGGAAGAACGGCGCCATAACGTGCGCCAGTCCCTCAATCCCTTCAATCGTTACAGGAAGGTCACCAGAAAGGCGTCCTTGTTGATCAACTGACAGCTCGCCTTGGGTTTCCAGCACCAGATCTCCCAGCTGTACCCGTAGGGATTTCAGGGAAATATCTATCCCCTCGGCTGCAAACAGATCCTCTAATGACCTGTGCTTGCCGTTCACCAACCCCATACCGTCGTTGAGCGTTAGGACAAAAGAAACGTCAGCATCAGGCAGCCTGTTTGCTTGCTCGAGCAGTTTGAAGCCGGAAAGTGAGCCTGCAACATCCATAGCTTGCGGCTGTTCTTCGTTCCGGCGGGTATGCAACTGCAGTTCCTGAGCACTCGCGCTCAAAGGTGCTTGGCGAGTTTCAACATCAAGCTCTAGTTCCCTTATCTCCAAGTCCAAACGGGAAAGAACCGGATTAACTTTCTGATCAACACCAAAACGGGCACTGGCGCGCGCACTGGCCCATTCAGCATCCACGCTGGTATCTTGTGACGGCAAAACTGCGCTTGCTGGCCCATCAGCCTCTACAATCAAGCGGTTGGGCGTATAAGCCATTGTCACCGCCCGCAGGCCATCCAAGGTCAGTTTCTCGCCTGCGTTCTCAACGGAGAAGCGCGAGCAGTTCAATTGATAGCGAGCCGGAAAGCCGCTAAACGAACGATCAGTGCACTCTAAGGCAGCTTGCTTGTCACTTGCATCAAACACTTCGGCCAGCCTCGCATCCAGCGAGTTCTTGCCGTAAAACCAGAAACCGGTCCAGCCGATACAGAAGAGAACCACCAGCCCAATCAGCACAAAGGTTGGCTTGCGCGGAGAGCTCTTCGGTTTAATGTCCTCGGACATAGATTACCCCCTTCTGGTTTTGATGCGATTGCACAAGGCTTAGGGGGCCTTTTTAGCGGTTACAACTGTTTTTTATATGAGTTTGTGCATATGAGCGATCTTTGGGTCTTTGGCTATGGAAGTTTGATGTGGCGGCCGGGCTTTGCCTACGAAGAAAAAGTTCCCGCCCTTTTACACGGCTCCCATCGTTCGCTCTGCGTTTATTCGTGGGTGCATCGCGGCACTCAAGAACGGCCGGGATTGGTGTTTGGATTGGACCGCGGCGGAGCATGCCGCGGCATGGCCTATCGCGTTCATGCTGACAATATGGATGAAACCGTCGCGTACTTGCGCGAACGTGAGCAGCAGACGATGGTTTATAAAGAAACCTATCGCACCATAAAGCTGGGCAGCGCTGCCACGCAGAAAGTAACAGCCCTCACCTTTGTGGTAGACCGCGACCACCAGCAATATGCAGGCGCCCTGCCATTACAGCATCAGTTGGATATTGTGCGCGGCGCTATCGGTATGTCTGGTGAAAATCCCGAATATGTCATCAACACAGCGCAGCATATTCAAGAGCTTGGTATCAAAGACCATAATCTTGAATGGCTCGCCAACGCGCTAAAAGCCTAGGCAGCACACAACGCAAGATCATCGAAAGCAGCTTTTCTATCCTCGTCACCCGTGGCGAGGAAATGCAGCAGCACAACACAATCTTCCGGCATCGGCTTTGGTAGACCGGCAGACAACATCTGCCCATCCTGATCTAACTGCCCAGACCAAACCAGTTCACTTTGATCTGCCTTCTTAACCACCAGAACGAGGCTATCGCTGTAGTGCTCCAACTCATCGGCAGGAACGCGTGTGAACAAATAGCGCTGACCCGAGCGGCCATGCCAGTAGGCAAAACGGTCTTCAAGGCCGAGCGCCTGTGCAACACTTGAGGCGGCGACTTTTGGCTGTCTTTGGGAAAACAGGGCGTACTGCATATCTCTTGTTCACACTTTGTTCGATTTCACACTCGAAATATATAGAACAAAATATGAACAAACTGCTACCAAAAAAACGGCTATGAAACTCACAGCCGTTTTCAATAGTTTTAGCTTTCCGCTGGCTGACGGGACCGTGCTACCGCATTCGCTCGCTGCCTTTGGCGCGCTTCCTTGATGATGATATTGTCTGGCGTTTCTTTTGCCGCCTCATCCAGCAGGCGGTTCGACGCGTTTTCAATCCGAACCTGTAGCTGCTCCATGAACACTTCCATAGGCAAACCCGGTTCGATTGCTGGCAGGATCTCAGCTTTAATCGTGCCCGGGAAGCGGAAGAAACGACGACGCGGCCAGTAGACACCTGAGTTGATCGCGACTGGAATAACCGGGCAATCAAGGTTTTTGTACAGGTGCGCAATACCGAATTTGTACTTCGGCTCGGCTCCAGCTGGACGACGTGTGCCTTCAGGGAAGATGATGATATTGCGGTCTTCAGCAATCGCTTCGCGGGCTTTTTCTGTCATTGCCGCAAGAGCAAGGGTGCGCTTACCACGATCAACCGGAATCTGGCGGAACTTGGCGGTGTACCAACCGAAAATCGGCACATAACGCAGCTCACGCTTCAAGATGAAGGTTGGATCATGCAGCCCTGGCAACAGGGCAAAGGTTTCCCAAGCAGACTGATGCTTGGACGCAATGATACAGCCACCCTTTGGAATATTTTCCCAACCGGTAACTTCCGAGCGAACGCCAGCAACCCAACGCAGCAGGAATACCTCGATATGCGACCAGACCGGCAAAACCCAGACACCCCAGCGGCGCGGCAATAGGAACACCGGACTTGCAACAATCATCAGCACAAACGTGGTGAGATAGAACAGAAAATTAAACAGTAAAGATCGAGCGTAAATCATTAGTCCGGATCACAAGCCATCGCCTAACTATGGCCAAGGCCACATCAGACATCTATTCGGTTAAGGGAGGCACTGACGTTTATACAGGTCTAGGTAAGCGCCAACTCCACACGCGTTCGCACGAGGATATACTTTACAAATTCGCGAAGGAGAAGCTTTGTTGTTGCCCAGCTCTTGTACCACTCCTGCAATTTTAGCCCAGTGTGGAAGACAGGAGCAGGCTTAAGTTCGATTTCTGGCAGTTGGTGCTGCAACTCCAACAGCGCTCTTGGCATGTGGTAGGCGCTAGTCACCACAAGCAGTGAGTCAAAGGCGTTGTTTCTCACCCAAAGCGCTGTTTCTTCTGCATTCCCAACAGTATTGAGTGCTTTACGGTCCAAATCGACACAGCAATCAAACAAGGCGATCTGCTGCGACGTAAGACGGGCGATTTGCTGGGCTGTTGTCTGCGGATTAACGCCAGAGATTAGCAAACGCTTGGCTTTTCCTTCCGCCAACATGTTCAATGATTTTGAAATGCGCTCACGCCCGCCTGTGAGCACAACAATACCCTCTGCATATTCAGGGGGATGTTCCAAGGAGGGGGTTAGCGATGAGACAAACCACGAAAATCCTGTGAAGAACGCAACCAGAAAGAGGGAAACAGAAACGCACGCAGCCAGAAATAACCGGCGCAGCAGTTTCCGCCACGAAAACGCCCGTTTTCGCACCTCTTTTGCAGACACTTTTGCCTGTCTGTTTTGCTCTTTTGGAACACCAGTTTGCCGCAGAAAATCATTAGGTTCTGGCTGCGTGTGTTCCCGAATTTCGCTTGCCATACCCTAACATAACATCAAATTTCGTTGTTTTTTAAACGGAAAGACTCGCTATTCCATGTTGGAAAGGTGCGAGTGAACTGCCAGCCGCGACGTAAACGCGGTAAGCGCTGCAACAAGCAACACCACAGCAGCAACACCAACGTAACCCGTTACACCCACCGACACAGATCCAACAAGCGCTTGCAGTTGGCTTGAAAATGCTTGTCCCGCCTTTGTAGCTCCGCCCATAAACTCGGCTAGAAGGAACAATAGCACAGCAACACCGCCGCCTATGCCACCGCCTTTAAGGCCCAGCCAAAGGAAGTGCTTTTGAAACTGGCGTGCAACAAAGCTGTTTTCCGCGCCAACAAAGTGCAGCACTTCAACAACTTCCTTGTTCCCCGCCATAGCTGCCCTTGTCGCAAACACCACCGACAAAATCATCGAAATAAGCACAAGAACCAGAACGGCAAACCCGCCGATAACAATGGCGTTGGCCATGGCAGAAAGTTGTCTTGTCCAAAGCCGGTGATCATCAAGGCTCGCGCCGCGAATATCGCTTTCCACCTGTTGTTTTAGCTCATTGATATCAAGCTGCTCAGGCGCGCTAATTTCTACCAAAATGATGCGCGGCACAGGCAACTCTTCAAGCTGCAAACCAGCCCCTAGCCAAGGAGAAAGCAGGTCTTCCGTTTCCTTGTCAGAGAAGGCTCTCGCCTGTCCGACACCCGGAAACTCTTGAACCAGAGCAATTGTCCTGTCGATCTCGCGCA
Source organism: Pseudovibrio flavus (assembly GCF_009711345.1). Classification (GTDB taxonomy): domain Bacteria; phylum Pseudomonadota; class Alphaproteobacteria; order Rhizobiales; family Stappiaceae; genus Pseudovibrio; species Pseudovibrio flavus. The sequence goes on from NZ_SMMA01000064.1 coordinate 186,242, forward strand.
ACATATTGATGCCCTCGGTCGGACGGATCTGGATGGTCACCTCACGCACCAGATCATTACTCCAGTCGTTGGCTGCATCTTGCACAATGCTCACAAAGCCAACGGTAAGGCAGGCCAGAAAACTCATGATCGCCACAACCAGCATCAAAGCGCTGCCCACCACGTTTTGCGGCGGTACGATTGGCGCTGTTGGCCTGTGGGATTGGCGTTTGCGCTTTCTGGAAGGCTGCGCCGCTGTAGGCGCTTGCTTGGCTGCAGGCCGAGTGCCCTTCCCCGCAGCAGGCTTTGGCTGCGCCGAACCTTGACGCTTCTGCTGCATGTCGCTGCGCGGGGCGCTTGGTCCACGTCGATCAGTCATAAATAGTCAGCCGCCCGTCGTTCAAAACCAGATGGCGTGCATCCACCTGTTCAAGCAAATGCAGATCGTGGGTCGCTATAAGCACAGAAGTTCCCAAGCGATTAAGCTCGATAAACAAGCGCACCAAACGGCGAGCCAACGGCGGATCAACGTTACCGGTCGGCTCATCGGCCAGCAGAACTTCAGGTTGGGTAATCAGCGCCCGCGCGATAGCGGCACGCTGTTTTTCACCGCCTGAAAGAACCGGCGGAAGAACATGCATCCGGTCCCCCAGCCCCACCCATTTCAGCAGATCAATCACATCGGCACGGTATTCGTGCTCGGATTTACCGGCGACGCGGTGTGGCAGCGCGACATTCTCATAGGTCGTTAAATGCTCAAGCAGACGGAAATCCTGAAAGACGACGCCAATACGGCGACGCATTGCCGGCATTCTGGCACGGCTGATCTGGGTACAATCCTGACCAAAGATGCTGATAAACCCGCGCGTAGGCTTAAGCGACATAAACAGCAGACGCAGCAAACTTGTTTTACCGGCACCCGACGGGCCGGTAAGAAACTGAAATGATTGTGGTTCGATACTGAATGTCAGGTCCTTCAGGATTTCAGGACCCATCCCATACCGAAGCCCGACATTTTCGAATTTAATCAACGCCTGCTCCTCACTGTCACAGCGACGCTACTGATTTGCTGTTAACGCATAATTAAGTCTGTGCTTTTCGGGTTTGCAACTATCCCCAGCTTAGTTCCCGTTTAAAACTTTTGCCAAGTCGCCATGCATGCGCACAAATACAGAACTTCACCCTATTACCCTGCCCTGCAACAACGCAAAATTAACCCTTCATTAAGCATATTTATTATCCACTGGCCTCGGATCATGAGGTGCTTCGCATTCCATCATCCTGCAGGCAGCTTCAACATCAGCTCCTGTCATGCTCTTGTTACCGGGGTTTTAAACGCGTGAGGATCGCTTGTCCTGATTGCGGCACCGCCTATCAGGTGCCCGTTAGCTCCCTTGGCTCTGCCGGGAGAAAGGTGAAGTGCGCCCGATGCAGCTCCCACTGGTTTGCCGAGGTTCCCAAAACAGCCAGTGAAACAGAGGCAGACGAGCAATGGATGGATTTGGACCGCCAGACAAGCGCCAAGACGAACGGCACAGCAGATTCTGCAAGCCAGCGCTCTGCAGCCAACGATGATGAAATCGCCGACCAGCAAGATCAAAGCCAGCCTTCTTCGCTAGAGAGTAGTGAAGTGGCGCAGGACTCGCGTATTTCTAGCCCTACAGAACCGAAAAACAGCGCGGATATACCCGTAACTCCCAAAAACAAACGGGAGTCTGTAAAAAAATCACCGTCTTCCAGAAAATCCAGTGCTATAAGGGTGCGCCGACGCATGGGCTTGGCTCTTTTTGTAGCCTCCCTTGTACTTTGCTTTGTCACTTTTAAATATCGTGACGAACTGGTAAGGGCCTATCCTGAACTAGCGGAGCTTTACCAGCTCGTTGGCATAGAAATTAACCTGCGTGGACTCGTCTTCAAGGACCTGAGAACTTTTCGTGAATACGAAGAGACCTCGGAAATTTTGGTGGTTGAAGGAACCATCGAAAATATTACCGGGAAGACTAACCCTATTCCTGCTGTGCGCCTTTCTTTGCGCTCTCAGGATTTGCAGGAAATATATGCTTGGACCATTGAGCCCAAAGAAGCTCATTTGGACCCAGGTGCAACCACACGGTTCCGCACCCGGTTGGTATCGCCACCGGAAAGGGCCGCAGACATACAATTGCGCTTCGTAGGGCGCCAAGACAGAAGAGCGAGCATTCGATGACCGGACAGCCGGAAATCCGTGTGTTGTTTGATGAAGAAATCATCGCCACACGTGTTAACGCTATTGCAGAAGAAATCGCGAAAGACGAGCCAAAGGACCTGCTGGTCGTAGCAGTACTAAAGGGCAGCTTCATGTTCGCTGCGGACCTTGCCCGCGCACTGCACACCGCCGGTATGGCTCCGGAAATGGAATTTTTACACCTTTCCAGTTATGGAAGGGAAACAGTGTCATCTGGCACCGTAACTGTGTTGCGCGACATCGAGAGCGATGTGACCGATCGCGACGTAGTTTTGGTAGATGACATTCTGGAATCTGGCCGCACCCTGCGCTTTGCAGCAGACATGATTGCAAAACGTGGTGCTCGCTCTGTTCGTGTTGCTGCGCTTCTTGATAAGCCAGAGCACCGCAAAGCGGATATCACAGCCGACTATGTTGGCTTTGAATGCCCAGATAAATTCGTAGTGGGTTACGGCATGGACATGGCTCATGCCTTCAGACAGTTGCCATTCATCGGGTACGTCCCGCAGGAAGGCGACGCCTAAAAGGGGAAACGGCAATGGCACGCGTACTTCTGACAGAAGACGATGAAGCAGTCCGGGTTTTCGTAAAACGAGCCCTTGAGCTTGATGGCCATAACGTAACCGCTGTTGAAGACGGCACCGAAGCGGCTGAGGCTCTCTTGCAAAATCAGGGAGCCTTCGACCTGCTGCTGTCCGATATCAAAATGCCGGAGATGGATGGCATTGATCTGGCCATGCAGACCAGTCAGCGCTATCCCGGCTTACCTATCCTATTGATGACAGGCTATGCAGACCAGCGCGAACGCTCTGACGAGCTGAGCGGCTGCATTAAAGACGTGATCACCAAGCCGTTTTCTCTAGTAGAAGTTCGGCAAGCTGTAGCACGCGCTTTGGCAGGCGAAGAAATTCACGCAAAGCCGCGTATCTACGCCTAAGCCGCGAAGAACAGCGCTCTTCACACATCTATAAAGCGTAGAAGAAGCCCGTCGCCTCTAGCGCCGCGGGCTTAATACTGTTTGAGAAGACGTTCCAGATAGTCGAGCTCGTGCGGCGGGCGATCCGGATCAGAGAACCGGCGGCGGAGCTCTTCCAGAATACGGCGTGCCCGCTGAACGTCGATCACGTCTGGAATTTCCACCTGATTGCCAAACTCCGGCCCCTCTGTGCGGCGCATACGGCCCAAGGGATCTTGGCTATAGGGCGAGCGCGTTCCCGCGCTTTGGCCGCCACTTTGCCCAGTAAGCTGATCCGCCAATTGTCGTGCACCTTGCCTTAGAGCCTCAACAGCTTCGCCCTGCTCTCCAACAGCCTGTCCTGTCTGCCCTTCTTTCAGCGCGTCTTGGGCATCGCCCATGGCTTCACCAGCTTGATCCAGTTGCTGGTTCGGCTCTGCTCCATTGTTTGCAAGATCATCAAGAAGCTTTTGCAAGCGATCAGACAATGCACCCTGCTGTTTTTGCAAGGAGCGCAACGCATCTTCCATGCTCTGCCCGCCTTGATCCTGCTGCATCTGACCATTTTGCTGACGTTGCTGATGGGTTTCATCCATCAAAGACTGCTGCCCTTCTATCAGGTCACCAAGCTCCTGTAGCGCTTCCAGCATCTTTTGCTGCTGTGGGTTCGGGCGCTGAGGCCTTGCGGTCTGCAGATTTTCAAGCATTTGCTGCATTTGCGCCAGCAGTTCCCGAGCAGCCTCTAGAGATCCGGTTTTTGCCAACTCCTCCATGCGCCGCATCATCTCCTCAAGGTCTTGGGGACTGATGCTCTGGGCATTGGGGTCGGGCGGCATTTGCTGCGCTGTTTGAGGAGATTGCTCCATCTGTTGTCTAAGCGCCTGCAAATATTCCTGAAGGGCCTTGCGAAGGTTATCCATCAACTTGGCGATTTCCGCTTCAGAGGCACCCTCTTCCAGCGCACGGCGCAAAGCTTCCTGCGCTTCACGCAAAGCACGCTCTGCGTGAGATAGATCGCCATCTTCGACAGTCAGAGCAATATCCCAAAGAGCGCCGACAATCGGCGTAAGCGCTTCATCGCTACGGGCATCAGTAAGGCGCGAATAAACGTGGTTTAGCGGCAAATAGATACCAGCGTCATTGATGAATACCTCTGGCGCGATAAGCAGGCTATCCATTGCATCGATAACATCAACCTGCCGGTTCGTATCCATCGCCAGTTCGCGGCGTTGCTCCACCAACGACAGAGCCAGAGGCTCGGTAAACCGTCGTTGTGGCAAGGTAAGGCGAACAGGATCACTCCGCGTTTCCTGTCCTGCTTCATCCACTGCGATCAATACCAAGAAGACCTCTGATCCCGCCCATGGATGCGCAGTAAGGTCTTTAAATGTCTCTGCTGTCCCACTTAGCCCCTTGCCAGCAGGCAAACTCAGCATGAATTTTGGCGCTTCAACGAGAGGCGATAACGGCTTGTGCGCCCTTTGCATAGAGCCAGAAGCCGCGATTTCTGCCCGCGCCGATGCTACCCCATAATCATCGCCTGCCTCGTAAAGAAGCTTGAGACTGCCAGAAAGCTGCTCGCTTGGCGGTTCAAGCAAACGGATTTGCGGAGGCTTGTCTTCGGTTACCGAAAATTGCCATGAACGGATGATGTTCCGCCCTTCAGCAAGCACCAACTCCCCACTGGAGGCTAAATCAAACTGCCATTCTTGAGCCTGTTGACGCCTTCCATCCGGCGCTTTGATCTCTGGAAGTGGTTCTCCTGCTCCAGTGGTATCCTCGCCCTTAAAATACATAGAGGCTTCGCGGTCCCCTTGAACGCGAACCAGCACCTCACTGCCCTCAACCACTGTTATCGGGGCACCTTCCTCCCGCAGTTCCATGGAACTTCCGCTCAAAAATATCGGCGCTTCACCAGTATAAAGCGGCGGTGTAATCCATGCATCAATGCGCGTCGCAACAGAAGTGCCGGAAGCTTGGCGGTTGAAGGGATCTAGAAGGCTTTGCCAATTCGCACCGCCGGAAAGACCGAGGCTTGCAACAACGAACAGCCCAACCACAGCGCGGATGCCATAGGGGTCCCTCTGGTAAGTCTTTGCATTGGGGTAACCTACTTTAAGAGCACCCAGAGCCTCTCGCAGGCGTTTTTGATGGACCGTCCATAAAGCGCTGGCAGCAGGGTCATCCGCGCCAGCTGCAAGGCGATCTTCCATACCAACGAGAGGTCGGTGATCAACACCGCTCTGCAACTCGACGCGTCTTAGGCAATCAGCTCGCGTGGGAAATCTAAAGGTGCGGCACCGCCAAACGCTAACAGAAAAACCGGCAGCGAGGACCACCACAAGCGTACCCACTAGATAGAGCGGGATGACTTGCCAGAAACCAAGGAAACTCAGACCTGCGTAGACCGCAAGAAACGAGATTGGCCAAAGCACAAGAGGCCATCCCCGCTCCCAAATAAGCGCGAGCCTTGAAAGCAGAACCTTCCGCTCAATGGTTCCTTCTATGCTTTGAGAAAAGAGGGAGGAACGGGCAGAATCCGCTCCCTGACGCCCAGCAGAACGAGGCGTTACAGATTGCTCAGTGACGTTTGCATCATCGTTCAATTCGGCCTCTCATGCTGCCGCTTTTAGTTAAAGGGCAGCATAAGGGCTCAATGACGCTAGGGCAATCCGCTGATGGATATGGGCTTAAGAAGCCCTTATTTGCCAGCGACCCAGTTAGGAATTGTGTCCAAACCAAGCAGTTCATCGTAGGACTGACGAGGACGGACAACAGCAAACTTGTCGCCGTCCACCAGCACTTCAGGAATAAGCAAACGGGTGTTGTAGGTGCAAGACTGGGTCGCACCATAAGCACCGGCAGAATAGACAGCGATCAAATCGCCCTCTTCAAACTGAGGTACTTCGCGGTCTTTTGCCAGATAGTCACCTGTCTCGCAGACAGGGCCAACGATGTCAGCGGTAAAGGTCTCGCCGTTCTGACGCTCTTCAGAAACGGCACCAACTTCGTGGTGGGCTTCGTAAAGCGTTGGACGGATGAGGTCGTTCATCGCCGCATCAACAATCACAAAGTTCTTAACTTCACCCGGTTTTACAAACACGGTTTCCGTTACAAGAATACCGGCGTTTCCGGAGATCAAACGGCCCGGCTCAAGAATAATCGTGCAGCCCAGATCCTTTATACGCTTGCGAACTACCTCGGCATAGTCAAGCGGAGATGGAGCATCGATACCGCCGCCATAAGGTATGCCCAAGCCGCCACCAAGATCGACATGGCTGATATCGTGGCCATCTGCCTTCAATTGCTCGACCAACTCTCCAAGACGGGAAAACGCGCTGTCAAACGGCTCCAACTCAGTAATCTGGGAGCCTATATGCATATCGATACCGGTTACCTTGATGCCCGGCAGTTTCGCTGCATTCCCGTAAACCTCTCGAGCATGTTTCCAAGCGATACCGAATTTGTTTTCCGCCTTGCCGGTCGAAATCTTGGCATGGGTTTTTGCATCGACATCTGGATTGATGCGCAGCGAAATCGGCGCAACCTTGTCCATTTCGCTTGCCACTTCGGAAAGGCGGCGCAGTTCGGACTCAGATTCAATGTTGAAGCACTTGATGCCCACTTCCAGACCAAAGCGCATTTCAGAGCGCTTCTTGCCAACGCCGGAAAATACGATCTTGTTTGCCGGAACGCCTGCAGCCAAAGCACGGCGCAGTTCGCCCTCGGAAACAACGTCCATACCAGCGCCAAGGTTCGCAAGAACCTTCAAAACAGCAAGGTTGGAGTTGGCTTTAACCGCGTAGCACACCAGATGGTCAATACCCTCAAAAGCGCCGTCAAATACAGTGAAGTGACGCTCAAGGGTCGCGCGCGAATAACAATAGAACGGAGTTTCAACGGCCTGAGCCATTTCCGCGATGGAAACATCTTCGGCGTGCAGCACGCCGTTTTTGTACTCGAAGTGATGCAAGGTCGGGTCCTCAACAAACCGGGCCCGTGGCAGCTCTATCCGCGGGCATTTGTCTAGTTTTTAGATTTTTAATAGGGGTCAGATCAGCGGATCAAGCACAAAGCTCTTACCATCGACCGTGCTCTCAGGTTTTTCGCCTTCCAGTTCTACGACTTTATTTTCCTGCGCCACGGTATCACCGGGAATGACAGGATCAAGGCTACCTCTGCGACCACACGCAGAAACAGCAAGGGCCACACCAAGAATAACGGTAAGGGATACCAGTTTGGAGGAAAGGCCGGAGGACTGAAGCATTATTTCGCCGCCACAAAAAATCACAACTGAGAAATGGATAGAGCAGACTTCACTTGGGTAAACAAAGCCTGCTCTAATCCATGCACGTAATTAGAGGCCCATGCAAGGGCCAACTAACCCTAGATTACTTGGATGCAGTCTCTTTTTCCAACTGCTTGAGCCAGCGACGTGCTTGTTTGCGAACGTTTACCGGGCTGGTACCGCCATAGCTCTCACGGCTGCGAACGGATTTATCAACGGACAGAACCGAGTAAACATCATCAGTAATGCGCGGCTCAACGCTCTGCATTTCTTCAAGGCTCAAGCGGTGCAGTTCAACGTTCTTTTGAACGGCCATACCAACCAGAGCGCCGGTAATGTGGTGCGCATCGCGGAATGGTACGTTAAGAACACGCACACACCAGTCAGCAAGGTCGGTCGCCGTTGCATAGCCGGAACCAGCCGCCTTTTTCAGCACCTTGGTGTTGAGCACCATGTCATCGATCATGCCGTTCATCGCAGCAAGCGCCAAAGACAGGTTCGGCAGTGCATCAAACGCCTGCTCTTTATCTTCCTGCATATCCTTGGAATAGGTGAGCGGAAGACCCTTCATCATCACCAGAAGTGCATGCAGAGCGCCGTAGATACGGCCGGTTTTAGCGCGAACGAGTTCCGCTGCATCCGGGTTTTTCTTCTGCGGCATGATGGAGGAGCCGGTTGAGAATTTATCGGAAAGCTCGATGAACTTGAACTGGGCAGAACACCAAAGAACGATTTCTTCAGCAAGGCGGGAAAGGTGCATCGCGCAGATGGAGGCATCAGCCAGCACTTCCAGCACGTAGTCACGGTCAGAAACACCGTCCAGCGAGTTGGCCGTTGGGCGATCAAAGCCAAGCTCTGCAGCAGTCATTGCGCGGTCCAGCGGGAAGGATGTACCAGCCAAAGCTGCGCTACCCAGTGGGCATTCGTTCATTCGGGCACGAGCATCACGAATGCGCGAGCGGTCGCGGGCAAACATCTCCACATAAGCCATCATATGGTGACCGAAAGTCACCGGCTGCGCGGACTGCAAATGCGTAAAGCCCGGCATAATATCAGCCGCATGGGTTTCAGCCTTGCGTGACAAGGTGTTCAGCAATGTGGTGAGCTGGCCATCGATATCATCAACTGCATCACGCACCCAAAGACGGAAGTCAGTCGCAACCTGATCGTTTCTTGAACGGCCTGTATGCAAACGCCCTGCTGCCGGACCAATTAATTCAGCAAGGCGTGCCTCGATATTCATATGAATATCTTCAAGGGCGCGGGAGAACTGGAACTTGCCTTCTTCGATCTCTGACAGAATTGTGTCTAGACCGCCTTGGATCTTTTCGGCATCTTCCTGCGTAACGATTCCCTGCTTCGCCAGCATTCGGACATGAGCTTTGGAACCTGCAATATCCTGCTTGTACATCTTTTTGTCGAAATCGATGGAAGCATTGATCTCTTCCATGATCGCGTCTGGTCCCGCCGCAAACCGGCCACCCCACATGCGGTTGCTCATCTAACGCCCTCGTGCCTTTGAGAAAACTATGAAGAAAAAAATTACTACCGAAAGTTTGATGCCTCGAAAAGCAATAATTGCCGGTTTTCTTTTGATTGTTGGCGCTGGAGCGGGATACTTTAGTTTTACTAAACTGAGTTCAACCGATGCAGATGCCGCTACGTGTTCTGCATCTTTAGCTGCGGCAAAGGCGGTTAAATCTATCGCATCGGGGGAAGTGGCAGGTTTTTTGGCTGCTGAAAAACCGCTTTATCTTGGTGATCTAACGTTTGTTGATGACCAGAAAAACCAAATGAATATCTCGCAGGTTTCCCAAACCCGCCTCATGAACCTTTGGGCCACATGGTGCGCACCGTGCCGAAAAGAGATGCCGCATCTGGACAAGCTACAAAGCGAAATGGGCGCTGATGATTTCGAGGTCGTGGCCGTAAATGTCGACAGAGGGGAAAATAACGCTAAGCCCAAGGCTTTCCTCGAAGAAATCGGCGTGACCAATCTTGCCTACTACAACGATCACACCATGACGATTTTTCAGGACCTAAGGAAACTGGGCCGTGCGCCGGGCTTGCCAACAACCGTCCTTGTGGGCAAGGACGGCTGCGAGATCGGTTCTATGTTCGGCCCTGCAGACTGGGCTGCGCCTGAAGCGCAAAAGCTTATTAAAGCCGCCATGGAAGCGCAGGGCTAACTTACGGCTTGTCGGTTGCTCCGCCTTCACGAACGCGGATCAACCCTTCCTGTGCGGCAGACGCTACTAGCACGCCTTCACGGGTATAAATGCTGCCACGGGTAAAGCCGCGGGCACCCGAAGCGCTCGGGCTATCTTGCGTATAAAGCAACCATTCATCAGCTCTAAACGGACGGTGGAACCACATGGAATGGTCCAGACTTGCAGCCTGCAGGTCTGGATTAAACACCTGACGACCGTGATTGAAGAGCGAAGTATCCAGCAAAGTCATGTCAGAGGCATAAGCCAAAATGCACTGATGAATGAGCGGATCATCCGGCAAAGCGTCCGTCGCGCGGATCCAGACGTGCTGGTAAGGTGGCAACTTCTTGCGGGAGACAAAGTGGGTGAAGTCAACCGGACGCAGCTCTACAGGGCGCTTGCGCTGCCAATAGCGCTTCACCGCCTCTGGAGCATACTCCATAAACTTCGCCTTTAGCTCTTCCTCTGGCACCAGATCTTCCGGCATTGGCACATCCGGCATGTCGATCTGATGGGAAAGTCCCTCCTCCATCACCTGATAAGAAGCGGACATGGAAAAGATCGCCTTGCCATGTTGAACAGCCACAACGCGGCGTGTTGCAAAACTGGCACCATCTCTAATGCGCTCTACTTCGTAGATGATAGGAATGGACGGGTCACCCGGGCGCATAAAATAGCCATGCAGGGAATGTACCTGACGGCCATTGGGCACAGTGCGAGAGGCTGCCATAAGCGCTTGCCCGATCACCTGCCCGCCAAACACACGTTGCCAGCCGGACTTGGGACTTTGGCCGCGATAAAGGTTCTGTTCTAACGGCTCAAGATCGAGGATGTCCAAAAGCTGAGATACTGCGTTCGTCATGGGCGACAAATCCGGTGTTGTGGTGATATAGATCGCTTAGCGTGTAAAACAGGGTTGCATACAACAGTCAACGGGCCTTTGGAATAGGCTTCAATTTACAGGAAGCATGTTGATGACGATAGGGGAAGCAAACGGTCATAGTGAACAGTTTGATGTTCTGATTGCAGGTGGAGGCTACGTTGGTCTCTCGTTAGCCCTGGCAATCAAGCAATCCGAGTCGTCGTTGAACGTGGCCGTCGTTGACCTGAGACCAAGATCTGCAATCGAAAATGATCCGCGAGCCTCTGCAATTGCAGCAGCAGCGTCGCGCATGCTCGATCAGCTCGGCATCTGGTATAAGATCGAAGGTGAAGCGCAGCCGATCAACGAAATGATCGTCACTGACAGCAAACTGCACGACAGTGTACGCCCTGTTTACCTGACCTTTGCCGGCGAAGTGGAAGATGGTGAGCCATTCGCTCATATGGTGCCGAACAACAAGATGGTTGGCGCCCTTCACGATGCCTGCGTAGACGAAGGCGTGGTTATGTTCGCGCCCGAAAGCGTTAAGGACTTCACAGTTAAACAGAACGGAGTTTCCGTTAAGCTTGGGTCCGGCAAAACTGTCGAAGCCAAACTGCTCGTCGCAGCTGACGGTGTAAAATCTCGCCTGCGTGGTTTGGCTGGCATTCCGGTTAATCACTGGAACTACAAGCAGTCCGGCATCGTTACCACTGTTGCCCATGAGCGCCCACATAACGGCCGCGCAGAAGAGCACTTCCTGCCAGCTGGTCCATTTGCCATTTTACCTTTGAAGGGCAACCGCTCATCCATCGTTTGGACAGAACGCTCCATCGAGGCAGATCGCCTTGTAAATGGTGATGATTTCACCTTCGAGATCGAATTGGAACGCCGCTTCGGCCATCACCTTGGCAAGATCGAGGTCGAAGGACCACGCAAAGCCTTCCCGCTGAGCCTTACCCTCGCCCGCTCATTCGTCTCCAACCGCTTTGCATTGGCTGGTGATGCCGCTCATGGCATTCACCCGATTGCCGGTCAGGGTCTGAACTTTGGCTTCAAAGATGCAGCAGCACTGGCGGAGGTGATCGTCAACGCGCACCGTTTGGGTCTTGATATCGGTGCAGAGCATATCCTTGAAGATTACCAGCGCTGGCGCCGCTTCGACACGTTGCAGATGGGCGTGACAACTGACCTGTTGAACCGCCTCTTTTCCAACGACCTCGACCCTATCCGCGCAGTGCGCGATCTTGGCCTTGGAATGGTGGAAAGAATGCCGTTCCTGAAAGGCCACTTCATTGGAGAAGCGGCCGGCATGGCTGGCCCTACCCCTAAGCTGCTGCTTGGTAACCCACTTTAAATTTTCAGTTCCGGTACTAAAGACGTGACCAACAAAAAGAATACTGCCCGTTCCATCCTCATTACGGGCTGCTCCTCCGGTATTGGCTACCGCGCTGCCCATATGCTGCGTGAACGTGGCTGGCAGGTTTTCCCGACCTGCCGCAAACTGGACGATGTTGAAAAACTGCGGGCCGAGGGCTTTGAAGCGTTCTGGCTGGATTATCAAGACAACGGCTCAATCGAAAGCGCACTGACGCAGGTTCTTGATATTACAAATGGAAAGCTCGACGCACTGTTCAACAACGGCGCTTATGGTCTTCCAGGCGCTATTGAAGATATTCCCGTTCAAGCCATGCGTGATCAGTTCGAGGCAAACGTCTTCGGCTGGCACGACCTCACCTGCCGCGTAATTCCGGTAATGCGTAAACAAGGCCATGGCCGTATCGTGCAGTGCTCCTCCGTTCTTGGCCTCGTTGCCATGAAGTATCGCGGGCCGTACAACGCAACCAAATTTGCGCTTGAAGGTCTTACCGACACACTTCGCCTAGAGCTGCATGGGTCTGGCATTCAAATCAGCCTTATTGAACCAGGTCCTATCAGAACCAAGTTCACACAGAACGCTATTTCCATGTTCTTCAAAGAAATTGGCGAAGATGGCTTGCAGAGATCACACTTCCGCAAGATCTACGAGCGCCGCTTGAAGCACATGTCCAAAGGTGGCGCTTCCAAGTTCAAGCTGGAACCAGATGCGGTGGTTGAAAAACTCATCCACGCCATTGAAGCGCCCAAGGCAAAAGCTCGTTACTATGTGACGGTACCAACACATCTAATGGGTGTCTTGCGTCGTATTCTTCCATACTCCATCTTAGACAAAGTCCTCTTGAAGGCATCGGATTCGGAAGAATAATTCCAGCGGAGACAACGCGTGCAACTTTCCCAACCCTATAAGGCAAAGCTAAGAAACAGAACTGTCTGGAGCCGCCTGTTGGGCTGGGGCTTGCTATGTTACGCCGTTGCTTCCTACGGCAGCATTGTCACCATTCCGGCAATACCGGAATGGTATGCGTCTCTCTCAAAACCTGCGTTTTCGCCGCCAAACTGGCTGTTTGCTCCCGTTTGGACCATTCTCTACGCCATGATGGCGTTGAGCATCTGGCTGGCAACCGAATTCGAAAAGCCACGGGGTGAAAGTAAAGAAAAAACGCCATCCAAATTTACAGTCCAAGTCGTGTTTTTGGCCCAGTTGCTGCTCAACGGGCTTTGGTCTTGGGCCTTTTTTGGCAAACAGGAACCAATTCTGGCCCTTGTTGTACTGGTGGCAATCTTCGCTCTGGTTGTTTTATCAATCTATCTGTTTTCAAAACGCCAACCTCTCGCGGGCTGGCTCTTAATACCTTATGGGGCTTGGCTGCTTTACGCAGGTGCCCTGAACACCGCCATCATACTCCTGAATTAACTGGATAAATTGATTGGCAAATTGAATTGGAGGGAACCATGAGCGGTGTATTTTCCAGCCTTGTTCCAATGGCCCTTGCGGCTGTCGCTATTGTTTTGGGTTTAGGTCTTTGGAATATGATGCGCGGCGGTAGCTCTAGCCGTTCGCAAACCTTGATGCGCTGGCGCGTCATTCTGCAGTTTCTTGCGGTTATTCTTGTTATGGCTAGTGTGTATTTTGCTAGCGGACAAAACTGATAATAGGCATAGGGCACCATGGTTATTCTAAATAAAATTTACACCAAAACCGGTGACGACGGCACCACAGCGCTTGCAAGTGGTGATCGCCGCGTAAAACATGATCTTCGGGTCGATGCCTACGGCACGGTTGACGAACTGAATTCCGTTTTGGGCGTTGTGCGCATGCATGCTGCGCAGGAATTGCCGGATTTTGATGGTGTTCTTGGCCGCATTCAAAACGACTTGTTCGACATGGGCGCAGACCTTGCCTGCCCTGATACGGGTGAAGACTTGGGCTACGAGCCACTTCGCATTACCCCAAAGCAGGTGGAAGCGATTGAAGACGTTATTGACCGCATGAACGCGGACTTAAAGCCGCTTCGCTCTTTTACCCTTCCGGGCGGAACGCCTTTAGCGACCTATCTGCATCTAGCCCGCACCGTGGCCCGCAGAGCAGAGCGCCGCGTATCTGAACTGCAAGCGCAGGAGCCGCTCAACAAGAGCGTTCTGTTGTACCTCAACCGTCTTTCCGATCTGTTCTTCGTTGCATCGCGATACGCCAACAACAAAGGCGACGGTGACGTGCTCTGGGTTGCTGGCAAGAACCGCTAAACGATGGGCTGTCAATGCAAAGGACAGCCCTTCAACCCATAAAAGTGAAGGAGTTAGACCAAGGTATAGAGCAAACAGCATTGCTCAATCACGAGCCTTATACATTGGTGGAACCCTTACCATATTTTACCTAGCGTGCGCGTTGACAGGGTATCAACGGCTCGGTACGGTCGCCTGAAAATTGCATTGCAGCAAAGCCATCGCAACCAGTGGGAGGGCTCGGGTGTAAAAACCACAGCCGAAGGTGAGATGAATTGCTGGAATGCAGAGAGCAAAATACTCTCTAACATGGCTCTTCATTTGGAGGTTTTGGTAGGATGAAGATACTCGTACCCGTTAAACGGGTCGTCGACTACAACGTAAAAGTCCGCGTAAAGTCAGACGGTTCCGGCGTCGAACTGGCCAACGTCAAAATGTCCATGAACCCGTTCGATGAAATTGCCGTTGAAGAAGCCCTTCGCCTGAAAGAAGCAGGTAAGGCTGAAGAGATCGTGGTTGTTTCCATTGGCCCTAAACAGGCAACTGAAACCATCCGTACCGGTCTTGCAATGGGCGCTGATCGCGGCATTCTCGTGCAGACCGACGACAGCACCGAACCTCTTGCTGTTGCCAAAATCCTTAAAGGCATTGTCGATGCTGAAGAGCCGCAAATGGTTATCCTCGGCAAACAGGCCATTGACGATGATTGCAACCAGACAGGCCAGATGCTCGCAGCCCTTCTTGGCTGGGCACAAGGTACCTTCGCTTCCAAAGTCAACCTTGAAGACGGTTCCGTTGATGTGACCCGCGAAGTTGATGGTGGTTTGCAGACCGTAAAGCTTAAGCTGCCAGCAATCGTGACCACCGATCTGCGCTTGAACGAGCCTCGCTACGCTTCCTTGCCTAACATCATGAAGGCAAAGAAGAAGCCAATCGACGAGAAGACGCCGGCCGATTACGGCGTTGACACAGCTCCGCGCCTCAAGGTTATCAAGACCGCTGAGCCGGAAGCACGTCAGGCAGGCGTCAAGGTCGGTTCTGTAGCCGAACTCGTCGACAAGCTGAAAAACGAAGCAAACGTACTCTAAGAGCCAAGGAAGAGGAGTTAAAACATGACCACACTTCTTGTGGCTGAACACAGCAATACCGAACTTAACGAAGCTACAGCAAAGGCGCTCACCGCAGCAGCCGAGCTTGGCGGCGACGTTCATATCCTTGTAGCAGGTAAAGACTGCGGCGCAGCGGCCGATGCAGCTGCAAAGCTCGTTGGCGTAGCAAAGGTTCTGGTAGCAGATGATGCTGCTTACGAGCACCAGCTGGCCGAGCCAATGGCTGACCTCATTGTCAACCTTGCTGGTGACTATGACGCAATCCTTGCGCCTTCCACCACCAACGGCAAGAACACCCTGCCACGCGTTGCAGCAAAGCTCGACGTAATGCAGATCTCCGACATCATCAAAGTCGTCTCCGCAGACACCTTTGAGCGTCCGATCTACGCAGGCAACGCCATCCAGACCGTACAGTCTACCGATGCAAAGAAAGTCATCACGGTTCGTACCGCTTCCTTTGCAGCAGCAGGTGAAGGCGGTAGCGCCAGCGTTGAAACCATCAGCGCAGCCGGTGGCGCAGACCTTTCCTCCTTCCTTTCGCAGGAAATTGCAGAGCTTGACCGTCCAGAACTGACTTCTGCCCGTGTCATCATCTCCGGTGGCCGTGCGCTTGGTTCTGAGGAGCAGTTTAACACTGTGATCACACCTGTTGCAGACAAGCTTGGCGCTGCAATTGGTGCATCCCGCGCAGCTGTTGATGCAGGCTATGCACCAAACGACTGGCAGGTTGGTCAGACCGGTAAAGTGGTTGCTCCAGACCTCTACATTGCCTGTGGCATCTCCGGTGCGATCCAGCACCTTGCAGGCATGAAGGACTCCAAGGTCATTGTTGCAATCAACAAAGATGAAGAAGCGCCAATTTTCCAAGTTGCTGACTATGGCCTAGTCGCAGACCTGTTCGAAGCTCTCCCAGAGCTCGAAAAAGCGCTCTAATGAAGATCTATCCATGAAGAAAGAGCCCCGAAGCGACAATTTATTCGCCTCGGGGCTCTTGTTGTTTGTTGCCAAGATTGCACTGAATGGAATACACGTTATAGCGGAACTCTTGTGCTTGCATATCTTTGAGAAACTTGGATCGTATGATGGTGGCCGACTTGAAAATAATTGGTGTTGTAGGCGCTGGCCAAATGGGAAGTGGCATCGCGCATGTGTGTGCGCTGGCAGGGTATCCTGTTCACCTCTATGACATTTCGCAGGAGAACATCGATGCCTGCATGGAAAACATCCGAGCCAATTTGGGTCGCCAGATCGCCAAAGGCACGATCTCTGAAGATCAAGAACAAGCCGCAGTCGATTTGATCACCGCATCAACCGACAAAACAATCCTTTCTGATGCAGATCTTGTTGTTGAAGCTGTGAGTGAAAACGAGCAGGTCAAGCGCAAGGTTTACAACGCCATCTGCCCTATTCTGAAGCCAGAAGCCATTTTGGGCACCAACACGTCCTCGATCTCCATCACCCGTCTTGCTGCAGCAACCGATCGCCCTGAGCAGTTTATCGGCATTCACTTCATGAATCCGGTTCCTATCATGGAGCTGGTCGAGCTGGTGCGCGGCATTGCAACCGATGACGCAACCTTTGAAGCAAGCCGCAAGTTCGTTTCCATGCTTGGAAAAACTGTGGCGGTTTCCGAAGACTTTCCGGCCTTCATGGTCAACCGCATTTTGCTGCCAATGATCAACGAAGCCATCTACACCCTTTACGAGGGCGTGGGTTCTGTTGAGGCGATCGACACGGCAATGCGTCTTGGCGCAAATCACCCAATGGGTCCGCTGCAGCTGGCTGACTTTATCGGTCTTGATACATGTCTATCCATTATGCAGACCCTCTATGAAGGTCTGGCAGACACCAAGTACCGCCCTTGCCCGCTGCTGGTTAAGTATGTTGAAGCTGGATGGCTTGGCCGCAAAACCCAGCGCGGCTTCTACGACTATCGCGGTGAAGAGCCAGTTCCAACCCGCTAGCGCGGCGAGGTGGAAAGCTCCAAGAGCCTTGAATAAACTAGATACGAAAAACCCGCCTCTCGGCGGGTTTTCTTTTTTCTATTTAAATGAGCCGCTAAAGCCCGAAACGGAAAGCGGATTGTTCATCATCGCATCGCGGTCAGGCGTATCGAAGCCAACCTCACCCACAAACGCATCGAACATGCGCTTTACATAGCCCTCAGGAAGCCCGTTGGTGATGAAGACAATACGGGTGCGCCGATCATCATCCGGCCAGCCAGCAAGGCGCGCAGGCGGATGAAAGACGTGCTGAACGCCGTGAATAACAAGTGGCCGCTCAGGATCGCTTTCGGTTTTGATGATGCCTTTGACGCGCAGCAGCTTCGGCCCCTGCGTTGAGCGCAGCAGGTCGAGAAACATCTCCAGAACGGTTTCGCTTATGGCGCGCTCTGTTGTCAGCGAGAACGCTCTCACCTTGTCACTATGGCGGTTTATATCGTGATGGTGGTGCCCGTGATCATGGGTGTGTCCATGACCATGCTCATGACTATGGCCGTGGTTATGACCATGATGGTGGTGATAATCGCGAAACGCTTCTTCCTTCAGCCACTTGGAAACCTCTGGAATTTTGGTGTCCGGATTATACAGGCCGCAGTTGACGATGGATGCTGCAGTCACATCACCCTGCTGCACATCCAAAAGCTCAGCGCCAGGGTTCAGACGGCGAACACTGGCGATTGCTGCTTCCAACATCTGCTTGCCTTGCTCACCTTCTAGCAAGTCTGTCTTGGTAAGGATAACGCGGTCAGCAACGGCAACCTGCTTAACGCCCTCTTCATGCTCATCCAGCGTCGAAGGACCATTTACAGCATCAAACAGCGTGATCACGCCGTCGAGGCGGTATCTCATCACCAAGTAAGGGTGCAGCATAACACTGTGAAGCACAGGCGCAGGATCTGCGAGCCCTGTGGTTTCGATGATAACGCGGTCCACCTTCTTCATGCGGCCATTGTCCATACGGCGCAGAAGATCTTCCAGCGTGTTAATCAGGTCACCGCGAATGGTGCAGCACAAACAGCCTGATGAAAGCTCAATAATGCCGTCTTCAATGGAATCGACAAGCAGGTGATCCAGACCCACCTCACCGAACTCGTTGATAATGACCGCGCTATTTTCCAGCGTCGGGTCTTTCAGTAAACGGTTGAGAAGCGTGGTCTTACCAGACCCGAGGAAACCGGTAATTACGGTGAGCGGAATTGGCGTAGGAGGCGTTGTCGGGCGCTCGATCTCGGACATCTGGGCGTAAACTCTTGTTCTTGTTTAAAGGCACTTGGCCTAATTGCTGGAATACAGGCCCCCCGGAGCGCCAAACATGATCTGCTTGGCTTCATTCAGAGCCTGATTTTCTGAATACTGCTTTCTATCCTTATTCTGCGAACTTGCAAATATGGATGCACTCTCGGCAGTCTTGTTCATTCCAAAACTCTGATTGAGCTGACCGGCGTTACTCTGCTTTCGCCCTTGGCTCAAAGCAGGCTTGGGTGTCGGAAGAGGTACCGTTTCGCCGGGGAGTGTTAGCTCGGCAACTGCACTTTTAGGCAAACCGATTTTCACACGGACTGGCGCATATTCTTTGATCTGTGGCCCAAGAATTTCCTCATAGACCAGCTTCCAGTTTACCTTCTTGTTGTTGCCAACAACGTTTACGCCATCAGGCATTTGCTCATCCCCGCGGGCATAAGCCAAAATTGGTAACTGGCCGCGCTTACTGCCAAAGCGATCGACAAGCTGCTGCGCACTCAAGGATTCATTGCGCTTACAGTACTTTGCCTCTGGCGGCTTTTTAACGTTGCTTGAACGGCGGCTGTAAACAGTTGCACGGCCTGACTTAGCAAAGGAATCGTCAACCAGCTTTTTGGCAAAAGCGGCCCGTTCAAGGCCCGAACCTGCGCCAAGCACCACTGCAATAACGGTGCGTCCATGACGCGTAGCAGAGGTCGCAACGTTGTAACCAGCATCACAGATGTAACCGGTCTTCATGCCGTTGGCCCCTTGCACACGCAGCAAATAATCTTTGTTGCCAGAAGGCATGGTGATCTTGCCAAAACGAATGGCAGACTGATCCATATACGAGTGGTACTGCGGAAACTCGTTCCACAAAGCTAGCGCAAGGATCGCAAGATCACGCGCTGAAGATACCTGATTTGGATTTGGCAAGCCGTGTGGGTTCACAAAGCGCGTATGGGTCATTCCAAGGCGGCGGGCTTGCTCATTCATCATGCGAATGAACTCTTTTTCCGTTCCGCCAAGGGTCTCTGCAATAGCGACGGAGATGTCGTTGGCCGACTTGATCATGATCATGTTCAAGGCGTTATCCAGCGTCATCTGCGTACCCACCTTAAAGCCCATTTTGCTCGGTGGTTGGTTCAAAGCATTTTGAGAGATGGTAACCGGACTGGTAAGGGAGAAGCGCTCTGCGGCCACCAGACGAAACGCAATATAGGCGGTCATCATCTTGGTGAGGGAAGCTGGGTACCACTGCTGGAAAATTTCGTGCTCTTCCAGAACAGTGCCATTGCTGGCATCAACCGTAATCCACGCAGCAACATCTGCCCTCGCAGTTGCCGTATAGGCCATGGACAAAAGACAAACAGCCAGCACGCGTCCCAATCGACCAATTTTCATGAACTTGCCAGCAAACACGGTGACGCCACTCCACATTTCAAAGTTCTACCGCTTTCCCGCAATTGAGGATCACGGAAACGGAATTACGCTAAGGAAGATATTCTTCTAAAGTTAATAGGCCATATGCAGATACTGGGAAAAAAATAAGACAGGCTCGCCACACTTTCCCCCTATCCTCATCTTTCTTTAGCCTTCAACCAAGCGGATGTTAATAGGCCAGATTCGTAACCATCAAGCGAGTGATGCTAACTGGATCACTCAAAAAACTCCCTCCGTCAATCTTAGGGAGATAGCTAAAATGCCGTCGGCTATTTAACCCCTGTTTGCCGATGGTGCGCTATAGTGATTTGCAAACTACGGATCCACGCATAAGAACGAAAAGAAAAAGTGGAGTTCAAGAATGCTGCGTATCATTGCTACCCAATTGTGTCTGTTGGGCTTTATCTCGCTCGGTGCCAACACTGCGAATGCTCAAGTCAATGAAGATTGCACCAAAGACGCGTCGCCAGAAATGCAGCAGGCTTGTTCTACTCCGGCTTATCTGAAGGCCGCCAACGATATGCAGCAGGCCTACACCCTCGCCCAGCAAGCAATTGATGCGCACGAAAGTGCCAAGGATGAGAAGGAAGCTCAGGCTTCTCTGGATGCTTCGCAGCAGTCATGGGTTGCCTTCAGAAACAAGAGCTGCACCACCTTTGGTTATATCGGCCGTAGCGCGGCGATAGACCCAAAGAACATTGCAGCGTGCCTCGTAGATCTGACGACTAAGCGCACCGATCAACTGAAGCAGATCGTAGAAGAATATTCCAAGTGATAGAGAAACCTTGAAATGACATGGAAATAGAACCCTTATCGCCTGCAATACGGTTATGAAATTAGTTTTGAAAACAACCTTGCGTGCATATCATTGCCGCAAAGGAATATAAGAAAAACGTAGATATTATTCAGCAGTCTCTACCAAAGTTCGAGAGAGAATAACTGGACTGGACTATCAGCCCCATAATAATATCCCCCGAGAGGAAACAAGTCGGCTGACAACAGCCGCCTACACCCATGGGGAGGCCACAAATGACTGGGGAAGTATTTCCGGTGCCCGCCGATGTTGCGGCGTCTGCGCTTATCGATAACGAGCGCTATCAGGAGCTTTATAAGGCATCAACAGCAGACCCTGAGGCTTTTTGGGCCGAACATGGCAAGCGCGTTGATTGGATCAAGCCATACACTAAGGTAAAAAACACCTCCTACGACCCTCACAACGTTTCCATCAAATGGTTTGAAGACGGCACGCTGAACGTCTCTGCAAACTGTATTGACCGCCATCTGGCAGACAAAGCAGACCAGCCAGCCATCATCTGGGAGGGTGATGAGCCAACAGACCATAAGATCATTACGTTTAGAGAGCTCTCCGAAGCGGTAAACAAGCTGGCGAACGCCATGCTGGCAAACGGCGTCAAGAAGGGTGACCGCGTCACCATCTATATGCCGATGATCCCGGAAGCTGCATACGCCATGCTGGCATGTACACGCATCGGTGCTGTTCACTCCATCGTTTTTGGCGGTTTCTCGCCTGACAGCCTCGCGGGCCGAATTGAAGGCTGCGAATCCCGCTTTGTTATCACTGCAGATGAAGGCCTACGTGGCGGCCGCAAAGTGCCACTCAAAGCCAATACCGATGCTGCAATCGACAAATGTGGCGGCGTCGAAAAGGTGATCGTGGTCAAGCGCACTGGCGGTGATGTGCAGATGATCGAGGGCCGCGATGTCTGGTACCACGAAGAGGTCGCCAAGGTATCAGCGGATTGTCCACCTGCCGAAATGTCTGCAGAAGACCCACTCTTCATTCTCTACACCTCCGGTTCTACTGGCAAACCAAAGGGCGTGCTTCACACCACTGGTGGCTATCTCGTTTATGCCTCCATGACCCATGAATACGTCTTCGACTACAAGCCGGGCGACATCTACTGGTGTACGGCAGACGTGGGCTGGGTAACAGGCCACAGCTATATCGTTTACGGGCCTCTAGCTAATGGCGCGACCACCCTGATGTTTGAAGGCGTACCGAACTACCCGACAGCTTCGCGTTTCTGGGAAGTGTGTGACAAGCACAACGTCAACATCTTCTATACCGCTCCAACAGCCATTCGCGCTTTGATGGGCGCTGGCGATGAGATGGTAACCTCCACCTCCCGCAAGTCGCTTCGCGTTCTTGGCTCTGTTGGCGAGCCGATCAATCCCGAAGCATGGATGTGGTACTACAACGTCGTTGGTGAAGCGCGCTGCCCAATCGTCGACACATGGTGGCAGACCGAAACCGGCGGTATTTTGATTACTCCGCTTCCGGGGGCAACCGCGCTCAAACCAGGCTCTGCAACCCGTCCATTCTTCGGCGTTCAGCCGGCCATAGTTGATGCTGACGGCACCATCCTTGAAGGTGCGACAGAGGGTAACCTCGTCCTGCTCGACAGCTGGCCGGGCCAGATGCGTACCGTTTATGGTGACCATGAGCGCTTCGTACAGACCTACTTCTCCACCTACAAAGGCATGTACTTTACTGGTGATGGCTGCCGCCGTGACGAAGATGGCTACTACTGGATCACCGGCCGCGTTGACGATGTGATCAACGTATCCGGTCACCGCATGGGTACAGCTGAAGTTGAAAGCGCCCTCGTCTCCCATGACAAGGTCTCTGAAGCAGCAGTTGTCGGCTATCCGCACGACGTTAAGGGCCAAGGCATCTATGCCTACGTAACCCTTATGGAAGGCGAAGAGCCAACAGATGATCTTAAGAAGGAACTGGTCAAGCACGTTCGTGCAGAGATCGGTCCGATTGCAACACCAGACCTCATCCAGTTTGCACCTGGCCTACCGAAGACCCGCTCCGGTAAAATCATGCGCCGCATTCTCAGAAAAATCGCCGAAGATTCCTTCGAAAACCTTGGCGACACATCCACCTTGGCGGACCCAACCGTTGTTGGTGATCTCATCGACAACCGTCAGAACCGCAGCGTAGATGTAGAATAATCTCTAGAAACTAGAGAGAATGAAAGGAGGGCTAGTTGCCCTCCTTTTTTATTTGGAAAGGAAGATTTGCTGGATGTTGCGAGCAATCTCGGCAAACGCAGCAATAAGCTCGGCCTTGTTGTCAGCATAATAAAATTGATCTGACGTGCTGGCGCAGTAACGCATAATCTCCGCCGGCGTGGAGCCACCGCCAGTGTTGTAGTAGACCGAATAGACCGTCACACCGCTGGTTTTCATGTTGTCGCACATAGACTTGGCGAGATTGTTAGATTCTCTGGCAGGGTCGAGCTGGCACAGATCCTCTTCATCATCCCAAGTGTCGAAGTTCTTCCAATTGCCTGCCTTGTATTTACAGCGCTTTTCCTTGCGCTCTTTGACCTGCCTGAAAATCGTGTTGAACTGGCCATCAGTCATCAAAACTGCAAATTTCAGCAGTTCATCATCGTTGTAGGGACCAGGAACACTGTTGGGATCGATGCTGCGCCACAAGTCGGCCCAGTTCGGAGAAATCGTGTACCAGCCCCAGCCGATGCCAGTATGCCCCGCCGTTGCACCATTAGTGTTGAGCTTACGGATTTCGCTCACCATCTTGTCACGATCAGCAGTCAGCGGAACCAGTTTGGACGAGCTGGAACAGTTCGAGCTTCCGCCGCCAAAATAGCTGATCGAACCGCTACGGCGCTGGTCATAAGGCGCATCCGTAGTGGCATCCTGCCCTTCGCGCTCTGTTACACAGTAGCGGCTGGAACTCGCCTTATTGTTGGAGACCGTTTTAGCGCCCTCTTTAAAACGAACGCCAGTGCTGTACGGAATAAGAGAGATGCGCACCTTTGCATCTTCCGGCGTAACCTCAACAGGAAGTAGGGTAACAGCCAAATCCTCAGCAGCTTCACGCAGATCGCCGATGTGGTTTTTCATTGAGCCCGTCACATCAACAACCAAAGCAATTTCTGCATCGCGGGTTGGGAATGAAGCCTCAGCGCTCGCCGTTAGCGCAACATCCTTTTCAGGGTCCGTTCCATCGAGAATATTAAGCAAGTGAATGAAATTGGTTGGCACATCCGCATTCACTTTCGCAAATACGGTTCCGGCAACATTATCAATAACAAGCGTCGGCTCATGAACAATGACATCGCGGTAAACGCCGTTATTGCTAGACGCGCTACCGTCTGTTGGCCCACCCTGATTGGGCTGCCCGTAACCAGAGGTGTTGCTGTTGGCCTTGAAATATTTATGAAACTCTGCTTCGGCCTGCGCCTGCGTCATCATCTGAGTGGAGAGCTTATAAGAAAGCGCAAGTACCGCATTATCAAGCGCGTTTGTGACCACGCGTTTTGTGTTTACAGCGCGGCCAAAGTCGATCGCTGCCCCGGCAACGACCACAAGCACAACAATCATCACCGCGGTTATCGGTGCGATAACCCCTTTGTTGTTGCGCGTAAAATCTCCAAGTATTCCCGAATGAAGTTTTGCCATTTGCCCCTGCCCCGCAAAACCCAGTCTAGGCGATATTGCCCCATAGATTTTGAAGGGAGACTACATGATCAGTAGGCATTTTTGCGAGCAAAAGGAGAACTTGGTAATTGAACCCTTAACGTTATGTCTATGGCTCCAGCTCTATGTCCCAATAAAGGAAATCCAACCAACTATCGTGAAGGTAGTTTGGTGGGAACAGCCGACCATTGTTATGGAGATCATGCACGCTTGGCAGATAAGGAAACTGATGGGGCCGCATACCGATTTCCTGCCACGTCTTATTGCTTTTGCGCAAATTACAAGGCGAACAGGCAGTAACGACATTTTCCCATGTGGTCTTCCCGCCTTTTGAGCGTGGAACCAAGTGGTCAAACGTTAGATCCTGCGCTGAACCGCAGTACTGGCACTCGAACTTATCTCGCAAGAACACATTGAAGCGCGTAAACACGGGCTTCCTGTTCGAGTGAACATAGCTTTTGAGGGAAACTACACTTGGTAGTCTGAAGACGAAACTCGGGCTTCGCACGCACGTATCATATTCTGAAACGATGTTTACCCGATCAAGAAAAACGGCCTTAACCGCATCCTGCCATGACCATAATGACAGGGGATAGTAAGACAACGGCCTATAATCCGCGTTCAGTACGAGCGCCGGACACGAGCCAACCGGTACCGCTACTGTCACATCCCACTCCTTCGTCCTGCTGCAACTTCATGGGTTGAGCTGACCTACCTGAGAGGCATTTATAGTGTAGTGTCCAAGTGACAGAGTTGTGAAGGCAAAAACGCCAATTCTTCCGATCTTGGGAAGCTCCCGTTTTCCCACCCCTTCTAAGCCTATGGCATCCCTTCGTTTATCCGTTTTACACACGCCCAACAAAAAAGGGGCGCTGTAGAAGCGCCCCTTGCGAATTATGACGGTTCTGCGATCAAACGCTTAGAAATCGCGGTGATCTACGAAACGGCCCGCAATTGCAGCAGCGGCTGCCATAGCCGGAGAAACAAGGTGTGTGCGACCTTTAAAGCCCTGACGACCTTCAAAGTTACGGTTGGAGGTCGATGCACAACGCTCACCCGGCTTCAGCTTGTCAGCGTTCATTGCAAGACACATGGAACAGCCCGGCTCACGCCATTCAAAACCGGCAGCCTTAAAGATCTCGTCCAGACCTTCTGCCTCTGCCTGCGCTTTCACCAAACCGGAACCTGGAACAACCATCGCGTTGACGCGGTCAGAAACTTTGCGGCCCTTTGCAACGGCGGCAGCTTCACGAAGATCTTCGATACGGCCGTTGGTGCAAGAACCGATGAATACGCGGTCGATCTCGATATCGGTAATCTTGGTACCAGCGAGCAAGCCCATGTACTCAAGCGCACGCTGCTTGGATACGCGGCGGGTCTCATCCTTGATGCCAGATGGGTCCGGTACAACTGCATCAATCGCAACAACGTCTTCTGGAGAAGAACCCCATGTTACGATTGGCGGCAGGTTGGCAGCATCCAGAACGATCTCACGGTCAAACTCAGCATTTGCATCAGAATAGAGCGAAGACCAGTAAGCGACAGCTTTATCCCAATGCTCTGCATCCGGTGCCATCGGGCGGCCTTTGAGGTACTCGTATGTTTTCTCATCCGGTGCAATCAAGCCAGCGCGAGCGCCCGCTTCGATGGACATGTTACAAACGGTCATACGACCTTCCATCGTCAGCGCTTCAATGGCTTCACCAGCGTATTCGATCACGTAGCCGGTACCGCCTGCAGTGCCCAGCTCGCCAATGATCGCCAGCACGATGTCTTTCGCGGTAACGCCTTCAGGAGCTTTACCGTTCACAACAACGCGCAGGTTCTTCGCTTTCTTCTGGATCAGCGTCTGGGTTGCCAGAACGTGTTCCACTTCAGAAGTACCGATACCGTGAGCCAAGGAACCAAACGCACCGTGGGTAGATGTGTGGCTGTCACCGCAAACAATGGTCATACCAGGCAGAGTAAAGCCCTGCTCTGGACCAACGATGTGAACAACACCCTGACGGTCATCCAGCTCTGAAAAGTACTGAACGCCAAACTCGGCAGCGTTGTTTGCCAGCGTTTCAACCTGCAACGCGCTTTCAGGATCATCGATGCCCTGCGAACGGTCGGTGGTTGGAACGTTATGGTCAACAACAGCAAGTGTTCTGTGCGGATGACGAACCTTGCGACCAGTCATACGCAGACCTTCAAACGCCTGCGGGCTGGTTACTTCATGCACAAGGTGACGGTCGATGTAGAGCAGGCTTGTTCCATCTTCCTGCGTATTGACCACATGGTGGTCCCAGATTTTGTCATAAAGCGTTTTAGCCTGCGACATGGCGCGATCTCCTGAAACGACAACCCGGTAATGCAGTATACCCTGCTTTTGATACCCCCCGAAGGTCGTCGATTTTTGCCACCAGTGACTTTTGTTTTTTCACTATCACCGGATCATAAATCTTGATTGTGCATTGATGCAAAAGCATCAGCACTCGCCCACATAATTGGACTAGGAGCGGCCCAATGGCAAGCTATCTGACCCTTGAGTTTCTCTCAAGGCGCGTTGATTGGAATGGCGCTAAGGCACCGATTTGATGGGAACTAGGCGATTACGTTAGGTTGATTTCTACAATTTCCGGCGCACAGCGGAATCTAATTGGCAGCTGGGAGCAACCAAGCCCGGCACTGACAATGAGTGTCTTTGAACCCTCATCATGACGCCCATAAACGAACCGCTTTCCATGAAGAGAAGGCACTTTAATCGCCCCTATAAATGGCAGAAGCACCTGCCCGCCGTGGGTATGGCCACTCAGCACCAGCGAAACACCGTCAGGCACCTGAGGAAAAATGTCAGGCTCATGGGCCAGCAAGATAATGGGCCGCCCGTCCTGCTCCACCTGCTCAAGCGTTGCCCGCAAATCATCGCGCCTTCCGGGACCATGAAGTTTACCGTCATCGCTGTACTGATCTGCAAGTCCTGCCACCCAAAGGTGATTGTTCCCGCCAACAGAAACGCGGGAGGACTGGTTTTCTAGGACAGTGATATGCTCTTTCAAAAGCGCTCGGCGGGATCCTTCTAGATCTTCACTCCAATCGTGATTGCCAAGAACTGCATAGATACCGTGCGGCGCTTTCAAAGCACCAAGCGGCGGTGCCCACTCTTCCGGTTTTAAAAAGCCCAAGCAGAACGGCTTATGGATGCCGGTTTCATAGTCACCCAGCAACATGATGATATCGGGAGAAAGTGCATTTGCACGTTTCACAATACGCGCAATGTGAGCCGCGCTCATCCATGGCTTACATGCATGGATATCGGAAAGAACAACGATTTTGAGCGGACGTGCTAGATCTTTGTCTTTGAACAAAGGCAAATCGTATTTGGTAACACGAAGCCTCAGCTGCGGTTCAATAATGACCGCATACAGGCCAAGTCCCAATGCTGCGACTATGATAACCGTTATCCAGATCATCCAGACACCCTATCCAGTCTTTGTAAAGGAAGTTTGGCAAGGTTTGGTCCGCTTCGAAATAACTTTTAACGGCCATGAAAAAACCCCGCCGACAATAGCCAGCGGGGTCTAAACTTTTCTAAAGCTAAGCTGTTAGGCTTATTCTTCAGAAGCAGCAGCAGCAGCTTTCGCTTCAGCAGCAGCAGCTTTCGCAGCAGCAGCAGCCACACGAGCTTCCTCGTTAAGGCGCTTTGCGCGAACATTGGTGTTTTCTGCGATACGTGCAGATTTACCGCGACGATCACGCAGGTAGTAAAGCTTCGCACGACGAACGCGACCGCGACGTACTACTTCCACACCTTCAACCATTGGGCTGAAAATTGGGAATACGCGCTCTACGCCTTCACCGTAAGAAATTTTACGAACTGTAAAGCTCTCGTTGATGCCACCGCCAGAACGTGCAATGCAAACGCCTTCGTATGCCTGTACACGGGTACGGGTACCTTCGGTAACACGTACGAGTACACGTACGGTATCACCTGGAGAGAATTCAGGAAGTTTGCGCTTCTCTTCGATGCGCGCCATTTCTTCCTTGTTGAGCTGCTCGATAATGTTCATAGCAGTTTTATCCATTTTGCAATTGATCAGAGCGTCCTCGCACGGTCCAGCCGAGGGGACGGATACATCAAACCTTCACTATACCGGGAAGTAAGAGTGGAATATGACCCCACGCCCGCATGAGCGATGAGATTCCAGACTCCGGTTGGCGCGGTAATAACTGTTTTTCCGCCCCTTGTCATGGAAAAATTTGCGAAAAAGCGCGAATTAGCCCTTATCGCTGGCTTCATAAGCTTCCCATAAGTCCGGACGGCGCTCTTTGGTCAATTCCTTAGACTTTTCCAAGCGCCATTTATCAATCAGCTTGTGATTGCCGCTGGTCAAAACCTCAGGAATTGTGCGCCCTTCGAATTCAATAGGTCGGGTGTAGTGAGGGTGCTCCAAAAGCCCGTTCTCAAAGCTTTCCGTATCACCACTTTCCTTATTTCCCATAACCCCCGGAAGAAGCCGAACCACTGCATCCAGAACAATCGTCGCTGCCATCTCACCGCCGGAGAGGATGTAGTCACCAATGGAAACTTCCTGAAGATTGCGCGCTTCAATCACACGCTCATCAACGCCCTCGAAACGGCCGCAAACAATCACAACACCCGGACCATCAGCAAGTTCGCGAGCCATTTTCTGCGTCAGCGGCTTACCACGCGGGCTCATCAGCAAAACAGGACGCTCCTCGCCCTCTTCCACCACACCATCAATGGCCTTGGCAAGAATGTCAGCGCGTAGCACCATGCCTGCACCGCCGCCCGACGGCGTATCATCAACCGAGCGGTGCTTGTCGGTCGCATAGTCGCGAATGTTGCGCGCTTCGATCGACCAATCGCCCCGCTCCAACGCACGGCCAGACAAACTCAAACCAAGGTTCGCAGGAAACATTTCCGGATAAAGGGTCAAGATGCTGGCGCGAAAAGGCATTGTCTTCCTATTGAGTGATAGTGTTGTTAGCCCAGCCAATAGCGCAAATACGACAAAAACTCACGCTGAAATGACAAAATTTCCATTTATCTTAAGGTTGTAAAAGTAACGTTGGGATTTCATTAAGATATCATCCTTTACCTTTACGGATAATCACAGACTGGGAACTCTCAATGCTGCGCTTATTCAACCACTTGGACCTTGGATGGAAAAACCTGTTTGCCCTTGTTGCATGCGGGCTTTTTGGGCTTTGCTTCGGTCTGGTGTTTAAGCTCGGCCTCGACCATCCCTACGACAAGATGGTTCATATCGCTTATTTCGTTACCGTAACGATTGTTTTCACGCGCATTCTCAAGGGGCGATATGTGTTCGCCTCTCTTGCTGCGATTTGTCTAGGAATTGCCGGTGAAGTTGCCCAGTCGCACACCGGTGTGCGCTTCGGCTCCTTGGGCGATCTGCTGGCTAACACGTTCGGAATTGTTGCCGCTGCTGCTCTATATGCTTTGGTGAAATCTGAAACACGCATAGCCAAGAGAGACTATGGAACCCACGCAGCCGCAATTGAGCCGCTGCACCAACCTGCAGCGACACCAGCGCGTATTCATCTCATGAAAAAATAGCTATTCGCTATCCGGTTCTTTTTCGCCAGCTTCAAAGAAGCCGATTGGCGGAATAACAGTGACTGTACCTTCTTCAAGGTTGATCACTGGCACCACTTCCTTGGTGAAAGGGAAATAAATGGTGCTACCGGTTGCTGGCGCGACTTCCAGCAAATCACCTGCTCCGAAATTGACAACAGCTACAACGCGTCCATGACGGTCGCCGCTTTCGCCATAAACAGGCAGGCCAATGAGGTCGGTGTGATAAAACTCGTCTTCATCCTCGGTTTCAGGCAGTTTGTCCCGAGTGATGTAAAGTTTGGTGCCGTTAAGTGCCTCAGCTGCGTTGCGATCATTAATTCCTTCGAATTTTGTCACAACCACGGTCTTTTGGACGCGTGCGCGGGTCACTTTGAATTTGCGGCTACCATCGACGGTAACAAGCCGTCCATAGTCGGTGAAGGAGAGCGGGTCATCGCCGTATGGCTTGACCCGCACCTCACCCCGAATGCCGTGGGCAGCCCCAATCTGCGCCATCAAGATTAGATCTTCTGGTTTGCTCGCCATTTCAGCGCCTCATGCAGATTGGAGTTCCAAGCAATTATTCGGAAGCTTCAGCAGCAGCAGCTTCTTCAGCAGCAGCTTTTGCTTCTGCTTCTTTAGCCAGCTTCTCGTCAAGGCGTTCCTGAGCCTTTTTGCCGAGCTGAGCTTTGGTAGGGTTGTTGCGTGGCTCACGCTTCAGCAGGCCAGCTGCATCGAGGAAGCGGTGTACGCGGTCGGTTGGCTGTGCGCCGTTGTCAAGCCAATGCTTGATGCGGTCTTCGTTCAGCTCAACGCGCTTTTCGTCGCCTTTTGGCAGCATTGGGTTGTAGCGGCCAACGATTTCGAGGAAGCGACCGTCGCGTGGGGAGCGAACGTCAGCAATTACGATGCGGTAGAATGGGCGCTTTTTCGCACCACCGCGAGCGAGGCGGATTTTAGTAGCCATTTTTATTCTCCTAAATTCAGTCGCTGCTTCGGTCTGCAGCAATGGCTTCGTGATGCCGGATAACCTCTTTCACGATGAAGTTGAGGAATTTCTCGGCAAAATCAGGGTCCAGATTTGCGTCGACTGCCAACTGGCGAAGACGCTCGATCTGAGATTTCTCTCGGGCAGGGTCAGCTGGAGGAAGAGCATATTCAGCCTTTAATTTACCGACTGCTTGTGTGCAACGAAATCGCTCTGCAAGCATGTGAACCAAAGCGGCATCAATGTTATCGATGCTGGAGCGCAGACTTCCAAGGATTTCCTGCGCTTGCGCGGTTTTGTCGGTATCGGCCAATTTACTTCTTCCCTTTGCCTAGTCCTGGCAAGCCAGAACCGCCCCCAAGTCCGGGCAGTTTTGGTCCGCCAAGTCCTGGCAAACCACCGGGTAGCCCAGTGCCCGGTAAACCTTTTGGTAGCTCCATGCCGCCTGGCATCTGGCCAGCTTTAGCCATCTGCTCAAGCGCTTTAGGGTCGATGTTTGGCATACCACCCATGCCCGGCATTCCGCCGCCCATCGCGCCCATCATTTTGCTGAGCATGCCTTTGCCCTTGCCTTTGGTCATAGCCTTCATCATATCGGCCATCTGGCGGTGCATCTTCAGAAGCTTGTTCACTTCTGCGACCTCGACACCAGAACCGGCAGCAATACGCTTTTTACGGCTCGCCTTCAGCAATTCAGGCTTTTCACGCTCCACTTTGGTCATGGAGTTGATGATAGCGACCTGACGTTTGAACATGGAATCATCCAGGTTCGCCGCCTCGATCTGCTTCTTCATCTTGCCAACACCTGGAAGCATGCCCATCATGCCGGACATACCACCCATCTTCTCCATCTGGCCAAGCTGGTCCTTAAGATCGTTCAGGTCGAAGTGACCCTTCTGCATCTTCTTGGCCATCTGCGCAGCTTTTTCCGCGTCGATTGCCTCGGCAGCTTTCTCAACCAGAGAAACGATGTCGCCCATACCCAGAATGCGGTCTGCAATCCGCTTCGGGTAGAAATCTTCAAGCTCGTCCGCCTTTTCACCGGTACCGATGAGTTTGATCGGCTTGCCGGTAACTGCGCGCATGGAAAGCGCTGCACCGCCGCGACCATCACCATCCATACGAGTGAGCATGATACCGGTGATACCGACACGCTCATCGAAGTTCTGGGCAAGGTTCACAGCGTCCTGACCAGTCAGGGCGTCGGCAACAAGCAGGATCTCGTGCGGATTGGCTTCACGCTTGATGTCTGCCATCTCGACCATGAGAGGCTCATCAATGTGCGTACGGCCAGCCGTATCGAGAATAACAACGTCAAAACCGCCCAGTTTCGCAGCAGTCATTGCACGCTTTGCAATGTCGACAGGCTGCTGGCCGGCAACGATAGGCAGGGTCTCGATCTCGTTCTGCTCACCCAGAACCTTCAACTGCTCCTGAGCAGCCGGACGGCGGGTGTCGAGAGAGGCCATCAATACCTTACGCTTGTCGCGACGGGTCAGGCGGCGGGCGATCTTTGCAGTAGCGGTGGTTTTACCCGCACCCTGCAGACCAACCATCATAATGCATACTGGCGCTGGCGCGTTCAGGTCGATTGGATCGCCTTCACTACCGAGCATTTCCACCAGCTGGTCATGAACGATCTTAACGACCATCTGACCCGGCTTGATGGATTTAACAACCTCGGCACCAACAGCGCGGTGACGCACCTTGTCAGTGAACGAACGCACAATCGGCAACGCCACATCGGCCTCAATGAGCGCGCGACGAACTTCGCGCAGCGCTTCATTAACATCGGATTCCGATAGGGCACCACGCTTGGTGAGCTTATCGAGAATGCCGCCAAGGCGATCTGACAGATTATCGAACATAGCGTTCCTTCATCAAAATTAGTGTTTCTGAAAGTGAGATGGTCCCGCATCTTAGTGTATTCAATGCAAACCATCAGCAGGAAAGTCCCCAAAACACTGCTTTTTGCCTATTTTACTCGCCGGTTAAGCGATTAAACATAGCAAAAAAGCACCCGAGGGCGCATCGCGCTGTCGGGTGTTGACCTCTGGGCTCTCTTTATACCTTTTCGGGTCCCAGTCAGTGGCTCGGTTACAAACCTTTCCAGAATTGGCTTGGGATTTAAGGGGAATGTCGACGGGAGTCAAGTATTTTCCCCCCATTTTCGGCCGTTTGTCTGTACACCCCCAAACCTCGGGTTCTTGTAATGAACAGGAAATCCCCTAGTGTTTGTGCAAGATGTGGAGGAACGGCTTATGCGGGCAGCGCTTAAGGTATTGATTGTTATAGTTCTGGTGCTGACTGGCATCTACTTTTTCGGTCCAAGAGCCTCAGATGACACACAAATCAGTTTTAAGCCTTCGCAAATCGGTGAGAATGTCGATGAATACCTTGCCGAGCGCGAGAGCCAATACGATGACATCCGCTCCGGACTGGCAAAGCAAGTCATCTGGAACGATCCTCAAACCAAGCAGAAGACACCCTATTCCATCGTTTACCTGCACGGGTTTTCAGCCAGCAAATGCGAGATCCGTCCTGTTCCCGATAATATTGCTGACGCGATGGGGGCCAATCTCTTCTATACCCGCTTAAAAGGGCATGCGCGTACCAGCGAGGCAATGGGAGAAGCGACCCTGCCCCTTTGGCTCGACGATCTGGCTGAAGCTCTGGAGATCGGCAAACGCATCGGCGAGAAAACGATTGTCATCAGCACCTCCACAGGCTCAACTTTGGCAAGCTTTGCATTGCTTACAGATCAATATCCGGAATTGAAGGAGAATCTCGAAGCTGTGGTAATGGTCTCGCCCAACTTCGGACCAAACGCGTTTGGCGCGTTCTTGTTAGCTGCCCCTTATGCCAAAGAGTATGTCCCGCTCATCCTTGGAAAGACCTATGGAGACGATGCCGGAGCTTCTCCTGAGCGAAAGCACTGCTGGACGATGGTTTACCCCTCCACGGCTCTCGTACCCATGGCGGCAAGTGTTGATGCAGTTTCCCGTCTAAACGCGGAGAAAAACACGGTTCCGAGCTTGTTTTTCGTGAGTGAAAAAGATCAGACGGTTGATCCAGCCAAAACCCATGCGTTTTACGATCAGCTGGGCGGAAGCAAAGAATGGATCGATGTCGAAAGATCCGGCGATCCAAACTTTCATATCAACGCTGGTGCGGTAGTGAGCCCGATGAATGACAAATTCTTCACCGACACCATTTTGGACTGGCTTCAAGGACAAGGGCTTTTCAAACCGTAACCAGACGTTTCAAAGCCCTTGTTGCTGTTTAATCCTAGGAATAGTCGCGCTCACCAAAGATCGCAGAACCAACGCGCACATGGGTCGCGCCGTGCTGTACAGCAATCGGGAAGTCGGCAGACATGCCCATCGAAAGCTGAGAGAGACCGTTACGGCGTGCGATCTTTTCCAATAGCGCGAAATGCATGCCCGGCGCTTCATCAACCGGTGGAATGCACATCAAGCCTTCGATGCTCAAACCAAGCTCGTCACGGCACAGTGCGATAAATGCATCTGCATCCTTTGGCATGATGCCAGCTTTTTGAGGTTCTTCCCCGGTATTCACCTGAATAAACAGCTTTGGGTTTTTGCCCTGTTTATCCATCTCAACCTTAAGGGTTCTTGCGATTTTTTCGCGGTCGACACTGTGAATAACATCGAACGTTTCCACAGCCTCTTTGGATTTATTGGACTGAAGTGGGCCAATGAGATGTAGCTCAACACCCGGATAATCCGCCTTGAGCTCCGGCCACTTGCCCCGTGCTTCCTGCACTTTGTTTTCGCCAAATACGCGCTGTCCAGCTTCCAGAACCGGACGGATTTCTGGCGCATCAAAGGTCTTGGAAACCGCAATAAGTGTCACAGGGCCAGTCTTGCGCATATAGTCTTTCTCTACGCGCGCGATTTCACTTTTAATGTCCGCCAAACGTTTTGCGGCACCCTCGCTCATTGTCGTCTCCACACTTGAAAAAATCGAAACTATTTGGCCGAAAATGGCCTCAATATCCTGCTTATTGCTCTCTTACTGCCTTCTGCGTCATTTGTCGCTGGCAAATTATGCATTTTGCTCGTCTTGAAGGTTGACCGCGCCTCTGATTTCTGGTGACAGTCCTGCAAACGAATTTATTCCCTTTTGGGAACTCCAAAATAAAACGGCGGAACGAATGGCTACGGAGCGTTACAACGCGCGCGATACGGAAGCGCGCTGGCAAAAGAAATGGGAAGATAACAACGTCTTCACCACGGACAATGATGATCCGCGGGACAAGTACTATGTGCTTGAGATGTTCCCATACCCATCCGGTCGCATCCACATGGGTCACGTGCGCAACTACGCCATGGGCGATGTTGTAGCACGTTACAAGCGCTCAACCGGCTACAACGTTCTTCACCCAATGGGTTGGGATGCGTTCGGTATGCCTGCTGAAAACGCTGCAATGGAAAAGAAAGTCCACCCAAAAGGCTGGACCTATGAAAACATTGCCACCATGCGCGGCCAGCTTAAATCCATGGGCCTGTCTCTCGACTGGAACCGTGAATTTGCGACCTGTGATGTTGACTACTACGCACAGCAGCAGCGACTGTTCCTCGACTTCCTCGAAGCAGGTCTGATCTACCGTAAGAAATCCAAGGTAAACTGGGACCCTGTCGATATGACCGTTCTTGCGAACGAGCAGGTTATCGACGGCAAGGGCTGGCGCTCCGGTGCAACCGTTGAGCAGCGCGAACTGACCCAGTGGTTCTTCAAGATCTCCGATTATTCGCAGGATCTTCTGGACGCTATCGACACCCTCGACAAGTGGCCTGAAAAAGTACGTCTGATGCAGAAAAACTGGATCGGCCGTTCTGAAGGTTTGAAGGTCTTCTTCGAGTTTGTTGAAGCTGCACCAACCGGTGACACCGCTCTGGAAATTTTCACTACCCGTCCAGATACCCTTTTCGGTGCGTCCTTCCTCGGCTTGTCTCCAGATCATCCGATCACCGCAAAGCTGGCAGAAACCAACGAAGAGCTGCAGGACTTTATTGCCAAGTGCCGCCAGATTGGCACCACCGCAGAAGCAATCGAAACCGCTGAAAAGCTTGGCTTCGATACTGGCCTGCGCGTAAAGCATCCGCTTGACCCGTCTTGGGAACTGCCTGTTTACGTCGCAAACTTCATTCTTATGGACTACGGCACCGGCGCAATCTTTGCCTGCCCTGCCCACGACCAGCGCGACTTGGACTTTGCTCACAAATACGACCTGCCAGTGAAAGCCGTCGTGCTTCCTGAAGGTGAAGATGCCGCAACCTTCAATGTAGCTGACGAAGCTTACACCGGCGAAGGCACCATCTTTAATTCCGACTTCATGAACGGCATGTCCATCGCGGATGCGAAGGAAGCAGTTTCTGCAAAGCTGGAAAGCCAGAGCGTGAACGGCGCACCTCAAGGCGCTCGCGAAGTTAACTTCCGCCTACGCGACTGGGGTATTTCCCGTCAGCGCTACTGGGGCTGCCCAATCCCGATCATCCACTGTGATGACTGTGGCCCCCAGCCAGCACCGCGCGAAAGCCTGCCGGTACAGCTGCCAGATGATGTAACCTTTGACCGTCCGGGCAACCCGCTTGACCGTCACCCAACATGGCGCAACACCTGCTGTCCTAAGTGCGGTAAAGACGCTCTGCGTGAAACCGACACCATGGACACCTTCGTGGATTCCTCTTGGTACTTCGCACGCTTTACCGATCCGAAGAACGCAAACCCGACCGATCCAAAAGCAGCAAACGAATGGCTGCCGGTAGATCAGTACATCGGTGGTATTGAGCACGCGATTCTGCACCTGCTCTATTCCCGTTTCTTCACCCGCGCGATGCAAAAGACCGGTCACCTTGGCCTCAGCGAGCCATTCAAAGGCTTGTTTACACAGGGCATGGTGAACCACGAGACCTATAAAGCGTCCTCCAACAACCGTTGGGTCGCTCCTGCCGAGATCAAGATCGAGGAACTGGACGGCGTTCGCAAAGCAACTCTGCTTGAAACCGGCGAAGACGTGGTTATCGGCTCCATCGAGAAGATGTCCAAGTCCAAGAAGAACGTGGTTGACCCGACCGACATCATCGAAACCTACGGCGCAGATACTGCCCGCTGGTTCGTGTTGTCCGATAGTCCGCCAGAGCGTGATATTATCTGGACCGAAGACGGTGTTCTGGGTGCATGGCGTCACGTGCAGCGCGTTTACCGCATCATCAACGAGATTGCTGAAAAGACCGCTTCCGGCGTGGAAAAACCAGCAGAATTCGGTGATGACGCTCTCGCTCTGCGCCGCGTGACCCACAAAACGCTGGCAGCTGTTGCTAAAGACTACGACAGCCTCGGCTTCAACCGTGCAGTTGCCCGTCTTTACGAGTTCACAAACGCTGTCTCCAAAGCTCTGCAGGCTGACCTGTCCAAAGCGGATGTTGTGTTTGCGCTTCGTGAAGCTGCCGACAGCATGATGTCCATGATGGAACCAATTACGCCTCACCTTGCTGAGGAATGCTGGTCCATTCTGGGTAACGAAACCCTCATCAGCCAAACTGCTTGGCCGCAGATCGAGGAAGATCTACTTGTCGAAAATACCATTGTTCTGCCGATCCAGATCAACGGTAAGAAAAAAGGCGAGTTAACAATCGCACGAGACGCTTCCAAAGAAGACATCGAAGCGGCTATCCTACAGCATGAAGTTGTAGTGAAGGCTCTGGATGGAAACGCACCACGCAAAGTGATCGTCGTTCCTCAAAGGATTGTTAATGTCGTTGTCTAAATCGACAGGCCATAACACCAACTCAGCCCGCCGGATTATTTTCGGCGGCGCTGCTGTTCTGGCCGGTGCTCTCTTGCTATCGGGTTGTCAGGTGCGCCCTCTTTATGGCGTTACCGCAACGACTTTTTCCGTTGATGGCGCAGATCAAGTGCAGGTGAAAGACCAGCTTGCTGCAATTTCCATCAAGGTATCGCCAATTGGCGACCGTAGCGGCCTGGACCGGCTTGACCAGCTTATTCGCAACGAGCTGAACTATGCATTCAGACGTGGCGGAGATGCCCCTCAGGCAGCTTACAAGCTTGAGGTGCTTATGGATAAGCAGCAGACTGAAGTGGGCGTTGAGCGCTTGTCTGACGTGCCTTCTGCGTACAACGTAACTGTTTCGGCAAGCTTTGTTCTTTCCGATATCAATACTGACAGAACGCTGTATCAGGGCCGTGCATTTGCATCAGCCTCCTTCGACTTCTCCAGCCAGCGTTTTGCAAACTTGCGCGCAGAGCGTGATGCGGAAGACCGCGCAACCAAAGTGGTTGCTCGCGACATCCACGCCCGCCTTGCAGGCTACTTTGCAACAAACCCTTAAGGCCAAGAGGCTTCATGGTTGCGCTTAAAGCAGGCGACATTGACAAGTTTGTCGAGAACCCTCCGGCCTCGGCAAACCTTATTCTAGTTTATGGGCCTGATACCGGCCTTGTAAACGAGCGCGCCAAAAAGCTCATCGACAACACTGCAAAAGAAAACAACGACCCGTTTTCGCAGGTGAAGCTAGATGCTGCCGATCTCAATTCGGATCCGAATCGATTGATCGACGAAGCTCTAACAATCCCGCTCTTTGGTGGAAGGCGTACGATCTGGGTACGTGATGGCGGCGCTAAAAGCGTTGCAAGCGCTGTAGAGCCACTTTTCTCCAATCCCAACTTCGATGCTCTTGTTGTTATTGAAGCCGGTGATTTGAAAAAAGGCACTGGCCTTCGTAAGAAATTTGAAAGCAGCAAGACGGCCTATGCCATCCCCTGCTTTTCTGATGCCACTAGAGACGTTGACAGGCTCATAGAAGAGGAAGTCTCAAGCGCAGGTCTATCCATATCCCGAGAGGCCAAACAAGCGCTCCAGAGCCTCCTAGGCGCTGATCGCCTTGCAAGCCGCGGTGAGATTAAAAAGCTTTGCCTTTATGCAGCTCATGAACCGCGTATTGAAGTCAAACATGTAGAAGAGATCATCGGGGACGCCTCCGCATTCGCCATTGATGAGTTGATTGATGCCGCCGCTCTCGGCGATATGGTGACACTCGATCATGGGCTAGAGCGCCTGTCAGCAAGTGGCATGGATGCCGGTGTAATCGCCAGCCAAGCACTTAGACACTTCCAAACCATTCATCTATGCCGTCTGCAGATGGAAAAACGGACGCCTGCTGAGGATGTGGTTGATGGTTTGCGTCCACCTGTTTTC
The DNA here is from genome assembly GCF_009711345.1 of Pseudovibrio flavus. Lineage (GTDB taxonomy): Bacteria > Pseudomonadota > Alphaproteobacteria > Rhizobiales > Stappiaceae > Pseudovibrio > Pseudovibrio flavus. The sequence goes on from NZ_SMMA01000064.1 coordinate 225,429, forward strand.
TGGAAGCGCAAGGCAAAGCTAGTACGCCAGATCAACATTTGGACCTTGCCGCGCCTTGAACGCGCCTTGGAACGCCTTGCAGATACAGTAAAACAGGCCCGTCTGAACCCGAACCTGTCAGTTGCTATTCTCTCTCATAATTTTTTGGCAATTGGTCAGGCCGCAAGACAGGCCAACAATCGTCGCTAAATGTTTTGAAGCCGAAACGATTATTCGGCTTCAAAGTCTGCTGCAATGCGCAGTTCCCTTAATGGGCGAACAATATCAATGGATTGCTGATAGGTTTCGTGCGCTTTGTAGGCATCCAAAGCCGCTTTGTTTTCAAACTCACCATAGACAACAAAGTCCACCGTTTCGTTTGAAATCGCATCAGTCTTCAAGTTTTTGCCGATTTCAATATGAGCCGCATGCGGGTTTGTTTTTAAAACACAAAGCCCTTCATAGACGCGCTCGTAGTCTCTAGCTTCTTTGACGGTGAAGAAAACGATATGGCGGATCATCCTGACCTTTGATTATTCTTGTTTGGTTTAGGAACTGCTTGTTTGGCGGCGATGGGCATATCTATAAAAATATGCCCAATCCCCTTTTCCCGTCTAGCAACGTGGTTTGGAAAAGCGCGTCTTCCAACAGGCTTTACGTACCCGATACAGCCTCTGTTTCGCTGCTGAGCTTTGCGCCTTTTGGTTCCTCGAAGAACAGAGTAATGCCAACGATGAGGAACCAGATAATGCAGCCAAGACCAAAGAACGCCCCTCCAGCGCCGCTGAGAGCCGGAATGATAGTCGATAGGCCCGCTACACCAACAAGTATCCCAAAGCCGCTGACAAAGCGTGGAAGCGCCTTAGAGCGAAGACCAGCTATGCTCAGAAGCAAGACCCATAGAGCACCGACAATCTCGTTACCTCCGCCCAAGCCTTCAACCACTGTCGACAGCATCTGCCATTGAAGAAGAGCAGCAGCGGGATCAACCACCAGAAGCCCCATAACGTGCTCAAAAGAGATTGTTGCTACCATGCCCGATGCAATAACCAGCCCGCACCAGATAACCCCAAAACCGGCGGCCAACTGCGAGAGATGGCTAGCCTGACGTTTCAAACGCTCATGCAAGGCCAGAACCAAGGCTAGAAGCACAACGCCGTTGAGGACATAGATGACAAAATACCAAACAAAAACAACTGTCTGATGGGCTTTAAAAAGTTCAAGGGTTGCAAGCGACGCCGCACCTTCGCTGTCATAGCCAGCAGGCATTAGCACTGCAAACAGTATGCCCATTCCGAAAATATAAGTACCCGCAGCTGCAAGGGATGCAAGCCCACCTACCCGCTGAAAATTCATGAAACGACCTATACAATTGAAAGTTGAGATAGGCTATTTACGGGTAAAACTTATAGTAACGCAAGGGAAGATATATCTACCCACCGTCGGGCACAAAAAAACCGGCCTGCGTGCACCGCAAGCCGGTCTTCTAATCCTTGGCCAGAACTCTCTTAGTTCTGGATGCCCAACAAACGGCAAACTTCATCAAGTTGCTCAACTGAGGTGTACTTGATCTTCAGTTCACCAACGCCCTTCTCAGGCTTGTGAGCGATGTTGACCTTAAGCCCCAAACCATCCGCCAGACGCTTTTCAAGCGCCTTGGTGTCAGCATCTTTCTCCGGCTTAGGAGCTTTCTCTTTTTTCTCGAGAATGGACGGATCCTGCGCAATGCGCTCCGCATCGCGAACCGTAAGCCCCTTCTCTACGATCAAATCCGCAAGCGCTGCAGGATCTTCTGCAGTAATCAGCGCGCGTGCGTGACCAGCAGTCAAAAGGCCCTCTGCAAGATAGTCTTTGACGGAATTCGGCAGTTTCAAAAGGCGCAGTGTGTTGGCCACATGAGAACGGCTCTTGCCGATAACCCGTGAAAGCTCCACCTGCGAATAGGAAAACTCTTCAATCAGCTGATCGTAACCAAGCGCCTCTTCGATCGGGTTGAGGTCCGCACGCTGAACGTTCTCGATGATCGCAAGTTCAAGCGCTTCTTGATCGGTTACCTCACGAATGATGACCGGCACTTCATGCAGGCCCGCTTTCTGGGCCGCTCGCCAACGACGTTCACCAGCAATGATCTCAAAGTGACCCGGCTCATTGGGCGTCGGACGCACGAGAATAGGCTGCACAATGCCCTTCTCCTTCACTGACTCAGCAAGGCTGGTCAGATCGCTTTCAACGAATGTTTTGCGCGGGTTACGTGGGTTCGGCTTTACATACTCAATTGGCACCTTGCGGCTATCGCGGGTGCGCTCAGGTGCTGCTGCTGGCTCTGTGTTAACTTCGCCTATAAGCGCTGCCAGTCCACGGCCAAGACGCTTATTGCTCCGTCCACCTTCTTCTGTTTTTGCCATTGTTCGATCACCTGTAAAAAACTTCTGTACCTATAACAGTACAAAGAGGCCCACTGCGCCGACTAGGCACAGGGAACACTATTCCACACTAAAAAGAAAAGATGACGGCAAAAGGCTACGCTGCCGCCATACGCATATCGCGCTCACGCTGGATAATTTCGGAGGCAAGACGCAGGTAAGCTTGAGAACCAGAGCACTTCAGATCGTAGAGCAGCGCTGGCTTTCCGTAGGACGGTGCTTCGGAAACACGCACGTTACGCGGAATGATCGTGTCATACACCGCATCGCCCATGGTTTCGCGAACGTCCTGAACCACCTGACTGGAGAGGTTGTTGCGGCTGTCGTACATGGTCAGCACAATGCCGTGGATCGTCAGCTCTGGGTTCAGCGTATGCTTCACCTGCTCCACAGTAGACAGAAGCTGGCTCAAACCTTCCAGCGCGAAGAACTCGCACTGCAATGGAACCAGAATGCTATGAGAAGCCGTCATTGCGTTGATGGTGAGCAGGTTCAAAGATGGCGGGCAGTCCACCAGCACATATGAAAACCCTTGCGCTGTGCCCTTCTCTGCCGATTTAGCAAGACCGGAAATCGCGCTGCGAAGACGGTATGCACGATCAGAGGCAGAGGAAATTTCCAGCTCGACACCAAGCAAGTCCATGGTGGAAGGAGCAATCCAGAGGCGCGGAACCGCAGTTTCCAAAATAGCCTCTTCCATGGTGCAGTCACCACACAGCACATCGTATGTCGAAAACTCGCGTGAGTTCCGATCGATACCAAGACCCGTGGAAGCGTTTCCTTGCGGATCAAGGTCAATCACAAGCACCCGCTCGCCGATTGCAGCCAGCGCGGTTCCCAGATTGATTGCCGTCGTTGTTTTGCCTACGCCACCCTTTTGGTTGGCAACAGTCAAAACGCGCGGAGACTGTGGTAGATTGCTCATCTGTCCAAACCTCGTCCGACTTAACGCGCCGCCATTTTCGTAATGATCAGCACCTTACTTTGCGGATCCACAAGACTATCATGTTCTACCAGATCCAACTCCCACTTGTGAGAGGCCTCTTCAATTTCCCGGCGAAAATCTTGCCCTTTGTGGAAAACAGCGGTTGCACCGCGCTGAACAAACTGCGCAGAAAACCCACAAAGCATCTCCAGATTGGCCAAAGCGCGAGCTGAAACGCCCTCAATCGGCGCCGTCCAACCCTTCGTTACAGCTTCGATACGACCCGCATGAACCTTGACCTTACTGCCAGTTTCACGCGCGACCGTACGCAAGAAGGAGGCCTTGCGCTGGTTGCTCTCCACCAGGTTCACCATGGTGTCTTCCCGGCCCCGCAGGAGGATTGCAGTCACAAGACCAGGAAACCCTGCCCCACTGCCGAAGTCGATCCAATGGTTTGCTTCAGGAAGGCTCTTCTGGATTTGAATGGAGTCTGCCACATGGCGCATCCAGATATCGTCCATAGTAGACGGCGCTATCAGATTCTGCGCCGGCTGCCACTTTCGAACCAAATCGACATAAATTGCAAACGCTTCAAGGGTTTCACATGAAACATCCGGATACATACGACGCACAGCGTCGATCTGGGCGCTATCCGCCCTACCCGTTAGACTTGTCATTTACGCAGCACCTGCGGCACTAAGGCCGTTACGACGAATATAAGAAAGGAGCAAAGTCAAAGCCGCTGGTGTTACCCCATCGATGCGGGACGCCTGACCAATGGTGGCCGGACGAACATCAATCAGCTTCTGCTTTACCTCATTGGAAAGACCGGCAAGATCATCATAGTTGATGGTCTTTGGAATGATGAGTTCCTCATCACGCTTCAACGCTTCAATATCTGCTGCCTGACGCTCCAGATAAACCGCATACATCGCATCCACCGCTACCTGTTTGGCATAGGTCAGATCGACGTCTGAGAGCTCCTCAAAGACCTCTAGGATCTGTTCCAGAGTGATATCAGGATAGGCCAGAAGATCGAATGCGGAGCGCTTCACACCGTCCTGATTGATCGGCAAACCGCGCTTACGGCCTTCCGATGGACTTATGCGCGAAGATTCAAAACGCTCCCGAATCTCCTTAAGGGATTCAAGCTTTGTTTCGAATGCGACTCGACGCGTTTCACCCACACAACCCCACTTTATACCAAGCGGCGTCAAACGCTGGTCAGCGTTATCTGCACGAAGGGAAAGGCGGTACTCGGCGCGGGAAGTGAACATGCGATATGGCTCGCTCACGCCACGGGTAACGAGATCGTCAATCATCACGCCGATGTAGCCATCAGCACGGCCAACGATAATATCGTCACCGTCAACGGCATTACGCGCAGCGTTCAAACCAGCAAGAAGCCCCTGTGCGCCCGCTTCCTCATAACCGGTGGTACCGTTGATCTGGCCCGCCAGATAAAGGCCCTTCTGTTTCTTTGTTTCCAAAGTCGGAAGAAGTTCGGTCGGATCGATGTGGTCATACTCAATGGCATAACCCGGCTGAATAATGGTTACATCTTCAAGGCCGGGAATAGAGCGGATGAACTGCTCCTGCACATCTTCTGGAAGCGATGTAGAAATGCCGTTTGGATAGATGGTGTGATCGTCCAGCCCTTCAGGCTCAAGGAAGATCTGATGGCCATCACGATCACCAAAGCGCACCACCTTATCTTCGATGGATGGACAGTAGCGAGGGCCCCTGCCCTTGATCTCGCCAGAGTACATCGCAGACTTATGAATATTGTCGCGAATGATCTGGTGGGTTTCCATCGTGGTGCGAGTGATGTGGCACGGCACCTGACGAACCGTGACCTCATTAGTCAGCGTAGAGAATGGGATCGGATCTTCATCGCCCGGCTGTTCAGCGAGCTGATCCCATTTGATTGTACGGGCGTCAAGACGCGCTGGCGTTCCGGTTTTCAGACGACCAAGACGCAGACCTATCTGTTCAAGAGATTCAGAGAGACCCATTGCTGGCGCTTCATCGACACGGCCCGCTGGTATTTTCTTCATGCCGATGTGGATCATACCGCGCAAGAAAGTACCTGTGGTGAGCACCACGGACTTTGCAAGAACGCGGGTTCCATCTGCAAGAACAACACCCTTCAGCTCGCCATTTTCAAGAATGAGTTTATCCGCTTCGCCTTCAACAACTTCAAGGTTCACGGTGGCACGGATCTCTCTCTGCATGGCTTCGCGGTACAGTTTACGGTCAGCCTGCGAACGAGGCCCCTGAACAGCTGGCCCCTTTCTGCGGTTGAGCATGCGGAACTGGATACCGGAAGCATCTGCAACGCGGCCCATCAAACCGTCAAGCGCGTCAATCTCACGAACTAGGTGTCCCTTCCCCAAACCACCGATGGCTGGGTTACAGGACATGATGCCCACAGTATCGAAGCGATGAGTAACAAGCGCTGTGCGTGCGCCCATGCGTGCGGCTGCGGCTGCGGCTTCACAGCCTGCATGCCCACCGCCAACAACAATGACGTCGAAGCGCTGTTCAGTACACTCTGACATTATTTACCTGCTGTATGCCCGCTCCAACACCTATTAGCACTGACAAAATAACTATCAATGAGGCGCAGCGGGTCTAGATAATTTGAAACTTACAGCGGTTAATACAGCATCAAAGGGCGGCGGTCAAAGGCTTACAGGCAACGGGTGAGTCGCCTGCAAGCAACAGCGAGAATCATGTTATTCACATATTCACCGCTATCAATTCACTGAGAAGATTCCGCTTGCAGGAATCGTTTCACGTGAAACATGGTTAAAGCTACTTACCGATACAGAAGTCTCTGAAGATCACATCAAGCAGGTCTTCAACGTCAATACGGCCTGTAATCCGGCCCAGATGATCAGCGGCACGACGCAAATCCTCACTGCGCAGTTCGATAGGCAACTGCTTTGCAGCGATAGCTGTTTCGATCGATTTAACGCACTGCTCTAGATGAACACGGTAGCGCTCACGGGTAATGAGCGGATTTTCGATCAAACCGATATTCTGCTCGGCAAACACCTTGAGCGCTTCCAAGAGCTGATCCATACCTCCACTAGCGACAACGGATGTATCGATGACAATAGATTCTGGATCATGATCTGCATCATCTCCCCGCTCTAGATCGCTCTTGGTCTTCAAGAACCACAGGCCTTTGCGGTGACGAAGATCTTCAGGAACATCCAAAAGAGAACCGTTCGGTGGAAGTGTCCAGAGAATAAGGTCAGCACTTTCTGCATGAGCAAGTGCGCGGCGGATACCTTCTTTTTCCACCAAACCTGCATCATCACGTAGGCCCGCAGTGTCAGCCAAAGTGACCGGATAGCCGCCAAGGTCGAGATGAACCTCAAGCACGTCGCGGGTCGTTCCAGCCTCGGGGGTAACAATCGCAACATCGCGCTGCGCCAGCTTATTCATCAAACTGGACTTACCTGCATTCGGCGGACCAAGCAGAACGACTTGAAGACCAGAGCGCAAACGCTCCCCTCTCCTTGCATCAGAAAGGTGCGCGTGAATTTCACCTGAGAGAGCTGTTAGCTCCATCCAGATTTCATCAGCAACAGAATCCGGAACATCGTCCTCATCTGCAAAATCAAGTTCCGCTTCGATCATGGCACGGCTGCGTACCAACGCTTTACGCCATCCATCATAGAGCTCACCAAGAGCACCGGACATCTGGCGCTGCGCTTGACGACGCTGAGCTTCGGTCTCTGCATCGATCAGATCAGCAAGACCTTCCACTTCGGTGAGATCAAGTTTTCCATTTTGGAAAGCGCGGCGGGTATATTCCCCCTGCTCGGCAGGACGGCTTCTTTCAAAACCGGAAAGCACGCGCAGTACCGCCGCCACAACAGCGCGGCCACCATGACAATGCAGTTCCACTACATCTTCACCGGTAAAACTGTTAGGCCCCTCAAAGCGCAGAACCAGCGCTTCATCCAGAACCGAACCATCGGCAGGATCGTAAAGACGGCGCAGAGCAGATTCACGTGAAACAGGGAACTTGCCCTTAATGAGCGCACGTAGAACAGTAAAGCTCTCAGAGCCAGACAATCTGATGACAGCAACGCCGGACGGCAGCGCACCACTGGACAAAGCAAAAATGGTATCAGTTGTGCCAGAATAAGAGACGCTCATATACTAACCAATCATTCCCAGCGTTTGGACCCAGCACAAGGCCTACGCTTCCTATTATATCTGATAGATGCCCGAATGGACGTACCCACTATGTGCCACAATCGCTTAACGAACGCTTCAAGCCCTTACCTTCTTCAACATAAAGATAACCCTGTTCATTGGTGGGAATGGGGCGAAGAGGCACTGCAAAAAGCTCAAGCACAAGACAAGCCAATCCTTTTATCCATCGGGTATTCAGCTTGTCATTGGTGCCACGTTATGGCGCACGAGAGTTTTGAAGATCAGGAAACCGCTGATCTGATGAACCAGCTATTTATCAATATCAAGGTCGATCGGGAAGAGCGGCCGGACATTGATTACATTTATATGCGGGCGCTGCACAGTTTGGGAGAACAAGGCGGCTGGCCCCTAACAATGTTTCTCACACCGTTCGGCGAACCATTTTGGGGTGGCACGTACTTTCCGCCCACAGCTCGATATGGCCGTCCATCTTTCAAAGAAGTTCTAGGTTCCATCGCTCATGCTTATGAAACAAATCGCGATGCCATTGAAGACAACAAGCAGATACTTCTGCAAGCCCTACAGAAAGATACAGCCTCACGAGAGGGCGATGGAATCGATGTCACACTGCTAACCGCTGCGGCCCAGAAGATTTCTTCTATCCAAGACCCTATCAATGGCGGACTTAACGGCGCGCCAAAGTTTCCGCAGGCCTCAGTGCAAGAGGTCCTATTCAGAGCAGCTGTTCGTGAGAGTTCCCTCCCCTATCGCGAACAGTTCCTCCAATATCTAGACCGGATGGGTGAAGGCGGCATCTATGACCATCTAGGCGGTGGTCTTGCTCGTTACGCTGTCGATTCAAAATGGCTCATCCCTCACTTCGAAAAAATGCTCTACGACAACGCTCAGTACATTCAGCAGTTATCTTGGGCCTACGCAGCCACGGGAGATACAGCCTACAAAAAGCGCATTGATGATGTCGTCGGATGGATAGAACGCGAGATGTCTCTCCCTGATGGAATTCTTGCTTCAGCATTAGATGCAGACAGTGAGGGCGAAGAAGGCAAATTCTACGTCTGGTCCTATGAGGAAATCGAGAAACTCATCACCAACACCGGCCAACTGGATGCGCTAAAAAAATTCTACGACGTAGCACCAGATGGCAATTGGGAAGGCAAGATAATCCTCAATCGTCTCGCTGCCGATTCAATTCCAACCGACAAAGAAAAACGTGATCTCGATGCTGCGTTCCGAATTCTTTTCACTGAACGGGAAAAACGCATACGCCCACATCGCGATGACAAGGCACTTACTGATTGGAACGCAATGACCGTCGTTGCTCTAATCAGCGCTTTTGACAATGTTTCATGTGAATCAAATCGCACTCTCGCCACCAGAGTTTTCGCAGCGACACGAGAGCAAAAGAACACTCCCCTTCCCCATTCTACAAGGCTTGGAAAAATTGGAGCGGATGCTTTTGCTGCAGATTATGCATGGATGGCCCGAGCCGCCCTCGCCCTTGCCAGAACCGAACCTGATGAGCAGGTGCGGGCAGAATATTATCAAGACGCAGAAAAATATCTCGCCATATTGAAGAATGAATTCAAAAGCGACGAAGGTGGATTTTTCTTCACCTCACATACTGCAGATAAAACAGTTATCAGACCTCTTCACGCCTATGATGAAGCAACGCCGAATTACAACAGCGTCGCTGCTCTTGCATTCATTGAACATTGGGTACTGACTGACAGCGAGGAAAGCAGAGAAATCGCCGATCAAATTATAAGCCGCTTCGGACCTCTTATTGCAAAGAATGTCACCGGCACATCATCACTTCTAAATGCCTTTGATACACGCATCCGATTTAAGAAAGTGATTTTGCCTTCTGCCGGGGACGCGGATCAGCGAGCAACTCTTACCCAAGCAATTATCAGAAAAGCTGATCCTGCGATTATTATGGAGCACTACCCCGGTCCAGCTTCCAACAAACTACCCATCAACTTCTCGCAGAACGAAGCACTCTACATTTGTTCGGAAGATGGATGTTCATTACCTATCACAGACCCAAGTCAATTCTAGAGCCAATAAAGTGCAAGAGTTTCCTGATCTGAGGGTGACTGGAATTCTCCATCTATACAGAAGTTATACACCGAGATTCCAACAGGACGATTCACGTGAAACATGCCCACTAATAAAGACTGGGTGATGATTCACGTGAAACACGTCTAGACAACACAAAAGCAAGAGAATCTCGGTCTTATTTCGAAAGAGTCATGAACTCTTCAAGCCTCAGCCGATGAAGCACATGACGCTTCAAAGGACTATCATCGTCCACAGCCGGATGATCAAAATCATCCACAGCATCACGGTGCATTCCCAGCTTATCCATTACGCGACCAGAACGGATATTCATTGGCACCCGCATGGCAATAATCTCTTCAAGGCCCAGTGTCTCAAACCCATAAGCGAGCCACGCTCTGGAAGCCTCAGTCGCATATCCCCTCCCCCAGTACTCACTCTTAATACGCCAGCCAATCTCGACACATGGATCAAACGGCAACGGCACATCAAACTCAGGGATACTCAAACCAGCAAAGCCGATAAACGTTCCATCCACCTTATCGGCGATTACAGGGAAACAAGAACCGTTTCGTTCCTGCTTTTCCATAAGCCTTACAAGCATCCTTTCGGAATCGACTCGATCCATAAGCGCTGGAAAATACTCCATCACAATTGGATCAGCACACATCTGTGCCAGACCATCTAAATCGGATAGCTCCCATTTTCTGAGGGCCAGTCTTTCGGTCTCCAAAGTCGGTGTTGCTAGCAAAGGCATAATGAAAGCTCCAAAGAAAAAGGGCCGTCCCTTTTATAAGAGACGGCCCTCAATCACAATTCAGAAATACGATATTTTACGTATTCATTGAATCGAAGAAATCGTCGTTGGATTTGGTCTGGCGCAGTTTGTCGAGCAAGAACTCAACTGCATCCACGGTGCCCATTGGGTTGAGGATACGGCGCAGAACGAACGTCTTCTTGAGCTTGTCGGCAGGAACCAGAAGCTCTTCCTTACGTGTACCAGAACGCTGAATATCAACGGCTGGGAAGACGCGCTTATCAGCGATCTTACGGTCAAGGATGATTTCGGAGTTACCGGTACCCTTAAACTCTTCAAAGATCACTTCGTCCATGCGGCTACCCGTATCAATCAGCGCTGTTGCGATGATAGTCAGGGAACCGCCCTGCTCGATGTTACGAGCAGCACCAAAGAAGCGCTTAGGACGCTGCAGAGCGTTCGCATCCACACCACCGGTGAGAACCTTACCAGAGGACGGCACAACGGTGTTGTAAGCGCGGCCCAGACGAGTGATGGAGTCCAGAAGGATCACAACGTCACGGCCATGCTCTACAAGGCGTTTTGCCTTCTCGATAACCATTTCCGCAACCTGTACGTGGCGTGCAGCTGGCTCATCAAAGGTAGAGGAAACAACTTCACCATTCACGGTGCGCTGCATGTCCGTCACTTCTTCTGGACGTTCATCGATCAACAGAACGATGAGGTAGCACTCTGGGTGGTTGGTTGTGATGGATTTTGCAATGTTCTGCAGGAAGACAGTCTTACCGGTGCGCGGAGGCGCAGTGATAAGAGCACGCTGACCTTTACCAAGCGGTGCAACCAAATCAATGATGCGGGAGGAAAGGTCTTTGCTTGTCGGGTTTTCAATTTCGAGATTGAAACGCTGCTCTGGGTAAAGCGGTGTCAGGTTATCGAAGTGAACCTTGTGGCGCGCTGCGTCAGGATCTTCAAAATTGATCTTATTGACCTTCAGAAGGGCGAAGTAACGCTCACCTTCCTTAGGGCTGCGGATCTGGCCTTCAACAGTGTCACCGGTACGCAAAGAAAATCTGCGGATCTGGGACGGGGAGACGTAAATGTCATCCGGACCTGGAAGGTAGTTCGCATCAGGAGAACGAAGGAATCCGAAGCCGTCTTGTAGGACTTCGACAACACCTTCACCAATAATTTCAATATCTTGTTCTGCAAGCCGCTTAAGAATAGCAAACATAAGTTCCTGTTTGCGCATAGTGCTTGCATTTTCTACTTCATGTTCCTCTGCGAAAGCGAGGAGCTCAGTAGGGGTTTTAGATTTTAGATCTTTAAGTTTCATTTCCCGCATGAATAGGGATCGTCTTTTCTACTGGTTCTATGCTGTAATAAATAAGTCTTGCACGAACTAGGAATTTAGGTGGGATCGTGTAACTTTCGTAGCGCAGCTCAGCTGAGCAATGTGGTCCGCTTTCTCCGAGCGCGAAAAAGTCACCTTTGGTGAAGTTGGGCAGCAATATACCCAACTCTTTGCGTTGCTTCAAGAGCCAAAATATACTGAAAAATCACAATAGGAGAGAATTTTAAATAAAACAGACTAAATCGTAGGTTTAAACACCACGATAAAGACAATGGCGACCATTAAAACTGTCGGTACTTCATTCAAAATTCGAAAATAACGCGAGCTTTTCTGGTTGTTATCTGCCGCAAATCGCTTCACATGCCCGCTTAGCAAGCCGTGATAGCCACTCATAATTAGAACAAGTACAAATTTAAGCATAAACCAAAAATCATGGTAGGCACTGAGCAGAACAACTGCCCAAAGACCAAAAATCCAGCTGGCGATCATAGCCGGATTCATGATGGCCTTGAGTAATCGCCGCTCCATGACTTTGAAGGTTTCGCTTTTATCAGAGCCTATTTCACAATCGGCGTGATAAACGAAAAGGCGAGGCAGATAGAAAATTCCGGCCATCCAGGCAATCACCGAAATGATGTGCAGTGACTTTGCTAGGCTGTACCAATCCATAATCTACTCCGCCTCTTCCCGTTAACGTGTTTCTAGATCTCGCCTTTGACGCGCTTGACCATGCGCGCAACATGATCTGGTGATGTTTGCGGCGTTACACCATGCCCCAGATTGAAGATATGCGGACCAGAGCCGAGCGTCTCCAGTACATAGTCAATTCCCTCATCCAAAGCTGTGCCGCCGGCCACAAGACGCATCGGGTCCAAGTTACCCTGAACCGGAACCTTCTTCTGAAGCGCCTGAGCAACGTGTGCAGGCACGGTCCAGTCAAGACCAAGGGCATCCACCCCCGTACCCTCTAAATAACGCTCCAGACGCGCTGCAGAGGCTTTTGGGAAGCCAATGAGCTTGGCATCAGGGCGCTGTGCTTTCACACCAGCCACAATCTTGGCTGTTGGTGCGATGCTCCAACGCTCAAATCCGGCATCATCAAGCACACCGGCCCAGGTATCAAAAATCTGCAAGGCATCGGCACCGGCATCGATCTGGGCGACGAGATAGGTAATGGAAGCTTCAACGAGCTGATCGATGAAAGCCTGCATCAGCTCAGGATCCCTATAAGCGCCGATACGAGCGGCGGTCTGGTCCTGAGTGGTATGTCCTGCAACAGAATAGCAAGCGACTGTCCACGGAGCTCCGCAGAAGCCTAGAAGAGTGGTTTCGGATGGTAGCTGAGCACGCAGGCGTCCAACGGTTTCGATAACCGGAGCCAAATGCTTCATCGTCCTAGCCTGATCGAGCTTTGCCAATTGCTCGGAGCTAAGAGGTTCAAGAACAGGTCCTCTGCCCTCTTCAAACCAGACTGGATAGCCCAGAGCGTCTGGAACGACGAAGATATCAGAAAACAGAATGGCTGCATCAAAGCCATAACGGCGGATCGGCTGGAGAGTGACCTCGGTAGCAAGATCGGGGTTGTAGCAGAAATCGAGGAAGTTCTTCGCCTTGGTTCTCTCTGCCCGGTACTCAGGAAGATAACGACCTGCCTGACGCATCATCCAGATAGGTGGTCGCTCTAGGGTTTCTCCGTTCAGTACGCGCATCACTGCCCGTTCATGAGACTTCATAGCCAATCCCCTTGTCCACTAATCCCCCAATAAGAAGATTCTTATTAGAGTGATTTTTGTTTCTATTAGGGAGTGGATTACAAGGATCAAATAAACTCCACAATGCACCAAAGAGGGATAGAGAAAACGACAGTTGTGCTATTCGACCGCGAAACGATAATGCACAAGAGTCGATAAGAGTCATTTATCCTATAAGATTCAGCGGGTTATCGCCGAAACGTTTTTTTACGAACTTTGGATTGCAGCGATTGTAGCCTGTGAATACACTCCTAAAAAAGTGTGTAATCCAAAGAACTCAAACCGTTTCGCCTAAAACATCCACGCGCCTGTGATTTGTTAATTAAATATAGCGAACGAGGATGAAATTCGCGTAGCCTGCGAGTTGTCAGGGGTTATCCATGATTGTTCAAAGACGTGGGGATTGAATCATGGGAAAAGATGCTAACTATTTCCATTTACACATGATTTCGGATTCAACGGGCGAAACTTTGATGACTGTTGCCCGTGCTGCCAGCGCTCAATACGCCAACATAGAGCCGATTGAGCACGTATATCCCCTCATTCGTCAGGAGCGCCAGCTAGAACGGGTGCTTCAAGAGGTGGAAAGCGCCCCTGGTATCGTGCTCTATACTCTAGTGGAGCAGGATCTAGCTAAGCTATTGAAAAAGCGATGCAAAGAGCTTGGTGTTCCCTGTGTTGGTATCCTCCAGCCTGTCTACGATATCTTCCACTCCTACCTGAATGTTTCGGAAACGTGGCGCGTTGGCGGCCAGCATGTGCTTGATGACGAATATTTCGAGCGTATGGAGGCCCTGAACTTCACCATGATGCACGACGATGGCCAGATGATGGAAAATCTGGAAGAAGCGGATGTCGTTCTTCTGGGTATTAGTCGTACATCAAAAACGCCCACCTGCATCTATCTAGCTAATCGGGGGATAAAGGCAGCAAACGTTCCTATTGTTCCGGAGATAAAACTGCCCAGAGGCCTGTTTAAGCTAAGAAAACCCTTGGTTATCTGCCTAGTTGCATCTGCGGATCGGATCCGTGACATTCGGCAAAATCGGGTACTGGAAACCATGGGTAAAACCAACGAGGTTTATGTGGATCGTAAATCCATTTCGCAGGAGATACGAGCATGCAAGGCAATGGCCAAGGAAAACCATTGGCCCCTACTGGATGTAACCCGCAAATCCATTGAGGAGTCATCGGCGGAGATCATTTCGTTGCTGAAAAAGCACCGTGCGGAACATGGTGCACGCCCATAGCTATTGAAAACCGCAGCCGGCTATGTCTGATAGAGCCTAACAACGACAACAAGTGATCCCCAATCAAGAAAGAAGCCTATGACCGATCTTGTTCTGGCGAGTGGTAGCCGTGTTCGCGCCACCCTGATGGAAAACGCAGGTCTGTCCTTCACCATTGATCCGGCGAAGGTGGATGAGCGCGCTGTTGAAGAACCGCTTCTGGCACAAAATGTTGAGCCGCAAGAAATTGCCCGCGTTTTGGCGCAGGCCAAAGCGATTGAAACCTCAACCCGCAACCCCGGTAAAATGGTTGTCGGGGCTGACCAAATCCTTGCTTTTGAAGGCACGCGCCTCACCAAACCGGAAAACATGGCAGCCGCTCGCGCTCAGCTAGAGAGCTTCTCCGGCAAAGCCCACGCACTGCACGCTGGCGTGTGTGTTGCCTTCGATGGCCACGTTCTTTGGGAAACCGTCTCTACAGCGAACCTACACGTTCGTACCCTTTCACCAGAGTTTCTTGACTGGTACATGGAAACGGCTGGAAGCGATATTCTCTCCAGCGTTGGTGCTTATCAGCTTGAAAGCGTTGGTATTCAGCTCTTCCAGCGGATTGAAGGCGACTACTTTACGATTTTGGGTCTGCCTATGCTGCCGCTGCTCGACTTTTTGCGCAAATCTGGAACGTTGATTAAATGAAAACCGCAGCCGTAACGGGACATCCTATCAAACATTCTCGCTCGCCTCTTATTCACGGCCACTGGCTGAAGAAATACGGGATGGAGGGAGCCTATGGAAAACAGGATGTACCGCCGGAAACCGCAGTAGAGTTTTACAGCAACCTGCAATCCCACGGGCTTGTGGGCGTCAATGTCACCATTCCCAACAAGGAGGCGGCCTTTAAGGCTGCGCAGACGCTGGATGACGCCGCAAAGGCGATTGGCGTTGTAAATACCTTGTGGCTGGATGATGAGGGCACTCTTCACGGCGCCAATACCGACGCGTTGGGTTTTCTTGGAAATCTCGATCAGGCAGCGCCGGGTTGGGACAAAGCCAACAAAAAGGCAGTCGTTCTAGGTGCTGGCGGCGCAGCCCGCGCTATTGTGTGGGCGCTTTTGCAGCGGGAATTCACAGAGGTGTATATCCTCAACAGGACTCGCCAAAAAGCCGAGGATTTGCGCGATTATTTCGGTGAGCGAGTCATTTGCGATGACTGGGATAACCGGTCGAATACACTTGAAAACTGTGATCTTCTCGTAAACACAACCGCGCTTGGTATGTCTGGTCAGCCTGATCTTGAGATCGATCTCGCCCTGCTCCCAACTCACGCCGTGGTCACTGATATTGTTTACACCCCTCTCATTACAGGCCTGCTAGAAGCAGCGCGCGGCCGCGGCAACTCCATTGTGGACGGGCTGGGTATGCTGCTGCACCAAGCGGTTCCGGGCTTTGAGAAGTGGTTTGGTGTACGCCCAGAAGTGACCGATGAACTCCGCGATATCATCATCGCGGACATGGAGAAGTAATGAGATGATCATTTTGGGGCTCACCGGTTCTATCGGAATGGGAAAATCAACGACAGCGAAGATGTTCGCGGCCGAAGGCGCTGCGGTTTATGACGCTGATGCTGCCGTCCATAGCCTTTATGCCGGTAAAGCTGCCCCTTTGATCGAAAGTGCATTTCCTGGAACAGTAAAAGACGGCGTCGTGGACCGCACGGCGCTTGGAAAGATCGTTCTTGGGGATGCTAAGGCAATGAAAAGGCTTGAGGCTATCATTCACCCATTGGTGAGAAGCGAGGAAAAAGCTTTTTTATTACGGTCTCGAAATGAAAATCGAGCTGTTGCTGTAATCGACTCCCCTCTTCTGCTCGAAACCGGCGGCGATGTGCGCGTTGATGCAGTTGTGGTGGTAAGCGCCGATGCGCAAACTCAAAAGCAGCGGGTTCTTGCAAGACCGGGCATGGACGAAGAAAAGCTGGACTCCATCCTTTCCAAGCAGATGAGCGATGCTGACAAGCGCAAAAAAGCCCACTTTATTGTCGATACGTCCAAGGGTATGGAAGCAGCCGAACGAGCTGTAAAATCCATTTTGCGGAGCGTTGCAGCAAACGCCTAAACGCCTCCCCTCGTAAGGGCTATTGTACGGCCAAATAAACGGAATGAATGAATGCGGGAAATCTCTTTCGATACTGAAACGACGGGCCTCAATCCGCTGGATGGTGACCGCTTGGTCGAAATCGGCGGCGTTGAGCTGTTCAATTTCATTCCCACTGGCCGCACGTTCCACGTTTATGTGAACCCGCAGCGTGACATGCCGGAAGAAGCCTTCCGCGTTCACGGGCTCTCTGCAGAGTTTCTCTCCGACAAACCGCTGTTCGCTGATGTTGCTGATGCATTTTTGGAATTCGTTGGCGATGCCCGCCTTGTGATCCACAATGCGCCCTTCGATATGGGCTTCATCAATATGGAACTGGGCCGCGTTGGCCGTCCGCCTATCGGCAACGAACAGGTCCTTGATACACTAAAGCTGGCGCGCCGCCTGCACCCAACCGGTTCCGCATCTTTGGATGCGCTGTGTAACCGTTACGGTATCGATAACTCCAAGCGAACCAAGCACGGCGCGTTGCTCGATGCTGAATTGCTGGCTGAAGTTTATCTGGAGATGAACGGCGGCAAGCAGAAGAATCTCGGTCTTATGCCCGATGATGCCAAGTCCTATTCTGATGATGAGGACGATGCGCAGGGCCTTCTCAAGCACGCTCCGGCAAAACAGCGCCCTACCCCTCTTTCTGCACGCCTCACAGAGGAAGAATTAAAGCTCCACAGCGAGTTTGTCGGCGGAATGAAAGGCGAGACCCTTTGGAGTAAATACGAGGGCTGACAGGCCATTAAAAAGCCCGCTACGTTGAGCGGGCCTTTTTGTATCTGAAACTTGTTTAGAGCATCGATGGTAGAACGCGGTCTGGCGGGCAGTGCCCGTCCATAAACGCTTTGATGTTCATGATCACCTTCTCGCCCATATCAATACGGCCCTCAATGGTTGCCGAACCCATATGTGGCAGTAAAACCACCTTGTCGTTCTTGAGCAGGCGCGGGTTTACCGCAGGCTCATGCTCAAACACATCAAGACCAGCACCTGCAAGCTCTCCTGCTTCGATCTGGCGGATCAGTGCGTTCTCGTCCACGATCTCACCGCGAGCAGTGTTGACGATGTAGGCATCCGGCTTCATCAGCTTCAAGCGGCGGGCAGACAGCAGGTGATAGGTTGCTGGCGTATGTGGACAGTGGATCGAAACTACATCCATACGGGCAAGCATTTGGTCAAGGCTCTCCCAGTAGGTGGCCTCCAGACGCTCTTCCACCTCAAGCGGCTCGCGAATACGGTTGTGATAGTGGATGGACATACCGAACGCGCGGGCGCGGCGGGCAACAGCCTGACCGATACGGCCAAAACCGATAATGCCGAGACGCTTGCCCCAAATGCGGTGACCCAGCATCCATTGCGGCGACCAACCGGACCATTCGCCCTCTTCAATCTTGCGAATACCTTCAACCAAGCGGCGTGGTACAGCAAGAATAAGCGCCATGGTCATGTCCGCTGTATCTTCGGTCATAACACCGGTGGTATTGGTGATGGTAATGCCGCGGTTGTTGGCAGTAATCACATCAATGTTGTCGATGCCATTACCGAAGTTGGCAATCATCTTCAGGTTGGGTCCTGATTGAGCCAGCACTGAAGCATCGATGCGGTCTGTCACTGTTGGCACCAAAACATCGGCTGTTTTGACGGCCTCCACCAGTTCAGCCTGACTAAAAGGCTTGTCGCTAATGTTGAGACGCGTATCAAACAGCTCCCGCATGCGCGTTTCCACTACATCGGGCAGTTTGCGCGTTACAACCACAACAGGCTTCTTTTTCGTCATGAACCCCGCCTTTATCCGTTCCGTTGAGGGTTTATTAACCCTGTGCTATTCACGATGAGGGTCACGGTGACCCTGAGTTGTTTCTAATGCAGAACTTCGTTGCAAAACAAGACTTGTAATGCACTCTTGTTTGCACTAGCTGCCCCTCATATGCGCACCGTCCTTCAAAGGGTGGAAGCCTCCACCCCTTAACTGCAACATTAATGCGATTCTACCGTACGGAAAGATTCGAAATCATTATGGCAAACTTCACATTTCGCTCCGGTCGATTTCTTCTCGGTTCTCTTGCAATAGCTGGCATGCTTTCGGCTATAGATATGGCGGCGCTGGCCCAGACAGCAAGCTCCAGCGTTTCCGGATTGCCAATACCAAGATATGTGAGTTTGAAGTCCGACCGCGTAAACGTACGCGTTGGCCCAAGCCGCGAGCACGATGTTTCATGGACATTCATTCGCAGCAGGCTTCCTGTTGAAATTATTGCAGAATATGAGGATTGGCGCCGCATCCGTGACTGGGAAGGGCAAACCGGTTGGGTGTTCAGAACTTTGTTGACCGGATATCGCTCCGCACTCGTAACCCCATGGGAAAGCGCGGAAGGAAATACGCCGCTGCGCCGCCGCCCGGGTCCTAATGAGCGTGTCGTTGCAGAGCTGGAGCCGGAAGTTCTGGTTGGCGTTTTGGAATGTAAAGATGGCTACTGCCGCGTCTCGGGAAGAGACTTTGACGGCTGGGTCGATCAGAGCCGGCTTTTTGGCGTTTATCCTGACGAAGTTGTCGAATAATCCTTTAGGATAAGTTTTATAAAAAAGGGCTGCGATACCGATCGCAGCCCTTTTTGTTTCATTATCGAAATGATTTTACTGATCGCGTTTTTCCATCAGCTTCAGCTCTTCCAAGCGAGGCATGGAAACGATGTTGTAGCCGGAATCAACAAAGTGCACTTCACCGGTTACACCGCCGGAAAGATCAGAAAGCAGATAAAGGCCGGAGCCACCCAGTTGCTCGCTGGACACTGTCTCAGCAAGCGGTGCGTTGACCAGCTGGTAGTTGAACATGGCGCGAGAGTCACCAATGCCAGAGCCTGCTAGCGTGCGCACAGGGCCTGCAGAAATCGCGTTGACGCGGATCTTTTGAGCGCCGAAGTCCATCGCCAGATATCGTACAGATGCTTCCAGCGCAGCTTTCGCAACGCCCATCACGTTATAGTTCGGCATCACGCGGGTAGAACCGCCATAGGTCAGCGTGACCATGGAGCCGCCATTTGGCATCAGCTCGGCAGCACGCTTTGCAATCTCGGTAAACGAGAAGCAGGAAATCACCATGGTGCGAGAGAAGTTTTCGCGGCTGGTGTCGGCGTACCGGCCCTTGAGCTCGGTTTTATCCGAGAATGCGATGGCGTGGACGAGGAAATCGATGGTTCCCCATTCTGCTTTCAGCTGTTCGAATACGCCGTCCACGCTTGCAAGGTCTTCCACATCGCAAGGGATCAGCTTTTCGCAACCAATAGAATCTGCAAGGGGTTTTACGCGCCGGGCGAAAGCGTCGCCCTGATAGGTGAAGGCCAGTTCGGCCCCATGCTCTGCCAGTTTTTTGGCAATGCTCCAGGCGATGGAGTGATCATTGGCAACGCCCATTATAAGGCCGCGTTTGCCTTTCATCAGGCCGCCCATACCTAAACTCCTGTCAGCAGGGCGCCGCGCTGCGACGCCCTACAAATTCGTTTCTTAGTCGGTATAGCGTTTGAACACGAGAGACGCGTTCGTACCGCCAAAGCCGAAACCGTTCGACAAAATGCAGTTGAGACCAGCGTTGTCGACGCGTTCGAGCACGATCGGCAGGTCTGCAAACTCAGGATCAATTTCTTCAATATGAGCGGAAGCGGCGATGAAGTCACCCTCCATCATTAGAAGGGAATAGATCGCTTCGTGAACGCCAGCTGCACCCAGAGAGTGACCGGAAAGAGCTTTGGTTGCAGAGATTTTCGGAACGTTGTCGCCAAATACTGCGCGGATCGCTTCGATCTCTTTAACGTCGCCAACCGGAGTAGAGGTCGCGTGCGGGTTGATGTAGTCAACCTTGCAGTCCAGATCTTTGATAGCCAGCTGCATGCAGCGCTTTGCGCCTTCGCCGCTTGGTGCCACCATGTCGTGACCGTCAGAGGTTGCGCCGTAGCCAACAACTTCTGCATAGATCTTCGCGCCGCGTGCTTTCGCGTGCTCCAGCTCTTCCAGAACCAGCACACCAGCACCGCCTGCGATAACAAAACCGTCACGGTTTTTGTCATATGGACGAGAAGCGGAGGACGGCGTGTCGTTGTAGTTGGAAGACATAGCGCCCATAGCGTCGAACATGTTGGACAGGGTCCAGTCCAGATCTTCGCCACCGCCTGCAAAGACGATGTCCTGCTTGCCCCACTGGATCAGTTCGGCAGCGTTACCGATACAGATGTTGGTGGTCGCACAAGCTGCGGAGATGGAATAGTTCACACCATGAATGTGGAACGGCGTTGCCAGAGTTGCCGAGTTGGTAGAGCTCATCGCTTTTGGCACTGCGGTAGGGCCAATGCGTTTCGGGCCCTTTTCGCGGGTGATGTCTGCTGCTTCCACGATTGCCTTGGTGGAAGGGCCGCCAGAACCCATGATGATGCCGGTACGCTCGTTGGTGATGAGGTCTTCGGTAAGACCTGCATCGGCAATAGCTTCTTCCATTGCCACGTAGTTCCATGCAGAACCTTCGCCCATGAAGCGGGTTACACGGCGACCGAGCTTTTCAAAAGCGTCAAGGGTAGGCTGACCATGAACCTGGCAGCGGAAGCCAAGTTCAGCGTATTTGTCAGCGTGCACAATGCCGGATTTACCCTCGCGCAGGCTGTCCTGCACTTCTTTAGCGTTATTGCCGAGAGAGGACACAATGCCCATACCGGTAACGACCACACGTCTCATAGAGGACTCCCGTGGATGAAAACTATAAGCTGCCAAATGGCAGCCTATAGCGAAGTATTACAGAAGAACCCGGTGATACTCACCCGGCTCCGATTTCTTCTTGCCGCTAGGACCTGAAGATTACTCTTCAGACTGGAACAGACCAACACGAAGGTCTTTAGCGGTAAAGATGGTTTCGCCATCAGCCTTAACCCAGCCGTCAGCAATAGCCAGTTTCAGGCGGGAGCGCATAACGCGCTTCATATCAACGCCGAACTCGAGCTTTTTGACGGAAGGGGTAACCATGCCGGTGAATTTTACTTCGCCGGAAGAAAGTGCACGGCCACGACCAGGCTCACCCAGCCAGCCCAGATAGAAGCCGGTCATCTGCCAAAGAGCATCCAGACCAAGGCAGCCAGGCATCACAGGGTCACCAATGAAGTGACAACCGAAGAACCAAAGATCAGGCTTGATTTCGAATTCAGAGCGGATCATGCCCTTGCCGTACTCGCCACCTTCCTCAGAGATCTGGGAGATGCGGTCAAACATAAGCATTGGAGGCACAGGAAGCTGTGCATTGCCTTGACCGAAAAGTTCGCCGCGACCGCAAGCAAGGAGGTCTTCGTATTCGTAACTCGAACGCTGTTCGTGCATTCTATTCCCGCATGATTGCTCGTTTCGCTATAATTGGGCAGCAGAGCGATGCTCAAGTAATTACGAAACGAAAGTTCTAAAAGTTAATCCGTTGCGCACTTCCTAGCACAGCCCATACAAGTTCGAAAGGGTGCACTACACGGTATGGGGTGTTCTTCCTGTGAGCAGTTGCTTTCGTTTTACAGACAACTTATTATTCTTCGAAGATGCTGCAGATGCAGAATCCCGTTTGTATGTATGGTTTCAAAACACGCTTGCAATGGTGAAA
Source organism: Pseudovibrio flavus (assembly GCF_009711345.1). Classification (GTDB taxonomy): domain Bacteria; phylum Pseudomonadota; class Alphaproteobacteria; order Rhizobiales; family Stappiaceae; genus Pseudovibrio; species Pseudovibrio flavus. The sequence continues at coordinate 247,864 of NZ_SMMA01000064.1, forward strand.
ATTTTAACGTTGCGAGAATATCCGTGTTGCTGACGTCGCCAAGCAACGGCTAAGGCTCTTAAGAGGTGCTGAAGCACGGTTTGGCAGTTTGGTAAAAAGAGTAACCTGGCCTAGGAAAAACATGAGTATTGCACATAACGCTCAAGACCATGATGTTGTAAGCAAACTGCGTGATGCAGGATTGCGCCCTACCCGCCAACGCGTTGCTCTTGCAGAACTTTTATACTCCAAAGGCAACCGACATATTTCTGCCGAAGGTCTGCACGAAGAAGCCATACTGGCAAGTGTACCTGTTTCTCTGGCAACGGTTTACAACACATTGCACCAGTTTACCGAGGCTGGCCTGCTGCGCGAAGTTGCCGTTGAAGGTACTAAAACCTACTTTGATACCAACACAACAGAGCACCACCATTTTTACTTCGAAGATGAAAACCGCATCGTCGATATTCCTGATAGCGATCTGTCGCTGATCAACCTTCCAACACCACCGGAAGGAACAGAGATCTCGCGTGTCGAAGTGATCGTGCGTGTAAAAAAACTGGGTGAAAACACCGTGTTGGCGGTGTAGTCACACCAATTATTCGGTGTGTGCGTCAATTTATCACGCTTTGGTTTTTTTCTCTTTGCTCTTGCACAGATCGTAAATGATGCAGCGATGGCACTCCGGCTTGCGCGCTTTACACACGTAGCGCCCATGCAGGATGAGCCAGTGGTGTGAATGGCGCACATATTCCTTCGGAATAATCTTCTCCATCTTCTTCTCGACATCCAGCGGCGTTTTACCCGGTGCAAGGCCTAAACGGTTCCCAAGACGGAAAAGGTGCGTGTCTACGGCGATAGTCGGCTGACCGAACCAGATGTTTAGCACCACGTTGGCTGTTTTGCGGCCAACGCCCGGCAGCGCTTCCAGCGCCTCACGGTTATCCGGTACTTCCCCGCCATGCAGGTCAATGAGCTGCTGCGAGAGCGTAAAGACGTTCTTTGCCTTGTTCTTGTAAAGGCCGATTGTGCGGATCTCTTCGCGGATTTTGTCTTCGCCCAGAGCCACCATCTTGTAAGGATCGTCAGCCAGCTGGAACAAGTGCTTGGTTGCTTTGTTGACGCCAACGTCCGTGGCTTGAGCTGAAAGCACCACCGCCACAAGCAACGTAAACGCGTTCGTGTGGTCTAGCTCTCCTTCCGGCTCCGGATCGAACTTCTCGAACACCTCGAAGATCTTATGGATTTCCTCTTTGGAATATCGGGAGCGGGAACTCACGGCCCGTTTTGGCTTTGCAGCTTTTTCAGTGCCTGTAATTTTCTTGGTCTCGCGCATAAGTATCTTTTCGTAATATCGAGAGGCTTTATAATCGAACTATGGAGAAGCAGTGTGACGGCAACCAACCATCGACAGAGCATACCCAAGCCCTTGCTGATAGGGAACAGTTTCCGCCCTTCTTTGAAGCTGTTTTAACCCCGCATAGATCACTTTCTAAGGGCGGTTTGTGGCTGTTGCTTGGTGCTCTGGGGTTTCTCTCGCTGTTCTATTCCGTTTTCCTGATTGCCCTCGGTTTCTGGCTTGCACCGCTGGTTCTTGCTCTGCCCCTTATCTCGATTTGGCTAGCGTTTCACTGGAACAACAACGACGCGAAAGCTTACGAGCACATCTCGGTTTCTCCATTAGAAGTACGAATCCGGCATGTGAACAAAATTGGAAAAGAGCAGGAGTTTTGCTGTAATCCGTTTCGGGCCCGAATTGAAACAAAACACGATGAAGATCAAGGGATAATCAGCCTTTTGCTCTATGCAGAAGGCAAAGTGGTCACCATCGGCAAGTTCCTTAATCCGCAAGATAGAACAAATTTTGCCCATGCTTTTGCGCAGGCTCTCCACACCGCTCGCCGCTCTGGCGTTAGTCCCAAACTATCGTGATTTTCAATGCTCACAAGGCATTCGGCCTGTCCATCGGTTTTCGGGTGGTTAGCATCGGCGCCTCCTTCTATGATGCCCTTCAAACTATGACAGCAGATGATGAATTAGCCCCATGCAAGACATGTTGATTGATGCGCTGCCAGCGCCCTCCAAAAGCGATCAAGAACATTACGATATTGTTCAACGCACATTGAAAGCAATTGCACAGGATTGGCGTGAGCAACCATCTTTGGAGCAGCTTGCCGAGCAGGTTCACATGCAGCCAATCCAGTTGCAGCGTGTGTTTTCAAAGTGGGCAGGCATTACGCCAAAGCAGTTCTTGCAGGCACTCACGCTCGATCATGCCCGTGCCATGTTGAAGGACTCTGCCTCGGTTCTGGATACAGCGATGGAGGTTGGCCTTTCTGGACCTGCCCGCCTGCATGATCTTTTCGTGACCCATGAAGCAATGACGCCGGGCGACTATAAAAAGCGTGGTGAAGGGGTAACGGTATCCTACGGCTTCCATCCCTGCCCGTTCGGTCTAGCGCTTGTTATGGCAACTGATAAGGGCCTTGCTGGACTTGCGTTTGCCGATCCGGGTGAAGAAGCCACAGCGTTTGAGGATATGAGCCGCCGCTGGCCTGCGGCCCGCTTTGAAGAAAGCCCGCAACAGACCGCTGGTTACATCCACCGCATCTTTGATCCGCAGCAATGGTCACAGGAGCAGCCGCTGCGTTTGGTCTTTATCGGAACGGATTTTGAAGTCCGCGTATGGGAAACGCTTTTGAAAATTCCCCTCGGCCAAGCAACCACCTATTCGCAGATTGCCGCCAAGCTGGGCAAACCTACCGCCTACCGCGCCGTTGGCACTGCTGTTGGCAAAAACCCGCTCTCCTTCGTGGTGCCGTGCCACCGCGTTCTGGGGCGTGATGGTAGCCTTTGCGGCTATCACTGGGGCCTTACCCGCAAACGCGCCATGCTCGGCTGGGAAGCAGGACTCGCTGGCGCGGTGTAGGTGGAAACTCCCATGAAAATAGTCCAGTCTATCCCTGATTTGATTTGGGGTTGGATAGACATTGCACTGTTTTATGAAGGAATGGCGGAAGGCTAAGGGGCTCACCCTGCAGTCTTTAGGAGAAAGCGTCGATATAGATCACGGTACGCTATCAAAACTCGAAAGAGGGTTTAGGCGTTGGAATTTGGAGCAGTTGGTACGCGTGGCCGAAGCTTTGGATGTAGAGCTTTTTATGCTCTTTATCGATCCGAATGATCCCATTGGAAAAATTCATGACGAGATTAGGCGCATACCTTTAGGGGCAAGAGATACCGTCGTTGAAGTGATCAGAGCTATTGCAGACACTCCGATCATTAGTGATCCAAACGAAGAAGTAGCTCCGGATAGTCAGAAACAAAAAAGCGGGCTCTAAAGCCCGCTTTTTCATCAGTATTCAAATGGCTAAACCGCCTAGAGGTCGAAGCCCAGCATGTTACCAACGGTGAACACGTCTTTGTCGCCGCGGCCACACAGGTTCATCACGATGATCTGGTTTTTGTCCATCTGCGGTGCCATTTTCACCACCTGTGCCAGCGCATGGCTTGGCTCAAGAGCTGGAATGATGCCTTCAACGCGGGTCAGCATCTGGAATGCGTCCAGCGCCTCTTTATCGTTGATGGAAACATATTGCACGCGGCCAATATCTTTCAGCCAAGAGTGCTCAGGGCCGATGCCTGGATAGTCAAGTCCTGCGGAGATGGAGTGGCCTTCAAGGATCTGGCCGTCATCGTCCTGCAGCAGGTAGGTACGGTTCCCGTGCAGAACGCCCGGCTTACCAGCGTTCAAGGATGCGCAGTGCTCTTCGGTATCAAGACCGCGGCCACCCGCTTCAACGCCGTAGATTTTTACAGCATCGTCATCAAGGAACGGGTGGAACAAGCCAATTGCGTTGGAGCCACCGCCAACAGCTGCAACGAGCGCGTCCGGCAAACGACCTTCCATTTCCAGCATCTGCTTCTTGGTTTCTTCACCAATCACGGACTGGAAATCACGAACCATTTCCGGATACGGGTGCGGACCAGCGGCTGTCCCGATGAGGTAGTAGGTGTCTTCAACGTTGGTCACCCAGTCACGCAGGGCTTCGTTCATGGCATCTTTCAAGGTGCCAGCGCCAGCGGTTACCGGAACGATCTCAGCGCCCAAAAGCTTCATGCGGAACACATTTGGCTTCTGGCGCTCAACGTCGGTTGCGCCCATGTAAACCACGCAAGGAAGACCAAAGCGGGCGCAAACGGTTGCTGTTGCCACGCCGTGCTGGCCAGCGCCGGTTTCTGCGATGATGCGGGTTTTGCCCATGCGCTTTGCCAGAAGGATCTGGCCAAGGCAGTTGTTGATCTTGTGTGAACCGGTGTGGTTAAGTTCGTCGCGCTTGAAGTAAATCTTCGCGCCGCCCAGTTCCTCGGTCAAACGCTCAGCAAAATACAGCGGCGAAGGACGGCCGGTGTAATAGGTGTTGAGCGACTTCACTTCTTCAAGAAATGCGGGATCAGCCTTGGCATCATTGTAAGCTTGTTCCAGCTCAAGAATGAGAGGCATAAGTGTTTCGGCAACGAAACGACCGCCGAAATCGCCGAAGCGACCGTGATCATCAGGTCCCGAACGCAACGTGTTTGCGTGCTGGTTCATAGGCAGGTCCCCATACATTATTCGTTAGGCGCTCAGGGCTTCCTTCACAAACGCCTTAATCAATTCAACGTCTTTTATGCCTTTCTCGCGTTCAACGCCAGAGGAGACATCAACCGCAGGAGCGCCGGAAACAGTCAGCGCTTCGCGTACATTCTCGATCCCCAACCCTCCAGAAAGCATATAGGGTTTGGAGAGCTTGATGGATTTCAAAAGGGTCCAATCAAAGGAAACACCGTTTCCGCCCGGGCGATTGGAGTCCTTTGGAGGTTTGGCATCAAACAGGAAGCGATCAACGGCATCACCATAAAGAGATGCCTTTTCAAGATCTTCCGCTGTGCTGATGCCGAAAGCTTTCATCACAGGCAGGCCAAAGCGGCTTTTAACCGCTGCACAGCGCTCGATACTCTCGCTGCCATGCAACTGGATCACGTCAGGGCGAACATGCTCTACGATCTCGCCAAGCTCTTTATTGCCCATATTAACGGTCAGCGCTACGATCTGCGTGCGCCCACGCGCATGCTCGGCAAGTGCCTTGGCTTTCTCGATGGAAATATGACGCGGACTTTTAGGAAAGAACACGAGGCCGATCATCCCTGCGCCAGCATCAATTGCTGTATCAAGGGTTTCTATGTCCGAAAGACCGCAAATTTTGATCAAGGTGTCGCTCACGACCAGTTCCGCCCGTAACGTGTTTTTCCGCTAAGGTTTAAAGCAGAGTTTTTACAGGTTGTCACCTCTTGGGTGCATACTCCGATTTGCTGAGCTTTGCGATTTTCTCAATCCTCAATGGCGTTAAGGCAAGCAGCTTCACAAAACAAAAGAGCGAGGAACAAGTCCCCGCCCTTTCAATGCCAAAGATGATTTTAAAAATCAGGTCACATTATAAGCAGCAATTGCCGCCATATTGAAGATGTCATTATCCTTTGCCCCCATCGGAACGATCTGAACCGCCCGATCAAGGCCTACAAGCAGGGGTCCAATGACCGTGGAACCACCTAGTTCTTGCATCATATTCACAGCGATAGATGCAGAATGGAACGCAGGCATCACCAAAACGTTGGCAGGGCCGGTCAAACGGCAGAACGGATAGTTCGCCATTTTGTCCATGTTGAGGGCCACATCGGCACCCATTTCACCCTCGTATTCGAAGTCTACACGGCGGCGATCAAGTATTTTTACCGCCTCCATAAGGCGCTCTGAGCGCTCGCCTTTAGGGTGTCCGAATGTTGAGTAAGCCAACATTGCCACGCGTGGCTCATAGCCAAGGCGGCGGGCAACGTGCGCTGCTTCTTCTGCAATGTCAGCCAGCTCTTCAGAGGTTGGCATCTCATGAACTGCAGTGTCAGCAACAAGAACGGTACGGCCACGGTTAATGACCAGAGACAGACCAATAACGCGGTGACCCGGCTTAGTGTCGATACACGCTTTGATCGTGTCCAGCGCGACGGAATAGTTACGGGTAAGGCCGGTAACCATGCAGTCTGCATCGCCGCGAGCAACCATGATCGAAGACCAGTAGTTACGGTCGCTGTTTACAAGGCGCTGGCAGTCACGCAGCAAGAAGCCCTGACGCTGCAAACGGGCATAGAGGTAGTTTGCGTAGTCGTTGCTGCGGTTGGAAATACGCGCGTTCTCGATGGTGATACCGATACGGTTGATATCGATACCCGCTGCTGACGCGTTTTCGCGGATTTCTTCTTCACGGCCAATAAGGATCGCTTCACCAAGGCCCTGAGAAACGTAGTTAGCCGCTGCGCGGATAACCGGAGTTTCCTCGCCTTCAGCAAACACGATGCGCTTTGGATTTTGGCGAACCTTGGAAACAAGGCGCTGCAAGGTGCCCGCCATCGGGTCACGGCGGGACTGGAGCTGAGCCTTATAGGCTTCCATGTCCACAATCGGACGCTTTGCAACGCCGCTGTCGATTGCTGCCTGCGCAACTGCAGCCGGAATGCGGGAGATCAGGCGCGGATCAAACGGAACCGGAATGATGTATTCAGGGCCGAACTTTGGACGTGCACCACGGTAAGCTGCTGCTACTTCATCCGGCACATCTTCTCGGGCCAGTTCTGCCAGGGCCTGCGCACAGGCAATCTTCATCTCGTCGTTGATGGTGGTCGCATGAACGTCCAGCGCACCGCGGAAGATGTAAGGGAAACCAAGAACGTTGTTTACTTGGTTTGGATAGTCAGAGCGGCCGGTTGCAACAATCGCATCGTCTCGAACGGCATGTGCTTCTTCCGGCGTGATTTCCGGATCAGGGTTTGCCATTGCAAAGATGATCGGGTTCGGCGCCATAGCGCGCAGCATGTCGGCAGTCAGTGCACCCTTAACCGAAACACCAAGGAACACGTCAGCGCCTTTGAGAGCATCATACAGTGTGCGGGTATCGGTCTCGATAGCGTGGGCGCTCTTCCACTGGTTCATACCTTCAAGGCGGCCTTTGTAGATAACGCCTTTGGTATCGCACAAGGTTACGTTCTGATGAGGAACGCCCATTGCCTTGATGAGTTCGATACAGGCAATACCTGCAGCGCCAGCACCGTTACAAACAACCTTCACTTCGCTGATGTCGCGGCCGGTCAGGTGAACAGCGTTGATGAGACCTGCAGCAGCGATAATTGCGGTGCCGTGCTGATCGTCATGGAATACCGGAATGTCCATAAGCTCGCGCAGGCGCTGCTCGATGATGAAGCAGTCCGGGGCTTTAATGTCTTCCAGATTGATGCCGCCGAAGGACGGACCAAGATAACGAACGCTGTTAATAAACTCTTCAACGTCGAGCGTATCGACCTCTAGGTCAATTGAATCCACATCGGCAAAGCGTTTGAAGAGTACGGCTTTACCCTCCATTACCGGCTTGGAAGCCAGCGCGCCGAGGTTACCCAGACCCAAAATTGCAGAGCCGTTGGAGATAACGGCAACCATGTTGCCGCGAGCAGTGTAGTCAAACGCTTTGCTAGGATCTGCAGCGATCGCCTTTACAGGAACTGCTACACCCGGGGAGTACGCAAGGCTAAGATCACGCTGCGTTGCCATAGGCTTAGTAGGTGTGATCTCCAGTTTGCCCGGTTTACCTTCCTGATGGAACTGGAGCGCATCCTGGTCGGTAAAGCTAATTGTATTAGACGCTGATTTGTCTGTGGTTGGCATCAGCTGAGGTCCTCACCCGAATCGTGCTAATTATATTTAATAAATCGAAGACAGACATTATCCCCGCATTTTCGCTATCTCAAGGTAAGAAGACCACTAAGCACGGTGAAACCCCCTGCCCGTTTTGCTATTGTCCGCGCCATGACAAGTGATGCGACGACCCAAGCTGCGCCGGACACTTCCCGTGTCACGCCCATGATGGCGCAATACATTGAAATCAAATCTGCAAATCCTGACAGCCTCCTGTTCTACCGAATGGGAGATTTTTATGAGCTGTTCTTCGAGGATGCAGAGGAAGCCTCCCGTGCGCTCGGCATTACGCTCACAAAGCGTGGCAAGCATCAGGGTGAGGATATTCCTATGTGCGGCGTGCCGGTGCACGCAGCTGATGACTATCTGCAAAAGCTGATTGGTCTGGGTTTCCGTGTCGCTGTGTGTGAGCAGACCGAAGATCCGGCCGAAGCGAAAAAGCGCGGTTCCAAGTCCGTTGTTCGCCGCGATGTTGTGCGCCTTGTCACGCCCGGAACGCTCACAGAAGACCGCCTTCTGGATGCGCGCCGCAACAACTTCCTTGCCGCCGTTTCCCGTTTGAAATCGGGCTCCAGCAGTGAAGCGAGCACCTTCGGTATTGCGTGGATTGATATGTCCACCGGCTCGTTCCGCGTGGCTGAATCCGATGATGTACGCCTTGGCGCCGATCTTGCCCGTATCGAGCCAACAGAAATCGTCGTCGCCGATGCGTTGTTGCAAGAGCCGGAACTGCGCATGGTGCTGGAAGGCGTTGGTGCAGCGCTTTCTCCTGTGCCGCGCGTTTATTTTGATGGCTCCACCGCAACAGACCGCTTAACCGGTTATTTCGGTGTGGGTACGCTTGACGGTTTTGCCAGTTACTCTCGCGCAGAACTGACTGCTGCGGCCGCTGTTCTGGCTTACATCGAAAAGACCCAGCTGGGTGAGCGTCCGCTTCTCGACCCACCAGCTAAGGAAGTGTCTGCCGGTCAGCTACTGATTGATCCAGCGACCCGCGCCAACCTTGAGCTTACCAGAACGCTGGCAGGCGAGCGCCGTGGCAGCTTGCTGTTTGCTATCGATCGCACCGTTACGGGAGCGGGATCTCGCTTGCTTGCAAGCCGTCTGGCGAGCCCGTTAACAGACCCTGAAACAATCAATGATCGCTTCGATACGCTGGATTATTTCGCAGGCGATACGATGCTGCGCGAAGATATCCGCCAGCTATTGAAAGCCGCGCCGGATATGGCCCGCGCTCTGTCTCGTCTGGCCGTTGGCCGCGGTGGTCCGCGTGATCTTCAGTGCATTGCTGTCTCTCTCAAATCCGCCCGTGAAGTAGCTGGTCTTGTAGCCTCCAGCGCCAGCTATCCGGTTGAAGTTTCCAAGGCGCTTGAAAGCTTGAAGGATGCGCCGCACGAGCTTGGCGAGCAGCTCGACCGTGCTATCGCCGAAGAGCCTCCGCTACTGAAGCGCGACGGCGGCTTCATCGCCACCGGCTACCATGGCGACCTCGACGAGCTGAAAAGCCTGCGGGACCAGTCGCGCAAGGTGATTGCCCAAATGCAGGCCGATTTGGCCGAAGAGCTTGGCATTCGCTCTTTGAAGATCAAGCACAACAACGTACTAGGCTGGTTTATGGAAGCGCCAACGGCCCAGTGCGATCCGATGAAGGATGATCCGGCCCGCTTTATCCATCGCCAGTCCATGGCAGGCGCCATGCGCTTCACCACCACCGAGCTGGCTGATCTGGAAAGCAAGATCGCAAGCGCTGGTGAGCGCGCCCTTGCTATTGAGCTGGAAATTTTCGAAGAGCTGACCAAAGCCGTTGTCGCGGCTGGCAACCAGATCAAGGGCGCCTCTGACGCACTCGCTTTGCTGGACGTTTCCACGGCCCTTGCTGTACTGGCCGAGGCTGAAAACTACACCCGCCCGACAGTTGACACCTCTCTGGCGTTCCACATCGAAGGTGGCCGCCATCCTGTCGTTGAGCAGGCGCTGCGTAAAACCAGCGGCGAACAGTTTGTTGCCAATAATGCCGATCTTGGTCCGCTGGCTGAAGCAAAGCTGGGTCAGATTTGGCTGATCACCGGTCCTAACATGGCCGGTAAATCCACCTTCTTGCGCCAGAACGCTTTGATTGCGGTGCTTGCCCAAATGGGCTGTTTTGTTCCGGCAAGCAAAGCCCATATCGGCGTTGTTGATCGCCTGTTCTCCCGCGTTGGCGCGGCAGATGATCTGGCCCGTGGCCGCTCCACCTTCATGGTGGAAATGGTCGAAACGGCAGCCATTCTCAATCAGGCAACAGACCGCTCTCTCGTTATTCTCGATGAAATCGGACGCGGTACGGCGACCTTTGACGGTCTTTCCATCGCGTGGGCGGCGATTGAGCATCTACACGAAACCAACCGGTCCCGCGCGCTGTTCGCTACTCACTATCACGAGCTAACAGCCCTTGCTGCCCGTCTTGAACGTCTGGCAACGGCGACCGTTCGCGTGAAAGAGTGGAAGGGCGACGTTGTCTTCCTGCACGAGATCGTACCGGGTGCGGCTGACCGCTCCTACGGTATTCAGGTGGCCAAGCTTGCAGGCCTTCCGGCAACAGTTGTTAAGCGTGCGCAGTCCGTTCTCTCCCGTTTGGAAGAGCAAGACCGCAAGTCTCCTGCGGAAATGCTAATCGATGATCTTCCGCTGTTTGCTGGTATCAGTAAGCCGCTGGACCAAATCCCAGAACCAACGCAGGAAGTTGAACCGCAGTCTACCGAGCTGCAAGACATGCTTTCTGAGATTGATCCTGATGATATGACACCGCGTCAGGCGCACGAAGCCCTTTACGCGCTCAAACAAAAGCTGAAGGAGCTTGAGGCAAACTAGCCTCAAGCCGCAAAGCGATAGGCGCTCATGCTCAAGGAGCGGTGGGTCCAGCTCTCATGCAGTTTGGTCGCCGCTGCGCCTTTGCCTGCCGCACCATAGGCCACAAACAGCGGCATTAGATGCTCATCTGTTGGTAGTGCCCGCTGATAGTGGGCGTGGTTTTTCAGATCAAGAATGGCCGCGTCACCAAGCGCCAATGCATTCTCGACATCTTTGTCGAACGACACAGCCCACTCAGGGATGGGTTGATTTTCCGGTCCCATCTCTCGGAAATTATGGGTAATAGCGCCCGTGCCGATCACGAGAATGCCCTGTTCGGCAAGGGGCGCCAAAGCGCGGCCCAACGCAATGCTTTCAGCTGCTCCATAGCCAAGAGGCAGAGACACCTGAACGATTGGCAGTGTGTTTTCCGGCAAAGCAAGGATCAGGGGAACCCAAGTGCCATGGTCTAGCCCCCAAGTGTCATCCGCTTCGATCTTCAGTCCGCCAGATGAAACCGCCTCAATAACGCTACCCACGAGCCATTGCGGCGCTGCGCCGTCATAGTTCATCTGATGGAGTTCCTCGGAAAACCCTCTGAAGTCATGGATCGTCTTTAGCGGGCCAGCTGCCGACACCTTCAGCCCTTTGGTCTCCCAGTGAGGCGAGATAACAACCAGTGCTTTGGCTGCGGTGATTGAAGGTCCCATCTCCTTCAAGAAATCATGGGCAGCGCTTTGTGTGACGGCCAGATTTGGTGCGCCATGGGGCAGAAACAGTGGATCTTGTTTCATTGTCATCTCCGTGTTTTCAAGTTGGAGACAACCTATTGGATGTGCTTTGCAGTGATAATGCCAAGAGTTTGAACAGGATCGTCAATGATCCGTGAACAATGGGAGAAGCGCCAGAAAGCGGTAGAAACAAGGGCGTTTGCCTGTTAGTTCTCTGCTCAACGCAAAAAGGCAATCCCATGACACAGACACTAAAAATCAAGCGTTTGCCCCACGGGGCGGACCTGCAATTGCCAGCTTATGAAACAGCTGATGCAGCGGGTATGGATCTTCGTGCCGCAGTAACCGATCCTGTGACCCTGCTTCCAGGTAAGCGCGCCCTCATCGAGACCGGCCTTGCCATGGCAATTCCGCGTGGCTTTGAAGGTCAGGTGCGTCCGCGCTCCGGTCTTGCTGCCAAAAACGGTGTGACCGTTCTCAACACACCGGGCACAATCGATGCGGATTATCGCGGCGAAGTAAAAGTCATCCTCATCAACCTTGGCGATGAACCATTTGTCGTTGAACGCGGTATGCGTATAGCACAGCTGGTTCTGGCTCCAGTGGTACAGATGGCGACAGAAGAAACCGGCAGCCTTGACGATACCGATCGCGGTGCTGGCGGCTTTGGCTCTTCTGGCACGAAATAATTTTCTAAAGCCTGCCCGCGAACGGCGAACCTTAGCCGGTTGCGGGTGGGCCTGATTGCAATGAATGAGGACGCGCCAAGCGTTCTTCCAAGTGGGGTAAGGGTATGACACCGGAATTGGTAATCTTCGACTGTGACGGCATTCTGGTGGACACTGAAACCATCGCGAACCGTGTTTTGTCGGAGTTTATTGCTGATATCGGCCTCGACTTCTCTCCATCCGAATGCCATGCCCGTTTTACCGGACGCGCGCTTGATACCATCCAGCGCATGCTTGAAGAAATGACCGGTAAGGGTTTGGGCTCTGACTGGGCCGACCGCGTGCGCGCAGCTGATCTGGAAGCATTTCGCGCCGGTATCGAGCCAATTGACGGTGTTCGGCAGGTCGTAGAAAGCTTGATCGAAGAAGGCATTCCTTACTGCGTCGGCTCTTCTGGCCGCTATGAGAAAATGCACCTAACCCTTGGTTCTGCCGGTCTATTGGAATTCTTCAAGGACGTTCTGCACTCCGCGCAGGATGTAAAAGAGGGCAAGCCAGCCCCTGACATCTTCCTTTATGCGGCCCGCAGCATGGGCTATGCGCCGGAAAACTGCGTTGTTATTGAAGACAGCATCGCGGGTATGATGGCGGCTCGCTCTGCTGGTATGCGCTGCTTTGGCTATACAGCCCATTTGCAAGGCGAATTGCAGGACCTTCATGATGTAGGCGCGGTGCCATTTGGCCATATGAGCGAACTTCCAGCGCTGCTCGGCCTTAAAGAGCACGTCTCCTGATTGATGAGTGTTTGCGGAACAAACTCCTAAAACATTATCCTAGGTAAAGTGCATTTTGAAAAAATGTGCTTCTCGAATTGTGCCTTTTAGAATGAATTTTCACAAAGTCCCGTGCGAACAGTTTTCATAACCTCGTAAACAGGCTCGCTGCTTACTACATTTCTCTCCAAGACATCGATTAGTTTCAAGAGTTTACAAGAATCGACTACTGGAGGTCACCAATGACAAGCGCTGCACCGGGTCGTGGCAAGATTTATAATTCCATCATCGAGACCATCGGCAACACTCCGATTGTTCGCCTTGATAAGCTGGCTAAAGCTCATGGCGTGAAAGCCAACATTCTGGCAAAGCTCGAATTTTTCAACCCTATCTCTAGCGTGAAAGACCGCATCGGCGCTGCCATGATTGAAGCCATGGAAGCTGCCGGCCAGATCAATCCGAAAGAGACAACGCTTATCGAGCCGACCTCCGGCAACACAGGCATTGCGCTGGCATTTGTTGCAGCCGCAAAAGGATACCGCCTCATCCTCACAATGCCTGAGTCCATGTCTGTTGAGCGCCGTAAGATGTTCAAACTGTTGGGCGCTGAGCTGGAGCTAACCGAAGCGGCTAAGGGTATGAAGGGTGCGATTGCCCGCGCTCAGGAGCTGATGGAAGAAATTCCAGGTGCTGTGATCCCGCAGCAGTTTGAAAATGCTGCAAACCCAGAAATTCACCGCAACACCACTGCGCTGGAAATCTGGAACGACACCAACGGCGAAGTGGATGTATTTGTCTCCGGCATCGGTACAGGCGGCACCATCACCGGCGTATCGCAGGTTCTTAAAGAGAAAAAGCCGTCCTTGCACGTTGTAGCGGTTGAGCCTTCCGCAAGTCCGGTTCTTTCTGGCGGCCAGCCAAGCCCGCATAAAATTCAGGGCATCGGCGCAGGCTTTGTGCCGGGCGTGCTCGACACCTCTGTCTACGATGAGATCGTCACCATCGAAAACGATGATGCCTTCGCAACAGCTCGTGAAGTCGCGCGAACCGAAGGTGTTCCAGTGGGAATCTCTTCAGGAGCAGCTTTGAAAGCAGCCTTGGAAGTCGGCGCTCGTGAGGATATGGCCGGTAAGAATATCGTGGTCATTATCCCAAGCTTTGCAGAGCGTTACCTCTCCACCGCACTCTTTGACGGTTTGGAATAGGCCAAAAGAAAAGGGAGGCTTTTTGCCTCCCTTTGTTTATTTGTTTCGGGTGCGAAATTAATCACTCCGGCGGGGTGCCGTTCTTAGCTAGAACCTCGCCTGCCAGATAAAGCGATCCACAAAACAGAATACGGGCCGGTTCGCCGATCAGAGTGAGTTCGTCTTCAAGCGCGACCAGTGCTTCTTCTAGGCTTTCATAGCCGCGCGTTTTAAGACGAGCTTTTGTGGCAAACTCTGCCAGCTCTAGCGGTGTCCGGCCCTGACTTGTTGTAGTCAGTGGAACGCAAGAAACGCTCTTCACCAAACCATCAAAGCAGCGGAAGAACCCTGTCGGGTCCTTGGTCTGCATCATGCCGCTGATGAGATAAACCGGTTTTGGTGCTGTCTCGTTAAGGTCAGCAAGGAACGAGGAAATCACCTCGCCCGCCCCCGGATTGTGACCACCGTCTACCCAGATCTCTGTTTGTTCGGGAAAACGCTCTAGCACAGTGCCCGTACGAAGCGGTTGCAGGCGCGCTGGCCAGCTTGCAGCACGCAGCGCTGTGTTTGCCTCTCCCTCTGCCGTTTCCGTGCTCAGCAGCCCTGCAATGCGCAGCGCGGCCACAGCAAGGCCTGCATTGTCGAGCTGATGGTGACCGTGCAGCTTCGGCAGTGCCATATCCAGAAGACCGCCTTCATCTTGATAGATAAACCGACCGCCCTCGTCCCAAGATGTAAACTCCTGCGTCCCAAACCATAGCTCGGCTTTACAGCGGGCCGCTTGGCGCTCGATTACCCGGTGCACCTCATCAACTTGCTGGGCACTGACAACGGGGCAGCCCTGTTTGATGATACCGGCTTTTTCGGCAGCGATACCGGAAAGCTTGTCTCCCAGAAAGTTCTCGTGGTCTTTGGAGATCGGTGTGATCACGCTGACAAGCGGTTTTTCGATGACGTTAGTCGCATCCAGAATGCCGCCAAGACCAACTTCAAGAATGAGATAGTCGGCAGGTTCGCGGGCAAACAGCCAAAATGCAGCGGCGGTTGTTGCTTCAAAAAATGTTACCGGACCTTCACCTGCTGCAACTTCAACAGCGAGCAAAGCGTCCATGAGGCGCTCATCGCTCACAAATTTGCCGGTGCTGCCAAGGCGGATGCGCTCGTTAAACGCCACCAGATGCGGTGAGGAATAAACGTGAACCCGCTTTCCTCGCGCTTCCAATAGTGCGCGAATGAACGCGCTTGTAGAGCCTTTACCGTTGGTTCCGGCGACGTGGATGGTTGGTGGCAACTGCTTTTCAGGATTACCCAATGCCTTGAGTACAACCTGCATGCGCTCAAGCGACAGGTCGATTTCGGCAGGGTGAAGTTTCATCAGGCGCTCAAGCGCTTTATTCACGGCATCCATAGGCGTTGGTTTCTCGTTGGTCCTGAACCACAAACAAAAAGTCCGGCACCATGCGCCGGACTTTCAAAATTCTAGCAAAAAGAATGGCCTAGCTTATGCTGCGCCATTTGCTTCCTGTGCTTCTGCTGCTGGCGCTTCAATCTGCTTTGCTGCATCCAGTGCAGGTACAGCTGCTTCACGCTTAAGCAGAAGGTTACAGATGTTGGAAATGGTGTCTTTCATGTCATGACGATGAACAACCATATCCACCATGCCGTGATCGACAAGGTATTCAGAACGCTGGAAGCCTTCTGGCAGCTTCTCGCGGATGGTCTGTTCAATCACGCGCTGACCGGCAAAGCCGATGAGAGCACCTGGTTCTGCAAGATGAACGTCGCCTAGCATCGCGTAGGACGCTGTCACACCGCCGGTTGTCGGGTTGGTAAGAACCACGATGTAAGGCAGGCCAGCATCACGCAGCATCTGAACACCAACGGTGGTGCGCGGCATCTGCATCAGGGAAAGAATACCCTCCTGCATACGTGCACCGCCCGAAGAGGCGAACATGATGAACGGGGTCTTGTTCTCAACAGCGGTTTCCATGCCCTTGAGGATCGCTTCACCAGCAGCCATACCAAGAGAGCCACCCATGAAAGCAAAGTCCTGAACAGCAGCGGTCATGTCGTAGCCGTTGACTTTACCCTTTGCGACCATGACGGAGTCTTCAAGCTCGGTCTTGGTGCGGGCATCTTTCAGGCGGTCTACATAGCGCTTCTGATCGCGGAACTTCAGCGGATCAACCGGCACCTCAGGGGTCGCAACGGTTTCGTACTCGCCACCATCAAAGAAGTATTCCAGACGCTTTTTGCCTGCAATACGCATGTGGAAGTTAGAGTTCGGGACAACCCACTGGTTTGCCTCGAGATCACGGTGAAAGACCATTTCACCCGTTTCCGGGCATTTGATCCATAGGTTTTCCGGCGTGTCGCGCTTTTCTAGAAAGCTGCGAATCTTTGGCCGTACAACGTTGTTAATCCAGTTCACGGGCAGCCCCGGCTGTTGTTAATGTTCTTGTCAAAGGCGCAGTGCAAATAACGCACTGCATGAAACGATAGGTCAAGACCGCGCTTTTTCTACGCCAGAGCGCAAAGAAGCAACAATCTCGGTTACCGCGGCAACGGTTTTGTCGGTCGCTTTGCCGTTTTCATCAAGGCTCTTACGGACAGCCTCAACGAGAACAGAACCAACAACCACGCCGTCGGCGTCTTTACCAATAGCGGCAGCGTCCTCGGCAGTTTTAACGCCAAAACCAACCGCAACAGGCAGATCGGTATGCTGCTTGATACGATTGACCGCTGAAGCGACATCCGCTTTGCTCTTGATTTCCGAACCGGTCACACCGGTGACGGAAACATAGTACACAAAACCGGAGGTATTTTTCAAAATCGTCGGCAACCGGACATTATCAGATGTAGGTGTGGCCAAACGAATAAAATTCAAGCCCCCCTGCACGGCAGGGATGCACAATTCATCATCTTCTTCTGCTGGAACGTCAACAATGATAAGCCCGTCGGCGCCTGCTTCCTTGGCTTCTTTGACGAAGTTTTCAGAGCCGCGCACGTAAATCGGGTTGTAATAGCCCATCAGAACGATGGGGGTGTCATTGTCGGTTTCGCGAAACTTGCGCACCATGTCCAAAGTTTTGTTCATGGTCTGGCCGTTTGCCAGTGCACGCTGGCTCGCCAGCTGAATAGGCACGCCCTCTGCCATTGGGTCAGAAAACGGCATGCCTAGTTCGATAACATCGCTGCCTGCGGCCGGAAGTGCTTCAAAAATTGCCTGCGAAGTCGCACCATCAGGGTCGCCTGCGGTAATAAAAGTTACAAGCGCAGGGCGACCTTCACTTTTCAGTTTCGCAAAGCGGCGATCAATACGAGTTTCAGTCATGCAACTCCAACCAACGAATAGATTTGGAGGGATTTCCCCTAAAATAGACAGAGAAGGGTGTAGGGTGGCAACCTGCACTCTGTCAATAAGTGGTTGGGGTTGGATGGGGTAAATGCCAAAATAAAGCGTAGTTTTACCGCCTAATCTTGGGAAAACCTCAAGAACTGAGTTTGCGGATAATTGACTGGTTGGCTTCTTCGCGGGTCAGACCCTGACGGGCCAACTGCTCATCGCTCATGTTCATGTAACGCTCTGCCATCTGGGCAGCCAAAGTGCTCTGGGCAAGGGCGTGGAGGAAATCAGCAGTCGCTTTGTAAGCGCCTCGTGCTGCATCGGCAACGGCATGGAAGTCGTGGTGTGGGTGGTGGATGCTGGCCATTTTGAATGCCTTTCCTAGTTACAACCTCAAATTGCATACATGAGTATACAATATCGAATCTGGTGTGACTACAGGTAGTTTCGCAACGCAGCTTTGAACTGAGTGCATGGCTCTTAATACAGCCGAAAATGAAAAACCCCGCGGTGAACGCGGGGTTTAATCTTTCTCAAGTCAGCGTCTAACGCTTAGCGACCGAAACGGGCCTCAACGAAGCCGAAGATACGGCGAACGTCGTGCAGAACAGGTTCTGCAATCGCTGCTGCGCGCTCCGCACCATCCTTAAGAACGGCGTCAATTGCGGTTGGATCTGCCACCAAACGGCGGATTTCGCCGGTCATTGGCGCAAGCTTTTCAACGGCAAGGTCGGAAAGAGCTGGCTTGAACGCAGAGAACTGCTGGCCGCCATATTCCTTCAGAACGTCTGCTTTGGTGGTGCCGGCAAGAGCTGCATAGATGCCAACAAGGTTGTCAGCTTCCAGACGGTCTTTCAGGCCTTCCACTTCGCTTGGCAGCGCGTCAGGATCGGTCTTTGCCTTTTTGATCTTCTTCGCAATGGTCTCTGCATCATCGTTGAGGTTGATGCGGGACAGATCGGAAGGATCAGACTTGGACATCTTCTTGGAGCCATCGCGCAGGCTCATGATGCGGGTCGCAGGACCAGCAATCAGAGGTTCTGGCAGCGGGAAGTAAAGCTCTGCAGGAGATTCCGGTGTCGGCTCAGGGTTTGTCACGCCAAGGCCCAGCTCAACGATGCGCTCAGCGTAATCGTTGTTGAACTTCTGGGCGATATCGCGGGTCAGCTCAAGGTGCTGCTTCTGATCATCGCCAACCGGTACGTGGGTTGCGCGGTAAGCCAGAATGTCGGCAGCCATCAAGTTAGGGTAGGCAAACAGGCCAACAGAAGCGTTCTCGGCGTTCTTACCCGCTTTTTCCTTGAACTGCGTCATGCGGCGCAGCCAGCCCATACGGGCAATACAGTTGAACATCCAAGCCAGTTCAGAGTGCTCTTTCACCTGACTCTGGTTGAAGATGATCGCTTTTTTAGGATCAACGCCCGCTGCCAGATACGCCGCGGTTACTTCGCGGGTGGCGCGCATAAGTTCAGCTGGGTCTTGCCACACGGTGATCGCATGCAGGTCAACAACGCAGTAAACGGAAGGCATCTGGTCCTGAAGTGGAACAAAGCGAGAGACTGCACCCAAATAGTTTCCAAGATGCAGGTTGCCGGTAGGTTGAACACCGGAAAATACGCGAGGCTCAAAAGCCGTCATTCTATTAATTCCCTATTGCTACAGCCGGTTGGAAGGGCTTGATGGGCTGCACCCTATGTGCAGAAAACAAGATGCTATATGAAGAACGGCGAGCCCGCGCGCAACAAAAATTGCAGCGAGTCACCGTTTTCTGAAAATGGACCTGCTTATTGTTTGCGCCGGCGCAGACGTTTGGCTTGTTCCTTTAGGTTAAAGGCGCCAGTCACTTGGGCTAGAACCGCAAAGGTGACCATGCCCACCAGCACCAAAATGCCAAGCTGCCCTGCCCGCACGATAAACAGCGGAGATGTCGCCATTGGCGCAAGGAAAACTGCAGCGGCATAAACGGCTGCGCCCATCAAAAGGCTGGCCAGCAGCAGCAGCGGAACGCGGCGCATCAAGGTTTTATCGGTCTGGAAATGGCCGCGCTTCCAAAGCACATAACCCAGCAGGCCTGTGTTGGCCCAGCCAGCAACCGACGTTGCAACGGCAATGCCCACATGCTGAAGGTACGGGAACAAAGCGATAGAAAGCACCACGTTCACGACCATGGAAACGCCTGCAAAATACATTGGCGTTTTGGTGTCTTCGCGAGAGAAGTAGCCCGGTGACAGCACCTTGTTGAGCACAAAGGCCGGAAGACCGACAGCAAACGCCATCAGCGCCGTTGCGGTGTTAGCAACCGCTGCACTGTCGAATTGGCCGCGCTCGAAGAGAACCGAAATGATTTCCGTTGGAATTACAACCAGCGCAACAGCGGCAGGCAGGGTGAGCGCTAGAGCGAACTCAAAGGAGCGGTTCTGGGTGTCCATGAGCGCTTGAACATCACCAGAGCGCAGCTGACGGGTCAGGCTTGGAAGCAGTACAACGCCAATGGCAACGCCCACTGTACCAAGTGGCAGCTGATAGATGCGGTCTGCGTAGTAAAGATAAGCGTTTGCGCCTTCCTGCAAGGAGGCGATGATGGTGCCAACGGTAATGTTGATCTGGGTAATGCCGCCAGCAATAACGCCCGGAATACCAAGAGCCAGCAAGCGCTTAACGCCTTTCGTCATACGGGGGCGTTTGATAGGCACGGAAAAGCCGATACGGCGCATGTCAAAAGCAACAAAGGCAAGCTGAACAAGACCGGCAAACGAAACACCGCACATCAAAATGATACCGGTGAGCTGGTCAGGCGCACGGTCGGAAAGGCCGATACCTGCCAGAACGAGGATCATCACCACATTCAGCATAACAGGCGCCAGTGCCGCTGCAGCAAAGCGCTGGTAGGTGTTCAAAATGCCGGAGATAAACGCCAGCAGTGACATGAACAGCAGGTATGGAAAGGCGATGCGCGACATCAACACGGTGAGGTCGAACTTTGTCGGGTCTTCAAAGTACCCCGGCGCCAGCAGGAACACCAAAGCCGGCATGAAGAGCTCGGCAACTGCGGTTACAACAACAAGCGTCCAGAACAGCGCTGCAGCAATCTCGCCAGCAAACTGGCGCGCGCCCTTCTTGCCCTCTTCTTCTACTGAGCGGGCAAACAGCGGAATAAAGGCGGAGTTGAACGCCCCTTCCGCAAACAGGCGGCGGAAGAGGTTTGGCAAGCGAAAGGCCACCACAAACGCATCCGCCACAGGTCCGGTACCCACAAAGGCAGCCAACAGCATGTCACGAATGAAACCGAGTAGGCGGCTCAACATTGTAGCGCCGCCTACTGTGGCAAAGTTCTTAATCAGGCTCATAAAGTATGTTTAGCTCGCCAATTTATGTGGCCGCCCGCCGCGTGGCTTTGGAGCAGGCTCGGCATCTGCACCGTCAAAGGCAATGCGCATGGTATCGCGTATGACTTCCTGACGGCCCACGTTGCTGATTTTGTCTCCCATTAGATCAGTTACATAGAACACGTCCACCGCCCTCTCGCCAAAGGTCACAACATGTGCCGAGGCAATGTTGAGGTTAAGGGCGGAAATGGCTTTGGTGAGGTCATAAAGAAGGCCCGGTCGGTCAAGACCCGATACTTCGACCACCGTGTAGTCCTCGGACCATGAGTTGCTCACGTGCACGGTGGTTTCAATATCAAACGCCTTACTCTTGGAGTTGGTCGCCTTTTTCACCTTAGCAGCGCTGACAACCGGCTCCTTGCCCTGCAGAGCCTGCTCAATCAGCTCGCCAATGCGCTCACCGCGGCGGCGCTCGTCCTCATCCTCCGGCAGTTCGCGGCGAACGAAAATGGTGTCCAGCGCCAGCCCGTTGGTGGTGGTGTCGATCTGCGCATCAACAATATTGGCGCCAGCGGCAAAGCAGGCATGAGCGATAATGGAAAGCAGGCGCGGATGATCGGGCGCCAGAACGGTGATTTCCGTGACCGCCTCGAACGAGTGCGGCTGTACGCGGGTTGCCAGCAAATTACCCTTGGCTTCCGTATCGCGGATCATCTGGGCGTGGCGCAACTTGCTGTCCAGATCGCCGCGCAGCCAGTAGGCGCGGTAATGCTTTCCCATGTATTCTTCGCGCTGCTTGGCGTTCCAGCGCTTTTTCTTAAGCGCTTCATCCAGTTCGCTTTTGATCATCTCAACGCGCTGGTTATGGCTCATGGCGCTGTGACCGCCGCTCAAGATGGTCTCGCTCTCGTAGTAGAGCGTGCGCAGCAACTGGCCCTTCCAGCCGTTAAAGACGCCCGGACCTACAGCGCGGATATCGGCAACGGTGAGGATGAGCAGCAGCTTCAGGCGCTCAAGGCTCTGCACCTTGTTGCAGAAATCTTTGATGGTCTGCGGGTCGTTGAGATCACGCGACTGCGCCACCGTGCTCATTTCCAGATGATGCTCAATGAGCCAAGCAACGGTATCCGTTTCGGATCCGGAAAGACCTAGGCGCGGACATACCTTTCTGGCAATGCGCGCACCTGCAATGGAGTGGTCCTCAGGCCGGCCCTTGGCGATATCATGCAGCAACATCGCAACATACAAAACGCGGCGGCTCGGCACGGTTTTGATAAGATCAGTCGCCAGAGGATGATTATCCCCCCCCAGACCGCGTTCGATTTCCGACAGCACGCCAATGGAGCGGATGAGGTGCTCGTCTACGGTGAAGTGGTGATACATGTTGAACTGCATCATCGCGATCACCTTGCCAAACTCCGGTACAAAGCGGCCCAGAACGCCCGCTTCGTTCATTTTGCGCAAGACAGGTTCAGGGTCACTACGCGAGCACAGCACCTTCATGAACAGGCGGTTCGCCCCTTCATCCTGACGCAATTCCGTGGTGATCAGCTTCAAAGAGCGTCGGATCAGCTTCAGCAGCTCAGGGTGAATGTCGAGATTGTGCGTGTCGAGCAGCACGAAAACGCGAAGCAGATTGGTCGGGTCACGCTCGAAGATATTCTCATTCGCCGCAACGATACGCCCGTTCTCGTCGTAAAAGTCTTTGGTGCCCTTAATCGTGGTGCGACGGCGCAGCTTGCCCGGCACAATGCGCTCGATGAAGCGGGAAATACCCGGCGCCTGCTTAACGTGTTGCTCTTCAAGCGCGGCGGAGAACACGCGGGTGAGATCACCCACATCCTTTGCAACGAGGAAGTAGTGCTTCATGAAGCGCTCAACGTTCTGCTGGCCCGGATGGTCCTTGTAGCCAAGGCGGGTGGCGATCTCGCGCTGAACGTCAAAGGTCAGGCGGTCTTCCGGCCGCTTGGTAAGAAAATGCAGGTGGCAGCGAACAGCCCAGAGAAAGTCTTGGGATTTGCGGAAGCTGTTGAGCTGTCGGCGGGAATAAACGCCCTTCTCCACCAGTTCCGAGCCGTTGCGCACACGGTAGAAGTATTTGCCGATCCAGAACAGGGTGTTGAGGTCGCGCAGACCGCCCTTACCCTCTTTGACGTTCGGTTCCACCAGATAGCGGGAGACACCGTGACGGGCGTGACGTTCATCGCGCTCGGCAAGCTTTGCGGCAATAAACTCGGGCCCAGAGCCTGCGATAACCTCCTTATCAAAGCGCTCCACCAGCGTTTCGTAGAGCGAAAGATCGCCCCAGACATAACGCGCCTCAAGCACGGCGGTGCGGATGGTCATATCATCGCGTGCCTGCTTGATGCATTCGTTAAGGCTGCGGGTGGAGTGGCCCACTTTGAAACCCATGTCCCAAAGCATGTAAAGGATGTATTCAACGATCTGGTCGCCCCACGCGGTTTGCTTGTAGGGCCAGACAAACAGCAGATCGATATCCGACTGCGGCCCAAGCGTTGCGCGGCCATAACCGCCAACGGCAATCACGCTGATGCGTTCTGCCTTGGTCGGGTTCTTGTTGGGATAAACGTAGGTGGTCGCAAACTCGTAGATCACCTGAATGAGCAAGTCTTGCAGACCCGATAGGCGCTCGGCGCAACGCCGTCCGCTGCCATCATCCAGAAGCATCTGCTCAATTTCGGCGCGGCCCGCTTTGTTCAGCTCTTTCAAACGGGAAAGAACAGCACTGCGCACTTTGGGGCTGGAGCCATCGCCGCCATGCTTTTCAATCAGCGCTGCGAACTCTTCAAGAACAGCAGGTGGCTCTAAAAGGTGTGAAATCTTTAGTGCGGCAGGTGTCATAACGGCGCGTCCATTCCCTGTGGGGCTACTGCGGCTTGCGAAAGCGCAGACCTCTTGAATGTCCTGCGTTATTTTATGTTTTGCAAGCCCGTAGGGCTATGTGTTTACACGTTGTCCTTGGCGCAAACAACACGTAGCTGGTGCAAAAGGTGGTCAATAGACTCTTCGGAGAGGCCGCTGATTTTCATTGCCACCATGTTGGTGAGTTCAGTGGCGTTGGGGCTAAGGCCGCCGGTATCAATGGTCACGCGTGGGTCAGAAAGCTCGGCAAGACGTTGCAGCTCTTCAGCCTCGTCCCAAATCACGTTGAAATAGGTGATGATGCGCTGAACCATATACCAAGTTGGTGTGCCGCGCTTGCCGTGTTCAAGGGCAGACAGATAGGCGCTGGAAACCGAAAGGGCTTCCGCCATCTCTTTCAGCGTCCTGTTGTTTTTCTTTCGCAGTTCCCGAACTTTGGCTCCAAATGGTGTCATGAGTAATCTCTGGATGAATTCCTGCGCTTGCGAATTTGAACATAAATTGCCCCCTCACCGCCATGGGTAAGATGAGCTTCTTCAAATCCTAGCACCAACTGGCGAAAATCCGGAGCTGAAAGCCAGTGTGGAACCATACGTCGCAACACGCCGCGATCATCGCCAAAGGAAAAGCCCTTCGCGCGGCTGCCTTTACCTGTGATGACAAGCACCAAGGAATAGCCGGAAACCTGCGCGTGATGCAAAAACCCGCGCAGCCGATCATGGGCCTGCTGCTGGGTATAGCCGTGCAGATCAAGACGGCCATCGATAGTGCGTCCGCCGACCTTGGTGACCTTTTTGCGCTCTCTGCGGTGCATGGTGACCAGAGGCGGAATGGATGGAACGGCAGGTTTTGGTGCTCGCAAGGCAGCAGAAGAAACGTGAACCTTCGCTTCGGCCTTGGCCTTTTTAGCTGCGTTTATCTCGGCTGGTGTTGGCTCTGGCACATGCGGAACAAGGTCTTCCTGATTGAACGCCTCACCCTCTGGGTGCATTGGGGTAACCGAGGTTGTTACCCGCTGCCATAGGAGCCGGTCCGACGCAGAAAGGTGCTTGCGCCGCCTTCTATTGTTGTTGTTATTCATTGTCATGCGTTCGGTCCGTACCCTGCCAAGATTGGCTTGGGGCGAAATACAATAAAGCGCGCCTCGTGTTTTATGCGGCCCGCCAGATCTCCTGCCTCAATTCCCTCGCCTGTATATATGTCCCCTCGCGCTGGGCCAACAATGGCAGAGCCCGTATCCTGCGCAATCATTAGTCGCTGGAACTTTTTTTCCAGACCAAACGCCCAGGGCAGCCGCGTCTGCACAAAGATCGGCATGCCGTAAGGGTGCAGGTTGCGGTCAATTGCCAGCGATCGCATTGCGGTTAGCGGTATGCCAGCGCCTCCTTTGGGTCCACCGTCTTCATCGTCTAGCGAGAAGAAGATATAGCTTTCGTTCTGGCGCAGCAGCCCATCTCTTTGATCAGGGTTAGCGTCCAGCCAATCGCGAATGGCCTGCATGGACATAGCCTCGCGAGAGACCTCGCCGCGCTCGATGAGAATACGCCCGATGGGCGTGTAAGGATGACCGGATTTACCGGCAAAGCGTAGTTGGCGTGCGCTGCCGTCTTCCAGCCTCAAGCGGGCCGAGCCTTGGATTGCGATAAAAAACGCATCGGCAGGGCTTTCAAGCCACACCAGCTCCAGACCCTTGCCGTCAAGCGCTCCGTCCATCACCGCCGCGCGGTTTGGCAGCTGCTTCATGCCCTCAGGTAGCCCGTGAAGGGGAACCGAAAAGCGGCGGCTTGGCGTAAGAGATGCGGTGACCTCCGGCTGGTAATAGCCGGTCACGAACCCATCGTGATCAACAAGTTCGGGTTGGAAGTGGTTTTCAAAAAACATCCGCGCGCGCACATCATCAAGCGGGCCAAGAGATGTGGCTCGGCGGCAGATTTCAAGAAACTCTTGTTTTTGCGTGCCCTCCCAGAAGTGCTGCAGCGACTGGGCGTTTTTGCACTGGGCCATGAACACGGAAAAGGCCGCGGAATGATCTTCCGCAGCCCAACCGTCAATATTCTCGAACTTTATAGAATGGCTTTTCATCTTGCTTGGCTTGGCGCGCTCCCCTGCCTCAACTGTTACTGCTGAAAGCAGGACTAACAAAGCGCTTCCGAGTATGCCGCGCAGGCTGAACCAGCCGCACGAGAAAATCATTCTGCCGATTCAGTTGCCACAAGTTTCCAGTTTGGATTGTTGGAGCCCAGTTCACGGCTGAAGGTCCAGATGTCGGTCACTTCGCTCACCTGAGTCGGGTCACCATCAACAATGTGGCCTTCTTCGTCCTTGGTCGCGGAGATCAACTGTGCTTTCAATCGAACAGTAATCTGCGCAACGTTGCCGGTCAGGTCTACGTCCGAAATGGCTGCCTTATCGATGCCGATAAAGGTCGAATCGACAGTTTCCTTGCGGGATTCTCGTTCGTTGATCGCGCCAACAAAACCATCAAACACTTCATCGGAAAGCAGACCCTTCAAGGTCTTGCGGTCGCCATGGGCAAACGCAGTGATGATCATCTCATAGGCAGCGCCTGCGCCTTTGATGAACTCTTTCGGATTGAAGTTAGGCTCGAATTTGAGAATCTCGTGAAGTTTCTCGTTGCTTGGTGATCCTGCAGGAGCAACCTGATTGATGGCTGCCTCGATTTCATCGCGGCTTTCATCATAAACGCGTGCATTGCCGGTTTTTTCATTACCTGGCAGCGGAATGACATTGTCGCCATTACCGTTTGCGCGCTTTTCAGGTTCCTTCTTTTCTCCGCGTGCGGAGTATGGATCATATGGCGGCCGCTCGTTCCCTGTCCGTTTTCCAAGTACGGAGCGGAGACGAAGGAAGATAAAAACAGCTGCTACGAGAAAAATAATATTGGTTACGTCAAAAATCTCGCTCATGTCACGTCGCCGACCGGTCCTATTCTACAACGCCGCAACCGATATTTGTTGCAGCCCGCCTGTTCATTTAGTTTGGCTCTAACGCTTTTTACAGCCTCTGTCACTAATTTAAGGTTTCTACGCGCAACTTCCAGTGATTTCCGGATTGTACCTTAGACGGGGCACCAAACTTTAATGTCCTTGGGGAAATAATCTAAGAAATCGTACTAGAGTTTGTTGTTTTTCGCTGATTACACTCGAAAAACAACAGTGCAGCGCCTATGTTCGGGAAAACGGATTATAAAAGCGAAGCCATGCCAATTGGATTGATCTTACTTGCTGCCTTTATTCTGCTGCCAACGATTGAAATTTATCTTTTCATCGAGGTCGGCAGTGAAATCGGCGCTATTCCAACAATTCTGCTTACAGTAGCAACTGCAGCAGCCGGTTCTCTCATGTTGCGCCATCAAGGGCTTTCGCTTTTGATGCGAATGCGCTCGGAGATGGATGCAGGACGTGTGCCGGGTGACGAGCTGATGCAGGGCGCCCTCATCGTGGTTGCCGCTATCATGTTGCTCATCCCGGGATTCTTCACCGATGCCATCGGTTTACTGCTGTTTATTCCGCCAGTACGCGCAGCAGTTGGCCGCTTTTTGGCTGCCCGCGTTGATATGCGCACGGTGAACATCAAAACCTCGCAAAGCTACAAGCGCGATAGCGGTGTTGTAGACCTTGACGAAGGTGAGTGGTCTAGCTCTGAAGATCGCGATGGCCGCCGCAATGGCCCATCCAATGGTCAGGACCGCATTAGCCCGTGGCGTGACGATAAAACCGACTGACAAATAGAGCTGGAGCCTGCTGTCAGGCTCCGGTTAACTGTAACAATAATTTGATCATGTCCCCGACCCCTCCAAAGATATACCTAGTGCAGTTTAGAAAAGCTGTAAAAATTCAATAATTGATTCTGGTGGGGTTATTCATGGAACGAGCATCGGCGGCAGCGCGGATCGACTGGGTCGATTATGCCAAAGGCTTCTGCATCATTTTGGTTGTCATGATGCACTCCACCTTGGGTGTTGGAGCTGCAATCGGTGAAACCGGCTGGATGGGCGCAATCGTTGCTTTTGCTGCGCCTTTCAGAATGCCGGACTTTTTTATGATCTCCGGCTTGTTCCTCGCAAATGTCATCAATCGCGACTGGCGCTTGTATCTGGACCGTAAGCTGGTCCACTTTTTCTATTTCTACGCCCTGTGGCTGACCATCCAGTTTGCACTGAAACTACCATCGTTTGCCGGTGAATACGGCTGGAACGAAGCGCTGCTGATGTATCCAATGGCGTATCTTCAGCCCTTTGGTACCCTTTGGTTTATCTACATTCTGCCGATCTTCTTTGTGCTGACTAAACTGCTGCATCAATTCAAGGTGCCTTGGCAGGTGACGTTGGCTGTTGCAGCTATTGCGCAAATCGCCACCATTCACACAGGCTGGCTGCTGCTTGATGAAACGGCGGGACGTTTTGTGTTCTTCTTCGCCGGTTATATCTTTGCCTCCAAGATTTTTGAGTTGGCCGCTTGGGTGCGTGCCAATGCGCTAAAGGCGCTTGCTCTGCTAGCGCTTTGGGGACTGGTGAACGGAACCGTCGTCTTTGCCGGTTATTCGCAGCTGCCGTTCGTGTCTCTCGGTTTGGGTGCGCTTGGCGCTTTTGCTGTGATTTGCGTTTCGGCGCTGCTAGCCGATGTTCACCGCCTCGGTTTCTTGCGGTACTGCGGTCAGCGCTCTATCGCGGTTTATCTGGCCTTCTTCTTCCCCATGGCAGTGACCCGCACGGTCTTGATCAAGCTCGGCGTTGTGCCAGACGCAGGGACTTTGTCTTTGCTCGTAACAAGCGCTGCTGTCGTCGGTCCGCTGATCTTGTGGTGGCTTATTGAAAAAACCGGCTTTGGCGCCTTCCTTTTTGAGCGGCCGCAATGGGCCTACATCGCCCGTTCTCCAAGAGCTGCGGCAGAACCAGCACAATAAACTGACGCAGCGTTAGAGCTTCTTTACCTGCTTCATCTATAGTCCTTGTTAGCGGCTTGGCCTTACGGGTCAGGTCGCTGGCCGCTTGGCATCACCAAGAACCACAAGAACAATGGACTTGCCAATGATGAGCTGGATAAAGGCGGGCGTGAGCGCTCTGCTGCTGTGCTTTATTCTTTCTCTTCCCTTTGCGGGGGCGAACGCCAACCCGACCATACAAAGGCAGGATGAGAAGGCATTGAAGATGCTTTCTGATTTGCTGGAGCTGTTTCGCAATACCGAAAAAATGCAGTTCACGGTGAATGCCAGTGAAGAGCGTGTATTCAAAGATCTGGTCCCCCTCAACTTCACCTACCAGTATTCGGTAAAACTGGAGGGAGAGGATAAGATCAAGATTGAGCTGCCTCGCGTGAACGGTCTGAGCCAGCTCTTCTATTTCGACGGCATCATGAGCTACTACGATGTCACGAGGAACCTTTACACCGAGGGCGACTTTACCGGCGATTCCGGTAGTTTGGTGAAGGTTCTGCGCGATGAGTTCCAGCTCTCCTTCCCCGGTCTGGACATCATCAATCGCAATCTTTCCAATACCATCAATAACTGGACCAACACCGCGCTTTATGTGGGGCGGGAGTTACTGCCAGAAGGCGTTGCCCATCACTTGGCGTTCTTCAGTCAGGATATCGATTGGCAGATCTGGATTTACGAGGACACCGGCCTGCCGGGTTATCTGATCCTCTCCTACAAACTTCTGGACGGGCTACCACAAACCCATGTGCGCTACAGTGGTTGGAACTTGAAGCCAACCTTCAAGGACAATGAGTTCCGCTTTGATCCACCTGCAGGCGCAAGCCAGTTCGCCCTGCCCGACTTCGGCAAGAAAGTAAGGGGGACGCAGCAATGAAGAAGTTTCTCTGTATCGTGATGGCGGGAACCAGTGTGGCCTTTGCTGCTTATGCACTCACCACCATCGATGAACCGCTTGCCGATCTCTCCGCGATTGCTGCGCCGCGCTACTTTGCAAAGATCGACGTTGCCCCGCCGCCAAAGCCCGAAAGAGCCATTGACGGAAATGGATCTGTTTTGTTTTCTGAAACCGTCGCCAAGACCAGCACGGCGCTTGGCTCGTTCTGGGATAACAAGAACCGCCGCGTTCAAGCGCAAGGCAATTCCCTTGTCTCGGTCTTCGACCACAAAGCGGAAGCGGGAGCCACTGACATTCAAAGCGCCTCGAATTTCTTCTTTGGCGGCTATGACGAAGGTGTTCTTTATGAGCTTCCGCAGACCTGCATGGTTTTAAAGCCACCAGCGCCGCTAATGTCATCGGGCAAAGCAGATGCACCGGAGCAAAAGGTGAAAGAGCTGAAGAAGCTTCCAGAAGGCGTAAAAGTCAAAGCTGGCAAACTTACAGCCAAAACGCAGGTGAAGGAGCCGCCGCGCAAACCGGTTTTGGTTCCCGTCGTCGCTGAGCAAAGCCACGAGGCGTTTTTGGAGGCCATCGAAAACCTGCCGGTTGAGGAGCAATCCCTTCGCGAGTTCTTCGCCATTCATAAAGGGCAATTGGTGTTTGAGTGTGAGGGTATTCGTTACCGTCCGGTTCTCATAAATAACCAGTCAGGTTTCCAGCCGATTTGACGAAACGCTATGCGCGCGCCGGCGCGCGCATGCAACCAGATAAAAAAGTTAGCTTGATAGCGCAGTTCGCCTCTTTTCAAGCGCCGCCTGCGCGGGCATGATCCGCCCATGTCCACGTCATCCATAGCCCCAGCGCTTAACGAGAACGATCACCTGATTTTGGTCGATGGTTCCACCTTCATTTTCCGCGCGTATCACGCGCTGCCTCCGCTTACCCGTAAGCCGGATGGCTTGCCTGTTGGCGCAGTTTCCGGCTTCTGCAATATGATCTGGAAGCTGATCCAAGAAGGCCCGTCAAAAGAAATTGGCGAAAGGGCAACTCACCTTGCTGTGATCTTCGATAAGTCCGGCAAGACGTTCCGCAATGACTTTTACCCTGAATACAAAGCGCATCGTCCGCCGCCGCCGGAAGATCTTATCCCGCAGTTCGGCCTAATCCGAGAAGCGACCCGCGCGTTTGGCCTGCCTGCTATCGAGCAGGAAGGCTATGAAGCTGACGATCTGATCGCCACCTACGCCCGTCAGGCTGCAGCTGCTGGTGCTAAGGTGACAATCGTCTCTGGTGACAAGGACTTGATGCAGCTTGTTACCGAGCGCATTGGCCTTGTTGACACCATGAAGAACAAGGTAATCGGCGCTCCGGAAGTTTTTGAAAAGTTCGGCGTCGCGCCAAACAAGGTCGTGGAAGTGCAGTCTCTTGCTGGCGACAGCGTGGATAATGTTCCCGGTGTTCCGGGCATCGGCCTGAAGACGGCAGCGCTTCTTATCAACGAGTTTGGCGATCTGGATACGCTTCTGGAACAAGCCGAAACCATCAAACAGAAAAAGCGCCGCGAGAACCTGATCGAGTTTGCCGAGCAAGCTCGGATCTCCCGCCGCCTCGTACAGCTGAAAGAGGATGTGCCGGTTGAGGTTGAGGTGGAAAGCTTCTCCTGCTGCAACGTGGACGGCCCAACGGCAGTTGGCTTCCTCAAGGCGATGGGCTTTACCAGCCTGACCCGCAAAGTCGCGGAGTTCTGCGGTTCTGAAGCTGATGCTATCGAGGCCGTTGACGTTCCTGTTGTTGGTTTTGAAGCTGCTGCAAAAGCAGAGGATAAGCCTGCGGACAAAGAGGGGATTGCTGAGGACAAAAACTGGAGCCCATCCGCTCTTGTTGAGCGTATAAAAGCGCAGCAGTCAGCTAATCCTGTAGATCGTTCCGCATACGAAACAGTTTCAACGGTGGAACAACTCCAAGCGTGGATTTCTGTTGCTTATGAAACCGGTTATGTCGCGGTTGATACCGAAACCGATGATCTCAACGCCATGCAGTCCGGCCTTGTTGGCGTATCGCTGGCAACGGCTGCTGGCAAAGCCTGCTACATCCCGCTCGCCCATGTCGATGGGGAAGGCGACCTTCTCGGCGGCGGTGCGCTTGTCAGCGGCCAGATCCCGATGAGCGAAGCGCTCGATCTCCTCAAGCCGATGTTGGAAGACCCGTCTGTTCTGAAAATCGCTCAGAACATGAAATACGACTGGCTGGTTCTGTCGCGCTACGGCATTGAAATGGCGCCGTTTGATGACACGATGCTGCTCTCCTACGTGCTGGATGCAGGCGTCGGCGGCAATGGCATGGACGAGCTGTCAGAACGTTGGTTGGGTCATACACCAATCCCGTTCAAGGATGTGTGCGGTTCCGGTAAGTCGCAGATTTCGTTCGACAAAGTTCCACTTGATAAGGCAACAGAGTACGCTGCAGAAGACGCAGATGTTACCCTTCGCCTCTGGGAAATTCTGAAACCACGTCTTGCTTCTGAAGGTATGGCAACCGTTTACGAGCGCCTTGAGCGCCCGATGGTTGAAACGCTTGCGAAGATGGAGCGCCGCGGCGTTGCGATCGACCGTCAGATCCTTTCGCTTCTTTCTGGCGAGTTTGCGCAAAAAGCAGCAGCGCTGGAAGCGGAAATTCACGAGATTGCGGGCGAACCGTTCAACGTTGGCAGCCCTAAACAGCTTGGTGAAATTCTGTTTGCGAAAATGGGTCTTCCGGGCGGCAAGAAGACTAAAACGGGCGCGTGGTCTACCTCTGCATCGGTGCTGGATGATCTGGCAGCTGAAGGCCACGAACTGCCAAGCAAGATTGTCGACTGGCGTCAGCTTTCCAAGCTGAAATCCACCTATACCGACGCATTGCCGGGCTTTATCAATCCGCAAACCGGCCGTGTTCACACCTCCTTCTCACTGGCGGCAACGACAACGGGTCGCTTGTCTTCTTCTGAACCGAATGTGCAGAACATTCCAATCCGCACCGAGGAAGGTCGCAAGATCCGCAAAGCGTTTATTGCTGAGAAAGGCTTTAAGCTGATTTCAGCTGACTATAGCCAGATCGAGTTGCGTATCCTTGCTCACATGGCAGATATTCCGCAGCTCAAGCGTGCCTTCGCAGAAGGGCTGGACATTCACGCGATGACGGCCTCTGAAATGTTCGGTGTGCCGATTGAAGGTATGGATCCGATGGTGCGCCGTCAGGCAAAGGCCATCAACTTCGGTATCATCTATGGCATCTCTGCGTTTGGCCTTGCCAACCAGCTGGGCATTTCACGCGGTGAAGCGGGTGATTACATCAAAACCTACTTCGAGCGGTTCCCGGGGATTCGCGATTACATGGAAGAAACCAAAAAGTTCGTCCATGCAAACGGTTACGTGGAAACTATTTTTGGCCGCAAAGCGCACTATCCAGATGTGAACACAAAGAACCCGAACATGCGTCAGTTCTTTGAGCGTGCCGCTATCAACGCCCCTATTCAGGGCTCGGCTGCTGATATTATCCGCCGCGCGATGGTGCGGATGGACGACACGCTGGAGAACGCAAAGCTGGATGCGAAAATGCTGCTTCAGGTGCACGACGAATTGATCTTTGAGGTGCCGGAAGATCAGGTTGATGCAACCAAAGCCTTGATCGTTTCGGAGATGGAACGAGCTGCGGAGCCTGCAGTTAAACTCTCCGTGCCGCTAAAAGTAGAAGCAGAAGCTGCTGATAACTGGGACGAGGCGCACTAGCGCCTCTCCACTCCCAAATGCGCAGGCGGCATAGAGGTTAATTGTAATCTCTTTGCCACCTCTAACTATCGCAACTAATGTGATGGTCAATACATGGCTATGCCAGCCACACTTATTCAGTTTGGCACTTCAAAACGCTAGAAGAACTTCGATGTCTGACAAAAGCATTCCAAATAACAAGTTACCAATTTCGGTTTTCATCATTACCAAGGATGAAGAAGACCGGATTTTGATGGCGATTGACAGTGTTAAAGACTGGGTAGACGAGATCATTGTTGTTGATTCAGGGTCTACTGACCGAACAACCCAAATAGCAGAAGAAGCGGGCGCGAAGGTCTATTTCAACGAATGGAATGGCTATGGCGAGCAAAAGCGCTTTGCGGAAGATCAGTGTCGGAATACGTGGCTTTTAAACATCGACGCCGATGAGGCAATTAGCCGAGATTTGGCGTCGGAGATCCAAAATCTGTTTCGGCCATTACCGGAAAAGGACATCTACAAGGTACATATTGTCGATGTTTTTCCGCATGAAAAAACAGCGAAAAAGTGGGCTTACGGTTATTGGCAATATCGTTTGTACAACAGAGAAAAAGGCCGCTTTTCTTCTTCCAGCGTTCATGACACCGTAAGGCCCGATAAAGACGCGACTATTGGGGTATTAAAAGGCAAGATGGATCACAGGTCTCAAAGGTCGATCCAGTTTGTTGTCGAAAAAATGAACCGTTATTCCGACATGCAGCTAGATGATATGATCGCTAAGGGAAGACACATATCAGCCTTCAGACTCTTCACGGAGTTTCCTGTCGCATTCTTCAAAAGCTACTTCATCCGCCGCGCGTTTTTGTACGGCGGCTGGGGAATTGTAATCGCCAACAACTACGCGTTTTCCAGATTCATCCGGATAGCCAAATACTATCAATACACTTTGAATAAGAATGCTGGCGAACAGAACTAGGAAGCAAACCTAGCTTTTAGGGAATGCATGCAGCAGTTCAGGCCGAGTTGGTCTCAAACTTTAAATAGCCTAGAGGGGATTACCCCTCTAGCATTTCTGCCCAGCTCTGCGGTTTGTCGCCGTTGAGAGGATTTTTCTTCGAGTGTTTGTAGCGGATGGTGTCAAACGCCATTGTGTAGGTGTCGATCAGGAGCAGCCTGCCTAGAAGGCCTTCGCCAAAGCCAACAATCTCTTTGATGGCTTCTAGCGCCTGCAATGAGCCCACTACACCTGTGAGAGCGCCAAGAACACCTGCTTGAGAGCAAGTTGGCACAGTGCCTTCCGCCGGTGCGTTAGGAAACAGGCAGCGATAGGTTGGGTTGGGTTTGCCTGCCTCATCACACTCATATGGCCTCAATAGCGTCAAAGAGCCATCGAATTGACCGACTGCGCCTGTTACCAGCGGCTTTTGCGCAAAGAAACACGCATCGCTGACGAGATAGCGGGTTGCGAAGTTATCCGATCCATCAATCACCAGATCAAACGCCGAGACTAGCTGCATGGCGTTTTGGCCGGTGATGCGGGTCGGCAGCGGTTCTACTTTTACGTTGGGGTTCAGGCGTGCAATGGCTTCTGCTGCGCTGGCGACCTTGGGTTCGCCCAGCTGATCTGTATCATGAATGATCTGCCGCTGTAGGTTGGATAGGGATACATAGTCATCGTCAACGATGCCAAGTGTGCCAACGCCAGCAGCCGCTAGATACTGCAGAACCGGCGCGCCTAGTCCTCCGGCTCCAATGACCAGAACGCGAGCTGATTTCAGTTTCAGCTGGCCCGGTCCTCCAACATCACGAAGCACAATATGGCGCGCATAGCGCTCCAGTTCAGCTGGGCTAAGAGCTTCCACTGTCTCAAACTCCAATTTGCACGTTCTTCTTTGCTTTCAGATCATTAAAGCGAAAGTGCACGTTTTAACCAAGTATACGGCTCACAAGGCGGGCGGTGTAATCAACCATCGGTATCACGCGGGCGTAATTGAGCCGCGTAGGTCCGATCACGCCCAGCACACCGATAATCCGCTGTTCGCTATCGCGATAAGGAGACACTACCAAAGAGGAACCGGAGAGGGAAAACAGCTTGCTTTCTGATCCAATGAAAATTCGAACCCCTTCACCGTCTTGGGAAGATTCCAGAAGCTGAATAAGGTCGTTCTTGTTCTCAAGGTCATCAAACAGCATGCGTATGCGCTCAAGGTCTTCCGCAGCATCGAGATCTTGAAGCAGATTGGAGCGACCCCGAACAATGAGGTTGGGCTTATCTGAGCGCTCGCCAGCCCAAACCGCAACACCTGTATCTACGACCTTGGATGTTAGCCGGTCCAGCTCTGCCTGATTTTCGTTTCGTAAGCGTTCCAATTCCGACTTTGCCTCGGTTAAGGTGCGATTTCGAATGACGGAATTGAGATAGTTTCCAGCTTCGGTGAGCGCTGATTGCGGCAGACCGGGTGGCAAGTCGATGATACGGTTTTCAACGGCACCATCTTCGTTCACCAACACAACAAGGGCTTTCAATGGCTCGATACGCACAAACTCTACATGGCGCAGTGTTGCATCGCGCTTGTGGGCCAGAACAACCCCTGCCCCTCGGCTAAGGCCGGAAAGCATCTGGCTGGCTTCGGTGAGAATTTGCTCTGGTGACTTCTTGTCTTGGGAGGCTTTTACTTGAATGGCGATCTGCTGGCGCTCTTCCTTTGTGAGATCGCCCACCTCCAAAAGACCATCGAGAAAGAGACGTAAGCCCGTCTCCGTCGGAAGACGTCCTGCGCTGGTATGGGGAGAATAAAGCAGCCCCATATGCTCCAAGTCTGACATCACATTGCGAATGGAGGCAGGAGAAAGCGGCTTGGTCAGCCCTCGCGCCAGATTGCGCGATCCCGTGGGTTCACCGGTATCCAGATAATTATCAACGATCCTGCGGAAAATCTCGCGAGAGCGCTCGTCAAGATCACGAATTGGAACGGATGGAGGGCCGATGGTCACTGGGAATTGGTTCCTGAAACTGCTTTACAAGGTGGGATAGTAACCCAACAGGAAGTGCAGACACAATCTAGCTCATGACCACTGGGAAAACTGCAGTGCTCTAGCGGAATTAAAGGGAAGAACGAGAGGAAAGCGAAAGCTTCCTTTGCGCTTCGCAGAATGGGGCGCTACAAGTCGGTTAACAAGTGAATTGAGCTGAAAAATCGAAACGGAGTTGGTTTTGAAACGTCCATCAAATCGCGCACCGGAAGAAATGCGTCCGGTAACACTGGAACGCGGTGTAACTAAGCACGCAGAAGGTTCCTGCCTTGTGAAGTTTGGCGACACCCATGTGCTGTGCACCGCTAGCTTGGAAGAGCGCGTTCCGCCGTGGTTGCGTGGTCAAAACCGTGGTTGGGTAACAGCTGAGTATGGCATGCTGC
The DNA here is from genome assembly GCF_009711345.1 of Pseudovibrio flavus. Taxonomy (GTDB): domain Bacteria; phylum Pseudomonadota; class Alphaproteobacteria; order Rhizobiales; family Stappiaceae; genus Pseudovibrio; species Pseudovibrio flavus. The sequence continues at coordinate 284,355 of NZ_SMMA01000064.1, forward strand.
CACGCTCTACCCACGACCGTATGCGCCGTGAGGCTTCCTCCGGCAAACAATCTGGCCGTACGCTGGAAATCCAGCGCTTGATCGCCCGTTCCCTGCGCGCTGTTGTGGACCTGAAGGCTCTTGGCGAGCGCCAGATCACCATCGACTGTGACGTTATTCAGGCTGACGGCGGTACCCGCACAGCATCGATCACCGGTGCTTGGGTTGCTCTGCACGACTGTCTGAAGTGGATGGAAGCGCGTGAGATGGTGAAGGTTGAAAACGTGCTGAAAGACCACGTTGCTGCTATCTCCTGCGGCATCTACGAGGGCGTTCCGGTTGCAGACCTTGACTATGACGAGGATTCTTCTGCTGACACCGATGCAAACTTTGTTATGACCGGCAAAGGCGGCCTTGTAGAAATTCAGGGTACTGCTGAAGGTGAGCCGTTCTCCGAGGAAGAGTTCCTCAAGCTGATGGGCCTTGCCAAGAACAGCATCGGCAAGTTGGTCGAGCTGCAAAAACTCACCGTTCTTTAAGAGAGACGAGTATGAGCCACAGAAAACTAGAGCCCGGCCGCCTTGTTCTGGCTACCCACAACAAGGGCAAGCTTAAGGAAATTCAGGATCTCTTGGCACCGCACGGCTACGAAGTCATTTCGGCAGCCGAGCTGGACCTCCCTGAACCGGTTGAAGACGGAGACACGTTCGAAGCAAATGCGCTTATCAAAGCAGCGGCGGCGGCAAACGCCTCTGGTTTGCCAGCACTTGCTGACGATAGTGGGTTCTGTGTGAAGGCGCTTAACGACGCCCCTGGCATTTACTCCGCCCGCTGGGCTGGTCCTACCAAGGACTTTTCTGTGGCAATGCAGGCGGTAGAGGATAAGCTGCTAGAAGCTGGCGCTACCTCTACCGCCGATCGCGCCTGTTACTTTGTTGCCGTACTGTGCCTTGCATGGCCAGATGGTCATGCCCAGTACTACCGCGGCGAAGTGCACGGAACCGCGATCTGGCCGCCAAAGGGCCTTGAAGGTTTCGGCTATGATCCTATGTTCCAGCCAGATGGTTTTGAAAGAACCTTTGGTGAAATGACATTGGCAGAAAAGCAAGGCGTCGGGGCGAGCCTGTCCCACCGCTCACGTGCGTTCGACCTGTTCAAGGCCGACTGCCTCTAACTTCAAAAAGCAAAAAATGACTGTGCAACCGGACGGCGGATTTGGAATCTATGTGCATTGGCCCTTCTGTTTGGCCAAATGCCCGTATTGTGACTTTAACTCACACGTTCGCCACCAGCCGGTTTCACAGCAAGCTTATGCTGACGCTCTCATCAAAGAGCTTTCGTGGTTTGCCGAGCAGACCAAGGGGCGTGAAGTTGGCTCTATCTTCTTCGGCGGAGGTACACCTTCGCTGATGGAACCGCAAACGGTTGCCGCCATTATCGACGCGATTGCCGACAAATGGTCGCTTGCGCCAAGCGCTGAAATTTCCATGGAAGCTAATCCCACCAGCGTGGAGGCAAACCGGTTCGCCGGTTATCGCGCAGCCGGTGTAAACAGGCTTTCGGTGGGTATTCAGGCGCTTAACGATCGTGATTTGAAGATCCTTGGCCGCCAGCATAACGTAGCTGAGGCTATCCGCGCCGTAGAGACCGCGCGAAAGACGTTCCCGCAGATTTCTTTTGATCTCATCTATGCTCGCCCGGAACAAACCTTGGAAGGCTGGCGCGAGGAGATCAATTTAGCGATTGATTTGGCTGCTGATCACCTTTCCATGTACCAGCTGACAATCGAGGAAGGCACCATGTTCCACCGCCTCTATGCGGCTGGAAAAATGGATATCCTCGATCCGGATAAAGCGGCGGATCTTTATGATTTGACGCAGGAAATCACCGCACAGCGCGGCCTACCCGCCTATGAGGTTTCCAACCATGCCGCGCCTGGCTCCGAGTGCAAGCACAATCTCGTTTATTGGCGCTATGGTGATTATGTCGGCGTAGGGCCCGGTGCCCACGGGCGCATCACCCGTGAGGACGGCAGCAAGCTGGCGACCTCTATGGAAAAGCACCCTGAAACGTGGATGGGCCTTGTCGATAGCGCTGGCATTGGCGTCACCGAGTCCTTTGATCTGACCACAGAAGAGCAAGGCGATGAAATGCTGCTAATGGGGCTGCGCCTTGTCGAGGGGCTGGATGTACCGCGCTATGAAGCGCTGTCTGGCCGCACCTTCAACCAGCGCCGCCTTTCCCAGTTGCAGGAAAATGGCATGGTGGAGTGGATTGGCAATACCCGCCTTAGAGCAACGCCGCAGGGTATGTGCCTACTTAACGCTGTGCTGGGTGAGTTGGTCTCAGACTAGCTCCATTACTCTTCTTTCGAGCTGCAGAATTCCCATCGTATTTGGGTGGAAATAGTTGCGTAGCCTAAAATGGCTGCTTCTATTTGTGCGTTGCACATTAATGGTTTTTCCAGATATTCACAGATAGACCCGCGTATTGACGCTATAATACGCGCTAAAACCTTGACCAATCACCATTCGACTATCCTATATGTTGAGGTTCTAAGTGATTAAACCTAAGAATTTTGCAGTGCACTAAGCGGGAGGCTGCTGCCATAGAGCAGTAATAGGGCACGAGCGGCATCACGAGCGGAGGCGTACCAGTTGCTTTATTACCAACTCTACGAGCTAAATCACGCAGCCCTTACGCCAATGCGCGCCGTTGCTGATGCAACCCGCATGTACTTCAAAAACCCGCTAAACCCAGCAACGCACACCTACCTTGGCCGCAATATCGCCGCGTCCTGCGAGCTTCTGGAGCGCATGACCCGCCGGTATAGCAAGCCTGAGTTCGGGCTGGATAGCACAGTGGTATCGGGCGAGCGGGTGGCGGTGGTTGAAAATACCGTTTGGTCGAAGCCGTTCTGCGATCTTGTCCATTTTGAACGCCAGACCACTCGAAAGCGCCGTCAGGACCCGAAAATTCTGGTTGTCGCGCCAATGTCCGGCCACTTCGCTACGCTGCTGCGCGGCACCGTAGAGGCGCTTCTGCCTGACCTTGAGGTCTTTATCACCGATTGGCAGGATGCGCGGCAGGTGCCGGTGACAGATGGGCAATTCGATCTTGATGATTACATCGACTACATCACCGAGATGCTGGAGTTCTTGGGTCCGAACACACATGTTTTAGCGGTCTGCCAGCCATCGGTTCCGGTTTTTGCTGCTGTTTCCCTGATGGAGGAAGACAAAAATCCGTGCGCTCCGGCGACCTTGACCATGATGGGCGGGCCGATTGATACCCGTGAAGCGCCGACAGCGGTCAACGACCTTGCCATGGAAAAGGGGATCGACTGGTTCCGCAGCCATGTCATTATGACTGTGCCGTTCCCGCATATGGGTATGATGCGCGAGGTTTATCCGGGCTTTTTGCAGCTCTCCGGCTTTATGAGTATGAATCTGGACCGCCATCTGGTTGCCCATCGTGATTTCTTCCAGCATCTGGTGGAAGGTGATGGTGATAGCGCGGAAAAGCACCGCGACTTTTACGATGAATACCTTGCGGTGATGGATTTGACTGCCGAGTTCTATCTGCAAACCGTCGAGACCGTGTTTATTGAGCACTCGTTGCCGAGAGGCATCATGCGCCATCGCGGGCGTTTGGTGGATCCGTCTAAAATCACCCGTACGGCGATTTTCACCGTGGAAGGGGAAAAGGACGATATCTCCGGCATCGGCCAAACCAAGGCTGCCCATACGCTAACGCCAAATCTTTCTGACGATAAACGCGCGCACTATGAGCAACCCGGCGTTGGTCATTATGGGGTGTTCAATGGTTCGCGGTATCGCTCGGAAATTGCTCCGCGTATTCTTGATTTCATCAAGACCCATAAAACGCTTGCCGATGAAGTCACCATGTAAACGTAGTTTTAAATAATAAAACAAAGCGCTTACGTCTTCATTTGGTAAAAGTGAATGTTCCTATGTGGTTATGCATGGTTACGTTCGCAAGTGCGAAGTTCTTAAATAAAAATAATATGCAAAAACACTTGAATCCTACCTTAGGGCAACTAACTCAATACTTGTGTTAGATTAAGGAGGAAAGAATGGCGTTGTCCAACACAATCCGGCCCGAGTGGAATCCGGTGATGATCGGATTGATGATACTTGGATTTATTATTGCCTGGCCTCTCGGCTTACTTGTGATCGCCTATATTATCTGGGGTGATCAGTTTCCAGCCTTTAAGCAGGACGTAAAGCGTTGCTGGAAAGACAGTCCGTTTTCTGAAAGCACCACTTACACCCGTAGTGGCCGCACCGGAAACGCGGCGTTCGACGATTACCGCGAACAGGAGCTGGAGCGCTTGGAAGAAGAGCGTAAGAAGCTGGATGCGATGCGTGAAGACTTTGACAAGTACATGAAGGAGCTTCGCCGCGCACGGGATAAGGAGGAGTTCGACCGGTTTATGGCTGCTCGCAAGGGCCGTCCAGCGGGACACCCTTCCGAGGCTGAAGGCTTCTCCGGCTAAAACAACGGCCGGAACTATAGTTAGAAGACGCGGCGCAATCCGCGTCTTTTTTGCCTTTTAGGGGCAAAGGATGTACAGCATGGATGAGCAGATCCCTGCGCTTAGCCACATTGTGATTTCAACTTTTCATTTATCGATGAAACGCCAGTGAGATTTTTATTTTCCAAGCCTGCACCTAGCCTGCCTGACACGATAGAAGTCGAGAACGAGAACGGTTCGTACACCATCCGGCTGCGCCGAAACGAGCGCGCCAAGCGGTATATCCTGCGCGTGCCAACAGGTGAAAAGCTACCGGTGCTGACAGTGCCCAAGGGCGGCAAGCTGGAAACGGCTCGTGATTTCGCCAAAAGGCAAATCGGCTGGCTGGAAGATAAGCTGGAAAAACGGCACGCGCCCGTTTCTGCTGGTGATGGCAATGCTGTCCCGTTTCGCGGTATTCCTCACGATGTGCTCTATTCGCAGAAACTGCGCGGCGGCGTTCAGCTTCTGAAAAGCGAAGAGGGGCAGCCCTACTTCTCGGTCTCAGGTGACCCTAATAACCTTTCCAAGCGCTTGGTCGACTTCTTGAAAAAGCAGGCCAGACAAGACCTTGAGCAGGCGGTTGACCGTCATGCCAAGACGCTTGGCAAAAAGGTTGCGACGGTTTCCATTCGCGATACCAAGAGCCGTTGGGGCTCTTGTACGTCTGATGGCCGCCTGTCGTTTTCATGGCGGCTCATCCTCGCGCCGCCTGAAGTGTTGGATTATGTGGCAGCTCATGAGGTTGCCCATCTGGTGCATATGAACCATTCGCCTGACTTCTGGCAGGTCTGCACCCAGCTTGCCCCACATACTCCAAAGGCGCGGCGTTGGCTGAATGATAACGGTGCTCGGCTGCATCGGTACTTCTGAGTATAAAAGCCTGCAAAAGCAGTTCCTTCCGTTGTTCACGGCTTGGCATTGGCTAGACTGATCGCATTTGTTGCTCAGTGAGGTTAGGCGCGTGAATCAAAGCATTGCCCATATCGCCCTTGTGGTGCGCGATTATGATGAAGCCATCGACTTTTATGTCTCCAAGCTTGGGTTTGAGCTGGTGGACGACACCTACCAACCGGAACAGGACAAGCGCTGGGTTGTTGTGCGCCCGAAGGGGCAAGGCTCGTGCTCGCTGCTTCTTGCACAGGCCTCGAACGAGCGACAAGCGGCATTTATTGGCGATCAAGCTGGTGGGCGGGTGTTCTTGTTCCTCAGAACTGATGACTTCTGGCGCGATTACGACAGCCTACTCAAAAAGGGCATCGAGTTCGTGCGTGAACCGCTAGAGGCCGAGTACGGCACTGTCGCGGTGTTCAAAGACCTCTATGGCAACCTGTGGGATTTGATCGAGTTTGCTAACGGAAGGCCTTAAAGAGGCCTTCCTGCTATTGCTTTAGCCGCCGAACAAGCGGTTGAGCAGGTTCATCGGCCCGCTTCGCTGCGGTGCTTGCTGTTGTTGTTGCTGCGGATAGTTTGGCGATGGCGTTCCCATTCCTTGCGGCGGTAATGCGAAGCCAGATGGCGCTTGTGGTCGCGGCGCAACCTGCTGACTGCCCTGATAAATTGGCCCCAGATGCAGCGGCACGCCCGGAAGGCGCGTCACTGGTACATTGGCGTGCATCGCCGTCATGGCCTTCTGCCAGATTTCTGCAGGCAACTTGCCACCCGTTACCTTTTTCATTGGCGAGTTGTTGTCATTGCCAAGCCAGACACCGGTGGTTAGCGAGCCCGTGTAGCCAATAAACCATGCATCGCGGAACCCTTGCGTCGTGCCGGTTTTGCCGCCAACAGGGCGGCCTTCAAGCTGGGCTTTCCTACCCGTGCCATTGGCGACAACATGAGCCATCATGGTGTTGATTTCACTCACCTTGTCACCGCGAATAACGCGGCCCAACCCGTCACTGCTGCGGTTGTAAAGAACCTTGCCCTCTTCTGTGGTGATGCGGCGAACAATGTGCGGAACAATGCCATAACCACCATTTGCAAACGGCACGTACGAGGCTGTCATTTCCAGCGGAGTGACTTCTGAGGTGCCAAGGGCAAGCGAATTGTTGGCCTTAAGCGGCGAGCTGATACCAAGGCGGCGTGCCGTCTTGACCACCTGAGATGGCTTTACTTCCCGTCCCAGCTGCACCGAGATGGTGTTGATGGAATTTGCCAGCGCGTAAGTCAGGTTCACATCGCCGTAGTAGCGATTGGTGTAGTTCTTTGGAGACCAGTTGCCGATGGTGATTGGCCTATCCGTGCGCATAGTGTAGGGCGACATGCCGCTTTCCAGCGCGGTGAGAAACACGAAAGGCTTGAACGCAGAGCCCGGTTGGCGCTTGGCATAAACGGCGCGGTTATACTGGCTCTGGCTGTAGCTGTAGCCGCCAACCATAGCGCGGATGGCCCCTGCCCCGTTCAAGGTCACAATGGCCCCTTGGGTGACGTTCTGATCGCCGCGATGCTCGCGGATAGCGCTGGTCAGCGCCTGCTCCGCTGCGTTCTGCATGTCCACATCGATGGTGGTATCGACGATAAGGTCTTCGCTAATGCCGCCCACATAGCTAGGCAGCAGATCCATCACATAGTCGGCCACATAGTTATCACCGCCTTGGTTGAAGCGACCAGAAACCTTTGCAGGACTAATCAAAGCATCTTTGGTTTCCTGCGCGGTGATAAAGCCTTCATCGTGCATGGCTGTCAGAACAAGATGAGCGCGGCTTTCGGCAAGGGCCGGATTGCGCGTTGGCGCATAGCGTGATGGCGCTTTCAAAAGTCCGGCGATGGTTGCCGCTTCTGCAATGGTCACAAGACGGGCGGACTTGCCGTAGTAGCGGCGGGCTGCAGCATCAACGCCGTATGCGCCGGCGCCAAGATAAACACGGTTGAGGTACATCTCGAGGATCTCATCCTTCGAGTAGTTCGCCTCAAGCCACAAGGCCATAACCGCTTCCTGCACCTTACGTTTGAAAGTACGTTCCGGCTTCAAAAACAAGTTCTTGGCAAGCTGCTGGGTAAGCGTAGAACCGCCCTGAACGGTTCTGCCACTGGTGTAGTTGGTTACTGCTGCGCGGAAAAGACCAATTGGATCGATTCCGAAATGATATCGGAATCGCCTGTCCTCAATCGCGATAACAGCATTAGGCAGGTAGCTTGGCAGCTGCTCAAGGCGAATGGCTTCACCGCCCGTATCACCTCGGTTGGCGATCAGGTTGCCGTTCGCTGCGATGACCCGCACGTTCGGTGGGCGCTGCGGCACAGCCCATTCCGAGGCCGGTGGCAGATGCGCGCCGTAATAGATGAGAACACAGGTTGCGATAATTGCGCCCCAGATCCCTGCAACAAGGCTCCAGTAGGCACAGAACCTGAAGGCCCTGACAATCCAGCTACGCCCACCTTTTTTGCCCGATTTACGCGGACGCATGGCGTCATCTAGCGCTGTAAGCGTTTGCTTCTTGGCCTTACGCGTTGGTCGTTTGGCTGATCGCGCCGGAGGCGGTGGTGGTGCTGGTGGTCGTTTCGGCGGCGGGGCCGCCGGCTTTCGCGCAGCAGGGCGCGGCTTGGATGGCTGACCTTGAGTACTCTGGCTTTGCTGGCGTTTGCGCACCACGCGCGGCATTTCGATTGGCTCTTCCATAAGCTCATCGAAATACGGCTCGTCGCTGCGCATTCTGGGCGTGCGAGGACGCTGGCGCGTTTGCGCGCCACGAGGTCCGGGCTGAGCCCTGCTAGTGCCAGAGTGGCGAGGTGCCATGGCGCCCGACTTTTCCTTGGTTGCTGTGATAATAAAAAATTATCCGAAAGGTTAAGCCAGTAGCCTTAAAACCAAGTTAAAAAGCCCCCTTAAACTAGGGGTGAAAAAGAAGAGCGAAGTGTCAGGATATCAGGGTTCCGCGAGGTTTTTTAGCTCGCATAGCGGCTGGCGTCGGCACCGTAATAGTTAACATAGCGATCGCTGAGGGCGGATACAGGTAAAATGATGAGAACATCGGTTGTGCCGAACTGATTATCAATTACGGCGCCGCTACCGATGTAAGCCCCAAGGCGCAAATACCCTTTCACCAGTGGTGGTAGAGCCCTCAGGGCAGCCTTCTGGTCTACCCTGTCCTTTTCTATCCGGTTCATCTCAACATATTGGTCTGGAAGCGCTTTCACATCCCACTCTGGCGGGGCACTTGCAAAGTGATGCAAGAACGAGAGCTGGTCCGCGAGCAGATCGGGGTCCGTACCCTCAATTGAAGCACAGCCGATCATCACATCGACGTTGTTCATCAAAACGTAAGACCAGATGCCGTGCCAGAGGAGTTCGACAGTTTTCTTGGTGCGGTAAGGCTTCATTACGCATGAGCGGCCAAGCTCCATAAAGGTCTTGTCGCTATGCCGATCCAGTAATGGCTGGATGTCATATTCGCCCGCCGTATAAAAACCGCCATGCATTTCCGCCGTGTTTTGAGTAAGCAGGCGATAGGTGCCGACAATTTCTGGCCGCGCTTTTGCGAACGGTTGCGGCTTGACCTGACTGTTATGATCTACCACCAGCATATGATCGCAGATTTCGTCATATTGATCGGCATCAAGGCGCGTCATCTGGGTCTGCGAATCCGCAATCGCTGACATTTCCTCGTAGAAAATGTGGTAGCGCAGCCTTTGGGCTTCCTTTAGCTCCTTGGCGTTCTGCGCAAGTCGTACCTCTAACGGCCCCTTTTTGCCAAGGGAAGGTGGTGGTGAGAAGCGGTCTCGTATGGGCGCAGGAACCCAGCGGGAGGGTTCGAAATAAGGTGGTTTAAGGGGCGAGAACATTTTGACGATGCTCATCGGAGATAAACGACCAGACGCTGTCATTGCTTCACTTCCTCCCAAACACCTGAGCTGCACTTTTGTGCCGAGTTGACCTCAAGCTGCTTAGAACTGCCAGTTTGATATCCAGTGATACAAATACCAATCTTTCCTCGGGCAAATCTAAAACATGGTTTTAGTACAATAACATGACAGTACTTTAGAAACATACATTCCAGTATGTAAGCACCAATCCATTAAAAGCGCTTTAAACACCGCTACCAAGTATTATATCGCTGCTTTTTCAAGAATCCATGATTACTGAATCCAGCAGTTCTTCTAGGGCTTCAGGGTCTAGAGGCTTGGTAATAAAGCCATCTGCACCTGCCTTATGGGCCGCTTCTCGCGCTTCTGGCATAGCATCGGCTGTCACCGCGATGATGGGTATCGAGCCACCTTGGTGTTTTTCCATCTCTCTAATACGGCGAATCGCTTCCAGCCCATCTAGGCCGGGCATATGAAGGTCCATCAACATCGCATCGAACGACCCGTCCTTAAAAGCTTCCAGAGCTTTGATACCATCAGGTACGATAGTCGCCTCGTATCCCATTTTACGCAGCAGTGCTTCGGTAAGTAAGCGGTTGATTTCATTGTCTTCTGCCACAAGGAAGTGCTTGCCGCGAACGTTCTTGCGTTTTGGCTGGCGCTCTTTGGGCGGTGCTTCAGCGGCAACCAGATCTTCTTTGGAGACGCCGCCATCACGTAACAAGCTGTGACTGATAGAAACTAGGGACGCACCTCTTACCGGCCGGATTAGGTAGGCGCCCGCCCCTGCATCATGCAGCCTTTCCAGTTGGTCACGCCTATGCGGCGGAACAAGAATAATGATCCGCGCTTGCGGAAGGCGAACCTGAATGGCTGCAATCCACCCAGCCGGATCGACCACAGCATCATAATCAAGCAAAATTCCATCAACACCGGCGAGCAGATCATCAAGGTCGGGCGTGCGAGCGGGCAAAATGTCAACGTGGGCTCCGGCTTGCTCAAGGTCTTTCTTGAGCGTTGCCGCTTCAATGGTTTTGTCGGTTACGATCGCAAGGTGATTGTTTGATAGAGCCTGTGTAAGTGGCGGCTTCTCGCCCCTTGCTCGCTCTTCAACGGGCAAAGTGAGAATAAAGTCTGCGCCCTTTCCGGGTGTACTGCGCGCTTTCAGGGAGCCGCCCATAAGGTCCGCAAGACGGCGGGAGATGGAAAGCCCAAGGCCGGTTCCGCCATGCTTTCGGGCGCGCCCTTCTTCGCCCTGCTCAAACTCGTTAAACAGGCGCGCAGCGTCCTTACTGTCAAAGCCTGGCCCACTGTCAGCTACGGTAATTTGCAGCAGAGGATTGTTTTGCTCCGTGCGGGCATTGGGTAGGTAGATTGCTTCGACGCTAACCCCGCCTTCCTCGGTAAACTTGATCGCATTGCCGATCAGGTTGAACAAAATCTGGCGCAGGCGCGGGCCATCAATATTCACGCGGTTGTAGATGCTGCCTTCAATAAATGCCCCAATTTCCAGCCCCTTCTCGTGGGCACGAGGGGCAAGCAGCTCCACAGAGCGTTCTATGAGGGCGCGGATATCGGTCTCTTCTGGGTAGATCTCCAGCCGTCCCGCTTCAATCTTGGAGTAATCGAGAATTTCCTCGATAAGCAGTCGAAGTGCCTCTCCAGAGGTATGAACCGCCTCAAGATAGTTGCGTTGTTCCGGTGTAAGCCGGGTTTCTTCAAGCAGCCCTGTCATTCCCAAAATGCCGTTCAAGGGGGTGCGAATTTCATGGCTGACCATCGCCAGAAAACGGGATTTTGCTTCACTAGCGCTTGCTGCCTGATCGCGGTCTTCGCGAAGACGCGCTTCGGCTTGGCGGCGCGGTGTGATATCGCGCAGGATTGTCTGGATGATCGGCGCATCACCGCTGCCATCGCGGATGCTGAGGTTAAGCCGTGAGAACCAGCGAACCCCTTCGCGGGTTTCAAGCGGAATGTCAGAAAGCTCCTCCATTACATCGCGTTCGTGCTCGTTTATGTGGAGGCTTGCCGTTGGCAAGGTGAGCGGCGCGCCAATTTGCGGGCAATCCTCTCGCTTAAATACCTTATGCACGGCGTCATTTACATAAAGCACGCGCCCCGCCGCATCACGGCGAATAACCATCGCTCCGAGGGCCTCTAACACCGAGCGGTGCCGATCATCAGCTTCTCGCAGCTCCCAAGCTGTATCCCGCTGAACTTCAAGCTCTTCTTCCAGTTGACGCACTTCACTGCGAATCTGGTCCATATTGCGTCGGGCTGTGAGGCCATAAGGAGCCGGAAACCAGCGAAACACGATAGCACCACATGCAAATGCCAGAACAGGCGCTGCCATAGTGTAGGGAAACGGAGCAAGGCTAACGATTACGGAGACGAGAAAGCCGAGGGTTGCAGTAAAAACGGCCAGAAGCTTTAGAAGGCGCAGGTGTGAGCGCTCGGGAAGAGATGCCCGCAAAGCCTCTGGCGGTTCAGCGTGTTGCCCGTTCAGGTCCCACTGGTCTTTGGAGGGCTTGGAAGCTTTTGGCATTACATGAATCAACCCATTGAGAAATTAAGGATAGAATGGGAGAAAATGCGTAAAGAAAGCTTTGAGGTAGCCCAATTGAACTCCCTCATGCCATTAAAAGTTCAGCGCCTTGGCGATAACTTAAAGCTTCGGCCAAATGGTTTCGGTGAACACTTTCGCAGTCTTCCAAGTCGGCAAGAGTGCGCGCTACTTTAAGGATGCGGTGGTATCCACGAGCAGAAAAGCCTTTCTTTTCAGCAACGGCGTAGAGCAGTTTCTTTCCTTCCGCATCTGGCTCTGCAATGCTTTCAATTAGTTGAGCGCCCGCTTGGGCGTTGGTCAAAATAGAAAGGCCAAGAGCTTTAAAGCGTGCTTTTTGGCGTTTGCGGGCTGCTCTCACCCGTTCTGCAACCACGGCAGAAGGTTCATTATGGGTGGTATCAATGAGATCCTGCGCAGCAACAGCAGGAACATCGATTTGTAGGTCAATGCGGTCAAGAAATGGGCCGGAAACGCGGGCCTGATAATCAGCGGAGCAACGATCGCCTCTCCTGCATGTATGGCCGGGTTCTCCGGCATAGCCACAACGGCATGGGTTCATTGCTGCAATGATCTGAACCTGACTGGGATAGCTGACACGGTGATTGGCGCGCACAATGGTCGCTTCGCCGCTTTCAATCGGTTGGCGCAAACTATCGAGTACCTGCGGGTTAAACTCTGGCAGCTCGTCTAGAAACAACACGCCATTGTGGGCAAGAGAGACCTCCCCCGGCTTTGCACTGATACCGCCGCCCACCAAGGCGGGCATAGATGCAGAATGATGCGGTGAGCGAAACGGCCTGATATCGCTGAGCTGCCCCTCTTTTAGTTCACCGGCAATGGAAGCGATCATCGATACTTCCAAAAGCTCTTTGGGTTCCAACGGCGGCAACAGTGAAGGCAGCCTTTTGGCCAGCATAGACTTTCCGGAACCTGGAGGTCCGACCATAAGCAGGTTATGTCCGCCAGCTGCAGCAATCTCAAGAGTTCGCTTGGCGCTCTCCTGCCCGCGTATTTCGCTAAGGTCCGGCAGGCTTTTGCGGCTGACGGGTGCACTGGGGCGCGGGGCTGCAAGAACCTGATTGCCTTTGAAGTGATTGGAAAGCTCAATCAAATTCCCGGCAGCAAGAACGGCGATGTCATTTCCTGCCCATGCCGCTTCACTACCGCACTGGGACGGGCATATGAGGCCCTTCCCCATACCGTTGGCGGAAATAGCTGCGGGCAGAGCACCGTTAACAGGACAAATCCGGCCATCCAGAGATAACTCGCCAATAACGACATATTCTGCAAGCTCTTCTGGAGGGATGAGCCCCATGGCACTCATGAGCCCTAAGGCTATTGGGAGATCGTAATGCGACCCTTCCTTTGGCAGATCGGCGGGAGCAAGATTAATCGTAACGCGCTTGGCAGGCAGAGCGAGGCCGGAAGATAGGAGCGCTGAGCGCACCCTCTCCCTGCTTTCAGCAACAGCTTTGCTAGGAAGCCCCACGATGGAAAACTGCACAGAACCAGGTCCAATTTGGACCTGTACATCAACGGGTACCGCATCAATGCCTTGAAAGGCGACTGTGGTAATCCGAGAAAACATTTAGCCCTCCCCAACGGCCATCTCACTATCCTTGATGGCAAGTTTAGGTCCTCGGTAGGCCTGTTGGGCAGCCGCATAAACTGCGGGCACATCTACTGCCTAAAGGGGATTGAGGAGTTAAACAAAAAAAGCCGCCCTTTGCGCAGGCAACGGGCGGCTTGAATTTTGGAATTTTGAGGTCGGTTAGTTTGCAGCGCGGCGCTTTTCTTCCAGCACATTCCAGACGGTCGCAGCAACATCAGGGCCGCCGAGCCTTTGAATGGCGCGGATACCAGTTGGCGCTGTGACGTTGATCTCGGTCAGATAACCGTCAATCACGTCGATACCCACCAGAATAAGCCCCTTTTCTTTCAAGGAAGGGCCAAGGCGTGCGCAAATTTCGCGCTCGCGTTCTGTAAGATCGCTGTCTTTTGGCGAGCCGCCTCTAACCATGTTTGAGCGAAGATCACCTTCGGCCGGAACGCGGTTCACAGCACCGGCAAACTCTCCATCAACAAGCAGAATACGCTTGTCGCCATGCTTTACATTCGGCAGGAACTCCTGAATGACCCAAGGTTCGCGGAAAGTCACGGAGAAAAAGTCGTAAAGAGAACCGTAGTTAAGGTCGTCCTTGGTGACACGGAACACCGCAGCACCGCCGTGACCAAACAACGGCTTCATAACGATATCGCCGTACTGCTCGCGGAAGAGGTCAATCTCGCTTTTGCTATGAGTGATGAGCGTTGCAGGCATTAGATCTGCAAACTCGGTCACAAACAGCTTTTCTGGAGCGTTGCGCACGTGAACAGGGTCGTTCACCACCAAGGTTTTCGGATGGATTTTTTGAAGAAGGTGGGTCGCAGCGATGTAGGCAAGATCAAACGGCGGATCCTGACGCATGAGCACGATATCCATATCGCTCATGTCAACGCGAACTGGCTCGCCAAAGGAGTAATGGTTACCCGGTTCATCGCGTACCGTGACTGGTTCTACAACACACATAACCTTGTCGCCCCACAGCGCCAAACGGTCCGGTGTGTAATGAAAAAGTTCGTGTCCGCGTGCTTGCGCTTCCAGCATCAGTGCAAAAGCACTGTCGCCAGCGATATTGATGGTCGAGATATGATCCATTTGAACAGCGACACGAAGGGACATCACAAACTCCATTTGTGGCTTCGGACAAAGCGAAGCATCGGCAATTAGCACATGCACATATGAGCCCGCCTAGGCGGTTTGTCCATGGCACTATAAAAAAATCTTCGTGAGGCTAAAGAAAGTCGCTTTGAAAAAAGTTGGGCAGGTGCTCTGGGCGCAGCGCGTTATCAAGCACCATCGCATCAAAGCGCAAGGTCAGTTTGTTAAAGTCTTCCAGCGCATCACCGTTGCTGGCTACCCAATGACGGGCAGCATTTGCAATGCGGGTTTGATTGCGCTGAGAAATAGCTTCGATGGCGAGATCACGGGTTTTGCGGGCTTTGACCTCGATAAAGGCAAGACATGCGCCGCGGCGGGCAATGATGTCGATTTCACCGCCCTTTGCCTTGTAACGGGTCTCTAAAATGCGCCAGTAATTGCGGCGAAGGTAGGCTGCACAGCACTGCTCTGCCATCAAGCCTTTGTGGTAGGCCTGCTTGCGCGCCAGTGTCGTGTGCCTGAGGGTACTGTGCCAGTTAGTCCTCGGCATCTCCAGAGTGAGAGAATTCAGCATCCTGCTTTAGCTCCAAAGCCCGTGCATAGATCAGTTTTCTGTCACCGCCCGTCAGCTTTGCAACATGTTTTGCAGCAGCGCTTACAGGCATTGTTTGCAGGGATTCTCGCAGAAGTGCACTGATATCAAGCGTTTCACTTGCCCGCTTTTCCCCCGGCGCGATCATTATAACCAATTCGCCCTTCACCGTGTTCTCCGAAAACAAAGAGGCAAGTTCCCGGAGGGTGCCGCGCTTGAATTCCTCAAATTTCTTGGTGAGTTCGCGGGCAACAACAGCTTCCCTGTCTGGGCCCAGAATTTGCGCCATATCGCCAAGGCTAGAGCCAACGCGGTGCGGGCTTTCATAAAGAACAAGAGTGCCAGCCTGTTCGCTTAGCTCTTCCAATCTTTTACGCCGTGCGCCGCTTTTGTGTGGCAAAAACCCGGCAAACACCACCATATCGGAAGGAAGGCCAGAAGCCACAATGCCGGTGAGCATGGCAGATGCGCCCGGTATCGGAACAACTTTGTGACCAGCTTCCAAAAGAGCGCGCACAAGCTGGTAGCCCGGATCTGAAATGAGAGGCGTGCCCGCGTCAGAAACCAGCGAGACGATTTTGCCTTCTGCAAGCGCTGCCTCAATACGCGGGCGCTGCCGTTCGCCGTTGTGTTCATGATACGGGATCATCTGAGTTCGGATGCCGAAGCGGTGCAAAAGACCGCCCGTCACGCGGGTGTCTTCGCAGGCAATCAAATCGCTTGCCGCTAGAGTTTCGAGCGCGCGGATGGTGATATCACCCAAGTTTCCGATGGGCGTGGAGACGATGTAAAACCCCGCTTCGATCGGCTTTGCCTCAAAAGTGGTGGCGCCAATCGAGTAGTTGGTGTGACCTTTTTCGTGTGGGGCTTGCATTGCTCTCTCTTTCTTGAACGCGCTCGGGTTTTACACAAGCGTAGGCGCAGATTTAACGAACTCCGGCCTTTCCCGCCAGATTTGAGAGGCAATTTTTGTGCAGGAACCGCAAAAAATATAAGAAAGCGATAGAGTAAGCGCTGTAATCACGGTTAATGATCTATAACAATAATAGGTGTGGGGCCTCGAACCGCTGCACAGGCTGAAGAAACTAAGGACATTATGGTGAAAGACAATCGGGCGAAGACGAGACGTATCTTCAAGCACCTTTCTACCACGCTGGTTGTCGGCGCGGCGCTCGCTCTTGCCGGCTGTATGAATTCCACAAGCTCGTACTATCCGGGTTCTTATCCGGGCGGCTTTAACGGCTACCCGCAGCAGGGTCAAACCCAGCAGCCAACAGGTCAGACCATTGGCAATGGTTCTGTAAAGGTTGCACTATTGCTGCCGTTTTCCGGTGAAGGTGCAAGTGCTGCATCTGTAGCGACACTGTTTCAGAACTCTGCGCAGATGGCTCTTTCGGACTTTCCGGGTGCTGACCTTCAGATTCTCGTGAAGGACACCGCAGGCACTGCTGATGGTGCTCGTGTTGCTGCTGAAACCGCTGTGCAGGAAGGTGCGGAGCTGGTGATCGGCCCTGTTTTTGCTGATGCTGTGCGCGGTGCAAGCCAGGTTACCCGCCGTTCTGGCGTGCCAATGGTTGCGTTTTCAACGGACGTGAACGTGGCTGACCAAGGCACCTACTTGCTAAGCTACCTGCCACAATCCGACGTGAACCGCGTTGTAAGCTATGCGATTGAACAAGAGCGTCAGTCCTTCTCCGCTTTGCTGCCGGATAATTCCTACGGCGCAGTTGTTGAAGCCACCTTCCGTCAGGCAGTCGGTAATGCCGGTGGACGTGTGGTCGCCATTGAGCGGTACACCCCGGGCAATGCGGAAAGCATCCGCGAAAAGGTGATGAGCCTCAGCCGTTCTGTCTCTCAGGTTGATACGCTTTACATCCCTGAGGGCGGTGCGGTCCCATCCTACGCCATGCAGGTGATGACAGAAATCGGCGCAAATGTCGGTGAAGTTAAGCTGATCGGCAGCGGCCTTTGGAATACTCCTGAAGTGCTGAGTTCGCCTTTCCTTGTTGGCGCTTGGTTCCCGGGTCCTGATAACCGCAGCTTCGACCAGTTTGCAGAGCGCTACGCTCAGACTTATGGCAGCAAACCAGCGCGCAACGCTTCTCTTGCCTATGATGCGACAATCCTTGCTGCAGGACTTGTAAAGTCCGCAGGTCCTGATCGCTTCTCAGAGCGCATCCTGACCAACCGCGACGGTTTCCTTGGTATCGACGGTGTGTTCCGTTTCAACCGCTATGGTCACAGTGACCGCGGCTTGGCCATTTACACGCCAAAGGGACATGGGGAAGTTGAAGTGTTGGCTGCTGCGCCGCGCTCCTTTGCCCTTTAACCAAGCGGCTCCTTAAGTTTGTGAAAGCCCGGTCTGATCATCAGGCCGGGCTTTTTCGTGCAATATCCCTGATGATTTTTCTTTTCTAAGGGGTTAGAAAGACGGCAAACACGGTGCGGGGATACGGAGAAACTGATGCTGTCCAACAAGCGCATTCTACTCATCATCACTGGCGGAATTGCCTGCTACAAAACGCTGGATCTCATCCGTCGTTTAAAGGAGCGCGGCGCTCATGTTCGTGCGGTGATGACGAATGGTGCAACCCAGTTTGTAACCCCGCTTACAGTGGGTGCGCTAACTGGCGGCAAGGTGTTTACCGAACTGTTTGACCGCGAAGCCGAGCACGATGTTGGCCATATCCGCCTTTCCCGTGAAGCAGACCTTCTGGTTGTCGCGCCCGCAACGGCCAATATGATGGCCAAGATGGCCCATGGCCTTGCTGACGACCTTGCCTCTTGTGTGCTGCTTGCAACCGATAAGCCGGTGCTAATCGCTCCTGCCATGAACTCCCGCATGTGGTCTCACCCAGCTACGCAGCGCAATCTTGCGCAGCTCGCTTCTGACGGTATCAACTTTGTTGGGCCTAACGCCGGTGAAATGGCGGAAAGCGGCGAGGCTGGTTTTGGACGCATGTCCGAACCTATGGAAATTCTTGCAGCTATCGAAGCGTTGCTTACGCCGGTCAACAAGCCGCTTTCTGGAAAAACAGCAGTGGTGACATCTGGCCCAACCCATGAGCCGATCGATCCGGTACGCTATATCGCCAACCGTTCCTCCGGTAAGCAGGGCCACGCGATTGCACAGGCGCTGGCGGATGCTGGGGCATCTGTCACGCTGGTTTCAGGTCCTGTTACTATTCCTGACCCGAAGGGCGTGAATGTGGTGCATGTGGAATCGGCACGGGATATGCAAAAGGCAGTTGAAGCAGCGCTTCCTGCTGATATTGCGGTGATGGCGGCAGCCGTTGCCGACTGGCGCACCTCCAACGAAGGTGGTCAGAAAATCAAGAAGGATGGTAGCGGCCTTCCTCCAGCACTCTCCCTTGTCGAGAACCCGGATATTCTATCCGGCGTTGGTAATCACGGCGAAAAACGACCGGGTTTGGTGGTTGGTTTCGCAGCCGAAACGCAAAACCTTATCGATAACGCGACTGGTAAATTGAAGCGTAAAGGTGCCGACTGGATCGTTGCGAACGATGTAAGCCCTGAGAACAACGTCATGGGCGGCGACAACAACACCGTCCGCATCGTTTCTCATGACGGCGTTGAAGACTGGCCGAAAATGGATAAGGGCGCAGTCGCTCAAAAGCTGGTCGAAAAGATCATCGACAAGGTCACCAGTTAAGACGCGGCCGAGGCGCCAATAGCTTCATCTTTGCGTTCAAATGGCGCTTCATATTGGCGGCGGATCATGTCTGCCGCCTTCTCGGCGATCATTATCGCAGGCGCATTTGTATTGCCGGAAATGATCGTCGGCATGACCGATACATCAACAACGCGCAGGCCCTCAAGCCCCCGCACTTTCAACTCGGCATCTACAACGCTCATCTCATCAGCACCCATTTTACAGGTGCCTGCCGGATGGTAGATCGTCTCCGCCCGTTGGCGAATAGCTGAGCGAACATCCTCTCTGCTCGTTCCCATGTGGTACAGCGGCTTGCCGCGATAGGCGTCAAACGGCGCGCTCTCTAGAATTGCGCGGGTTTTCTCAACGCCGTCTGCCATAACCTCCATATCCTCAGGCTCACTCAGGTACCGCGGATCAATGCGCGGCGGAACGCGTGGGTCATTGGAATAAAGGCCGATTTCACCTCGGGATTTGGGCCTTAGAACACATACATGACACCCAAAGCCGTAGCCCATGTGGAGTTTGCGGGCGTGATTATCGACGATTGCAATAACGAAGTGGTGCTGCAGGTCTGCCCGCCCGCCTGACTGGTTGGAATGGAAAAACGCACCAGCCTCGGAGGCTGGAGAAGCGATCATGCCGCTTCCATCCTCCCGCCACTGCATGGCTTCTTTCGCCAGTTGGATTGCGGGGCGAATGCCGATGCCGACCATATCCGTGTTATCGGAGCGGTACGATACCGTGTAGTCCAAATGATCTTGCAGGTTTTGCCCGACACCTTCCAGCTTGTGATGCACTGTGATGTCGTTGCGTCCCAGTTCCACCTCTGGGCCAATGCCGGACAGCATCATGATATGCGGGCTCTGGATGGCTCCGGCGCTTAGGATCGTCTCCTTCTCCGCTTTGATAGTGTGCATGCGTCCCCTTTGGATGAAGGAGACACCAGTGACGCGGGTTTCCTCCATATTGAGTGCGATCACGCGGGCACCGGTTAAAACGGTGAGGTTGGGCCGGTCCATAACCGGATGGAGGTAGGCGGCGGCAGCCGAACAGCGCTCGCCTTTGCGGTGGTCGTGAAACTGGGTGACGTGGTAAAGGCCCGCGCCTTCCTGTGTTTCGCTGTTAAAGTCATCGTTTCTAGCAATGCCGTTCAAACCGGCTGCTTCAATAAAGGCCTCACTCAAAGCGCGAGGACTGCGCTGATCACTGACATGAAGTGGTCCGTGCCCGCCGTGAAGCGGCGAGCGGCCATGCTGGAACTGTTCGGACTTCAAAAAGTACGGCAGCACATCATCATAGGCCCAGCCGTCGCAGCCATTCTCTGCCCAGCTGTCGTAATCTTCCCTTTGGCCGCGCACATACAACATGGCGTTAATGGCACTTGAGCCGCCCAAGGCTTTGCCTCGCGGCTGGAAAAGGCGTCTGCCGTTCAAATGCTTTTGCGGAGCACTTTGGAAGGCCCAGTTGTTGAGCTTGAGAGGGCGGCCGGGAACGCAGGCGACAATGCCCAGAGGCGCGCGCACAACAACGGAGCGGCCCTCCCCGCCAGCTTCCAAAAGGCAAACTTTAACGTCAGGATTTTCAGAAAGACGGGCAGCCAGTACAGAACCGGCAGAACCTCCGCCAGCGATAATGAAGTCGTAGTGCAAGGTATGCCCCTCCCTGCGGCTTGTTTGCCTGTGCAACATCTATTGCTGGAAGGCTACCGACAAGCAGGCGGGCGGACCACCCGTAATTATCTCTGGTGTCTAGGCTTTTGGTCGAAGTTTGAAGCTGGCGTGAATTTAGCCAAGTCGCCGGTCAGGGTCGGAGATGTCTTGCAAACGGCGGGCCGCGCACTGGGCAAAGCGCAAGGTGACGGCTTTTCTGCGGGCAGCAGCCAGCTTATGTTCTGGCGCCTCTCTTATTATTTCGGCTCCGTAACTATCGCAGAGAATAAGCCCAGCCTCTTGCGGAAAGATATCCAGCGGAACCTCCGCAACCGTCGCGAAGTAGAGGCGGTCACAAAAATCGCGATAGGTTTCCCATTTGCTGTCTGCTCTAAAATCGGCAACTGAAGATTTGATCTCGATAATCCAGAGGTCAGATTTTGGTCCAAGTGCGAGTAGATCGGCCCGACGCCCCGAGGCAAGCGTTACTTCGGGAACGGAGCAGAAATCCAGACCACGGAGATAACGTTGGCAACCACGTTGGATTTTCAGCGCTGTTTCCGATTGGCGACCGTCAATGAGCGGGTCTTTCAGCTGCACGCGGTTCCTATCCGAAATAAAGGTCATCAGGTCTCCTCAGATCAGTACCTAGCCTAGCACGCCTGCGTCAGTGGCTGAACCCACGCCCAGCACTCAGTGTCCAGAGGGCGTTTCAATGCCAAGCTTGGAAGCAAGCTCGGCCATGCGGTCATCAATCGGAAAGCGCTCCATGGTCTCGCTGAGGAGTTCAGTGGCCTGCGAGTGATGCCCTTCAGACATCAAGGTCTCGACAGCCAGCAGAGGGAACTTCTTGCGCCAGCGTTTTGGACAATTGGCAAGAACCGGATCATCAGTGATCGCGGCATCCCATTTCTTCAATAAAGAGACAGCTCTCCCGGTTTCTCCAGATTGCGAGAGAAGTTCTGCTGCAAGCAATCCCGCTCCCGCGTTGTCCAAGGTGGCTAAAACTTCAAGGTCCACATCATCGCCTTGACCTGCTGATGCAAAAAGTGAAAGCCCCTCGTAAGAGCTGTCAAACGGCATCTGCTTCTCGTGGAGAAGCTCTCGGATATCTCGTGTGAAAGTTGTGATCAGCTTGCGGATAACATTGATCGTGTAGAGGTGGTCATGGCTAGCGTGTGATGAAGAAACCAAGAGAATTTCGATATTATTTCGGTTTCGTAATGAGTTTAAGGCGTTGAAACTATAGACATCGACCGCATCAAAAGCGCCAAAGATAATATGCACGGGATGATTTGGCGGACTTGCCTCCAAAAGAGCAGCTACTGATGGAGCAGTTCGCGCTGCAAGGCCTATATGCTCAAGGCTTTGGCTTTGCAGCAGACCAAGTGGAACCTCAGGTCCAAATGCATAGATTTCACCGTCCTGCCGCCGCAAGCCGGTAACAAGCGCACCGTAAGCACCCATTGAAGCACCGTAATAGATGATGCGGGTTGGGCTTGCTGCATGAATAGCGCCGTCGATGGCAGCATCAATGGCTGCTTCTTGGTTCATGTACCAGCCGTTTCCGACATGGTTTAGGAACAGGCAAGCGTGCTGTGTCTTTGCAAACAGTCGCTCAAGGCCAAATTTTCCGGAGGGGATTCGTGCTTGAGAAAACACGATGACAAGTGTGGTGGACTGACCCGCTGGTTTAAAGCGGGTCTCCAAGATCGTGTTTGGTGATGGCTCGTGCATCACGTCAGTCATGGTGAGCGATAACTCGCTTATTTCCGTTTCAGGTAAGCACCGGTAGACGGCGCAGACTGTGCCTGACCATCATTGCCGCGGGAACGACGTGGAGGCTGGGATGGTTTCTTTGCGCCGCCTTTAGGCCCGCTTGGCTTGTTTCCGGTAGGCTTGAATTGACCTGATCCAGACTTTGCCTTGCCTTGGCCAGAACCCTTCTTGCCGCCTTTGCCTTGGAACTTAGGAGTGCGTGCAGACTTCGGCTCGCTGTCGGATTTGAACCAAGGATAGCCTTCCAGAACTTCGATTTTCTGGCGGGTGAGGTTTTCGATAGCGCGCAGCATACCGCGCTCTTCCGGCAGACAAAGGCTGATAGCCTCGCCATCGCGGCCAGCACGCGCTGTGCGGCCAATACGGTGAACGTAGTTCTCGGTCACGTTCGGCATGTCAAAGTTGATCACGCGGGAAATGCCGGTCACATCGATACCACGAGCGGCAACGTCGGTTGCAACGAGCACCTTGATACGCTTGCGCTTGAACAGATCCAGCGTTTTCTGGCGCTCGGCCTGATCCATGTCACCATGAATAGCCTGCGCATCGATACCCTGCGCTGCGAGCGCTCCGGCAAGCTGCGCTGTACGTTCACGCGTTCCGGCAAAAACGAGTGCGCTTTCAACGCCCTCTTCGTTCAGAAGCTCGATAAGAAGCGGCTGCTTTTGCTTCTCTTCTTTAAGATGCGCGATTTTCTGCGTTACCGTTTCTACGGTTGTCGCGGCAGGGGCGACTTTCACCTCAACCGGATTGCGCAGGAAACGCTTTGAAAGAGCCGCAATTGGCTTTGGCATTGTTGCGGAGAAGAACAGCGTCTGACGCTCAGGCGGCAGCAGATCGGCAAGCTCTTGCAGAATTTCAAAGAAGCCCAGATCCAGCATCTGATCGGCTTCATCGAGCACGAAGATTTCCAGGTCATCAAAGTGAACGGCGTTGCGGCGATAAAGGTCCATCAAGCGACCCGGTGTCGCTACGAGGATATCAATACCGCGCTGACAGGCTTTAACCTGCGGGCCAATCGGAACGCCGCCAACAACACAGCCAAAGTGCATCGGCAAGCGGCCGGAATAGGCTTTGATGTTGGAGTGGATCTGATCGCTCAGCTCGCGGGTTGGTGACAGGATCAGTGCGCGCACGCCGCGCGGAGAGGCGCGGTAACGGCTCTCGTTAAGGCGCTGGATGAGAGGAAGCGAGAACGCAGCGGTTTTGCCAGTGCCGGTTTGCGCGAGGCCAAGCAGATCTTTGCCTTCCAGAACAACAGGGATCGCCTGTTCCTGAATAGGTGTTGGTTTGGTGTATTGCTTTGCGTCCAGCGCATTCAAAAGGGGCTTGATAAGGCCCAGTTCTGCAAAATCGGTCAACCTATGATCTTTCACTTGTGCGGCGCTCCATAGGCCGCAAACCCGTTCAGGTCCTATTAAATTGAAGTTTTATTCTGCCTAAGCTGTCACAAACAAGCGCCAATCAGCAAATTGTAGGTGATGCTGGCGAAAGGGAGAAAGCCTGCCAAAAAGCAAGGTGCCTTCCCGCGAAAAAAGGTCAGATGGCCCTCATCTGTTGCCTTACCCTTTAAAAGTCAAGAGAAATCGACAGCAGCCGAACTCTCTGCCATAATGAGCGCTTGTTTCGATTTGAGTTTTGACGGCACCGATGGAATTGCAAGAAAAGATGGATTTGTCCCAGATGGAGCCTAAAGCAGAGGCTGCGGCTGAGCTTTTGTCATCTATGGCTCACCCCAAGCGGCTTCTAGTGCTGTGCACGCTGCTCGGCGGAGAGTGTTCGGTAGGGCATTTGGTAGAAATAACCGGATTGAGCCAGTCCGCGCTAAGCCAGCATCTAGCGAAGATGCGCGCCAGCGAACTCGTCACCACGCGCCGTAGTGCGCAAACCATCTACTATTCTCTCGCCAGCCATGAAGTAGAGCAGATATTGCAAACGCTTTACCAGCTCTACTGCGCACCACAAACCTCTGCCTAAGGGCGCGGACCTGCTATTACAACGGTCTCACCAGTTGGATAGGACTTCATAAGCGCATGGGGTAGGTCCACCAGCTCGCGCTTGATGTCTGCACCCTTTTCCGCATCATCTGTGATTGCCGAGAACTCACCAAACAGGCGGATCGTTTCCTCGCTAATCACTGTGCCGGTGTAAAGCGGCTCTACCGCGCCGTCGTCAGCAGCAAGCTGATAGCGCGACTTCCATAGCCAGAAGACCTGACGGTGATCGATATCGCCTTCCATGACCATGGTAAGCGTTGGAAGACGGCCAAGGTTTGTTTGCGGTACAGGTGGCAGGTCGATTGCTGGTGTTTCTCCGGTCAGATAGCCGATTGCGGAAGGAACAGACCAGTCTTTGGCAACCCGCCAGCCTTCTTTTTCCATCAAGGCCTGCAGCTCATCTGGGGTGCCAGACCATTGCAGAACGATGTCCTCTTCAAACTCACCAATCAGATTGATGCGCTTTGCCGGAATATTCTGCCAGCCGGTTCTGCGCCACTGTACATAGCCCATCACCAGAAGACCGCTGCGAACACGGTAGTCAAACTGCGCTTCTTTGAAGCCTGCCGGAATGTGGAAAGCGGAGATGGCAAGAAGTGTACTAACCGCAATGGCAGCTAGGGTATTGCGGCCGATCTTCTCGTTGCTGATATGGCCAAATATAAAGCCGAATACCGCCGTTGTACCAGCGCCAAAGAAGAGGCCGGCAACCACATCAGACATCCAGTGGGCGCCCAGATAAACGCGGCTGAAACCGATCATGATGGCAAAGGTGGCAGCAAGTGAATAGATCAGCGTTTTAACGCGCAGTGAACGCTCGTGAGCAATAAGAACCGCCAGTACGCCCCACAAAACAGCGTTGATGGTTGTGTGACCGGACGGAAACGAGAAAGAGTGAGCACCGTCGAACAGTTCAATCGGTCTATCGCGGCCCAGTAGCGTCTTTGCAATCACTACAAACAGCGCGGAGCTTGCGATAGCGATAATAAAGCCGCTTGCCCGTCGCCACGCTTTGCAGCGCATAAGATAGAGCGCGACAGCGCCGGTAATCATGGTGGTAACAATGCCATCGCCCATCATGGTGATGGAGATCATAAAGTCATCCATACGCGGCGTTCTGGCTGTTTCAAAAAGCGTATTGATCGCTTCATCAGCCCGCGCCAACGGCATGTCGGGCGAAATGGCACTGATAAACCAGACAAAGGCGGGATAGGTGGTTAGCAGCACCGCAGCAGAAAACAGCATACCAACGGAGCGTGGATTCTCCGGGTTATAGGTCTGGGCAATCCACTGAGAGAATGAGCCGGGACGACGGGCAAACCAATTGATGATTGCTTGATGCGAGCCGCCGAAAACCGGCATGATAAACATAATCATCCAGCGGATGAGAACAACGGCAACCAGAAGCGCAAGACAGAGCCCGCCCAGCACAATAGCGAGGCGAGTGTTGGTTGCGCTGATTGCCGAAAGCGCCGAGCCAGCCATAACACCGGGCAGAATGTGCGCAGCCGTCCAGAACACAGCTGAAACAACATTGACCACCTGAAATTTTATCAGGCTCATATCCGCCATACCGGCAATACCGGCAACAACAGACTTCACACCCGGTACAAACCTGCCAATGAAGATGCTCTTGCCGCCGTGTTTTTCAAAGAAACGCTCACCTGCATCGACAAGATAGGAGTACTTGCTGAAAGGCCAGACAGTGCGGATCCGGTCTTTAAAGAAATACCCTACCCAATAGGAAACAGCATCGCCCACCACTGCACCGGCAAGGGTCCAGAGGAAAATGGAAGTGAAGTCCAGCTTACCAAGACCGATCAGCGTACCTGCACCCACCAGCACAACCGTGCTTGGAAAGAACAAACCAACCAGAAACAGCGCCTCACCCATCGCGACGAAAAAGCAGATAAAGCCTGCCAGAGATGGGTTTGCGCCGATAAAGGCTACAATCTGCTGCAAATATTCGGTTATAAAGTCTGTATTCACAAACGGCTCACTGATTACCCGGGAGACATTGGTAGCTACTTAGAGACACCAGATGCGATTATCAACGCAGCTTGTGCGAAAATAGTCGAATTTGAAAAGCGTTTCCTTCACCATTAATGCAGCCTTTAGCAGAAACTTGCGGGCTTTGCATGCTATGGATTGTGAGCTGGAAGAATTAGAATTTCTGCGTAAAAGATGCAGTTTTAGCTTGAGACAGGCCCTCTCGCTGGGCCAAAACGACCCCGCAAAAAACAAATCGGTAGGCACCATGTTTCAATCAGCAGATCTCCCGCAAAACATCAGTAAAGAGGATTTTGAGGCGCGCTTGCCGGCGCTAAGGGAAGAGCTGCTGGATGCGCAGCATAAGCTGCAGGAAAACAAGGACTTTGCCGTTGTAATTGTAATGGCGGGTCTCGATGGTGCCGGTAAAGGCGCAGCTATCTCGCGCCTTTATGAGTGGATGGATACCCGCTACCTGTTTTGTAATGCCTACCCTGAAAAGCGAAGCGAAGAAGAAAAGCTGCGCCCGCGAATGTGGCGCTATTGGCGCGATTTGCCAGCACGCGGTGAAGTTTCTGTCGTTCTTGGCTCTTGGTATCAAAAGCCGCTGGGCAACTATGTTTATGGCAAGACAGATGATGATGGTTTGGAGCGCCAACTTTCGGCGATCAACCGCTTTGAGCGCATGCTCACCCATGAGAACGTCTTGCTTCTCAAATTCTGGTTCACCCTGCCAACAGATGAGCAGAAAAAGCGCCTTGATGGACTGAAAGGCTTTAAAAGCCATCGCCACTATTTTCAGGAATGGACCAACCTAGACAACCACCGCAAAGCCCAGTTGGCGGGTGAAAAGGCGGCGATACACACCAGCACCGGTTATGCGCCGTGGGTCGTTATTCCATCGCAAGACCCTGAATATCGTGACCTTGCTATGGGCGAAACCATTGCCGATGCCATTACCCGCAAGCTTGAGGATGGTAAGTCTATTCCAAACTCTGCCCCTGCTGTGGTGAGCGGTATTTCCAAAACAAGCGCCGTTGATGCCATCGATCTATCAGCGACCTTGAGCAAGGATGATTACAAGCAGCAGTTGGAGCACTGGCAAGACAGGGTTGCCCAGCTTATGGACAAGAAGCGTTTTCAAAAGCGCTCCCTTGTTTGCGTGTTCCAAGGCAACGATGCGGCTGGCAAGGGCGGCGCGATCCGACGTCTTACCCGTTCCATGGACCCGCGCACCTATAAGGTCTATCCAATCGCCGCGCCTAGCGAAGAAGAGAACCTGCATCCTTATCTCTGGCGCTTCTGGCGACGTATCCCGAAGAAAGGCCATGCCGCGATCTTTGATCGCTCTTGGTATGAGCGCATTCTGGTGGAGCGCATTGAAGGCTTTTGTTCTGAATCTGACTGGCTGCGGGCCTACAACGAGATCAACTTCTTTGAAAGCGATCTGACAAACGAGGGCGTGATCCTTTGTAAGTTCTGGCTGGCGATTTCAGAAGAAGAGCAACTGCGTCGCTTTAAAGCGCGTGAGGAAACAGCTTACAAGAACTACAAGATCACCGAGGAAGATTGGCGCAATCGCCTCAAGTGGCAGGAATACTCTATCGCGGCGGGCGATATGGTGGATCGCACCTCCACCCGCAACGCGCCGTGGACACTGGTTGCCTCTGAAGATAAGCGCTACGCTCGCATCAAGGTGCTGAAAACCGTCTGCCAGACTCTAGAAAAGGCGCTGGACAAGGGAAAATAACCCTACCCGCCTGTGCCCCTTTGGGTTCTATGAAGCGGCGCTACGCGCAAATGGTAAAGGCTGGTGCATTATTAAGCCCAGCCTCTACACCACATTGACCTCAATAAGCTTGCGATCTTCATAGAGACGGTCAAGCGAGAGTTCGCTCATATCGAGAGTTTCATAGGAACCGCTAACGATGTGCTCCGCCAACGCGCGGCCCACTGCTGGTGCCTGCTGCAGGCCGTGCCCGGAGAAGCCGACAGCGATATAGAAATTCGGCGCTTGTTCCACAGGACCGACAAACGCGTTGTGGTCAAAAAGGTTCATATCATAATGGCCAGACCACGCTGCGCCCGGTTTAATGGCTTCAAATGCCGGAATGCGGTGCGCCAGTGTTGGCCACAGGTGCTCTTCGAAGTAGGAGTAGTCCACCTCGAAGGAATAACTGTCCGGATCATTGTCTTCCTCCGGGCTACAGCCGCAAATAAAGCAATGGCCTTCGGGCCTTACATAGGTTCCAGTTGGATCCACAAGCAGTGGAAGATTGGGGATAATATCGCGGCATTCGAAGGTGAAAATGCTTCTTTTGCGAGAATGTATCGGAACCGTAACGTTCGCCATTTCGCAAATCTGGGCACCGCCTGATGCCCCCGCCGTATTAACGATGGTTCCCGCTTCAATGGTCTCGCCGCTCTTGAGCGAAATCAGCCAGCCTGAGCCAGAGCGCTCCAGAGCACACACCTCATCGTCGATGTAAGGAACGCCGAGGGAACGGGCCTTGCGGCGGAAAGCCTGCATCAAGCCGTACCCGTCAAACCACCCCTCTCCTGAGGTTCCATGACAGCCTGCCGCGATGTCCTCGACGTTAAGCCAAGGGAATTTTTGCAAAAGCGCGTCTGGTTCGTACCACGCGATATCTGCGCCCATGGAAATTTGCGTTTGATGGTTGGCCTCCAGAATATGCCGCGTTTCCGGTGTAGCTAGGAACAGATAGCCGCCTTCCACCAGATCAATGCGTGGTTTATCGCCATCCACCTCAAGGTGCTCCCCAATGTTGCGCAGGAAGTCGATCCCGTAGAGCGATATCTCGATATTGATGGCGCTGGAAAATTGCTGGCGGATAGAGGCCGCAGACAGAGCTGAAGCGCACTGCTGATAGGACGGATCTTTCTCGATCACACACACAGAGCCGCTAAATCCCTTGTGGCTGACAAGGTTATAGGCGGTAGCAGAGCCCATCACTGCGCCGCCAACAATGGCAACATCGACCGTTTTGTGCGCCATAGAAGCATTCCATCAAAAGCATCGCAGCCGATAACTGTGCTGCGGAACAACCATTTAAACAAAAAACGGGCGCCGCTAAGAGAGACAGGTTTAGCGGCGCCCCGAGTTGGGCAGTTGGCGCATAGTTTCGAAAGATTGGAGGATCTTCCGCCCAAGACTACGCGCCAGAAAGGCCATGAGCGCTGCTGGAAAAATAAAACAGCGCTCTAAAGGTGTTAGGCAGACTTAAAAGAACGCCTGCAAGCCGGTCTGTGCGCGGCCCAGAATAAGGGCGTGCACGTCATGGGTGCCTTCGTAGGTGTTTACGGTTTCAAGGTTCTGCGCATGACGCATAACCATGAATTCCTCAGAGATGCCGTTACCGCCGTGCATATCGCGAGCCTGACGGGCGATATCCAGAGCCTTGCCGCAGTTGTTGCGCTTGACCAAGGAGATCATCTCAGGGGCAACACGGCCCTCGTCCATCAAGCGGCCAACACGCAAGGAACCCTGAAGGCCAAGAGAAATCTCGGTCTGCATGTCGGCAAGCTTCTTCTGGAAGAGCTGGGTCTGAGCCAGAGGACGGTTGAACTGCTTGCGGTCCAGACCGTACTGACGGGCACGGTGCCAGCAGTCTTCTGCTGCGCCCAGTGCGCCCCAAGAAATGCCGTAGCGAGCACGGTTCAAGCAGCCAAACGGACCTTTAAGACCGGAAACGTTAGGCAGCAGAGCGTCTTCAGGAACTTCCACGCCGTCCATGACGATTTCACCGGTGATGGAAGCGCGCAGAGAAAGCTTGCCGCCGATCTTTGGTGCGCTGAGGCCCTTCATGCCTTTTTCAAGCACAAAGCCGCGGATCTTGTTGTCATGCTCTTCAGACTTGGCCCAAACCACGAAAACGTCAGCAATCGGGGAGTTGGAGATCCACATCTTGGTACCGGTAATACGGTAGCCACCGTCGATCTTTTCAGCGCGGGTGCGCATGCCTGCTGGATCAGAACCAGCATCTGGCTCGGTCAGGCCGAAGCAACCAACATACTCGCCGCTGGCAAGCTTTGGCAGGTATTTCATGCGCTGCTCTTCAGAGCCGTAAGCGTAGATCGGGAACATGACGAGGGAGGACTGCACGCTCATCATAGAGCGGTAGCCACTGTCGATGCGCTCTACTTCGCGGGCAACAAGGCCATAAGCAACGTAGGAAGCTTCCGCACAGCCGTACTTTTCTGGCAGCGTTACGCCAAGAAGACCCTGTTCGCCCATCTCGTTGAAGATACTGCGGTCGGTTACTTCATCACGGTACGCTTCAATAACGCGTGGCAGCAGGTTTTCCTGCGCGTAGGCGCGGGCGCTTTCCATGATGAGGACTTCGTCTTCGTTCAGCTGATCGCGCAGCAGAAACGCGTCTTCCCAGTCAAAGGTTCCGCCGCCAGTTGGATCGATACTCATAAACTGTCTCTCTTATTCTACGTCAAACTTCACGCCCTGTGCCAAAGGCAGGGCGCCGGAGTAGTTGATGGTGTTGGTTGCGCGGCGCATGTAGGCTTTCCATGCATCGGAGCCTGCTTCACGGCCGCCGCCGGTTTCTTTTTCACCGCCAAACGCGCCTCCAATTTCAGCGCCGGATGGGCCAATGTTGACGTTTGCGATGCCGCAGTCAGAGCCGATTGCAGAGGTAAAGGTCTCGGCTTCGGACAGGGAGTTGGTGAAGATGGAGGAGGAAAGGCCAGCAGCAACGCCGTTCTGCATTGCAATTGCTTCTTCCAGAGTGCTGTAGCGCATCACGTAAAGGATTGGCGCGAAGGTCTCTTCCAGCACTGGGCCGCACTGGGATGGCATTTCAACAATCGCTGGCTGAGCGTAGTAGGCGTTTTCATAACCGCCAACGTTTACGCGCTCGCCGCCGTGTACGGTGCCGCCTTCTGCCTTGGCCGATTCAAGCGCTGCCTGCATGTTGTCAAACGCGTCTTTGTCGATCAGCGGGCCAACAAGCGTACCTTCTTCGGTAGAAACGCCAACACTGACAGAAGCGTAAGCGGAAATCAGGCGTGGGACCAGCGCATCATAAACGCTTTCATGCACGATCAGGCGGCGCAAGGTGGTGCAGCGCTGACCAGCTGTGCCCATGGCAGCAAAAGCAACGCCGCGCAGGGTGAGGTCAAGATCGGCAGATGATGAGACGATCGCCGCATTGTTACCGCCAAGCTCAAGGATAGAGCGGCCGAAGCGTTCTGCCACACGTGGGCCAACCTGACGGCCCATACGGGTGGAGCCGGTTGCGGAGAGCACAGGAACGCGTGGATCGTCTACCAGCGCTTCACCAACTTCACGTCCGCCCTGCACCATTTCCAGCAGGCCATCAGGTGCATCAGCGCCGAACTTGGCACGAGCACGCTCGTAAAGCGCTTGGACAGCAATCGCGGTCAGTGGGGATTTTTCAGATGGCTTCCAAACAACGCTATCGCCGCTAACAAAGGCAAGGGCAGCGTTCCAAGACCATACAGCGACAGGGAAGTTGAACGCAGTGATCACGCCAACAACACCGGCAGGGTGCCATGTTTCCATCATACGGTGACCTGGACGCTCGGTAGCGATGGTCAAACCGTAGAGCTGGCGGGAAAGACCAACGGCAAAGTCGCAGATGTCGATCATTTCCTGAACTTCGCCAAGACCTTCAGAGGTGATCTTGCCAGCTTCAATGCTTATCAGAAGGCCAAGGTCTTCTTTGTGGGCGCGCAGCTCCTCACCCAGCAGGCGAACCAGCTCACCGCGGCGCGGTGCAGGCACTGTACGCCATGCCTTGAACGCTTCAACAGCGCGGCCAACCGCGGCAGTGGCTTCTTCAGCGCTGTCTTCTTTCAAAGACGCAACAGTCTCACCGGTCAGGGGGGAGTTGGCTGGCATAGAGCCAGCAGAAAGCACGGCAGGGTCAACCCCCATGCGTCCCATCAGCTCGGCTGTTTCCGCATCAAGGCGGGTCAGGTCAAGGGCCGAAGTCATGTCAAAACCTCTTTTTCGCGAAACGGCTAAATCGAATATTCGTGAGGTTAGTGTCGTGCTTCGGCGTCGGTTTTAAAAACTACGTATTCTCCGCAGTTCATGCTTGATTGGAATGAACATTATCTGCTATTGGAGAGTTATCAGGTATATTACATAGATAAACCGATAAAAATCAGAGGCTTGATCGAACGTAGCGGAAATCCCTCATTCGACAGATTTTCATGGAGTTGACGCGGCGGGCGCCGTTGAAAAACTCCGGTAAACACGGTGGGAAAGCGCTTTTGAGGTTCCTCTGAATGGAGAACACTTGTGAAACGCGGATTCATTCCACCCGTCGATAGTTTGATCGCCTTTGAGTGCGCAGCACGCCATGGCAGCTTTACCCGCGCAGCTGAAGAGCTGTTTCTCACCCAAGGCGCGGTGAGTAAGCAGGTGCGTCTGCTTGAGGGGCGTTTGGGAGTGGAGCTGTTTCGCCGGGTGCGCCAGCGCATTGTGCTGACCGACGCGGGCCGTCTTTATCTGCACGATATTCGCGGCACGCTGGAGAAGATGACCAACGCAACGCGTCAGGTAATGTCCTTTGCCGGTAGTGCAGATGTTCTCAATCTGGCAGTTCTGCCAACCTTTGGTACCCGCTGGCTGGCCCCTCGTCTGCCGCGCTTTCATGAGCGCTATCCAAAAGCGAGCTTTAACCTGACGGTTCGCCTAACGCCCTTCGATTTTGAGGTAGAGCCATTTGACGGTGCAATCCACTTTGGCGAGCCGGTCTGGGCTGGGGCGTTTGCAGAGCCCCTATTCCATGAAGACGTGATTCCGGTGGCGTCTCGCGCCTTCAGGGATCGTTACATGATCCGCAAGCCGGAGGACCTTGCCGGAGTGCTGCGTTTGCACCAGTCCACCCGTCCCGATGCGTGGCAAAAATGGTTCCAGCAGGCAGGCGTTGAAACGGATACCGCTTTTCAAGGCCCCCGTTTTGATCAGTTCTCCATGATCTCGCAGGCTGCAGTTTCCGGCTTGGGTGCAGCGCTCGTTCCGCGGTTCTTTGTCGAAGACGAATTGGCATCGGGTAGCTTAGTAAAGCTCTTTGATATCTCCCAGCGCCAACCGTCCGCCTATCACTTCGTCTATCCGGTGAACCGGACGCTACGCCCCGTGGTGAGCGCGTTCAAAAGCTGGCTTATTGAAGAGGCGCGAGAGCAGGAGCAGGACCGCGAGGCACTGCTCCCCGGTTAAACTGGTTCTATCTTGGACTTAGCCAAGCTCAAAAGTGGTTACGCCGTAAATACGGTCCAACGGTAGTTTCGGCGCGCTGCCCTTATACATGCGTGCGGTTTCAAACACTGGCGAAAGCTCGTAGCGCTCAGCAAGGCGCTCTGCTAGAGGGTTCGTTTCTGGCAGATCTAGGAAGATGTTTTGCCCACGAACTGTTCCCGCGAGCGTGCGGAACAAAAGGTCTGCGATTTCTTCTGTGTCGGCAAATAGCGGTCCGATCTTGTAGCCAATGTCACTGGCGCGAATGGTGCCGTAGCCTTTTATGCTGCCGTTCTCAATGGCATAGAAGCCATAGCGTTGGCGGTTCATAGGTGCATTCCAAAGGCGCACAAATGCCTCTCGGTCCTCGGCAAAAAACGGACGATCATACTCAACGATACTATCCATAATGCCGGTGCCGATCTGGCTGATGCGCGAATCTATTGGCGTTGCAACGTTGGAAATGCCGCCAAAGCGAATGTTGCGATGGGCAAGCTCAAAGCCGGATTTGGCGTAGTTTTCCTGCTGCTCCACCACTCCATCCAGACCAATGGTGCGTCCGTCCAGGTGAGCCATGGCTTCATTCCAAATGCGCAGACCATGCCCCTGCCCGCGAAACTCCGGCTTGCAGATATAAAAGCCGAGAAAACCGAAATCATTGCCATATCGGATGCTGGAAATAACCGAGATCGGCTCATCGCCTTTGAAAAGGCAAAGAAAGCCATGCGGATCAGCGGCATGGAATGGCGCGGCATCGTCTGCTCCCGGCCCCCAACCTTCTTCTCCCGCCCATGCAAGCATCATAGGCAGTTCCTCAAGGCTAAGGCGTTTAATGGAAACGGCCTCACTCATATCCAGTTCCTTCCAATATCAAGCGGAATCATGCGCATTAATGCGGATAGTGCAGGGCGAGTGCAGCGCCGTCAATTGGCGGATAACTGTCATGGTCATGTTCCGCCTCTATACGTAAACTCCAAGCTCGGGTTATGGTCAGTACCGCATCAATCGGCAGTGGGAGGCAGAGGCGATGGAAGTGCAGGGTGTAGCGTATCGCTCGATCTGGGCGATTGAAGAGGGAAAGCGCGTCGGCATTATCGATCAGACCCGCCTGCCCCATGAGTTTGTCGAGGTCGAGTTGACCGCCATGAACGATGCGGCCATTGCTATTCGCGATATGTGGGTGCGCGGCGCGCCGCTTATTGGGGCAACGGCTGCCTACGGTATGGCGCTGGCCATGAGCGAGGATACCTCCAACGATTCCCTCGACCACGCCTATGAAACGCTCTACGCCACGCGGCCAACGGCAGTGAACCTGCGTTGGGCGCTCGATGATATGAAAATGCTGCTGCAGCCTGCAATGCAGGAAGACCGCGTTGCTATCGCGTGGCAGCGTGCGCGGGAAATCTGCGATGAAGATGCAGAAGCCAACCGCCAGCTTGGCGCCCACGGTCTTCGTCTTATTGAAGAGATTGCCGCAAAGAAGCCAGCAGGTGAGCCGGTCAATATTCTCACCCATTGCAATGCAGGCTGGCTTGCGACAGTGGACTGGGGTACGGCGACCTCAGCCATTTATCAGGCCCATAATAAAGGCATCAAAGTTCATGTCTGGGTGGACGAAACCCGCCCGCGCAATCAAGGTGCTCACCTTACAGCATGGGAGCTGGGCGAACACGGTGTTCCTCATACGCTGATCGTCGATAATGTCGGCGGCCACCTTATGCAGCACGGCTTGGTGGACCTTTGTATAGTGGGCACAGACCGCACCACTGCCAGCGGCGATGTGTGCAATAAGATCGGCACCTACCTGAAGGCGCTGGCCGCTCATGATAATGGTGTGCCGTTTTATGTCGCCCTACCCTCCTCAACCATCGACTGGACCATCCATGATGGAATCAAGGAAATCCCGATAGAGCAGCGCTGCGGCGATGAGGTTGCCTTCATCACCGGTCAGAATGCAGCAGGTGTCGTCGAAAATGTGCGAATCTGTCCGCAGTCAACGCCGGTCGCCAATTACGCGTTCGATGTGACGCCCGCCAAGTATGTGAACGGTTTGATGACCGAGCGCGGTGTATGCGCAGCAAGTGCCGAAGGTCTGGCCTCGCTCTTCCCTGAACGTGTCATGGTTCCCCAACCCTGAGCAAAAGGTTGAATAGGCGAACCTACGCGTTCTAGTCTACGTAAAACTATGTGTTTACGGATTTGGCACGGGGAGGTCGCCATGAGCTACAATAATATCATCGCCGAGATTCGCGAAAATGTCGGGCTTATTACATTGAATAGGCCAACGGTACTCAACGCTTTGAACGCAGAGCTTATTGATGAGCTGAACAGCGCGCTCAAAGACTTTGAGAAAAACGATATGATCGGTGCCGTTGTTATAACTGGTTCTGAAAAAGCTTTCGCCGCTGGCGCAGACATCAAAGCGATGGCGGACAACCAGTATGTTGCCACCTACCTTGATGACTTCCTTGGCAATTGGGATCAGGTCGCACAGAATCGTAAGCCGGTTATCGCAGCGGTAGCAGGTTATGCTTTAGGCGGTGGCTGTGAGCTGGCTATGATGTGTGACTTTATTCTGGCAGCAGATACGGCCCAGTTCGGCCAGCCGGAAATCAAGCTTGGTGTAATGCCCGGCGCAGGTGGTACACAGAGACTCACACGCTTTGTGGGTAAGTCAAAAGCAATGGAAATGTGCTTGACTGGCCGCATGATGGATGCCGCTGAAGCCGAGCGCAGCGGTCTTGTCTCCAGAGTGATTCCAGCGGCTGATTTGCTTGATGAAGCCTTGAAGGCAGCAGGAAAAATCGCGTCTTTCTCGCGTCCTATCGCTATGATGACAAAGGAAAGTGTCAATCGTTCCTATGAAGTCACGTTGAACGAAGGTATCCGCTTCGAACGCCGCCTCTTCCAGTCTATGTTTGCTACAGAAGACCAGAAGGAAGGAATGGGTGCATTCATAGAAAAGCGTAAACCGACCTTCAAAAATCGCTAAGCGACTCTTTTTGAAGAAAGTCATTCCGATTTTCCATTGACGCCGTTGCTTGTGCTGACTATAAGCGCTCGACAACAGATGGCGGACGTTTAGTTCGCTACGGCTTTCGTTTTACCGGGGTTGCTTGCTAGTGGGCGGCCTCGTTCGCGATTTAAAGACGGATTAGGAAGAGCCCATGGCCAACACACCTTCGGCCAAGAAGGCAGCACGTAAAATTGCTCGCCGGACGGCCATCAATAAGGCTCGCCGCAGTCGTGTACGTTCTTACGTACGCAAGGTAGAAGAAGCTATCACTGCAGGTGACCTCGCAGTTGCTAACGACGCGCTGAAGGCTGCACAGCCTGAAATCATGCGGGCTGTTACGAAAGGCATCGTTCACAAGAACACTGCTTCTCGTAAAATCTCCCGCCTGAACGCTCGCGTGAAAGCACTGAGCGCATAAGCGAGCTTTTCGTGGATAAAAAAAGCCCGGTCGTCAGGCCGGGTTTTTTTTTGCCATTTAACAAAAACTACCTAAATTTTTGAGTAAATTTCAAGAAAATCAGGCGTCTTTTGACGTTTTGATATGACATGAAAAACTATTTAAAAACAGGTGGTTACGGTTAGGTTGGCGACTCTTCGAGACTCACTGAGAGATTCTTGCGGAGTCAAGATGCTTTCATATTAATTTTTTTTGACGGCGCCCGATTATGTGCGTTGTGGTGATGATGAAAGCAAAAGCTCTTGAGTCCCAAGCTCTTTCGCGAAATGTAAGACAGTAGCACTGGCGTACTTGATACGCTTGTGGATAGGGGCGATTACGATTTGTCATTTCGGCCCTATTGCGACCCCAAATTCCTCTGTATATGGTCTTAAGAGAATTCAGGCGGGGGCTTGAACCTCTCAAGAAATTTCTAGGAAATCGGCCAGAATACTCTTTTATCTGCGTCTTGGGTTAGCCGCGTCTCACGGCCTTAATAGGGCTCGTAGGGCGACGGTCTTTTGCGACCTAAAGTGATGAAGAGTGCGGGTTTCGCATAGTGTGTTTGTAGTTTGTTTAGTTCTTCTCCGCTCCATGCGGTACAGGAGCGTGGTGAAGATTTGGAAATGCTAATGTCGACTTCTAACTTTGCTGCTAGCGAAGACACCGCACCCTACGCGGGTGATATTGGTGTCACGCAAACCTTTGAGGTTCTGCGGGACCAGCAGGCAAGTGTTTTGGTTGATGTTCGTACTGAAGCGGAATGGGGCTATGTAGGCGTGCCGGACCTATCGGCACTCGGCAAGCACGTTTTGTTTGTGCAGTGGAAGCTGTTCCCGTCTGGCGAGTTGAATCCCGCCTTCGTAGAGCAACTTTCTGACGCGCTGATGCAAAAAGGACTTGACCAAAGCGCTCCAATCTTCTTTTTGTGCCGCTCCGGTGTGCGTAGTAAAGCAGCTGCACAAGCGCTAACCGCACACGGCTTTCAACAATGCTTCAACGTTGCCCACGGATTTGAGGGGCAGTTGGATGCTGAGAGCCATAGAGGGTCTGTATCGGGTTGGAAGGCTGAAGGTCTTCCATGGCTCCAGACATGATCCGACAGGAAATTTAGAGGCTTTTTTCGTGGCGGGTTCGTCCCGGCACACAAGGTTCGCTGTTCGCAGCTAAATGAGAATAGCCCCGAAACAAGGGGCATGGAATTGGTCCGAGTGTCTGTGGCGGAATACTCGGAATACTTGAAGGAGGCGGATATGCACGTTCAGGACGCTCCAGGTCCGGAGCAATGGGATCGCGTTAAAAAACGCCTACGTGCTGAGCTTGGTGAAGATGTATTTACCAGCTGGTTTGCGCGCGTAGACTTGGAAGGGCACAACGACGGAACAATTAAGCTTTCCGTTCCAACCCGCTTTTTGAAGCAGTGGATCCAGTCCCACTACCGTGACCGTTTGATGGGTCTTTGGAAGGACGAATGCGATAACGTTCATCGCATTGAACTCACTGTGCGCGGCGCAATCCGTGCCCGTCCTGCGCCAGCTCCGGCAGCGCAGAGCCCGGCTCTGGGTTCAAAGCCTGCGGACATGCGTCCAATTCAGGTCAACGACCCGGCTGGTCTTCGCGCAAGCTCCCCGGCACCAATGATGGGCGCTCGTCCTATCGGCCGTGTTGATGGCGCTGGCAAAGACGTTCTGGAAGGCGCTGCCCTTGATCCGAAGTACAGCTTCGAGACATTTGTTGAAGGCGAATCCAACGTTCTGGCCCTTGCTGCAGCCCGTCAGGTTGCCAGCGGCGGCGTTGTCACCTTTAACCCGCTTTACCTGCACGCCTCTGTAGGTCTTGGTAAAACCCACCTGATGCAGGCAATCGCCAATCAGGCACGAAACAACGGTCGCCGCGTTCTGTACCTAACCGCAGAACATTTCATGTACCGTTTTGTTGCTGCGCTGCAGGCGCAGTCCGCCATGAACTTCAAGGAAACGCTCCGCTCGATCGACCTCCTTCTGATCGACGATATGCAGTTCCTCCATGGTAAGCAGATCCAGCAGGAATTCTGTCATACCCTGAATGCTCTCATTGACGGTGCCCGTCAGGTTGTCGTTGCAGCAGACCGCGCGCCATCTGATCTGGAAAGCCTCGACGATCGCGTTCGCTCTCGCCTTGCAGGCGGCCTTGTGGTCAATATTTCCGAGCCTGACTTTGGTCTGCGCCGTGCAATTATTGAAGACCGCATGCGTCACCAGCAGCGCAACTATCCAAACTTTGCTGTTCCTGACACTGTTCTGGATTACGTTGCTCGCAATGTTACGTCCTCTGGCCGTGACCTTGAAGGCGCACTGAACCGTCTTGTTGCCCATAACCAGCTGACCAACTCTCCGGTTACGCTTGATATGGCTGAAATCACCCTGCGTGACCTTATCCGCACTGCCGAGCCGCGCCGTGTGAAGATTGAGGACATCCAGCGCGTTGTTTCCAAGCACTACAATGTTTCCAAAGCGGACCTTCTGTCTGCGCGCCGTACCCGCACCATCGTGCGCCCGCGCCAGATCGCCATGTATCTTGCTAAGATCATGACGCCGCGCTCTCTGCCGGAAATCGGCCGTCGCTTTGGTAATCGTGACCACACCACAGTACTTCACGCTGTTCGTAAGATCGAGGAGCTGCAGAAAGCAGATAACGGTCTGGCGCAGGAGCTGGAGCTACTAAAGCGCATGCTGGATGCCTGATTTGAGGTGAGGCCCGTGACGGGCCGCCTTTTCAGGAGAATTCCGTGACTATCAGGGCACCCGTAGCGGTGCCCTCTTGCATTTCAGGCTAACAAGTTGCAGTCTCTCCTACCCTGCATTTACGTGGACAGGGTGTAATTTGTGAATATTCGCGCTCCCTGTACTCACGGGAACGCCAGAAGAACGGACGTTTCGTATGAAAGTGACACTTGAGCGGACCGAGCTCCTGAAGTCTTTGACCCACGTTCATCGTGTTGTTGAAAGACGAAATACGATACCGATCCTTTCAAACGTCATGCTGCAAGCCGAAGGTGGGGACCTCAAGCTCAAAGCAACCGACTTGGATCTGGAAGTAACCGAAACCATTTCTGCAATGGTCGAAGTTCCTGGTTCCACGACTGTTCCTGCACACATGATCTACGAGATCGTACGCAAGCTGCCGGACGGCTCACAGGTGGTTCTGGAAACTTCTGGCGATGAGAGCACCATGGAAATCCGTGCTGGTCGCTCCCGCTTCTCCTTGCAAATTCTTCCTGTGACTGACTTCCCGGATGTAACCGCCGGCGAGTTCACCCACGCTTTCAAAACAACAGCTGGCAACTTCCGTCATCTGACCGATTGCACTCAGTTTGCAATCTCTACCGAAGAAACTCGCTACTACCTGAACGGTATCTTCATGCACACCGTCGATAGCGACGGTAAGCTGCGGTTCCGCGCTGTAGCGACTGACGGTCACCGTTTGGCACAGGCTGAACTGGATGCGCCGGAAGGTTCTGAAGGCATGCCGGGCATTATCGTACCGCGCAAATGCGTTGGCGAAATCCAGAAGCTTATGGATGAGCCGGAAGCAGAAGTGCTGGTCGAGATCTCCGAGACTAAAATCCGTTTCACCATCGGCTCTGTGGTGCTGACCTCCAAGCTGATCGATGGTTCCTTCCCGGACTATGGCCGCGTTATTCCGAAGAATAACGACAAGGAACTGCTTGTTGACCGCGATGCATTCAAAGCTGCTGTTGACCGCGTATCCACCATCGCTTCCGAGCGTGGCCGCGCTGTTAAGCTCTCTTTGAGCGAAGGCAAGCTGGTTCTGACCGTGACCAACCCGGATTCCGGTACTGCGACTGAAGAGCTGGCAGTTGAATACAACGCCGAAGAAATGGAAATCGGCTTCAACTCCAAATACCTGCTCGACATCGCAGCGCAGCTGGAAACCGACTCTGCGCTCTTCCGTCTGGCAGATTCCGGTTCTCCGACCCTGATTCAAGAAGGTGGCGATACCAGCTCCCTTTATGTATTGATGCCTATGCGCGTCTGATTGCATTGGTTAGACGGGCCGGCGCGCGCCGGCCCGCGCCACTTTGCGATGCAGGACGCTCCCATTTCGAGAGCGAATTAAGAGAGATCTGAATGACGGATCCCGTTGCCGTGTCCCTGCGTCGGCTAACTCTGAGTGACTTCAGAAACTACGAAAATGCCAGCATTTCTTTGAATAGTCGCATGGTTGCCTTTGTTGGCAACAACGGCGCTGGCAAAACAAATATCCTCGAAGCAATCTCTTTTCTGTCTGCTGGCCGCGGCTTGCGGCGGGCCATGCTGTCCGAAGTGGCGCGCCATGCACATACCGGCGCTTGGGCTGTCTCTGCGCTCATTGATGGCGCTTATGGTGAGACACGTTTAGGCACCGGCCTCAACGCCGGCGATCAAAGCCGCAAAGTTCGCATCGACGGAGAGGACGCCAGAAGCTCTGAAGCACTGCTGGAATACCTGCGCGTTCTCTGGCTGGTGCCGAGCATGGACGGGCTGTTTACCGGCTCTGCGGGGGATCGGCGCAAGTTTCTGGACCGTTTGGTTCTTTCTCTCAACCCTAGCCATGGAAAAACCGTAACCGAGTTTGAACGCGCTCTTCGGCAACGTAACCGTCTGCTTTCCGAAGGCGGAACAGCAGCATTTTTGGATGCAATTGAGGCGCAGGTCGCTGAACTTGGAACAGCCGTCTCCCTAGCGCGCAACGAGACCGTTAGCTTGCTGTCGGCCAAGCTAAAAGCGCAGGCAGAACTGGGACTTCCATTCCCGACCGCTGAAATCCATCTAGAAGGGGCGTTTGAAACTGCCACCATCGGTCTTGGCGCTTCCGACCGTGAGGACTGCTACCGCGAGCTCCTACGGGAAGGGCGCTTCCGCGATAAAGCAGCTGGTAGAACGCTGGACGGACCGCACCGTAGCGATCTTGGCGTGTTGCATGTCGATAAGCATGTCCCTGCTGCTCTTGCCTCTACAGGCGAACAAAAAGCGCTGCTAATTGGCATCATTTTGGCCCATGCAGACCTTACAACGGCGATTTCGGGCATGACGCCGGTTCTGTTGCTGGATGAGGTCGCAGCCCACCTTGATCCTGGCCGCCGCGCCGCGCTTTTCTCCCGTTTGCAGGCTATGGGGCCGCAGGTTTTCATGACCGGAACGGACGTAAATCTTTTCAAGGATTTACCGGAGGACGCGCAAATCTTCGAAGTTGCCGATGGCCTGATAAATCCGCTATAAAGGGCGCTTGCAGCCCTTTGCTGCGTGTTCAGGATTTCACCCCAATGGATAGTTCTTCGCTCGCGTTTTTTGCGTCGACGCTGTTTGTCGCCGCCATCATTCCAGGCCCCGGTATCACGGCACTGGTACTGCGCGTTTTGGGCTACGGCTCACGCGGTGCCCTAGGCTTTTGCATCGGTATGGCACTTGGTGACTTCACATGGTTCACTTTTGCCGTTTTGGGCCTTGCTGCCATCGCGTCTACATTTGCGCTTGCCTTCACCATCATCAAGTATGTTGGTGCGGCCTATCTGGTTTATATTGCTTGGAAAATGTGGACCGCTCGCGATATGGGGCTGGAGATTGATAGCTCGAAGAAGAGCAGGGGTTCCACCTTGGTCGGGTCCATTCTTTCTGGGCTTTTCCTGACCCTTGGAAACCCGAAGGTCATGGTGTTTTATTTGGCGCTTTTGCCCAACATCATCCGCATCGACCAGATCTCCCTGATCGGCTATGGCCAGTTGCTTATTGTGCTTCTCAGCGTGCTTCTGGTGGTTTTCGCGATCTATGTTTTTCTCGCACTAAAAGCGCGTAGAATGATCAGCTCGAACCGTGTTATGGGCTATGTCGGAAAGGGGTCCAGCTTGCTTATGCTTGGCGTTGCGGCAACCATTGTTACCCGTTAAGGCAAGTTCCCCCAATTAAATAAGGTTTTTCCAGTGTTTCTCTGGGCTTATCCGTAGGCTGAACCCTCTGGTTGGTTGAACCATTCGTGAGAGGCCCTATAACACTGTTATTGGTCTAAAAACCTAAGAATGAAGTGATTCGGATGAACGATACATCGACCCTTGGTAATGGCAATGCAGAGCAGGACAACGGTGCCTCTGAATATGGCGCAGGATCCATCAAGGTACTGAAGGGCCTTGATGCCGTTCGCAAGCGCCCAGGCATGTACATCGGTGACACCGATGACGGGTCCGGCCTTCATCACATGGTCTACGAAGTGGTCGACAACTCCATCGACGAAGCGCTGGCAGGTCACGCCGACCATGTTACCGTGACGCTGAACGCCGATGGCTCTGTAACTGTCACCGATAACGGCCGCGGTATCCCTGTTGATCTGCATCCGGAAGAAGGCATTTCCGCAGCTGAAGTTATCATGACCCAGCTGCACGCTGGTGGTAAGTTCGACAGCAATTCTTATAAGGTTTCTGGCGGTCTGCACGGTGTGGGTGTTTCCGTGGTGAACGCGCTCTCCACCGTTTTGGACCTGCGCATCTACCGCAACAACAAAGAACACTTCATCCGCTTCCGTCACGGTGAATCCGAAGCACCGCTTGCAGAAGTTGGCGATGCGCCGGGCCGTTCCGGTACCGAGGTTACTTTCACCCCGTCTCCTGAGACCTTCACCAAGATCGAGTTCGATTACGATACGCTTGAGCACCGCCTGCGCGAGCTCGCGTTCCTGAACTCCGGTGTGCGCATTATCCTCACCGATAACCGCGGCGTTGAGCCGAAGGTGGAAGAGCTTTACTATGAAGGCGGCCTTGAAGCGTTTGTGCGCTATCTCGACCGCGCAAAGCACCCGCTGATCGAAACTCCTGTAACCATGATTGCTGAAAAAGACGGCATCACGGTTGAGGTGGCGATGTGGTGGAACAACAGCTACCACGAGCAGGTGCTGTGCTTCACCAACAACATCCCGCAGCGTGATGGTGGTACCCACCTTGCTGGTTTCCGTGCCGCTCTGACCCGCCAGATCACCGGCTACGCTGACGCTTCCGGCTTGCTGAAGCGTGAAAAGGTTAGCCCGACCGGTGAAGATTGCCGTGAAGGTTTGTCTTGCGTTCTCTCCGTTAAGGTGCCGGATCCGAAATTCTCGTCCCAGACGAAAGACAAGCTGGTTTCGTCCGAAGTTCGCCCTGTTGTTGAGAGCCTTGTAAGTGAAGCGCTTTCCACTTGGCTGGAAGAAAACCCGGCACCAGCCCGCAACATCGTTTCCAAGGTTGTTGAAGCGGCAAGCGCTCGTGAAGCTGCACGTAAGGCGCGCGAACTCACCCGCCGCAAAGGTGCACTCGATATTGCATCGCTGCCGGGTAAGCTGGCCGACTGTCAGGAGCGCGACGCTTCCAAAGCTGAACTGTTCATCGTGGAGGGTGATTCCGCGGGTGGCTCTGCAAAACAGGGCCGCGATCGTTCCAATCAGGCAGTTCTGCCGCTTAAAGGTAAAATCCTCAACGTCGAGCGCGCACGCTTTGATCGTATGATTTCCTCGCAGGAAATCGGTACGTTGATCACTGCGCTTGGTACCGGTATCGGTAAAGAAGAGTTCAACGTCGAAAAGCTGCGCTACCATAAGATCGTCATCATGACCGATGCTGACGTCGACGGTGCGCACATTCGTACGCTGCTGTTGACCTTCTTCTTCCGCCAAATGCCAGAGCTGATCGAGCGTGGATACATCTACATCGCGCAGCCACCGCTTTACAAAGTGAAGCGCGGTCAG
Organism: Pseudovibrio flavus; assembly: GCF_009711345.1. Lineage (GTDB taxonomy): Bacteria > Pseudomonadota > Alphaproteobacteria > Rhizobiales > Stappiaceae > Pseudovibrio > Pseudovibrio flavus. The sequence continues at coordinate 329,064 of NZ_SMMA01000064.1, forward strand.
TCCGAGCAGTACCTGAAAGATCAGGAATCCCTTGAAGAGTATCTGATCAACTCCGGTCTTGAAGATACAACACTGACGCTAGCGAACGGCGAAGTGCGCATGGGCGCTGACCTGCGTGCACTGGCAGAAGAGTCACGCGATATCGCAAGCATTCTCGATGGCTTGCATTCCCGTTACGACAAAGGAGTGGTCGAGCAGGCCGCTATTGCTGGTGCGCTGAACCCGAGTACTCTGAACGACCGTGAAAAAGCGCAGGAAGCTGCTGCTTACATCGCTCGCCGCCTTGATATTCTGGCTGACGAGTTCGAGCGTGGCTGGGTTGGTGAAGCAACTGAAGATGGCGATCTCGTCTTCTCCCGCGTTGTGCGCGGCGTGAAGGAAGTGACCACCGTGGATGCAGCGCTTCTGGGTTCTGCAGATGCGCGTCGCCTGAATGCTCACTTTGACCATCTCAACGAGATCTACAAGAAGGCTGGTGTGCTGACCCGCCGCGAAAAATCGACGGAAATCCGTGGCCCTAAGGCTCTGCTGGAAGCGATCTATGCGCAAGGCCGCAAGGGTATCTCCATGCAGCGCTATAAAGGTCTGGGTGAGATGAACCCTGAGCAGCTCTGGGAAACCACTTTGGACCCGAATGTCCGCTCTTTGCTGCAGGTTAGGGTGAAGGAAGCAGACGCTGCTGATGACATCTTCACCAAGCTGATGGGTGATGAAGTAGAACCGCGCCGCGACTTTATTCAGACAAACGCTCTGACGGTTGCAAACCTCGACGTTTAAGGCCTGAAAACCTCCAAAAATAAGAAAGCCGCCCATCTGAGGCGGCTTTTTGTTTTCTAACTACGCTCTATGGGAAGAGTTAGGCGTCTTCTTCCTGCAACTCCGGCGACCACTGGTTTACCAGCAGGCTGATATGGCTCTCTACAGTGCGCGCGGCATCCTCTTCAGAACCATTTTGAATGGATTCAAGAATGCCAACATGCTGTTCGCGTATGGAGGGCGCATTGAGGGGCTTGGAGCGAGAGCCAAGGGTGTAGCGGTGCATATGCACCAGACAGCGCGTCAACACTGGCTCAAGGCCCCAAAAACCGGATGCGTGGAAGAGGGTGGTATGAAAATAGCGATCATACTCACTGCAAAGATAAACGCGGTTTTCTTTTGCAGCCAGATACATAGCCTCAGCCACCACAAGCAGTGCTGCCGCCACATCGTCGGATAGCTTTTGGGCAATATGGCGGGCTGCCACGGTTTCCAATTGCCGCCGAATGAGCACCATCTGCTGCGCTTCGTTCAAAATCATATCCGAGACGTGCGTGCCTTTGAAATCATGACGCACAACAAGGCCAATATGTTCAAGCCGGATAAGCGCTTCTCTGACAGTTCCTTGCGCGCAATCAAACTCTGCCGCGATCTGCTGCTCGCCCAAGATCTCGCTTGGCCCAAGGTGCGACATGACGATTTTTTCCTTTAGGCCGTAATAGACCAAGTCGCTTTTTCGGGCCTTTTGTGACCAGCGCGGGCTGCTGCTAAAGAACCGAGCGATTTTATTCCGGTCTTGCAGGCAAGGGGCTGAGGCCATTCCGTTCTGAATGAGGAACAGGTCTGGTCGCAAAGTTTGATAAATGCTCTCGTCGTTCATTACATAAGCCCGCCAATGGAAGTCGCTCGAGAGAGCAATAAACATTTTAACTTGAGAGGCTTGCATGGCATTTGCCGTGTCGGCCCAACGCTTTGCAAGTGACTCTCTAAATTGATTTAGGTCAACCTTAGAATATGCAGGTACCACTTGGTAATTTAGACAATAGTTTTAGCGTCTAAAATTAATATTTGGTGAGCGCTGATTGGTCTTGAGGGCGAGTTACGATGCATCAGCACGAGCATCTTTTGAAGTGGGTTAAGAATAACTGACCGGAACAGGAAGAGAGTTTGCCCCGCGCCTTCACAGAGTAAATAGGAATTATGCGTAAAATGCCGTAGATCTAAAAGAAAAAGAGTGATGATCTATGGCGGTAGCAAAACCAACAACAGACGCCCACCTAAGTCACGAGGACCTTTCGGAAGACCATCCCGATCCGTTGGTAACGTGCTTACAGATCGTCGCTGCACGCTTTAACCGGCCGACATCCCTAACAGTTTTAACCGCTGGTTTGCCCCATGACACTGATCACTTTACGCCTGAGCTTGCTGTAAGAGCTGCCAGTCGCATCGAACTGGTCGCGGCGGTCAAAACAGGCAAGCTCGAAAAACACGCACCCTTTACCCTTCCGCTTATTTTGGCAACCAAGGAGCGTGGCCCGCTGGTTTTGCTGGAACGAAGCGGTGAGGGCGTATTCGAGGTTCAAATACCCGGTGACAAAGAAACCACCACCATTGCCGAAAATGAGCTGGTTGCAGACTATGCTGGCTGGTTATTGACGTTCTCCCAGCCTGAAGACAAGCGCATGGCCTCTGCCCTTGGAGGTAAAAAGAAGCGCGAAAACGAATGGTTTTGGGGCCCGCTCTCTGCTTACTGGAAGAGTATGGTGCAGGTCATCATGGCCGCGAGCATCATCAATTTGCTTGCTCTGGCTTCACCCTTGTTTGTTATGAACGTCTACGACAGGGTGCTACCAAACAAGGCCATCGCAACGCTCTGGGTGCTCGCGATTGGCCTCAGCATTGCCTTCATTTTTGACTTCCTGCTCAAAGTCGCGCGTGCGGGCTTGATTGATTACGTCGGCAGGCGTCTCGACCATCATATGTCGACAGCCTTATTCGAAAAGGTGCTCAACATTCGCCTTCAGGAGCGGCCGGAATCCACCGGTGTGTTCGCCAATAACGTTGCTCAGTACGAATATATTCGCGAGTTCTTTACCTCCAGCACACTGTCGCTGTTGGTGGACGTGTGCTTCTTGTTCCTGTTCTTGTTCGTGATCTACTACTTGGGCGGCTGGATGGTGATCGTACCACTCATTGCAGTGCTGCTTGTGATCATATCGTCACTCATCCTTCAGGCTGTCGTCTCACGATATTTAGAACGCGCCCAAATGGACTCTGCACAGCGACACGGCCTATTGGTGGAAAGCGTGAACGCTATGGAAACCGTGAAGAGCTTGCGGGCAGAAGGCTATTTTCTCTCCAAGTGGGAGCGTTTTATTGCTGAAGGCAGCCGCACACAGGCTAACGTAAAGTCCTATAGCAATCTTGCGGTAAACCTAGCGCAGTTCTTGCAGCAAATGGTTACCGTGTGGGTCGTTGTGACAGGCGTTTACAGGTTTTCTGAAAACGAAATCACCATGGGCGTGATTATTGCTGTTGTGATGCTGTCGGGTAGGGCCGTTGCTCCGCTCACGCAAATCACCATGGTGCTGACCCGCGCCCGCTACGCCTTTGCAGCCCTCAAGACCTTAAACGGCCTAATGGCCCAGCCAGACGAACGAACAGGCGTAAAAGACTACGTAAACCGCGTTGTTCTGGATGGAGAGTTGGAGTTTAGAAACGTTAGCTTCCAATACCCTGCTGTTGAGCGGGATGTTCTAACCGGCGTTTCCTTTCATATTAAACCCGGTGAGAAGGTCGGGATTTTGGGCCCCATAGGCTCGGGCAAAACGACCATCGCACGGTTGGCTTCCGGCCTTTATACGCCATCGGCGGGCGAGGTGCTTATCGACGGTGTCGATATCCGCCAGTATCACCCCTATGAAGTCCGCAAAGCGGTTGGCCTTGTGGTTCAAGAGACGGATCTGTTTCGTGGCTCCTTGAAAGAAAACGTTCTGATTGCCAAGCCTGGCGCGACGGATGATGAGATCCTCTATGCGTGCCGTATGGCTGGCGTCGATACGTTCGCAGCGCGTCACCCGATGGGATACGATATGCCTGTCGGTGAACGTGGTACATTCCTCTCCAGTGGCCAAATTCAGTCGATTGCACTGGCGCGGGTGTTCTTGATGTCGCCGCCAATCCTCTTCCTTGATGAGCCGTCTAGTTCACTCGACCTTGCCGCTGAGCGCATCTTGATCAAGCACCTGAAGGAAGCCGTCTGGCCAGACCAAACGCTTATTCTGGCGACGCATAGACAAGCCATGTTGGAACTTGTCGAGCGCCTGATCGTCGTTGAATCGGGCCGCATTCTAGCAGATGGTCCTAAAGACAAAATCTTGCAGGCACTGGCTAACAGAGCTGCTGGTAAACCGGTCTCTGAACTGAAACCAACCATCGTTTCAAAAAAGATCGAGAAAAAAGGCGTTAGCGATAAGAGCGATAGCGAGGGCGGCAAGTAGCCTTGATGGTCCAATAAGAATGAAATCAAGAGTTAACGTGTCAATATTATCAAGTTCCATGCCAATTTGGGATATTTGGGTATGGCCTGTGTACCAGCGCTTCAACATGCGATGATGTGCGGATAGGTATTGATAAAATTTTAACTTTCTCTTTCCCCTTAGAGCGCGCAGCTAGCACTTCACATTGCTGAAGTCTGGTGAAAAGCAAATATTTGCCGATGGGCTTTGCTTTCGTATGCCCTCAAAGCATGCGAAAACATTCCTAATATTTTTTTGGTGTTTGGCCGTAGCGGACCGCCAAGTCGAAGTTTGAAAAGAAAGCAAGAATGACAAAACGAGCGCTTATCACCGGTGTAACGGGACAGGATGGTTCTTATTTAGCAGAGTTCTTGCTCGATAAAGGTTACGAAGTTCACGGTATAAAGCGTCGAGCCTCTTCATTTAATACGCAGCGCATTGACCATCTTTTTGAAGATCCGCATTTGGAGAATGTGCGTTTCAAGTTACATTATGGTGATCTGACTGATAGTTCTAACCTCACTCGTATTTTGCAGGAAGTGCAGCCGGACGAGGTTTATAATCTCGCTGCTCAAAGCCATGTTGCCGTGAGTTTCGAGAGTCCGGAATATACCGCAGACGTGGATGCGATTGGAACTCTACGACTACTTGAGGCTATCCGTTTTCTTGGTCTCGAAAAGAAAACCCGCTTTTATCAAGCATCAACATCAGAGTTGTATGGTCTGGTTCAAGAGACGCCTCAGACTGAAACGACTCCGTTCCATCCTAGATCGCCTTATGCCGTTGCCAAGATGTACGCTTATTGGATAACCGTAAATTATCGCGAAGCCTATGGAATGTTCGCCTGTAACGGTATCCTTTTCAATCATGAATCCCCTCGTCGAGGCGAGACTTTCGTAACACGTAAGATCACTCGTGGTCTTGCCAATATTGCACAAGGTCTCGAGCCATGCCTGTATATGGGCAACATTGATGCTTTACGTGATTGGGGGCACGCCAAAGATTATGTTCGCATGCAGTGGATGCTACTACAGCAAGATGAGCCGGATGATTTTGTCATAGCAACCGGCGTTCAGTATTCAGTCCGGGAGTTTATCCAATGGTCAGCTAAAGAATTGGGTATCACGATCCACTTTGAAGGCAAGGGGCTTGATGAAATTGGCGTCGTTGTGGCGGTCGAAGGCGGAGATGCTGACGCGCTATCAGTGGGCGATGTAATTGTCCGGATCGACCCAAGGTATTTCCGCCCCGCAGAGGTAGAGACGCTGCTTGGAGATCCATCAAAGGCCAAAGAAAAGCTTGGCTGGGTTCCAGAGATCACAGTTCAAGAAATGTGCTCTGAAATGGTTGCTCATGATTTGAAAAATGCCCGTAGGGTAAGGTTGTTGCGTGATCATGGGTTGGACCTTCCTGTGTCCGCAGAAAGCTAGTTGTAATGGCCAAAAAAAAACTCCTTCTTACAGGTGCTTCAGGTATGGTTGGCCGAAATATACTCGAGCATCCTGCCGCCGCAGACTGGGAAATTCTGGCTCCTAGCTCAAAAGAGCTGGACTTGACGGATTCCCATGCAACTGACGCCTATTTAACCCATTATCAGCCGCACATTGTAATTCATGCAGCTGGTCAAGTGGGGGGGATCCAGGCAAACATGGCACACCCGGTTGCTTTTTTGGAGCGTAACACTGCAATCGGGCGCAATATTATCATGGCGGCCTATAAAGCAAATGTTAAACAGTTTCTTAACTTAGCATCAACATGTATGTATCCTCGTGTTGCCGGAAACCCACTAAGAGAAACTATGATTTTGACGGGTGAGTTGGAGCCTACCAATGAGGGTTATGCAATCGCGAAGATTATGGCAACCCGGCTTTGTCAGTATATTCGCCGGGAGGATGAGACGGCCCTCTTTAAGACTATATTGCCGTGCAATCTCTATGGGCGGCATGATAAATTTGACCCAAAAAATTCGCATCTTTTGCCTGCAATTATTCATAAAATCCATATGGCGAAGGAGCGCGGGGACAGAACAGTAGAGATTTGGGGTGACGGCGAAGCTCGTCGTGAGTTCATGTACGCTGCTGATCTGGCCGACGCGGTAATGAAAGCGGCAGAAGACATGATTAGCTTACCAGATTTGATGAACTGTGGGCTTGGTCATGACTATAGCATTAACGACTACTATCGTATCGTCGCCAACGTTATTGGTTGGACTGGAGAATTTACTTACGACCTAACGAAGCCAGTTGGGATGAAGCAAAAACTCTGCTCAACTGAACTTCAATCTGCCTGGGGCTTTTCTTCGCCGACTTCTTTGGAAGACGGTATCCGTTCTACCTACGATTTCTATCTCAACGAGAAAAAAAAATGACATCCCGCTTCCCTCTTGCAACTTCCTCATGGGATCAAAAAGAACTCGACGCATTGCAGCGAGTTATTGCTTCTGACCAGTATTCCATGGGAAATGAGGTAGCTGAATTTGAACGCAAATTTGCTGCTTTTTTTGGATCTAGCTATGCGGTAATGGTAAACTCTGGCTCTTCAGCCAATTTGCTAATGACCGCAGCCTTGGCTTTTACGCAGAATTCTGACCTCAGACTCTCGCGTGGGGACGAGATCATCGTACCAGCCGTGAGCTGGTCAACGACATACTTCCCCCTTAGTCAATATGGTCTGCACCTAAAGTTTGTTGATGTCGACCTGGCAACGCTGAATTATGATCTGGCCGCTCTTGCAGACGCTGTCAGCGAAAATACACGCGCGATTATGGCCGTAAATTTGCTCGGAAACCCAAATGATTTCACAGCTATTAAAGGTATTATTGGTGATCGCAATATAATACTTCTTGAGGACAATTGTGAATCGATGGGAGCCACGTTTGAAGGAAAACAGGCCGGGACCCTTGGGGTTATGGGGTCTTATTCATGCTTCTTTTCACACCATATCTCGACGATGGAAGGTGGTGTCGTAGTTACCGATGACGAGGAGCTTTACCATGTAATGTTAGCGCTTCGAGCCCATGGGTGGACACGCAATCTGCCTAAGTTTAATAAAGTAACAGGTGAAAAATCTGACGATCCTTTCGAGGAGAGTTATCGTTTTGTGCTACCCGGTTACAATCTACGCCCTCTCGAAATGTCAGGCGCTTTAGGCATAGAGCAACTAGAAAAACTTCCAAGTCTAATCGATGGCCGTCGTGCAAACGCAGCGCTAGTTCAACAATTGCTTTCAGATCACCCAACCTTCCAAATCCAGAAGGAAATTGGCGCTTCAAGTTGGTTTGGCTTCTCACTTATCATTCGTCCCGAAGCAAATTTACCACGAACCACAGTAGTCAAAGAGTTGAGTGCGGCTGGGTTTGAGTGTCGCCCAATTGTGGCCGGTAACTTTGCCAATAATGAAGTGATGAAATACCTTGATTATTCAATCCATCAGAACCTGAAAAATGCTGACTATATCGACCAAAACGGTCTATTTATTGGCAATCATCATTATCCTATTCCGGAAGCAATCGATACTTTATCAACACTGTTTCGCTGACGGCTGGTTAAATACGAATAATCCCGAGCCTTGTGGTAATCTCTAGCTACACTTTTCAGCCTATCCAAAAAACTATTACGCAAGTGGCAAGGCGGGAGGCGCAGTAATGTACTTATCGCTAATCAATAAAGAGTTATAATTTTTGACTGCGCCAATAATTCAGCTAACAAGCAATAACGACATAGGTTGTTTCTTTCGCCAAATGCCAGACAGTTCCGGCTGTTGGGGAAAGTATCAATTCAAGCTCCATAATGGAAAGCAACAAGCAGATTGGCTTGTTGCTTATGACGAGCCCCACAAGAATTGTGAAACTGATCTCCCCATATCTCGCCGCATTCTATTCCGCACGGAACCTCAGAGCATAAAGGCCTATTCGGATGAATTTCTGAAACAATTCGGCACTGTTGTCGCTATCGATCCTGATCCCTCCTTCAGGGGGCAGACAATAATATCGCAAGTAGCTTTACCTTGGATGTACGGGATCGATTTTGAGAAACCTCAACAGGCACTTAAATGGGATGATCTTTTGCTCGGTCAATCCTCGGGTTACAAGGGGGAGCTCTCGGTTGTCTGCTCCAACAAGAAGATTAATCTCAATCAAGAAAGGCGACTGAGATTTCTTGCGATGTTGAAAGAGGTTTTGGGCGACCGTTTAACCATCTACGGGCGAGGGTTCAAACCGATTGGGGACAAGCGTGAGGCTATCGACGGTTATCGCTATCATCTGGTTCTGGAAAATAATCTCTTATCTCATGGTTGGACCGAAAAGTTGGCCGACCCGATTCTAGGAGGGGCCTACCCTATTAGTGCGGGGGCGGACAACCTTAGTCACTATTTCAACCCAAATGGGTTTGCCTGCATCAACATTACAGCGCCGCGGCAAGCCGTTGCTGACGTACTGAGCATCTTGGAGAGTGACCCTGCTCGGAGTGCTCGGAGTGCAATGGAGGAAAATAGGTTACGTCTCTTAACGGAGCACAACTTCTTTCCTTTGTGCAGCAGCGTTATCGATACCATTCGGCAGAAGTCAGATATTGAAACGTTTGATCGCTTGAGCCGGAGTTTTTCATTCCGCCCGAACAAAAGGCCTAAACTCGATAGGCTTATGAGCATTCCCAGACCTATAAGGTCCTCATCTCGAAGACTTTACCTGACGCTGTTTGAAAGGAAGTAGCTCCATGCGAATAGCTCCACATCACCGGGAGTTCGGCAATATCATTGTAACAAAGCTTCAGGGTGGTCTTGGAAATATTTTATTTCAATATCTAGCAGGACTAGCTTTAGCAGAAAGGCATGGATGCCCACTTTACTGCGCGCAGGATGGTGGCGTTTTACATCATTCAGGGTTGGAGCTAGTTGGGGTCGAACCCCAATATATAGACCTTCCATCGTCATTGATGCGGCGATCACGTCGAAAAAAGGATAAGCGTTTAACTGATCACGTTAATACAATGTTGGATTTGTGGCCGCTAAAGCCATGCACGGAGCCGCATTTTCACTATTGGCCTGAGTTTGAAAGCTTACCAACGGGCATACTTTTATCTGGCTATTGGCAAAGCCCGCGCTATTTTGCACGGCTAAAAGATCGACTCCTGGATATTGTCAAACTAGGTGCGATTTTGGATAGCTGCGATCAAGGTTTGGTTTCGCAACTCAGGCGTCAAGAAACGGTCAGTGTGCATATACGCCGGGGAGATTTTCAGAATAATCCAGAGGCTAAGGCTATCCACGGCATCTTGGATAAAGACTACTATGACCGCGCGCGGTACCAACTAGAGCGAGGTCATACTTCCCATATCTATTGCGTTTTTTCAGATGCGCCTGAAGAGGCTAAAAACATGTTGTCTGATTGGGACAATACTCTCTTCATTTGTGGCAACAGTCAGCAACAGGATCTGGCATTGATGAGTTGTTGTGATCACAACATTATTGCCAACAGTAGCTTCAGTTGGTGGGGCGCGATGCTGAACACAAATCCTGCAAAGCAAGTCATTACGCCTAAGCAGTGGTTCACCGTTCAGGCGCTGAAAAGCCGATCAGTAAAGGATCTTGTCCCCGACACATGGAGCCGCGTTTAGCAAGGACGCACGATAAGCGGTATTCCGTTGAAAGAAGTTACATGAAAGTCCTGAATTACCTACCTCGGAATATGCATTTCGGTCCTCAGAAAGCGACATCCATAGATTTGTGTGTATACCAACAGAGCCTCAAGAGTGAACATGAGGTACTGGTCGTTTGTGACGAAATAGAAGAGCCTTTTAAAGGTATCCCTGTTCGAATGTTGAAAAAAGGTAGCCGAGGCGAAAGGTTGCGGCAGCTAGAAGAGATTGTCTCAAAATTTCAACCCGATCTTATCGTAGTTCAACAACATGGCCCCACTGCACACAAAGTGGCGGGCTTGTTCAACTATGTTCCAGTTTTGCTTCATCGCCATAACTTTGAGAATGATTATAAACTCTCTTGGTTCAAAACCTGGCGTCATCGTAGGCGCTATCAGGGACTGCAAGGCCTCATTTTTGTTTCTGAAACCTGTAAGAATGCTTTCGAAGCGCTACACCCCAACCTCAATCTGCCTTTGTATACTGTCTTTAATGGGATCGATAGCTCACTTTGGCAGCATGACAAAGAAAAGAAAAACAAAGTTATTTTTGTGGGTCGGATAGAGCCTCACAAAAATGCTTTGCCGGCAGCCCAAGCAATGGCTAAATTCCTTAGTCTCATGCCAGATTGGTCAGCCAGTTTGATCGGACCCTTCAGTGGCCCGGAAGACTATGTGAGTCGAGTAAAAGAGGTTGTAGATAGTTGCGATCGTCTTTTTCTTGAAAAAGAGCTGCCTCATGAGGAGATTAAGATGAGGCTAGAAGAGTCAAAGATCTCTCTCATCTGTTCTGAGAGTGAAAGCTTCTGTCTCGTAGCCATTGAGTCTTTTGCTGCTGGCTCAGCCGTCGTGTCCACCGCCAATGGAGCATTGCCAGAAACTATAGGTAATGCGGGCATATTTCTCAGAAACCTAAATGTCGATGAGATTACAGCAAGTTTATTGGAGATGGTTGAAAACACCGCTTGCTATGCTGATCTTGGTCGACAAAAGGTGAGAAATTATGATCTCAAGACAACTGCCAAGAGGTTGGATGAAGTCTATCGGAAATCCAAGGCATAAAGGCTAGAGTTGGACAAATTATATAATGCCAAAGAAACCATTAATTTCTGTCGTCCTGCCCGTTTTCAACGGCGAAAATTACATTGAAGCAGCACTGACTAGCATTATGAATCAGGATTTCAAGGATATTGAGATTCTGGTCATTAATGATGGTTCTGTCGATCAGACGGGAGCAATTCTGGAAAGGTTGGCAGGCCTAGATAAGCGCATTAGAGTGTTAACTAAAGGCAATGGCGGTCTTGTTTCGGCGTTAAACTGGGGGTTGGCCGAGGCAAAAGCCGATGTTATTGCCCGCATGGACGCAGACGACATTTCTTATCCTAGCCGGCTCTCGAAGCAGTGGCAGGTTTTGAAGGAGCGCCCTGAAATCGGCCTCGTTTTTTCCCAAATGAACAAGATCGATACGCGAGGGAGATCCATAGGTGAGATCACTAATACGAAGTTATCAGCTGAGGATGTAGCTGAAGCTCTGAGTAAAGGGGATTGCCTACCCCACCACCCAACCGTTATGGCCAGAAAAATGGATATGCTGGATGTTGGTGGCTATAGAGAGGCCTTCAAGGGAGCTGAAGATCTCGATTTATGGTATCGAATGAGCAAGAGAACTAAGCTTATCGGCCTTTCGGAGATTTTGCTTGACTATCGTTTGCACGATGGTCAAGTCACGCAAGTCTCAGTGGTGCGGCAGCGCTTTTCGCGGGACTTGGTAGCTCTTATCGCAAAAGAGGTCGATGCCGGTCGCCGGGATCCCTCGGAAGGTTGGATAGATGCGCCTGATTATGCTTGGACCGTAGACACACCTCAATTATGCGACGCACCAGCCGATATGCTGATGCTTTTTAGTTTGTACAAGCTGATTGATCAAATCCTAACTGACAAAAATATCAGCGATCTTTCGACGGAGGATATAAGTTTCGTCCTGAAAGGTTTAAACGAAAAGCCGTTCTTCTGTAGTGCAAAGCTTCGGCAAGTTTTAGCGCATCATCTGGTGCAAGAAGCCAAGCAACGAGGTTTGCGAATATTGAGAATGAACGCGATGTTATTTGCGCTTAAGAATAACCCATCTCGTGCGTTACGCAAAAAATTCAAGCCATTCTAGAGAGGATATGGCGCGAAGGCCATATAGAATTAAACTTTATTGCGTGTATAGGTGTTAAAAGTTAAGGAATACTTTGGTCTATTTGAAGCTCGACGATTACGGCTGCTGCCTTGAGTGGAACGTCGTTCGTTGAACGAGTGTCTTTTTCAAGGAGACGATGAAGCGATCCATAGGCACATTAACGAGGCTCTGACCATTGCTGCTCATGGATGTTTAATACCAGTCGACCGTAGCCGCTGGTGATAGCCCTTATAGTGTCTTTGTCGATGTGATGCATGGGGCCAGTCACAAATCTAAAGCTTGTCAGAGCGATATTTAAAGCATCACAGCACTAGCTTGCTGCCATTTGCAGTTCTCTTACTTGCTTGCCCAACAACACGTCCTTGTAAGCGTCAGGAGAATGAGAAACAACGCGATAAATTGCAAAGCGGCATTCAAGCACGCGTTCTCTCGGCTGTTCTCAGACCCTTCTCGGCTCCGGAGAGTTTTGACCTCGAAAATTCTATCTCAAGACGTCTTGAGTGTTCCCCATATCGCTCTCGAAGCTCTTGGAGACAGATGCCACCAAGTCGGCTTGTTGTTGCTGTGCTTCTTACATTTTGGCCCTGAAGCGCTTGCTGAGAGTAGCCTTGTCGGGTCCATCCTTCGTTGGGGATCTTTTTTTTTGACGCCAACGACTGTTAGTTTCTGGGTTGTTGATTGTGAGATATTCACTGCCAGTGCGAGGCGCTTCTAAGTCTGCTGTTTGAAAGGCCATGATTATTTCCGATCTGTCGTTGATGTGACCCGACAAGATTCGCTCTTCCAACAAAGATCAGATCGGATTGCATTTCGCCCGTGCGTTCTGGTGCTGGGCTCCATGTCAGGCTTGATGACTCTGGCAATAAATCGATTTTTGGGATCGGCCCAACTGTATTGTTCATTCAGTAAGTCACGGAGCTAGTCGACGTGTTTGATATAATCTCGCAGGCGATGTTGAAGTTCTTGCCAGGGCCGAGTTCCAAGCTCTGCGTGCAGAAGTGCAGTTCAATGCGGTTCTCATGGGTGAGTCGTACCAAAAGAATGTTGGATTGGTCCTGCTCCAAGTCCACGAAAAGGAATTTCTCGGATGCGGCCGCTGCTTCCCGTTACTGCTGCTCAGAAGTGCTTCGTGCTGGTCAAAGCTGATAACATCCGCGCTGTAACTCCATTCCCCAATAACACCGCAGGCAAAGGAACTCACTGCTTTAGAACAATTGTACCATGCTCGTCTTTGAACAGATTGCGGGTGTCGTCTTACGCAAGAACTTTCTCGGCAATCAGGTAGTCGACCGGATTTGCGCCGCCACCTTCACTACCTTTGAATCACTTAACCAGCATTCGATGTCTCCGGTGCAGAGTGATTAGATGGGATGGCCACGCTCCTTTTGTGTGGCCGGCCACGACTTGGTGGCGATTAGAGCACCAAGACATTTCTAGCTTTGGATCGCAGAGAAATTGCTGCAACCACTGCAATTTCACTTTACGGAAAGGACGGTGCTCAGACATAGGCACCCAAAAGTAACCATAGGGCGTTAAAGGTCACTTGCGGGTATTTCACTGTTTGCAGAGGGCTATTTTTGGGTTGCGTGCAGACAAGGCCTCAATTCAAGGCATGAATATTTTAGCTAAGTCATTGAAAAATATGGCGCACCCGACAGGATTCGAACCTGTGACCTCTGCCTTCGGAGGATTGGATCATTCTCTTACCCTTTGATTTTACAGCGTTTTCATTTTCAGGAGTTTCCCTATTTCTCCTGAATTTCCCTTGTGTATCTTGTTCTAGTTCTTCTTATCGCGAACTTTTCGCGAACGTCCCAGGCGGTTAGCCATTTCCCGGATATGGTCCTTGTTAAAATGAGCATAGACCTTCTCAAGCGTTTGAAAACTCATCGCCATGTACTCTGAGACATCTGAGATTTTCTCGCCAGATTGAACTAGTAAGCTAACGCGAGTGTGCCTGAGTGTATGTGGTGTAACGCCTTTTAACCCAGCTCTCTTAGTAGCTTGTCTGAAACCTTTGTCGATACTTTTAACTCGTCTAGTAGGATCATGTTTTTGATGGAAAACGTATTGAGATTGAGAGCCATACATTTCAAAGCGCCGCTTTAAGTGTCTCATCAGTTCAGGCGGCACTGGGATGTGAGATCTAGGCTTTCCGCCTTCTGAATCGTCTTCATCGTCGAATTCATCGCCTTCTTTATTGAAGTTCAACATCCCAGTTTGAAAGTCGATTTGAGGCCATTCAAGCTCCATAATCGCACTTTTTCTAGCTCCGGTGTAAAAGGCGATCATTAGAAATAGACGAAGCGTAAACTTACTTCGATAGTCCGCACCCGACGCCCAAAAGAGCTGAACGTACTCAGCCTGAGTTAGCCAGCGTTTCCTTGGTTTACTGTCTTTCGGAAGCTTCGGGAACTTAAAGTCAACTAGACGCTGCATTCGAATTGCATAATTGACTGCTGCCCTTAGATCGCTCAGTTCTCTCCGACATGTAGATCTCTTACGTGAACTATTCTTCCAATACCTCTCTACCATCATGTCATTGATTTGGTTGATGGTATTTTCTTGCCAATAAGAAAGTAAATTACAGATCGAGTAACTAAGTCGTTCTGCCGTTTTTGCTCCCATCTTATACTCAGCATAATCATCGAGAGCTTGGGCAATGGTCATTTTGTGAGGCGCTATTGGTTGTCCTGTCCGGAGTGATCTCCTTTCTCTGAGAAAGTCTTCGAGCTTCCCCTCAGCTTCAACGCGGTCCGCAGTGCCTGTTGAGAGTTCACGCCTTTTTCCTGTTTCATAGCATCGGTACCTAATGAAGAAGAACGGACGGTTTTTTCGTTTGACGAGGTGAGGGGCTTTAGCAGGTCTTGGCATGGTTCTACAGTATTCCTCTCAATTAGTTCATCGATTGCATCAGGTTTTAGATAGTAAGTGCCATCAAGTTTGACGTATTGGATTTGGCCCTTGCTAATCCACGAACGAATACGTTTTTCTGAGAAGATGGTGCGCAAAGCAGCTTCTTTGAGGGTTTCCAGAGACATGGATTGTCTTCCTGTTGAATATTCAGCTAAATTGGGCGAAAATTTCCCCGAATTGGTTTTATGTGTCTAAAGTGGACGCATTTACGCCCATTATCAAGTGAGGGTAGATGGATTTCCCCAAGCGGCTCCTGGCGCTACGTAAAAGTTTGGATAAGAGGCAGTTGCAATTTGCGGATGAGCTCGGGATATCGGGAACCGCATATAAAACCTATGAAAAGGGAACAAAGACGATCCCTACTCAGGTACTCGTCAATATCTGCGAGAAGTATCAAGTTTCACCTGGTTGGCTATTGATGGGGACGGGAAAAATGAAAGATGAGCCCCCTACCAAATTAGTGAGAGCAGCGATATTGGCAGCGAAGGCGTTCCAGGAAGAATGTGATTTAGACTTGCAGCCGGAGCAGGAAGCCCAGCTAATCTGCAAAATGTTTGACCAGCTTTATGCCGAGAACTACGAAAGCAACGCTGGCGATGAACTAAAAAGTAAAAAGGCCAGCTAATGGACGATTATAATTTTTGGGCAACGCTAGCGAAAAATAAGGCCCTTAAAGAGTATGAGCGAGCAGCAAAAGAACAGGGGTTTGAAATCAATGGCTCGAAAATTACGTCGCCTAAACAAGACGTGGAAATGCTGCGTTCCTATGTACTCTTTGGGCGTCTGGAGGAGTTCTGGCGCCAAAACTGTTTGAGAGCGAAGTGTCTAGCAGTGCTTCTGATTACAGGACCGATGGCTGCAGAATTGCTTGCAGAAACTCATCTAGCCGCAGAATACTCGTTGGCGGCAGCTTTTGCATGTACGATGATGCTGATTGGGTTCATATTTTTATTGGGAATAGCGTGGTTGGAATACAATGTAGGATATTGGGAGGCAAAGTACCAACCTTCTTGGGGCAGTCCCTTCAGGCATAAATGGACTTATTTAAGAGCGCAGACATTACCCCCGAACTGCAGAAAGAGTTTTTGGGCCATTTTTTTCAGCCGAGAAAGACCGCATTAAAGGCGCCCTCAGAAAGGCAAAGTTGATGGTGAAGCGAGCTTGCCTCAAAACCACTTTTGGCTCCCGAGCGCAACGAGTTAATGAGTTAAGCGGTCTCTAACGTTTCTTGATTATCCAGAGCAGATATTCGCTCTTTGATTTCATCGCTCAAATAGTCAGAGTTTATCGAGCGCAGATAATCTAGCGCTTCTTTGTCGCTTGCCTGATAAGCTAAGCGTCGCTTGTAGAACGTCAGGCGACCTTCTGCTTCTTGAATTATCTCGCCCCATGTTTTGGCCCAGACCCTTATTTTGATGGGATCCGATAGCTCCATCACCAAGCCACGAGGCATATCTTTCTGGCGGGCTTCAAGCTCGGCATCTTGTGTAAAATCGTTAGAAATTGCAATGAAATCCCATTCGACATTTGAATGAACAAATCGGGCATCTTTTGCAACTGTCTTGGCGTATTTCCTTATTTGGTTGATTACATCTTCGTTGATGGGTTGCTTGGGGCGCTTGAGTTCTACAACTAAGTGTCGACGTTCTTCGTCTGTTGGAGTAGGGATGCGACTAGATAGCATCAGATCAACAATCTTTACCTTACCTTCTTCGTCTAAAACAGGTTCGGTTGGAGCGAGATCTTTCCGCCCTTTATCCATTAGGCCGATGTGTGTCTGGAGGACTGAAGTTAAATCCTCATCGTCATTCATCAAGTTAAACTGTTCACCGAATATCCAGGTCTCTTGGGTGATAATCCGATGAAGCTGGGAGCGTTCTAACAACTGACGCTTAGATTTTGGATCATAAATGAGAATTTGGAGCGCTCGTAAAAACTCGAGCCGATCGGTTACAGCTTTTGCTGCGTTTATGACTGCAGTAAGTGTTGTTTTTTGCAGCAGCCCAGCAAGCTCATCCATTCGTTCTTTGGGAAGGTCAATCACTTGCTCTAAGATTGATGGTAATGCGCCAGGGCCCGTTTCAATTGCAGATTTTACGAGCTGCAAAATTAGTTTCTGCTGTTTGGCTGGAGAGCGATCAAAGTCCGCAGAATAGTCAGCCAAGTTAAGCGCAACCACATCAAAGACTTGGCGTTCATTAACCTCAATAGGGTTAGAAGCCTTCCCTTCATAAGGATATATCTTGGCCTCTTTCCACTCAACAATTTTGCTGCGAGAACGCTCCGCTTCCCTTTTTCGGAAATGCTCCCGGAGCTTTTGCCTAGCTGCCTCAACAAGGGCCATAGATGGGGGGTCTAGCTCCACCAAGCTTTCTGTGTTGTCGTCGGTGAGAGACTGAAAGTGATCAGCTGTGATGTAAACTGTGAAATCAAAACCGCGTGCCTGGATTCCAGGTGGCAATGAATGAAAGCTGAAACGACCAGGCAGACAAAGCATCATCTTTCGCTCCACCTTTTTCTTCCATTCGATAATTTCTAATGTAGCCTCAAAGCTTGCCCCGTCTTCCAGCGCAACCCGCAACTCGTATGGAGTCACGTCTTTAATGGCCTCTCTGGCATCAACTTCCTCACCATCATAAGTAATTTTGAAGTTGGGGTCTTCGTAAAGCTGCAAAGCGAAAACGTCGCGAACCTGATCGGCAAATCCATCTTCTGCCCGAATAGCGAAATCACGGGCCAACTCCCGGATCTCAACAACGCAACCAGTTTCCGTCGCGGGAACAGGTTCAGAGATTGCAAAGTGTTTGAGATCTAATTTATTTCCAGTTATGGAAAAAGAACTGCCGTCATGCTTGGAAGTCCAGGATACCTGATCTCCAAGGGCGAACGCTTTAAAACGCCCCTGCCCCTTTTCTCCGTGAACTATTCGCCCGCCAACAGTCCTAATGGTGCGCTTTTTCCAAGAACCGCCTAGAGCTTCAAACTGTGCGCTAACTTGAGCAGCGGATATGCCTGAACCGTCATCCGAAATTCGGATCAAGCCAAGCTCAGTCAGCTCGCCTGCTTCCAGCTCGACAGTTACTTCCTTGGCATCGGCATCATATGCATTCCAAATGAGCTCTGAAATAGCAACTAGAGGCTTCGCAGTTGTTATCCTTTGAATGTGATCGTTCTCGACCCTTATCTCGAGTTGCTGCATCATAATCCCCCAAAGACATTCAAAGTCGAAACAGTGATCGTTCTCGAAATTAACACACACGCAGAGAGTGAAAGCGTAGCGGCCATCGTTTCAAATAGTGGGCATACAATTTGCCTCACTCCAATTCCTGTATAGGTTGCTATAGGCTATGCTTCAATTGATAATTGCATTCGCTATTTCCATTGGAACACCCTATGTACATCGAAAGCCTTAAGCTCAGAAACTTTAAATGTTTTGGAGAAATTCCTGAAGTAATTGAATTACAAGATGATTTAACTGTTTTTGTTGGAGCCAACGGATCGGGGAAAACCTCCATTCTCAATGCTCTGCAAAGGCTTTTTGGGCCTACTTCTGCGGAGAGGCGCCTGACAAGAAGTGATGTGCACTTTGGTCCAAACGAAGTTGCCGGTTCTGAGCCTGCGGACAAGGCTGCAGACGACCCATTCACTTATGTTCAGTCCAAGGAAATTGAGATTGAAGTTACGCTGGCGTTTCCTGAACTAGAAGACCAAGATAACTCAGTAATTCCAGAGGTTTTCAATGCAATGTCAGCTTCAGGGGTTGGGCAACCTCTGAAGGCGAAAATTCGTCTAGAGGCCACTTGGCAATGGGGCATTGAAGAGGATGATATTGAGCAGTCTCTTTACTGGATCACCTCTTTGGAGGACGTACCTTTCGGTGACGATGATATAGCGAAAATACCACTAAAACCTAATGAGCGCAGGCGCATTCAAATTCGGTATTTGCCAGCAACAAGAGATAGTGCGGCGGTTACACGATCAGCGTTAAAAGAGCTACTTTCTTGGTTAGAGAAGTTTGGAGATTGGAGCGGTGGCCAAGCTCCGATGAACCAGCAGTGGGAGGAACTACAGGCTCTATTTGATGAAATGCCTGCGATTAGAGAGGTAACACAAAATCTTACTCAAAACTGGCGGCGCTTGTTTGATGGCCCGCACTTGAGTGAAGCGGGTTTCGTTGTTCTGTCGAGGGAAATTCAGAAGGCCCTTAAAGATTTGAGTGTATCGCTGAAGAACGGGGCAGATGGTCGAGCTCATTCAATTTCTGAGTTGAGTGAGGGGCAAGCATCTTTGTTTTACGTAGCGTTAGTTTTTACTCTTCTCAAGCTTGACGATGAACTCGCGCATGAAAGAAAAGAAGGGTTTAAGGAAGTTGATGAGCTTCGACCTTGGTTCACGATCTTGATACTGGAAGAACCTGAGAACCACCTATCCCCCTTTTATTTGTCCCGAATGATCCGCCTAATGCTCGAGTTTGCAGATAGATCGAGCGGAATGGGTATTCTGACAACTCATTCCCCCGGAGCTTTGAGACGCGTTAAGCCCGAGCAGGTTAGATATGTGAGGCATTGCGCTCATAATCTGAATTCCGCCGTAAGGTCTATACCTATGCCTGAAAAGCGCGATGAAGCGCATAAATTCATTTATGAGGCGGTTAGGAGTCATCCGGAGCTATATTTTTCTAAGCTTGTGATACTCGGTGAAGGGCGATCCGAAGAGATCGTTCTGCCAAAACTCGCAGCGGCGTGGAACCCAAAACTAGAATTAGATCCAGCATTTGTAGCCTTTGTCCCTCTTGGAGGAAGGCATGTAAATCATTTCTGGAAGCTTTTAGAAGCACTGCAAATTCCGTATGTTACGCTGCTCGACTGGGATCTAGGTAGATACCAAGCTGGTGCGTATCGTCTGAAATATGCTGTGAACCAACTGTATGCAATAGGCCGAGAACGTGAGGGCATTGCGGATCCAAGAACTTTTGATCAGGTTTGCAACCCGGCTACACCAAAAACTTTCAACGATTGGTGGCAGTTTGTAAATACGCAAGATGTTTTCTATTCCATTCAATTGGACTTGGACATGATGATGATCACAGCGTTTGAGGAGCAGTATTTGCAGATTGCTGATCTTCAAGAACTTGGCGAGGTCGCTGACTACGAGAAAAGCGTCTTCGGAAAAGGGGGGCGCGGAGTAGCTGAATACCCTCCTGAGGCAGTGCCGCCAACAGCGCAACAGCTCGCAATCTATGACAAACTTTTCAAGAAGGGTAGCAAGCCGGTATCACACATTGAAGCGATTGAGCTTGTTTCCGATGCTGATTTGAGAGCGGGGTGCCCGACGACCTTGAGAGATTTGTTCTCCCGTTGCTGCGCAAAGTTGGGTATCCCAAATGAGTAGATGGATTGATCCCTCCGCTTGGGCACCGCAAGCTGGTATTGCCTTGGATGAGCAAACGAGAGTAGCAGTTGTCACTAATGAAAATGCGGCAATTATGGCTGGGCCTGGAGCAGGTAAAACTGAGCTTCTCGCTCAGAGGGCTGCATTTCTAATGCAGACAAACACCTGCGCCCAACCAAAGCGAATTTTGGCTATTAGCTTCAAAAGAGATGCTGCGAAAAACCTACGAGACCGCGTTGAGCAACGTGTCGGATCGGATCTTGCTAGAAGGTTCGAAAGCTATACATTCGACGCGTTTGCTAAGAGTCTTTTGGATAGGTTTCGTGATGCTCTCCCTGAGTGGTGCAGACCAACGAGGGACTATCAGTTACAGTTCCCGAATTGGCGGGATTGGGCGCAGTTCGCAGATCAAATCGCGAGGCCACAAGAGTTTAGAACAGAAGCTATTACGGGGATACAGATCCAGAACAGACATGCATTCTGGGGAGGAGTAATTTCTGGGTTGCCTTTAGAGAGGCCTGAACCTGTGCAGCTGCTTGATCATGCGTACCTGCAATGGTGGGATGCGAGCATAGGGCAGGACAGATCAAGGCTAACATTTCAAATGATTACTGCTCTAGCTTTGACGATCCTAACGCATAACCCTCTAATTTTAAGAGCGCTACGCCAAACTTACTCAAACGTGTTTGTG
This sequence comes from Pseudovibrio flavus, assembly GCF_009711345.1. Taxonomy (GTDB): domain Bacteria; phylum Pseudomonadota; class Alphaproteobacteria; order Rhizobiales; family Stappiaceae; genus Pseudovibrio; species Pseudovibrio flavus. The sequence continues at coordinate 350,153 of NZ_SMMA01000064.1, forward strand.
GACGAGTTTCAAGATACAACAGGCCCTCAGTACGAGTTTCTGAAACGACTCTTTAGAGAGTCACCGTCAGTCGTAACAGCTGTTGGTGATAACAAGCAGCTTATTATGACGTTTGCTGGCGCTAATGCTGGAAGGTTCGAGCAGTTTACGGCTGATTTCAGTGCAAACATCCGACCACTTTCCACTAACTTTCGTTCTAACACGCGGATTGTAGAAATCATCAACTCGATGGCGCAGGCCATCGAGCCCGCTGCCATTTTAACCAACGCGGCCAGACAACATCAGGAGCTTCCTGCCTTAACGGATGGAATTTTTCACTTCAATGACTCTGCGGAGCAGGCGAATGAACTAGCGTCGTCGATAGCTGCTGATGTCAATGCCGTAGGAGGGCAGCTTAAGCAACATGATTTCATGTTGCTCGTTCGGCAGTATGCTGACACTGCGGAGGAGGAGTTAAGTGATAGATTTGCCGCGGAAGGGCTTAGCGTGCGAAACGAGGCGCGGGTAATAGCTGGCGTTACTATTCAAGATATGATGTCGGAGCCGTTGGCGGACTTAGTCGTTGGTATTCTGCAGCTTGCTTGCGAAGATCGAGAAGACAATCCTTTCCAGAGGGTCACAAACCTAATTGGTACTGCGTTTGGTATCGAAGACGATCGCCCTGCAAGTATCCACCGAATTGAAAAGACCCTACGGCAAACAGTCTCTAGCGCATCTGTACGAACGAGCGCTGTTCAAAGGCCAAGCAATGATTTCGATTTTAACGCTCTTGTTGTCGGAATAGTTGAGGCATTGGGAGAGAGTAAGGTGAGGCGGCTTTCCTCAAATTATGAGGATTTTGAGCGCTATTCTGAAGTAAGGAACGCAATCGCGGAGTATCTGTCAGAGTGCTCCACCGAAGCTCAAAACTGGCGGGATGTTATCAGTAGTTTTCTTGGGAAGGACCAAGTCCGTTTGATGACAATCCACAAGTGCAAGGGGCTCGAGGCCCATACCGTCTTCTTCCTCAATCTGCAGGATGACTCCTTTCACAGAAGGGCAAATATGGACGAGGAGCGGCTTACTTTCTTTGTTGCTGCTTCACGCGCTAAGGAACGGTTTTTCGTTACAACGACAGGGAGGGAACGCAGGAAGGTGGCGCCTCTGTTTGATATGATAACCGCTGCGCAGCTTCCAACTCTGCGAGAGTTGGAACCACGAAACCCGTTGCTGCCGCCGAATTAATCTGGGCCTATCTTTTATATAAAACACAAGACGTCAATAATTAGGATACACAGATGAGCTTCTTCTCAATTATGGGCAAGGCTATAAAAAATGCATTAAATCTGAAGGCTTATATCGTCCCAATTTACGATACGAAAGCTAGAACCCAAAAAAAGATGTCGGAGTTTTTTTGGAGCGGAGCCCTTTTTTTCTTTAAACTATCAGTCGCTCTCGGCCTCATAATATTTTTCCGAGCAGAAATATCGACAGCAACATTAGCAGATCTCGAAAATAGTTACGTTTGGTTGAAGGCAGTAAATGAAATTGGTCTGGAATTCGCTCTTTCGATTTGCATATTTTTGCTCTTCTGTCTTTTTTTTGTTGCTGCAAGGATCGATCACGAGTTGCCCGAAAAGCACCAGTGATCGCCAGCACCCAAACGGTCCTTTGTGCAAAAAACGTTGATTAGTGTTGGAGATCGCGTTAGGGCATCCGATCAAGACAGAGATTTCAATTTAACTATAGGGCGATGATTACTAAGAAAACTGATCGCTTGGTACCAGCTTGAATCTTGATCTAACGTTTGCGTCAAACGCGATACCTTCATTTAGCCGCTCAATCCTTAAAAATAAGCGCTCAAGGCCCCAGACTATGTCGGGAGAAGCAACATAATAAACGCCCACATAATCACCTCTCCGAACAGCATTTAAATGAGCCGCCAGAATCGCCTGATAGCGCTGGCGGGATTTGATGGTAAGCTCCACTTCTACTGCCACTCGCACACCTGAAAGCGTTGTTGCGACTGCATCGGGTTGGCTGGCTTTGGGGCCTCGTAACCCAGATCCACGAGTCCAATCCGTCCATCCTGCGTTTTCTGCTCTGACACGTGCGTGTTGCAGGGCCAGATGATGCGGAGCGGAAGAAAGCCTTAGTTTGCTTGGTTCAAACACTGGCCCCAGCACGTCGCATCCATCCATTATGGCTCGACCCTGCCGCGAGATACCCCAAACGGTTACCCCTTGCCCTGCAAGAACGGGTGTGTGGGCTCGCTTAACCAAGCCTTGCCGCTCAAGAGCATTCAATGAGCGGAGGAGCGGCTGGCGGGCCTTTAGCCTCAAAAGTTGCTGAAGTATATCTGAACTCGACCAAACCTCATCCGCGAGAAAAGAAAGGATCTTTTCTCGCTTGGAAATGGCCCTCAATTGCCGCTCAGCTGGATCAGAAATCAACATCGGTGAGCTCCATTGACTTGGTCGTGTTTTGAGCTGGTCTACAGGCTGAAGAGCCTGAACTTCTTCCTTTGCCGTTAAACATAGCGAGATCGCGATGGGTGAATGGAACTGGTGAGAGGTAGGAGAACTCCATATCGTGCTTGCCAGCGGTCAGTGCGCAAGTGAATTTTCTATTGGCCAACGCCAACCACATGTTTTGATCTATTCGATATCGTTCGCCAATTCGCAGGCTCCTCTGTCCGGTTGAGCGTTCAACCAGGCTCCCCGATAGAGCGACATTCCGCACTTCATCATCAATTAGAACTGTTCCGGAGCTTCTGGCTAGCCAATCCGCAGTATCTGGATTGAAGACCCCGAATTGGAACTTCCAGCGGCAATTCTCAACGACTGATGCCAGAGCGGACTTTGCGTTGAGCCCTGCGATTTGTTCGAAGTCAGAGATGGTCTGATGCGCGATGATCAGGCGCAAGCCTTTATCTCGTGACTTTGCCAAGGCTCCAAGTGCTGGAGCGCTGAGAGAGTCTTTAGCTTCATCCAAGAACAGCAGGATTTTTCTGGAGGTGCTGTCTTGATGGCGTCCAGCCTTCGCAGCGATTTGCTGGATTCTGATCACCAACATGCGCTGCATTACCGTTAGGCGCTCGTCGTCAGAGCCGCCAAAGACGTACAGGGCGCTGCCGGATTCAACGATTTCATTTAGATCGATAGCATCTGTCGCACTCAGAGTTCCGCCATGTGAAGCTTCCTGAAGCACTCGTGCTAAGCTTTTAGCGGTTTTCTGCTCGTCATCATCTGAAAAGTTTTTACGGTCTTGAGAGAGTATCTGCGCAGCTTCAGCGAGCTCTGAGATGGTTGGGGCCTCTGCGTAGCTTTTAACGTGACCCACTAGCTGACGTACGACCTGTCGCTCCATCCTGCGGTAGTGATCTGACTCATTGCCTGTATCGTTGAGTTTTAGACCTGCAATCAGAAGCGCTTCCAAGTCAGCTTCGGTACCTCCAGCTAACAGAGCAATCTGAGGAACTTGCTTTTTTAGATCCACGAAAAAGCTTGCTACTCCTTGCCGATTAGCCTCACTCGCAACGACTTGAGGCATGTATCGGTCCTCTTTAGGGTCAATGATAAAGATTGCATCTCCTTGGCGAATAGCCTGGGCAATCAAAATCTGGGCTGTTGTTCCTTTGCCGCAACCCGTCGTTCCCATGAGCTGAACATGTGGGTGGTCATCGAAGGGTGGAACATCTTCATAGATGGGCTTTCCCGCCACATCGAGCCCAAGGAAGATCTTGTTCTTTTTGAAGTACCTTGTGGGATCATAAACTTTTTTTGTTTTTGGAAGATGTCGTTCAATATCGTCGATGTCGGATTTGGATCTGCGGGAAGTAGGCGTTCGCAGTGTTCGCTTGTGCTTGAATGCCTCATACTTGGTTGGGATTAACCTGAAGCAAAGCCACCAAAGGGCTAAGCCTCCTAGTGCACCACAGAGCCACCAATAGATCGGGTAATGGGTGTGGGCCACGAAGCTACCGGCATGCCAATGTCGAGAATTCTCCAAATAGTCGACGATGTATGGCATCCAGAAATATGTTGCTGGACCAACAGTAAGACCTACAAGGCACAGAAGCCCCCAAAAAGCTCTCTGGTCAGGATTTTTCTCGACGCTTGTACCGAGAGCGCCAAAGAACCCAAGCGATGCGAAGAGCGCGGGAAGGACAGCATAGGAGTGGTTGTATTGATAGTAGAGGCGCCAAATCTCATAGGCGGTTTCTGTTAGTTTCACAGCGAGCACTCCGAGTATTTGGTTTGGGAAGCAGTTGCAGCTACATCTTCGGCAGCTACCTGAAATGATTGGGCCTTATGATTTGTCGATGGCAGTTGAGCCAGGCGCGGAGCGGGGGGCCGCACAGCGGGGGCCTTGCCCCGTCGTCGTTCAAGACGAGGCCGGGGGGAGCCATTTTGCGGAAGTGGCCCCAAGGACGATGGAGACGAAATGGGGGGGACTGGTCCCCCGGGCGTTGGGTTCACCCGACTTACCTTGACTGGGCGAGTATGCGCGCGGGCCCCAACGAGATAAGTTTCATCTTGAAGGGAAGCGGATGCGTTCGCGAAGCGGCGATACGGGCACGGTAAGTCGGGCGTAGCCCGGCCCCCCTGGGGTGAATTTTGCGCCGTGCAGTCGTCCAGACTGCTAAGGGGCCAAAGAGGGCGGCGTAGCCCCCTATCTCCGCCAAAAACGTCCAGATTTTGGGGAGATGACACTAAATGCCTGAATGGCATTTGGTGTGTTCCTTGCCAAAGGAATGCTTGCTTTCTCGGTGATGGTTCTCGGTGAGGTGGGATAACCGAGAGGGAGTGCCGACCCAACTTAAACATGTCACGCTCCTTTTAGATTTTTGGCAAAGAAGCGATTAAGGAACAAAGTGTCGGTATCTGCTTTGTCGAGGGCACCCTTAAAACATGCGCGGGCACTTATCGCCTGCGAGGTCAGGTTGGGTGGGGAGATACTGTTTCGATAGATTACCGACACTAAGGATGCGGCTGTGACCCTACCTAATAAAAGACAGGCTTTGCCCCAAAGCTCATCAGGAATACTCAAATCTCTTCTGAGAAGAGTGGCCGCTTCGATGAAGTTTGTTTGAGTATATCCACCAAGGATACGCATATATTCTAGTGCGTCGGGATGGGCCGTTTCAAGACAATCATGCCATGAGACTTTTCCAGAGGCGAACCTACTGTTTTGAAATGGATGCTTTTGAGTAGTGTTAGATAGTGAGGCCGATTTGTCTGTCTTGGACGGCGCTTTTGCCAGTCCAGACTTATGTTCTTCAACAGCCTTCTCAACCCTTCGCTTCCTGTAAAACGACATAATGTGCGAAAAGATTGCGATGGTTTTTCGTAGCGCCTTAGAGCAATAAATTCGAGAAACGCGCCCGTATGGAAGAACAGCAAATGCGGGCTTCATCGCTTTCGGGCAACCAAGAGCACGTATTTCTGAAAATAGGCGTTTGGTTTCCGCGCGCGCTAAGCGCAACGCCTCCCTCTCTCTAGCTCGTAATTTCGCTTGTTTCTTGAGTTCTGCAACTTTGACATTGATTAGAGGTTGGAAGTTGAAGCCAGCTGCCCAAATTATCCGCTTCTTTCCGTCTTTTTCTCGAGCACCGGAGCGTTGGGACTTCGGAGCGTTGGTTTTTACGCCATATCGTTTAGCAATCAGACCATTTTCCGCGCGCGTGACAGCGCGTTCACTCCAGCCGAGCTCCTCGGCGGTCTTTGTTATACGTTGCCAAATGGCGCAAATCCGTCCTTCCTGAAAGTCTCCAGCACTCATTTTGAGAAGATAATACTTGGCCAACACAAGTTCGTTGGATGTCAGACCATTCGCACGCCCTTCGGTGTCGAGAAGTGTAAGTAAGTCTTTCAGACAGCCAATTTCAGACAGGCCATTGTGGGTCAGCGTCACGCTCATGCTGCACCGCCATTCAGAAGGCGCAATTCTCCTGTTGAACAAAGTGGAGCGGTGGGATAGCTTCTGGGTGCAATTGCAAATTCCAAATGTCCGTCGGACGGGGTGGCAGCCCCTTCGGCGGATTTTTTGTGCCCATTTTCGACTGAGATCAAATGGGGAACAAATGCCGTATTGCGTACATACCGCGAACAATGCACAAAAGTCTTAAAAGGTGACTTTGTATAATCTATTGATTTTAGTGGAGATAAATGGCGCACCCGACAGGATTCGAACCTGTGACCTCTGCCTTCGGAGGGCAGCGCTCTATCCAACTGAGCTACGGGTGCAAGGGCATTGAGCCAAATGCAATGGAGCTTCTTTAACTGATCCTGCAGTCCTCGGCAATCTCGGATCTTTCAAAGTACTGCGAAAATGTGGAAATACGGGATTAGCAGGGCGCGCATCCTGTATGGCTGCTAATCTGCGTCTACACCATGTTTTCAATGGAAGACGTTTCGAGCGATCATAGAAGCAGCGGTTGGCACCTCAAAAGCAAAAGAGGCCGTGAAAATCACAGCCTCTAGAGTATTCAATTGTCTGAGAAAATCAGGCAAATCGCTTTGAAATGACGTGATAATGACGCCCTTCATAGAAGTGTAGAATAGTGTCGTGGGCAGCTTTAGCCTGATCGCGCATTGGAGAGTTCATTGCCTCTTCAATTGCTGCCATGGATGGGTAGTCGATCTCTTGAATGAGAAAAACCGGACGCTCATCCCAGTCTACATTTTCAGGACGGAACAAGCGCACGTCCTGCGCATTTGGCATTTGCTTCCAGATCGGCAGCATGCGTTCTTCTACAGCTTGGTAGAACGCTTCTTCCTGACCTTCGTGGATTTTGCCTTCAAAAATGGCACGCCGAGTATACATGCTTCTTCTCTTCTTGATTTTGGGAGAAGGTCCCGCCGTGGGCGGGACCTAATGCAGGCATTAAGCGTTTTGCATGCCATCCAGAACGCGGATGATTTCCACGCTGTCTTTCGGGCCAAGGCCGTTCGCGCAAAGCATGCGCAGAATTTCAACCACCTGACCGGTCATCGGCAGAGGTGTTTTGGTGCGCATTGCAAAGGACTGAAGAGCATCCAGATCCTTAAGCATGTTATCGATACGGCCAGTTGGGGTGTAGTCACGCTCAGCAAACTTCACCATGAATTCCTGCAGCAGCGCGGAATCTGCGCGGCCGCCAGCCAGCGCTTTAGGAATGACGCGAGGGTCCACGCCACCAGCTTCTGCAACTTTTACAGCTTCAGCCAAAGACTGGAAGATAACCGCACAGAAGAGCTGGTTTACCAGCTTGGTGGTTTGGCCAGCACCGTTTGGTCCCATAAGGGTAAAGTTGGCGCAAAGGTCGTCCATGACCGCTTTGGAACGCTCGAAGTCTACTTCTGAGCCACCAGCCATTACAGTGAGACGGCCGTTCAATGCGCCTGGCGCACCGCCGGAAAGCGGACAGTCGAGCCAGCGCATGCCGCAAGCTTCCTGCAGGTTTTCTGCAAATGTCTTGGTCTCAACCGGGTCGATAGAAGACATATCGATGAGCAGCTTGTCTTCGGTGCCTGCGCTAACAACGCCGTTTTCGCCAAAGACAACGGCTTTCACGATATTGGCGTGGTTAAGGCTGAGAATGACGAACTCGGAGCGCTCGGTCGCTTCTGCGATGGAAAGAGCAGCTTCAGCGCCTTTCTGAACCAGCGCGTTCACTTTTTCTTCGTCGATGTCGAAAACGGTTACTGAATGGCCAACTTCCAGCAGGCGGGTCGCAATGGCATTACCCATAATGCCAGCGCCGAGAACAGAGACAGTTTGCCTTGGGCGATCATTCATCATTATTATCCTTAGGTTTTTTGTCCTGCAGCCATTCGATAGCAGTGCGGGTCAGTACCTCGGTCGGCTCGGCAATGGAAAGGATCAAAAGATCATCCTCGCCTTCCGGGTATTCCAGCGTGTCGAACTGGCTCTGCAGTAGGGATTGGGGCATGTAGTGGTTGCTGCGCTGTTGCAGGCGCTCGTTGATCAACTCGAAACTTCCATCGAGGAAAACAAAACGAACGTCCGGTCCACCGCAACGACGCAATAGATCTCGGTAGGAACGGCGAAGAGCCGAGCAGCTAACAATGCAGCCGCCTTCTGTCATCAGCAGATGCTTGCCGATTGTCGTTAGCCAAGGCCAACGATCTTCGTCAGTGAGCGGGATCTCTGCTCGCATTTTTTCTACGTTTTCGTGTGAGTGTAGGCTGTCGCCCTCAACAAAGCCCAAACCCAATTCCAGCGCCAGTTGCTTGCCAACTGTAGATTTTCCGCAACCGCTGACGCCCATGACGACAATGCGCATTTTATCTCCCGATCATTGCTTGCTGAGACTGCAAGTCTTCCGCCCAAAATATATATTGCATACAAAAGCCAAAATTTGCAGCATGGTAGTTTTGATTAGTTTTTGGTGTGGCTGTGAATTCGATGGAGTAAACCGGCTGTCTCCAAAGCCGATTTGCCTTATCTGAATAAGATCAGAACTAGCTTAGTTAAAGGCAGCTTACCAGATGTCACAATAATTTTTGCTGCGTACGCACTCAAAATAAGGAAAGATGCCCTAGCGTAATAAAAAAGTCAGAAAAAGAAAAAGCTCATGATCACTCTTGAGAATGACCGCCGTGATAAGCCTCCCGTACTTGCTGGTAGCATCATTGTAATCATTATTACTCTAATAGTAGTTGGGGTTACATGGAGCGCCTTTGCCAAGCTTGACGAGGTAACCCGTGGCGAGGGAAGCGTTATTCCCGCTGGCCGCACGCAAATCGTGCAGGCGTCTGAAACCGGCAATATTGCCGAGATCGCCGTCAATATCGGCCAGAGTGTCAAAAAGGGTGATCTGCTCTTCCGGCTGGATGATACCAGTAACTCAGCCGCTTTAGGTGAGCTAACGGCTCGCAGCCGCGCCCTAAGGGCTCAGATAGCAAGGCTACGCGTTGAAGCCTCAGGAGATGTGGTTGAGTCCGCCTTCAAGTGCCCAGAAGATATTACCGAGATGGCGAGCCAGATCTGCGAAAACGAGCTACGGCTTTTCCGAAGCAAGCAGATTGCTCTTACTCGTCAATTGGAAACGCTGGATCAACGCCAAATTCAGTCTCGCAGTGAGCGTCAGGAAGTTGAGTTGAACATTGCTGGCCTTGAAGCAAGCTTGGCGATTGCGGACGATGAAGTCAAAATGCTTGAGCCTCTGGTGAAGCGCAAGATTGCACCGCGAACTGACTTGCTTAGGGTTCAAAGAGAAATTGCTGATCTCAATAGGCAGAAAAGCACGGCCACAGAGAGCCTGTTCCGTCTGGAGAGTGAGCTTGCCGAGCTTGAATCCCAAAAGGAAGAGCTCAAGACACAAGAGCAAGAAGACATTTTGAACGAGCTTACCGAGCGCATTGCGGAGTTGTCCGTCATCAACGAAAGCATAAGAGCCGCACGCAGAAAGCTCGCGCAAACAGACACTTACTCTCCAGTTGATGGTGTGGTGAACAAGATCGAGGTCAACACAGGCGGTGCCTTCGTGACCGCTGGAACGCCTGTTCTGGAGATTGTTCCAAATGGCGATAAGCTACTGTTCGAAGCCAAAATCAACCCGAAAGACATAGCGTTTATTCGCCCGGGGCAGCCGGCGATTGTGAAGATTACCGCCTATGACTTTGCCACCTATGGTGGGTTGGACGCTGAGGTGGTTCACGTTTCGGCTGATGCCATTCAGGACGAGGAAACGGGAGAGGCCTACTACGCCACTATTGTTGAATCTGACAATGCGTTTATTGAGCTTAACGGCAAGGAACACCCGTTAATGCCGGGGATGATGGGGCAGGTGGATATCCTCACAGGTGAGAAAACCATTCTTTCCTACCTACTGGAGCCAATCATAACGGCGCAGAATACGGCTCTAAGAGAAAGATAAACTCATACAAATAAAGTTGAGGGGCTATGGGCGTGTCCTTGGCTCCTCATAAACTATTAGTTATAATAATTACCATTATTTAATGTATTGGTAAGATTATATCTAAATGCTTATTACAATAACATTTTTGTATATAGATCTATTATTGTTGTAATAACTAAAACTCCCGCAACGATATTTCATAAATAGGTATTAGTATGTAGTATGTCGCTATGAAAACTTGCCCAAAGAAGCAGGACTAATCATGGTAGACAGCACTGATCCTCGCCCAAATGCCCCGCAACAGAACGCATCCGCTGGCCCAACTGACCAGATCATCACGTTCCCAAGTGGTACGCAGATCCCTTTGACGGATCTCAATGCGCAGCAGTTGAACGAAATCAAACCAGTTGATGGCAAGATCTATTTCCCTACAGATATGTTCTTGGGCGATGCTGTTCGTCTGGGCGATGATCTGCTGTTCCGTCAGCCAGATGGTTCCATCAGCATAGTGAAGGATGGTGCAGTTGCTGGCTATGACTACTTTGTCGGTGACGAGCCGGTGAATATGGTCATCCTTCCCGATCAGGAGGAAGAAACGGGCGAGGAAGAGGAAACTGCGACAACCGAAGCCTCTGAAGGGGACTTGTCAGATGTCTCCGATAGTTCTGGTGCAAACTTTGATCAGGTTAATGTTCTCATCTCGCCTGCTTTTCCTATCAGTCCTCTGCTTCCTCCAACCGAGTTCGGCTTTCCGGAACTAGAAGAACGCGAGCTGTTCGATGCGTTAGACCTGCCGCGCATTACGCTTGGGCTGGATGACGGGGCAGGTGTAGATATTTTCGGTCCACTGGGCAGCGTGACCGGATTTGAAGATGCTGATGGTCCGGGCGATAGCGGTGTTACTATCGACCTGTCTTTGCGCACGGGTGTTTCCTTCGGCAGCTCTTCGGTCACGATTGACTTTGGTTGTCTTCCAGAAGGCGCTGTTGTCAGCGTCGGAACGCTAAGTGAAGATGGTGTTTGGACCGGTTCGACAGCTGATGCCAATGAGCTGCAGATTTACTTTCCGGGAGATTTCTCCGGCACTATCGATGCAACTGTGACTGTTAATGGCGACGGTGTTAGCGAAAGTGGCCCCCTCACGATTATCGTGGAGCCAACACCTGACGTTGAGATTGAAGCATCTCCAATTACAGCCACCGAGACAGATGGTCCGCTGCCAATTAAGCCCGCTGACTTCATCAATATCACCCAGACGGATGGCGATGGTTCAGAAGTAATTGAGAGCGTAACCATTACGCTGACGGGGCTTCCTTCTGGTACGACGACGAATTTCGGTAGTATTAGCGCAGACGGAACGCTGACCTTCACGGGAACGCCGGAGGAGTTCGAAGAGTTGTGCCTGGTGTTCCCGCAGGACTTCTCGACCGAAAATCCCGGAACGACTATTTCTGGAACCGTAACAGCTTCCTCCAATGAAGGCGAAGGTCCTGAATTGCCAATTACAATCGATATCGCCTTCGAAGGCGACGTTGAGGTTGGTGTAACCGATCAG
>NZ_SMMA01000029.1 GCF_009711345.1 Pseudovibrio flavus
GTCGCCTTCGAAGGCGATGTCGAGGTTGGTTACACAAACAACATCGACCAATCTGGAAATACGCCGACAATCGTTCTTACAGAAACAGACAGTGGCACCGATCCGCTGCTCGTGAACCTTGGCGATTACTTTACGGCTACGCCAACCGATGCGGATGGTTCGGAGAACATCACCGGCTACGATTTCCAGATCAACAACCTGCCTACGGGTACGCTGTTCTCAACCGATGGCGGCGTGACGTTCAGCTCTGCCGATATTAGCGGCGGAACCTTGAACTATTCAGGCAACGAGCCGGATCTTTCCCAGCTTGTTCTGGCATTGCCTGCAGACTTCTCCACCCAGAACCCGCAAACGACGATTGATGGAACGTTTACGGCTAAAACGGATGAAGGCGGTTCTGCTTCCCAGCCGTTCGGTATCTATGTCGCCTATGAAAGCGATATAGAACTCACTGCACCGGCTGCCCAAAACGCCGAGGATGCGAACAATAACACGGTTGATCTCGGTATTTCCGCAGCAATAACCGACTTGGATCTTTCCGAAGGTGACGACAATACAGCGGATACAGTGTCCATAACGTTTGGACGCCTTCCCGCAGGAACAACTGCAAATGTCGGTGCGTTGGATGTCGGTAATCTTACATGGACAGGCACAGCTGCTGAGGCAAGCCAACTGGCCCTTACCTTCCCCGAGGACTTCTCTACCCAAAGTTCTCCAGATGGTACGCCAGAAGCTCCGATTGATTATACGATCACGGTCACGACCTCCGAAGGCACTGAGTCCGTTGATAGTTCAATCACTGTTACGCCTACTGAAGACATCGATATCGATGCTAAAGATGTGACCGTGAACGAAGATAGCGGCCCGATTGCCCTTAATCTTGGTTTGGCGATCACAGATCAGGACCTTTCTGAAAATCTGGTCGAACCGATCAAGATCACGTTCACCGACTTGCCAGCCGGTGCGAGCTTTAATGTTGGCTCGTTTAATCCGGTAAGTGGTGAATGGTTCGGTACGCTTGCAGACTATCAGGCTCTCGTTCTGAGCAATCTGCCAGAGCACTATTCCGGTATCATTACGGCCGAAGTCGAAGCCAATTCGAACGAGGGGGCAGATACCGATCAGTTCCTCATCAACGTGTTGCCAATTGCAGAGCCGACCATCGATATGACGGTTATTGCGGCAGCTTCTGATGGTGATACCCAAATCGCCAAAGAAGATACGCCGTTTACGGTGAACCTGAGTGCCAGCACGCCAGATACCGATGGATCGGAAAGCCTGACAACAATCGTGCTTTCCAACGTTCCTGATGGCTGGGTCGCGCTTTCTGGTGGCAATACGGTTGATCCGTCTGCCTTCACCTCTGGCGGTTCGGATATCCAGTCGGCGACCTATGACAGTTCGACTGGAGAGCTGACAATCACCTTCAATCCGGGTTTGACCAGTTGGAACGGTGATCTGACCCTGACACCGGCAAACGATACGGACAAAGACATCAACACGCTGATGAACGGCGAGCTAACTGCAACCGTTACCTCCACCGACACAGCCGCAGACCTGCCTTCCAACCAAGCTTCGGCTTCTGATGAGGTAGATGTTGATGTTGATGCGGTCATCGACACGCCGGACTTGCGGGACCAGAATCAGACGGTCAACGAGGACCTTAACTCACGTGGTGAGAGCCGCTTGCGCATTACCCGACTGCGCCTTGGTGACACGGATGGATCAGAAACATATGGTCCGTTGATGTTCACCATCACAGTGGATGAAACGGCCTCTGACAACTTCTCGGTTAAAGACAGCATTTCTGTTCGTTCCACCAGCAATGGTTCGTTTGGTGACATCACACTGGTGAGTAGCGATGACGGTCAGGCGACCTACACCGTTACCCAGCCGGACGGTATTCCGAACTTCCGCTTCGAGCAGTTCGTGCAGAACCTGCGGGTGTCTTATCCTGAGAACTTCAGCGGTAAACTCTCTATCGATGGCAGCTTGGTGGTGAATGAGACCACCACGCCAACCACCATGCCGGGTGATAACGAGTACGATACCTCTGACAACTCGACCATGGTGAACTTCGATACCACAGTGACAGTGCGGCCGAGGGCTGAAGCCGAGCTCAAGGTAACACTGGAACCTGCGCAAGATGGCTTCAACGAAACACCACTAAACGATCCAAATGCGGGCGTTTCCGTTCAGCCGGGCGATCAGCCACCGAATGTGGAGATTTTCGAGGATAGCTCCGTCACCTTGAAGATCGAAGCGTCAACGCCGGATACAGATGGCTCTGAGGAGCTGAATGTCATTCGCATCGATAATATCCCGAACGATTGGTTCGCGTATGCGCCAGATGGTACCGTTGATCCTGCGATTTTCGGCGCTGAAAGCGGCAAGATCGATACAGCCGTTTATAACGAGAACAATGGCCAGTTGACCATAACCTTCAACTCCAACGTTATC
>NZ_SMMA01000003.1 GCF_009711345.1 Pseudovibrio flavus
GTCTTCGTGTTCATTGATAATTTAAGATTGTGAAGGAAGAGAAACGCAGGCGGCGGTTTGTTGAGTGCGTTAAGCCTTTAGGGGCTTATGGCAAGAAGACAAACTGTCTTGACGTTTTTCTTTAAAGTAAGTGACAATTGGTCCTTTGGATCAATGTCCTCGTTGATCTCCTTAATGGAGGTTAATTTGAGTTTTTTACTTTAGTGACGTTTTACAAGACAGGAC
>NZ_SMMA01000052.1 GCF_009711345.1 Pseudovibrio flavus
ATCTACAACGCCCTGCTGAAGAGCGGAGTATACTTCACCGAATGCCATTGGGGTTGGGTTCGCGCCGAGGTGACGGAACGCAGCCATGTGAGCGTCAACCTGCATGGTACGGATCTTGATGCCGTTCAGGTCTTCTGGCTTGTGTACAGCGCGAACGTTGGTGTTCACCTGACGGAAGCCGTTTTCGAACCAGCCGAGGTGCAGCATGCCGATATCCATCGCGCGCTCACCAATGAACTCGCCATAAGAACCGTTCAGAGCAGACAGAGCGGTCTTACGATCAGGGAACATGTAAGGCAGTTCGGAGGTTGCAAATGCGGTGTCCCAGCCAGCCAGCACAGCAACGGTAGAAGCGTTAAGGTCGATGGTGCCGTCCTGTACGAATTCTAGCAGCTCGCGGTCCTCTCCCATCTGACCGTTTGCGTAGATTTCTACTACGATGTCACCTTTGGATTCAGACTCGACTACTTCTTTGAATTTTTCCCATGCTTTGTGCATGTGGTAGCTCTCGGTGTTACCGTGAGCAACGCGAAGGGTGTAGTCAGCAGCAAAAGCAGAGCCTGCAGCAAAGGTCAACGCAGCGGCAGCAACAGCGCCAGCCAATTTCAGCTTCAACATTATATTCTCCCAGTTATGTAATCTGACATTCCAGATCGTAAGCAAAGCACACTAGGGAAAATCCCTAAAAGCTGAGCTTACCTTGGAATATCAGCTGGTTTCGGAGCATAATCGATGATTTCGCCACAACATTGACATTAATCAAAGCAGCAAACTGAAATCTCACTTCATAAAATATGGCAGCTATCCGTTGGAAACACACCAAACTGGAACGCCACTTTTGATGGGAGTATACTTAAGTGACCAAACCTAAAGCAAAAGTCGTTATGCTTGAACCGGGCTACTCCGACTACGTGTCCGAAAAAGCTGCACTGGCTGAGTTTGATCTCGATTTCGTTGTTGTAAGCCGTGATGCCAGCGACGAAGAACGTATTGCCGCCGCTCGCGATGCTGACATCGTGATGCTGCGTGACCGCCTGCTCGACGCTGACATGCTCGACAAGCTGGAAAACGCAAAAGGCGTTGTTCGTTATGGCGTTGGCTATAACAACATCGACTTCAACCACGCTGCAAGCCGCAAAATTCCGGTTTGTAACGTGCCTGACTACGGCGCAGATGCAGTTGCAGAATTCGCTGTTGGCCTGATGTTTGCTGCTAACCGCATGATCGTTTCTCGCGACAAGCTGGTTCGTAACGGCGCATGGGATATCTCTGAAAGCCAGCCAGTTCGTCTGCTCGTAGGCAAGACCCTCGGCATCGTTTCTTTCGGCCGAATTGCTCGTCATTTCAAACAGAAAACCGACGGTATCGGCTTCAAGGAAGTGCTCGTACACGACCCTTACCTGAGCGACGAAGATGCAGCACGCTACGGCGTTCGCAACGTTGACATGGACACCCTCTGCAAAGAGTGTGACATCATTTCCATGCACGCTCCACTGACCGACGACACCTACCACATCCTCAATGCTGAACGCATTGCGATGATGAAGCCTAACTCCGTTGTTGTGAATACCGGTCGTGGCGGTTTGATCGACGAAGACGCGCTTTACGACGCTCTCAAAGCACGCCGTATTTTCGCAGCTGGCATCGACGTATTTGAAGTTGAGCCTGCAATCAAAGACCACAAGTTGTTTGAACTCGACAACGTAGTCGTCGCCGACCACACCGCGTGGTACACGGTAGAATCCCTAGAAGAACTGCAGACTAAAGCAGGTCTGGAAGCTGTTCGTATGCTCAAGGGAGAAGAGCCGAAGAGCTGGATTAACCGCTGGTAAGACGACTTTTTAGGGCCGCAGACAATTCTGCGGCCCTTTTTCTTTCAAACTAACGTTCCACTTTTTCAGTTTTTGCCGGTTTTTTGGGCTTTTCGCGCCGACGTGTTATTGCAATACGCTACAAAAACACTATAGCCAGATCTGAGATCGTGCTTTGGCAAACCCTTTGCATTAGTTTAATCAAGACTGGGAATCGAACTGGCAACCACCGATGAAAGAGCAAAAAAAACTCCTCCGAGAAATCGTTTACTCCCGATTGAAGTCGAGGATTGTCATCGGCAAATTGCCTATGGGCTCCAAACTTTCTGAAAACAGCATTGCTAGCGAACTGGGTGTAAGTAAGTCGCCAGTGCGTGATGCTATCCAGATGCTAGAACGCGACGGTCTTGTAACCGTTAAGCAGCAATCTGGAACGTTTGTTGTAAAGCCTAGCAAAGAGCAGCTAAAGGAGATTCTTGAGCACCGCCACGCAATAGAAACTGCGTGCCTGCGCTATTGTGATCGCGATTTTCTGCCAGATTTGGGCCAAGAACTCGCCGGTATAGTTGAGCAGATGGAGTTTTCCATCGAGCAGAATAACACTGCCCTCTTCTACCTACTGGATCATCAGTTCCACGAAAAGATCGTCGCAGCGGCTGGTAACCGCCTTTTGGTCAAATCTTACGAGCTATCCAACACGTTGATGGCGGCGATCCTGAACCAGTACGGCCTTTCCGACGAGTACGTTCTGAAAGCCTACAAAGAGCATCAGTTGATCGCAAACTTTCTCATCAACAGCGACCTTGAAGGGGCGATCACAATTCTGGACGATCACCTCAACGTCGAGCGCAACATTTACTACGGCTACCAGTTCAAAGAATTCCTGAACCATGTCGGCGTAAACCTGCCGGATCAAGACAAGCTGTAGACCAAATAGCTTCGCAGCTAACTACACCTCCACATGGACATGCAATGCGCGGAACAATCGGTCCGCGCATTTTTCGTTTCCGGCTGTTTTTTCGCCTAAAGTTTTCGGTTCCTAACCTCAAACTACGCCTTGTGTCGTCTTTACGAGTTATAAGGCACTGCTATTTATACTCCGCTTTATTCAGTGAAGGCGGGCTGCATCATGGGCATAAATAACAAGCAAATAACCACCCAGAACGAGACCATTCTCCTCCTTGGAAACTATCGTCCAACCCTTGCTCTTGCCAAGCAATTCAAGGGCGAAGGTTATAAGGTGATCGCTGGCCTAGAAGGCTGGGAGGGCGGCGCCCAGTACAGCAAATATGTCGATTCTATCTGGGACCATCCAGATACCGCAAAGTCGCCAGATGCCTTCTTACAAGCGCTGCTCAGCTTTTGCGATGAGCAGAAAGTCTCCATCGTCTTTCCGGTGGCTGAGGAGTTCGTACGCCTGCTCGCAAAGAACACTGAAATCCGCGAACAGTTACCGCCAGTAGTACTCGTCTCTCCGACACTCGTGGAACAATGTCTCGACAAATTCGGCATGCTTTCACGGTGCACCAAGCTTGATGTACCTACCGCACCTTATGGAACAGCAACCTCCATGCCGGAGTTGGAAGAGGTGCTCGCAATTATCGGGTATCCAGCGGTTATTCGCCCTGAGGCTTCCACTGTCCGCATCAACGACAAGAAGGCAATTACCGTTACTTCTAAGGAAGATCTACTCGCACAGCTACCGGTTTGGCCTGCAAGCCAAGGCATGTTGATCTGCCAAGCATTTGCGAGCGGCCTTCGCCACAATGCCTATTTCGCTGCCAAGGACGGCAAGGTTTTCCGCTTCCTCCATGCCAAGATCCTAAGAACTGACGTTCCAGATGGGTCTGGTCTTGCTGTCGAAGGGATCACTCTAGACGCCGACCCAACCCTGCGCCGATATACCGAGGCCCTTGTTGCAGACATGAATTACACCGGTATTGGCTGCGCGCAGTATCTCGTTGACGACGAAACCGGCGCTATCAGCTTTCTGGAGATTAATGCGCGTATCGCCGGAAATCATTGCGTACCAGAGGCTACCGGTTTGAAGCTCGGTCAAATTCTGGTCGATCTGGCTCTTAACAAATCACTCGACACGACGTCGATTACAGGCAAAGGCGGAATGCGCTACGCTTGGTTTAGCGGCGAACTGATGGGCATTAAAATCGCTCTACTCCGCAAGCAACTCAGCGCGAAACAAGCCGTTTCGAGCCTATATCTTGCGGTCGTTACAGCGCTTAGGGCAGATCTACACATGACGTTTTCGTGGCAGGATCCGAAACCGGGAATTATGGCCCTGTTTCGCGTAGTCCCGAGCCCAGCACGCATTATTCAACGGGTTTGCGCGCCTATCTCCAATATTTTCAAAAAGTCATTTTCCAAAGGGACGCATCAACAATGAGCTTTGCCCTAGCCTCCAAGGAGTCTCCTGTGCTGCACCAAGCCGCCTCTAGACCTCAAAGTTCCCCTGCCCCTCTTGAAGCTGTGAAGCTGGATCGGGATACATTTGATGTTCTTTCAGCAGAATTTGATGATGTCCTTCACGAACAGACCGCAAGCTATAACGATGCACGCTGGGGAGCGGACCGTAGCGAGTATGTAGGCTTTAAACGAGGCAACACATTCGTCGGTGCATTGGCAATCATTGTTATTCCTGCCCCATATACAGGCTCTGGCCTCGCCATTGTGAAGTGGGGACCGCTCTGGAGAAAGTCCGGCAAGCCGACTGATATCAGTATTTATCAGCAGATCATCGAGCATATCCAAACTGAATATGCAGGTCGTAGACGCCTCTACGTAACCGTTATGCCGCGGGCCGAACCGGAATTGGCAGGGGAAATTGAAGAAATTCTTGTCGAGAAGGGCTTCAAGGCGGGGGATTCCCTCCCATCGCCGGAACGTTACCTCGTTAATACACAAGAAAGTTCCGAGGAATTGCACAAGGCGCTATCCCAAAAATGGCGCTACAATCTGAAAAAAGCCCTCAAAAATGACTTCGAGATTGAATGGGTAGAAGGTTACGACGGCTTTGAGCAGTTCATGGACCTATATACCGCCATGCTGGAGCGGAAAGATTTCTTCGATCACTCCGCTATCTACACCCTCGATGATCTCATGCAGAGCCAGAGCGATGCCATCCGCCCTCGCATTATGCTTGTCTCTCACGAAGGTGAAGTCGTTGCTGGCGCAGTCGTGGATATGAGCGGCGATACTGCAATCTATCTCTATGGAGCAACCAACAACCGCGCTCTTCCGCTAAAGGCCGGTTTTCCTATGCATTGGGAGATCGCCAAAGAACTATGCGATCATCCGCGCATTAAATGGTACGACCTTGGCGGAACGGATCAGGACGCAGGTCTTGAACAGTTCAAAAAAGGCTTCGTTGGCAAATCTGGCCGAATGCCGGTTTTGCCGCCCAACTACCACTACACAGCCTCCATTCGAGCGCGTTTGATCGGGGAACTGACGTTCCAGATTAAACGTGGACGCGTGCTTTTCCATAAACTCCGGCGCCAGCTCAAAGGCAGCAAATGAACAGCTCCACCCTTTACTCGTTCATGATGCGCTTCTTTACGCTGACCGGCGCGCGCATCCTCGGCGCTGTCGCGGCGCTGGGAACGAACCTTCTGATCGCCAGAGTGTATGGCGCAGATATGCTGGGAACCCTCTCCGTTCTTTTGGCCGTCTCTGCCTTGCTCGCCATGATGACGACTGGCGGTTACAACGCCATCGCAACCGTTCTAACGGCTGAGTACAACGCGCAAAAGAAGCCTGAGCTTTTGAAAGGCTTTATCATTCAGGGGACCAAGCTTCTCAGCGTTGGCACGCTCTTGGGTTCTGCGGGCTTTGCAGTCTACCTTTGCTATTTCCCGCCCGAGATTGCCTACTCCTACTGGAAGACGGTAGCTGCTGCTGTTGTATTTATCGGCGCAAACGGAGCAATCTTCTTCTACTGCATGGTTCTCATCGGGCTTGATCGCCAGCAAAGCGCCCTACTCCCGGACACGCTGCTAAAACCAGCATTGGCGCTGCTTCTTCTGCTGATCACAGCAATGTTCAGTCACAAAATTCGCATCAGCGATCTGCTTATCATCTACGGCGTTGCAAGCCTTGCAGCAGGCGTGAGCGCGGTGCTCTTCCTTCATAGAACGGGTGTCTGGAGTAAGTCGATCACAGCGAAGTCTGATAGCAGCCGCTGGATAAAGATGGGTCCACCGTGGATTGTCACGTCCATCGTTTGGGACTTCTTCATTGAACTGCATATCATCTTGGCTGGCATCATCGCCCTTCCGGCACAAATCGCAGGGCTGCATATTGCATTCCGGCTGCGGATGATTGCGGGCTTCGGCATGCGCACACTGTATTCGCTGCTTCTGCCAGAAATCTACGCCAAGAATGCGCTTCAAAACGGGGCTGAGGTCATAGCAAAACTGCGCCTTGCGGTTCTCTCGACAACGGCTTTCAGCGTCTGCGTGATGATCGGCATGTATGTGCTTGGTGAGTTCGCCTTGAGCTTATTTGGGCCGGAGTTCGTTGCCTACTGGCCTCATCTCCTGATCATCAGCGGTGCGATTTTCTTCCGAGCAATCTTTGGCCCAGCCCCTGCTATTCTCTCAATGAGCGGTTATCAGACACAGCCGGCAATCGTCATGGCTGTGTGCTTGGTGCTATCACTAGGCGCAAGTGCTTTCTTCTATCAAACCCACGGCCCATTGGCTTTCGCGGTTGCCTACACAGGCTCGAACGCCCTTTCCAATGTCATCTTGTGGCTTTGGGCGAAAAAACTGACAGGCTTTGATGGCTCTATCTTCGTCCTGTTTACGCCAACAAAAGCGGCCCAGCAGGTTTCTTAAAGAAGGATAGAGGCTTTACTGCCTCTGCCCCCAGTTGCGGGTAAAGCGGGGCGTGTTCAAGCGGCTTGTTGCAGCTTCTGCAACAGCAATCAGCGCGCATGGGTCAACAGCCTTCATGCGGCCAATCTCGCGCGCATAGGTACAGCACGCTTCTTGTGCGTTGTGCGCACTAAGACGGGCGACCAGAAGATCACCGGACCAAACCAGGTAGAATTCTTTCTGCTCAAGCGAAAGCTCGTACTGCATACTTTCCTCGCTTCTTGGCATTGCCTAGTTTTTAGCCTGCCAAGAAGTTAATGGTCGGTCAATATTCGCGCCAACCCTTCGCACAAATATTGACCGAAAACCCTAAGAAACACGGGCGAAAACGTATCCGTTCGCCCGCGCTTCAATAGTTTATGCTTTGTCCGCTACCAGCTTCACAATGCGGCGGGTCACATCGTAAGACTTCTGGAATGCAGAAAGCGGCAGGAACTCGAAGCAGGAATGGAAGTTATGGCCACCAGTAAAGTAGTTCGGCACGACCAAGCCCTTCTTGGAAAGAGCTGAACCATCTGTGCCACCGCGCATCGCGATGGTCTTAGGGGTCACGCCTTCCGCTGCCATCGCCTCATAAATCTGCTGAATAGAATGGTGATCCTTATCTACTGCGTTGGAGATGTTGCTGTAGACATCCTCAATGGAGAAGTCGATCTTCGCTTTCGGGTTCAGGGCGCGGATCTTCTCTACAACTTCACCCACCTTAGCTTTGCGGGCCTCATATGAAGCGAGATCATGATCGCGGATCATCATGGTCATCTGGCATGTTGCCTGATTGCCTGTGATGCCGGCAAACCACCAGTAGCCTTCGCGTTCTTTAGTCCACTCAGGTGTCTGTTTGCGGTCAAACTCGCTCATGATGTCATGAGCTACCAGCACTGGGTTTACCAGCACGCCATAGGCGGACATAGGGTGCGCGGTCACACCTTCAATGGAAAAGTTTACGGTTGCCGCATTGAAGGTCTCGTAAACGACCTCACCCAGCTCACAGCTGTCGATCGTGTAAGCGTAATCGACAGGGAAACGGGTAAGATCCATATGCTTTGAGCCGACAAGGCCAATTTCCTCGTCCGGTACGAAAGCAACATAGATATCGCCATGCTTCTCTTTGTTCGTGATGAGCTGCTCAAGCATTGTCATAACAATGGCGACAGACGCTTTGTTGTCAGCTCCGAGAACGCTCGTTCCATCGCTGAAGATGATCTCTTCTCCCTTGTAGAGATCGATTTCAGGGTTGTTCGCAGAGCGGATCCAGATGTCTTTGTCTGCGTTCAAACAAAGGTCCTCACCTTCATAGCGCAGGATCTGCGGCTTCACGTCAGGCGAGAGGTTAACATCAACGGTATCAAGGTGTGCGACAAAGCCAATGGTATCCACGCCAGAAACGGTACCCGGCAGGTAGGCAGTCAAAATACCAAAGTCATCAATGTGGATCTGTTTCAGTCCAAGCACTTCCAGTTCCCCGGCAAGCATCTTTGCCAGTTCCAGCTGTCCTTCAGAGGAAGGAATTTGGCCAGTACCCGCTTTACTCTGACTGGTTACAGCCACATAGCGGAGAAACTTCTCGGTCATCACCGAGGTAATCGGATTGCTCATTCTGTAAAACCTTAATTCTCAAAGGGAGAACGAATAAGGGCAGCCTGTAGCTACCCTCAAACATTGCTATGCGTTTATACCGCAGGATAGACGTAGCCGCTATCAAAACCGAGCGGAATACCCAGTGCCCAGAACAGGTAGAGGGTAATGGTCATGACGACAAGCAGACCAACCGTGTATGGCACCATCATGGAAACCAGCGTACCAACACCCGTCTTGGTGCAGTAACGCTGACAGTACATGATGATCAGCGGATAGAAGGAGAACAACGGAGTAGAAACGTTGATTGCACTATCGGAGATACGGAAGGATGCCTGTGTCAGCTCTGGAGAGATACCAACCGCCATCAACATCGGAATAAAGACAGGCGCAAGAATAGCCCACTTGGACGATGCAGAAGTGATCAGGATGTTCAAGCACGCAGTCAGGAAGATGATACCCAAAATCGTTACCTGCGGAGGCAGGTCGATGGACTTCAGGAACTCAGCGCCGGACATTGCGATAAGCGCACCAATCTGAGACTGGCCGAACACATAAAGGAACTGTGCGCAGAAGAAACAGAAGACGATGAAGCCAATCAGCGTGATGACGACGTTCTCCATAGACTTCGTGATCTGCGAGGTATCCTTAAAGGTGCCTGCAATAAAGCCGTAAACGATGCCCGGAACCGCAAAGAAGATGAACAGCAGCGGTACGATGATCTGCATGATCGGCGCCTGAGGCGAAGTCATGGAACCATCTGGCGCACGCAGCATGGAGTCTACCGGGTAGAGCAGCAGAACAAGGCCAATAGCCATTGCCAGCATAACGTAGTTCGCTGCGCGGAATGCTTTCGCTTCAAGCGGCGTAACGCTCTGAAGGGAACCTTCGTCCTCGCCTTCCGGCTGGTTGTCGATTGGCATGAACTTCTGCAGGCGCGGCTCTACAATCTTGTCGGTAATGTACCAACATACGCCGATGACACCAAAGGTAGAGCCAAAGGAGATGAAGTAGTTACACAGCACGTTGACCGCGTAGTTCGGGTCAATAATGCGTGCAGCACCCTGCGTGAAGCCCTGCATAATCGGGTCGATGGAAGACGGCGTGAAGCTCGCTGCAAAACCACCAGCAAGACCTGCAAAGGCCGCTGCGATACCTGCAAGTGGATGCTTGCCGGATGCATAGAACATGAAGGCCGCAATCGGCATCAAGAACACGTAGGCACTATCGGCAGCAACGTGACTTACAACACCAACGAAGATAACGGATGGCGTTACAAAACGCTGCGGGGTAATGGCCAGCAACTGCTTAAGCAGCGTGCGCAGGTAGCCCGCGCCTTCAGCAATACCGATACCAAGCGTCGCAACAATTACGATACCCAAAGGTGGGAACGTAACGAAGTTCTTCACCAGACTCTGAGAAAGCGCCAGCAACTCGGAAGGAGCCAGCATATTCTTGATCTGGATTTGCTCGCCGCTTACCGGATTGATGTAATCGAAACTGATGTAAGACAGCAGCCAAGACGCTAGTGCTGCCACACAGAGCGCGTAGAAGAACAGAATTGTGATATTCGGAAGTCTGTTACCAACTCGCTCGATTGCTCCAAGAATGCCAGGTGAACGACCGGCATCCAGGCTTGTCGATGGGGTGGACATAAAATTTATTCCCGCTCAGGCATAACTTCATTAGCGAAGCTTGCCGAATTCTTTTCGTTTCTGCCGCGTAAATACCCCGTAGAGCAATACAATGGCAACGCAGGGATAATACCGATATTTACGCATATGCGCTGTTTTAATTGATTTTTGGAAAGCAAAGTCCCCTTTAAGCGACTGGGAACCAATAGGATTCCTACAGCAGTATTAAGTTAAGTTGCCCAGCAGAGAACTAAAATTACTAGTGCCCAGCACCGCTGATCTTCTGCTGATTTACGACACGACTCTAACTTTTGATTTGGAACGGCATCGTGTAAAAAGAACACTAGGGTATACAAAAGTATCCCTAATATTTCTATCTAAGGCACTTTTATGTAATAATATTACATATTGAGCGCCAATTTTTACCATTCATCACTTTAAGGTCCAAAAACAAAAAGGGCGAAGCTCTCGCTCGCCCTCTTCAAATAACTATTGCGCTAAATAGATTAGACTGCCGTCGCCATCAGGCGATAGGTGATCTGCGCAGCAGTAAAGTCCCAAGCAGCATTACCGTCTGGAGCCAGCTCAACAACGTCGATACCTACGCATTTGCGGCCCTTCAAAGCATGTTCAACCAAGTGCAAAGACTGGTAATAGCTCAGACCACCCGGCACAGGAGTGCCTGTCGCAGGCATCTGGGAAGGATCAATACCGTCAACGTCGAAGGAGATGTACACCAGCTCCGGGAAGTCTTCGGGAAGATCAACCGCATGGATATTGCCGGTTACCAGCTCCTCTGCATCCTTGAAGAACACATTGAACTTCTCGCGGCTTTCCATTTCCTGCTCGCACAACGCGCGAACGCCAAACTGGGCAAGGCGAACTTTCTCTTCCGCCAGCAGGTTCATTACAGACGCGTGGGAGTGCGGATTACCCTGATAGGCAATGCGCAGATCTGCATGGGCATCAATGTGAACGATACCGACTGGCTGACCAAGAGCACGAGCAACACCAACTACGGCGCCATACGTGATGGAATGCTCACCACCCAGCACCACAGGTTCCTGACCTGCTTTCACAGCAGCTTCCGTACGCTGAGCAAGACGCTCCATAACCTCAGGAAGATCGCCCTCGCAGTTCACCTCTTCCTGAGTGTGAATGCCAAGTGCGCAAGGCTCAACGCCATTCGTGATGCGCTCAAGCTCGTTACTGGCTTCAATAATTGCCGCCGGACCGTTGATTGTGCCGGAACCATAGGAGACAGTGCGCTCCAATGGCATCGGGATAACCTGAAAACGAGCGGTTTCAGCAGAGCGCTCGCCCTCGGTGAGTTCGCTACCAAGAAAAATAGTCATGTCCATCTCCTAGGGCATACTCTCAACCGCCGGAACCTCCGGTCATTCAAGAGTATGCGCAAATTCAAAAAGCGTTACGACAGCCTGTTCAGGAAGTCTTCGTAACCGAACTGGCGCACCAGCTTCAGCTCATCGGTCTCGCTGTTCCAAAGTGCAATCGTTGGCAATGGCACACCGTTAAAGGTGTTGGTCTTGACCATGGAATAGTGGCCCTGATCAAGGAACGCAAAACGATCACCAACCTGAAGCGGCTCGGCGCGGGCGTAATCGCCAATCACGTCGCCAGCCAAGCAGGATGGACCGCCAAAGCGATACATATGACCACCTTCGCTAACCTCCCCCAGCATTGCTGGACGGTACGGCGCTTCGATCACGTCTGGCATATGGCAAGTTGCCGAAATATCGACGATCGCCAGATCCATATCGTTGCGATGGATGTCCAGAACTTCACCAACCAGAATACCCGCATCAAGGGCAACGGCTTCACCCGGCTCCAGATAGACTTCCAGACCGGTACGTTCACGCAGGTCTTTGATGAAAGCAATCAGCGCCTCGCGGTCATAATCCGCGCGGGTAATGTGATGACCACCACCGAAGTTAAGCCATTTCAGCTGACCGAAGTACGGCGCAATCTTCTCTTCAATCGCAGCCCATGTACGCTGTAGAGGCTCAAACGCCTGTTCGCACAGAGTATGCATATGAAGACCGTCAACACCTTCAAGAACTTCCGCCGACAACATAGAAACCGGCGTACCAAGACGAGAGCATGGTGCGCATGGATCGTACTTTGGCACTTCACCCTCAGAATGCTGCGGGTTGATGCGCAAACCAACCTGAATGTCACGGCCACTGGCGCGTACATTTGGAAGGAAACGATCTTTCTGTGTCGGGGAGTTGAAGATCAAATGATCGGAAAGCGCGATGATCTCATCAATATCTTCGGCTTTGTATCCAGCGCAGAAGGTTGCAACTTCACCGCCGTATTTCTCGCGTCCAAGGCGCGCCTCGTAAATACCGGAGGCACAGGTACCTTGAAGGTACTCTCGCACTACCGGCGCAAGGGCGAACATGGAGAATGCCTTCAGCGCAGAAAGAATATGGGCGCCCGAACGGTCGCCCACATCTTTCAGAACTTGCAGATTGCGCCGAATGGCTGCTTCGTCAACAACGAAGCACGGGGACGGAACGCGGTTCAGGTCAAAGGACTTGAACGCGCCGGGATCCCCGGCCTGTGTCTGCATCATTTCTGCCATTCTTAGAACTCTACTGGACCGTCCAGCTCAACAACCTGCCAAGGCAGACCCTGAGTGTTCAACATGTCCATGTATGCGTCTGGATCAAGCTGTTCCATGTTCCATACACCCGGCTCTTTCCAAATGCCGTTCAGCACCATAGCAGCGCCGATCATTGCAGGCACACCAGTGGTGTAGGAAACAGCCTGAGAGCCAACTTCTGCATAACACTCTTCGTGATCGCAGATGTTGTAGATGTAGTAGGTCTTTTCGCCAGAACCGTCTTTTGCTTCACCGGTAGCAATGTCACCAATGCAGGTCTTGCCTTTGGTAAGTGCACCGAGGTCGCCCGGATTTGGCAGAACGGACTTCAGGAACTGAAGCGGGATGATTTCGTGACCTTCGTGCATGACCGGCTCGATAGAGGTCATGCCAATGCCTTCCAGAACGCGAACGTGGTTGATGTACGCATCACCGAAAGTCATCCAGAAGCGAGCACGCTTGATTTCAGGGTAGTGCTCTTTCAGGCTTTCCAGTTCCTCATGGTACATGAGGTACATGTTCTTCTCGCCAACGCCCGGGAAGTCGAAAGCGACTTTGTGGGTCATTGCAGGAGAGATAACCCAGTCACCATTTTCCCAGTGACGTGCGTCTGCAGTCACTTCGCGGATATTGATTTCAGGGTTGAAGTTGGTTGCAAAAGCCTGACCGTTGTCACCACCGTTACAGTCGAGAATGTCGATCTGACGGATGGAGTTCAGCTTGTGCTTCTTCAGCCATGCAGCGTAAACGGAAGTTACGCCCGGATCGAAACCGGAACCGAGGATCGCAGTCAGGCCAGCTTCTTTGAAGCGCTCCTGATAAGCCCACTGCCAGTGATATTCGAATTTCGCTTCGTCTTCTGGCTCGTAGTTTGCAGTATCAAGGTAGTTGATGCCAGCTTCAAGGCAGGCATCCATCAGCTTCAGGTCCTGGTAAGGCAGAGCAAGGTTTACCAGAAGTTCTGCGCCGGTTTCCTTGATGAGCGCTACGACTGCGGCAACGTCCATAGCGTCCACTTCCGCAGTCTTAATCTCTACGCCGGTCTTTTCCTTGACGCTCTTTGCGATATCGTCACACTTGAATTTGCGGCGTGATGCCAACGTGATCTCGGAGAAGATGTCCGAGTTCATTGCCATTTTGTGTACGGCTGCGGAAGATACACCGCCAGCACCGATGACCAGAGTCTTACCCATTTATTGAGCCTCCAGTTAGAGATTATTCGTAATAAGTGTAACCATTGATGCTGTCGCGGTAAGCCGCCACCAGCGTTTTTCGATCCGCGTTCTTCAGCTTACCGGCAGAAATCGCTTCATCGATAGATTTGCGGAATGCGTCCATACAGTCCTTAGGGTCATACTCTACATAAGAGAGCACCTCAGAGATTGTATCGCCTTCCACTTCCTGCAACAGATCAAAGCCACCATCTTCACGAAGATCGATAGTAGCAACGTTCGTGTCGCCGAAAAGATTGTGCAGGTCGCCCAGAGTTTCCTGATAGGCACCTATGAAGAACACGCCCATGTAGTAAGGCTTGCCTTCTTGAAGGGAGTGCACTGGCAGAGACGGATGAATGCCATCTGCCAGAATAAATTTGTCCACTTTGCCGTCTGAGTCGCAAGTAATATCAGAAAGCACCGCACGGCGATCCGGCTCCTCGTTGAGCTGCTGAAGCGGCACAACAGGGTGCAGCTGATCAATCGCCCAAACGTCCGGCAATGACTGGAACAAAGAGAAGTTGCAGTGATAGATATCGACCAGCTTCTCCAGATGTGCCGCAACTTCCGGCGCATCTTCCAGATCCCGTGCCAGCACCTTGATGCGGGACATGAGGTAGAGATAGATGCGCTCACCGCGGGCCATCTGGCGCAGATCAATGTAACCACGGCGGAACAGAGCTCGCAATTCGTTGCGATAGAAGTCCGCGTCGTTGATACATTCCTGCAGACGCTCAACGCTCAGATAATTGTTTACCTCAGCAAGGTCGAAAACCAGATGGTGGTCACCTTCTTCCGGTTCGATCTTGTTTGGCGCATCAAACAGCGTTGCTTCAAGAACGTTGAAGATAAGCATAGAAGACGACGCAACAGCTGCGCGGCCACTCTCGGTTACGATTGTCGGATGAGGCAGCTCAGCTGCATCCATTGCATAAGCAACGGTCTCAACCACGTTATCGCAGTATTCTTCAACGGAGTAGTTAGTTGAGTTCTCGGTCGCTTTCTTTTCGCCGGTGTAGTCAACACCCAAGCCGCCGCCCAAATCAAGGAAGCTCAAAGGAGCACCTTCTTTGGTCAGCTCAACGAAATAGCGACATGCCTCACCAACAGAACGGCGCACATCGTTCACATCCGGCACCTGAGAACCGAGGTGAGAGTGCTGCAACTTCAAGCAATGCAGAAGGTTGTGTTCGCGAAGCTTATCAATAACCGCAACCAGCTGATCGGTGTTCATACCAAACACCGAACGATCACCGGAACTCTGCGCCCAGTTACCACCAATCTGGTTGGTCAGCTTAACGCGAACGCCAAGCAGCGGCTCTTCACCCAGTTCTTGAGCAACCGAGATAACGGTCTCAAGCTCCTTAGGGCTTTCCAACACGATAAAGGTGTTAAAGCCAAGCTTACGAGACAGAATAGCGAGACGAACGAATTCCTCGTCCTTGACGCCATTACAAACAATAAGGGCGTCTTTCGCCAAGCGGTGTGCAAGCGCAATCACCAACTCAGGCTTGGAGCCAGCTTCAAGGCCGTAAGAATAAGGGCGGCCATATTCCACGATACGGTCAACAACCTGCGCCTGCTGGTTCACCTTAATAGGGAACACGCCGCGATACTGGCCGTTATATTTGACGCGCTTAATCGCTTCTTGAAAGCTTGTATTAATATGATGGATCTCGTGCTGCAAAAACGAACTAACGCGCAGCAAAACAGGCGCGTGAATACCGCGCATTTCAAGATCATGAACGATTTCTGGAAGACTAACTTTAGGCGCTTCTGGACGAAGCGGGTTACTCAATCCGATATCACCGTTGGGAAGAACAGAAATTAGTCCCTTCCCCCATCGATCCAACCCATACACAGAGTGTGGAGCAACATCGTTATTGCGCAACTGTTTATCCTTTTATACACCGGGCAGCACATGCCCGACCACGCAATTACCAGCTCTACCGACCTACTCACATCAAAATGACATCATGGTTTCATGCGCATTCGATGCATCAGAGGCTTTATAACTAGTGGAAAAGGCCCTGCTTCCAAGCAGGAGTAGACGAATACAGTTTACGTCCAATCGAGGACAACATCCGTCGGGGTTAAACAGCATTTTTCACTCGATAGTCAACCTCGCACCGCTATCTACCAACATATTTTCATAGGTTAGCAACAAGTCGATTTGTTGACGATCCCAGAAGTTTTTTACGCCTCTCTCACTAGACGTCAAACAACTTGTGTGACGGTAAGCCCGCATATCAAAACACAACCCAAAATACAAAATACAATAAAGTAAAAATTGCAGTTAGCCTAATTAACAACCAAAAACATATTAGCATCACTGCAATATATACCAATACAACAAAGCTTACCTATAATTAAACATAACCATAAATTTTGCAGATAAACATAAATAACTTACAGTGACCCTCGTAATATTATAGAATTATAATAATCGAACAAAAAATAACGATGAAAACCAGAGGTAATCTCGACGTCTAGATTATAAATCCATGGGAGGAACCATAATGAAACGCCTTGATAGAAGAAGCTTTCTCAAGGGCAGTGCGCTGGCTGCAACCGCAACAACAGCATCCCTCGCAGCACCTTCAATCGCTAGAGCCCAACCGGTTCAAATGAAGATGCAAGCAGCGTGGGGTGGCGGCATTTTTCTTGAAAACGCGCAGTCCTATGTAGACCGCGTCAACCAGATGGCTGGCAACGCCCTTCAGATTGACCTTCTGCCAGTAAACTCGGTCGTGAAAACCAGCCAGATGCAGGATGCGGTACACCGCGGCGTGCTTGATGCTGCACACTATGTTCCTGCCTATTGGTACTCCAAATCCAAAACAGCCTCCTTGTTTGGCACAGGCCCATGCTTTGGCTGGTCTTCTCAAGAAGTTCTCGGCTGGGTCAACTATGGCGGCGGTCAGGAACTCTTTGACGAACTCATGGGCATTCTGGGCCTCAATGTTGTTTCCTTCTTTAATAGCCCAATGCCAGCTCAGCCTCTTGGATGGTTCAAGGAAGAGATCACCGACGCTGCTCAAATGAACGGCCTGAAGTACAGAACCGTTGGTCTAGCAGCTGATGTTCTGCTGGAAATGGGCATGTCTGTTGTCCAGCTTCCGGGCGGTGAAATTCAGCCAGCCATGAAGTCCGGCCTTATCGATGCAGCAGAGTTCAACAACCCGACGTCTGACCGAGACTTCGGCATGCAGGATGTTTCAAAGCACTATCACCTTGCATCGTTTCACCAGTCTCAGGAGTTCTTCGAAGTCACCTTCAACAAGCAGAAGTATGAAGCTCTGCCAGACGAGCTGAAGGCAATCTTGAAGTATGCGTCAGAAGCAGAGAACTCCAACTTCTACTGGCACAACACCAAACGCTATGCGGAAGATCTGGAAACACTTGCCAACGATCAGGGCGTGAATGTGTACCGCACGCCAGATTCAGTCATGCAGGCCCAGCTTGAGGCTTGGGACATTGTCGTTGACCGCATTTCCAACGAAGACCCGTTCTTCGCGAAGGTCGTAGATTCCCAAAAAGCCTATGCAAGGCAGGTGATGAACTACCTGAACCTGAACCAGCCTGACTACAAGTTGGCTTACGCCCACTATTTCGGCAGCTAACCAACACCTGTCGGGGGCTTCTGCCCCCGATAGTTTTCACATTGTGTGGGGGGCACGGTGTCAAAAATCATCTATGCCATTGAATATCTAAGTGTATGGGTCGGAAGAGCGTTCGGTTGGTGCATTCTCATCTTAACGCTATCGGTTTCCTACGAGGTGTTTGTGCGCTACGCGCTTAATGCACCGACCGTATGGGCCTTCGATATGATGGTGCAAATGTATGGTGCGCTGTTCTTGATGGCTGGCCCCTATGCGCTCGCTCAGGACGCGCATGTGCGCGGCGACGTCTTTTACCGCCTCATGCCAGTACGCTATCAAGCCTCCATCGACTTCGTCCTTTACCTGCTATTCTTCTTCCCCGGCATACTGGCTCTGTTTTGGTATGGCGCAGAGATCGCCTCAGACAGTTGGCGTTATCAGGAAGTCAGCTGGAATAGCCCTGCGCGCATTCAGATTTATTTCTTCAAGACCCTCATCCCGATTGCTGGATTTCTTCTCATTTTACAGGGCATCGCAGAGTTACTTCGTTGTTGGAGGGCTATACGAACCGGCAAGTGGATGAAGCGACTGGATGACGTGAAAGAAACCGAAGATTTGCTGATGGAGCAAGAGCCCAGCGCAGGTCATTGATTTATTTATTTTATTGAGAGCAAACGATGACGAATCCAGAAGTCGCCATTTTGATGCTGTGCCTGTTCATCCTACTGGTGTTATTGGGCTTTCCCATTGCATTTACGCTGTTGGCTATGGGTGTGGGCTTTGGTTACTACGCCTATTATCAAGGCAATCTCGATAGTTTTGCGGATCTGTTCAACAACAACATTTTCTACCTGCTTAACCAGAACACCTACTCTGTGATGGAAAACGACACGCTGGTGGCCATCCCGCTCTTTCTGTTTATGGGATACGTCGTTGAGCGCGCCAATATCGTCAATCGTCTTTTCTATTCCTTGCAACTTGCAGCTCGGAACCTACCCGGCTCCATGGCAATCGCCGCTCTAATCACCTGCGCGGTATTCTCAACGGCTTCAGGAATTGTCGGTGCGGTGGTTACGCTCATGGGTTTGCTCGCATTCCCCGCTATGGCTAACGCCCATTACAACAGGCAGTTCGCAGCTGGTGTTATTTGCGCTGGCGGTACCCTTGGCATTCTCATCCCCCCATCCATCATGCTTATTGTTTATTCAGCGATCGCAGAGCTATCACCGCTTAGACTTTACGCAGCCGCTGTTTTTCCCGGCTTGATGTTGGCAGGTCTCTATATTCTCTATGTTATTGCCCGCGTTGGCATCTCCCCTTCAATCGCCCCCAAGCCCAAACAGGAAGATATACCGCCAGCAGCCCAAATCTATATTGAATTGCTGATATCGTTCGTGCCGCTCACTGTTCTGATTATGCTAGTACTCGGCTCAATTCTCGGAGGCCTTGCAACACCCGCGGAAGCAGCCGCCATGGGTGCATTGGGCGGGCTGGTACTCGCCTTCCTCTACAGGGCGCTCACTTGGCAGAAAGTGAAAGAAAGCGTCTTTCTGACTGCAAAAGCTACAGCAATGGTTTGTTGGCTCTTTGTCGGTTCATGGACGTTTGCCTCCGTCTTTTCATACCTTGGCGGTCATGATGTCATTGAGCATTGGGTGCTTAGCCTGAACCTTGAACCTTGGCAGTTTCTGGTAATGGTTCAGCTCATCATTTTTATTCTAGGCTGGCCGCTTGAGTGGTCAGAAATTCTGATCATTTTCGTACCAATATTCCTGCCGATGCTCGATACATTCGGCGTGAACCCCTATTTCTTCGCGATGTTGGTTGCGCTGAACCTCCAAACTTCGTTCCTCACCCCGCCCATGGCCATGTCGGCCTATTACCTCAAAGGAGTGCTCCGAAGTCAGATCGAACTGGTCGATATCTTCAAAGGTATCCTGCCTTATCTAGCCATCGTTATTCTTTCCATGGTTCTCATGTACCAATTCCCAGGGATCGCTCTTTGGCTTCCAGATTATCTCTTTGGTGAGTATATTCCCTAATTAGAATGAGGTGAGCAGGAATTCATGAGCTATCTATTGAGCGCGAAAGAAGCACGGGATCAAATTCTGGCAGGGACACTAACTTCGGAAGCGTTGGTGCGATCCTGTCTGGATAGGATTGATGAAACCGATAATACACTTCACGCTTGGGCTTATGTTGATGCTGAGGGGGCAATTGAACAAGCCCGAGAGCTTGATCAAATTCGCAGACAAGGCAAACCCACGGGGCTTCTCCACGGCGTACCTGTTGGCATCAAGGACATAATTGATACCAAAGACATGCCAACAGAACGGGGCTCACCGATCTTTCAAGACCGCCGCCCCAAAGATGATGCGGAACTGATCAACTGTCTGAAGGAAGCAGGCGCAATCATTCTTGGAAAAACCGTAACGACAGAACTAGCGTTTTTACATCCAAGCGAAACACGCAATCCGCACAATATCGCGTACAGCCCGGGCGGTTCTTCGAGCGGATCAGCAGCCGCAGTTGCAGCTTATCAAGTACCTCTTGCCATCGGAACGCAAACAAATGGGTCTGTCATCCGTCCAGCCTCGTTTTGCGGAGTTTTTGCAACGAAACCGACAAGCGGCGTTATATCGAGAACTGGCGTTTTGCGAACATCGGTAACCCTCGACCAAGTGGGAGGTTTTGGTAGAAGCCTAGAGGACCTTGCAATCTTGAACGATGCGTTGGCCACCTACGACCCTAGAGACATCAACAGCTACCCATATCCCAAGCCCCATTTTCATGAAGGGTATGCGGCAGATCCGCCCGTTACTCCCAATTTAGCGTGGCTCGACCTACCCTTTTCTGATCGGCTCTCGGAGGAAGCAACGGCAGCATTTAAGGAACTAAAGTCTGTCCTTAGTCCGATCATGGAGACAATCCCCTGCCCTCCAGCTTTTGCAGGCCTGCCGGATACTTTGATGACCATTCATCTCTATGAGTTCTGTCAGCATCAGGCAGAAACAATCGAAACCCGATGGTATGACCTTAGTGAGACGATCAAGCCCTACATCGAAAAAGGACGTGCCATTAGCCACTCCCAATACGAAGAAGCGATCGGCACGAAAACTGCGGCAAGTGACTTCTTCGATGCCTTTTTCAAGGACTTCGACGCCATTTTGTGCCCTTCCAGCACTGGTGCTGCTCCAACGTTCGAAAAAGGTACAGGAGATCCATGTTTCTCAACTATTTGGACACTCTCCGGTTTGCCATGCCTAAACCTGCCTCTTCTTTCCAGCTTGGAAGACATGCCAATGGGCGTGCAATTGATCGGCGGACGCGAAGAAGACGACAGATTAATGCGAACCGCCCGCTGGCTACTCAACGAGTTGACTGAATAAAGACTAACTAGAGAGGTATGCCTATGCCGCCACGCTTTATACTGATCCTCTTTGCTCTTCTGGCAACGCTGCTATTTGCTGCGTTTATTCTTGGTTTGGCCGAGAGCATATCCAGTGGCTTCGCAGGTTTCTGGGGTGGGCTGCCGTTCTGGGTCATTACTGTCTTTGTGCTTTGCCTCGCTCTCTATGACTTCTGGGAGGACTGCGTCAAAGAACTAAGGAAACAAAGATGAACAAGCCTGTTTTATGGATCACCCGTCGCCTGTCTGATGCCGCGCTGGAGCGTGCGCAGAAGGATTATGACACCATCATCAACTGGCACGATGATCCACCATCACAGGAACAAATCATCGCAATGAGTGCAAAGGTTGATGCCATATTGCCGTGCCATTCCGAAATTTTTGACCGGCAAACGACCGAGCAATTAAACGATCGGCTCAAGATAATTGCCAATCATTCAGTCGGTGTCGATCATTGTGATCTTGCAGCGCTCGCCCAGAAGGGAATTCGCGTCACAAACACACCAGATGTGCTGTCTGACGCAACGGCGGAGATCGCGCTCCTCCTTATGCTTGGGGCTGCACGGCGCGCCGTAGAGGGAGATGCGCTTGTTCGCAATGGAAAGTGGGAAACATGGAGCCCCTCCTTCATGGTTGGGAAACAGGTAAGCGGCGCTCGACTAGGTATTATCGGGATGGGCCGCGTTGGCAGGGCTATGGCCCGAAATGCCCGCGGCCTTAATATGGAGGTACATTATTTCAATCGCAGCCGTCTATCGGCTGAGTTAGAGCAAGGCGCTATCTATCATGACACCCTCGATAGCCTCCTCCCCGACTGTGACTTCCTGTCCCTACACTGTCCGGCAACGCCAGAAACAACAGGCATAATGAATGCAGCCCGTTTTGCGCAGATGCCAAAACAGTCAGTTTTCGTTAACACCGCAAGAGGCGCGCTGGTTGTCGAGGAAGACCTTATTGCCTCATTGCAAGACGGCCAGTTATTCGCAGCAGGGCTAGATTGCTTTGTGAACGAGCCCGGCGGCAACCCTGAGTTTGCCAAGCTACCCAATGTCTTTATGCTTCCACATATAGGTAGCGCAACAGACCGTACGCGAGATGCAATGGGCTTTCGCGCTCTTGATAATCTTGACGCATTCTTTGCAGGCAAAATTCCGCAAGATCTAGTTGCCTAGACAAGCAAACATCACTCCTATCCGATAATGCGATAACCGCCATCAATCGGGTGAATTACACCTGTGGTATTGTGGGCTTCATTACTGGCAAGGAAAGCGGCATACGCGCCGATATCGTCGATAGTCGCCAAGGCATGCGTTGGAGCTTTCTCTGCGGCTTTTGCCAGCATTCTATCAAAATGGGCAATACCGCTCGCTGCTCTCGTAGCAAGTGGCCCCGGTGACAATGCGTGAACAGAAATTCCTTTATTTCCAAGCTCTGCAGCAACGTAGCGCGTTGTGCTTTCCAGCGCAGCTTTTACCGGCCCCATGATGTTGTAGTGTGACACAACCTTTTCAGATCCATAAAAGCTCACGGTAAGAATGGTTCCGCCTGGCCCCATTAAGGGCTCAGCCCGCTTTATAAGCCGCAAAAACGAATGAACGGAAATGTCCATCGCCATGGCAAAGCCCTCGGCGGAGCAATCAATCACACGTCCATGAAGATCGTCTTTTGGGCAAAACGCTATGGAGTGTATGAGGATATCCAAAGAACCCCACTGCTCTCGAATTTGCTCGAATAACGCGTCGAGTTGCACCGCACTGCTGACATCCAAGGGGGCGAAAATCGGCGCTTCCAGCTCTTCCGCTAAAGGGCGAACGTACGGCTCTGCTTTCTCATTTAGGTAGGTTACTGCTATCTCGGCCCCTTGAGCACGCAATGCCCGTGCGCAGCCCCATGCTATCGACTGGTCATTTGCTACACCAACGACCAAAGCCCTTTTGCCTTTCAAAGAAAACATAGTGCCTTCCACGCTCCTCATACACATTTGGTAGACACTCATGGTAGCCCCTTAAATATAAATGGACGTTGAAATTGCCCTAGCGTTTTCAATCGGGTTTCATGATGATTGAGTAAGAACCGCTTGCAGAGGTAGCTCAATGACAACGGACGCCAAACAGCTTTTTATCGGCTTATCAACCAAGCCGGAGTATCTCAATTTAAAGCGTGCCAATCGACATGGGCTCATCGCCGGAGCCACAGGAACTGGAAAAACCGTTACGCTCCAAATTCTTGCGGAAGGTTTTGCTAAAGCTGGCGTGCCAGTGTTTTGCGCGGATGTGAAAGGCGACTTAAGCGGCATTGCAGCAAAAGGTGAATCGAAAGATTTTCTGATTAAAAGAGCTCAGGAAGTCGGGCTGGAGAACACGTACACCTTCCATGCTTTTCCTAGCGTGTTCTGGGATCTATTTGCAGAGCAGGGGCATCCGGTTCGTACAACGCTTTCAGAAGTTGGCCCTCTACTTCTCTCACAACTATTGGAATTGAACGAAACGCAGGAAGGTGTTCTCAACATCGCTTTCACGGTCGCAGACAACGAAGGGCTGCTGCTGCTCGACCTGAAAGATCTAAGAGCACTTCTAGAAAACATCAGTGACAGAAGAAGCGAACTTTCAAAACGTTATGGAAACATATCCGCCGCATCCATTGGCGCGATACAGCGCCGCCTCCTCGTACTGGAGCGTCAAGGGGCAGACCTCTTTTTCGGTGAGCCCGCTCTGGCAATAACGGACTTTATAAGCCGTGCCGCAGATGGCCAAGGCACCATCAATATTCTGGCAGCGGATAAATTGATGCTCTCGCCCAAACTTTACGGCGTATTCCTGCTTTGGCTTTTGTCCGAGCTGTTTGAAGAACTTCCAGAGATTGGAGACCCCGAAAAGCCGAAGCTGGTCTTCTTTTTTGATGAAGCTCACCTACTGTTTGATCAAGCCCCAAAGGCATTGATTGAAAAGGTGGAACAAGTGGTCCGCCTCATTCGATCCAAGGGTGTTGGTGTTTATTTCATTACCCAAAGCCCGTTGGACATACCGGAAGAAATTTTAGGCCAACTGGGCAACCGTATTCAGCACGCTCTGCGGGCTTTCACTCCAAGGGACCAGAAAGCCGTTCGTGCTGCCGCGCAAACTTTCAGGCCAAACCCCGACCTTGATACGCAAAGCGCGATCATGGAACTAGGCGTGGGTGAGGCTCTGGTTTCGACCCTCGATAGTAAGGGTGTGCCAACCCCAGTCCAACGTACTCTCATTCGCCCACCCTGCGCGCGCATAGGCCCGCTTTCTCAGGAGGAAAGAGCCAAGCTCATCAAGCAAAGCCATTTCTTTGGTAAGTATGAAGATACCTACGACAGGCAATCGGCCTACGAGATGCTGCAGGCAAGAGCCGACAAAATAGTCGCGGCGATCAGCGAACCAATGGGATCGCCAGTACCGGAAATAAAACCCCAAGAGCCTGCGCCGGAAAAGCGCCCATCCAAGAGGCGTAGACGCGAGAGCCCTATGGAAGCCGGATTAAAATCTGCAGCGCGAAGCATAGGGACGTCACTAGGACGCGCCCTCATTCGTGGCATACTTGGTACGTTCAAGAAGGGCTTTTGACCCAGAGGTCCATCTGGTCTGCACCTGCGTAACTATTCCAAACTTCACGAAGGAGCGGAACTCTGGAACCTGCAATCGTTATATACGGCGCTTCTGGTGCAATCGGCTCTGCCATGGCAGACCAACTAGCGCTTAACAACCCTGATACCAAGGTGTTTGCCTTTTCGCGGCGGCCCCACCCATACGCAAGAGGCAACATCGAGAATATTGCTCTGGATGACTTTAGGGAAGCTGCGCTAGCGGAGTGTATTAAAAAGGTTTCCAGTAAACACTCCATTCGGACCGCCATAGCCTGTAGCGGTATGCTTTCAGACGCAGATACAAAGCCTGAGAAGTCCTTGAGAGCGGTGACGGGTGAAAGTATGGAGAGGCTCTTCTTCGTAAACACAGTGATACCGTCCCTATTTCTAAAACATGCGATCTTAAATGCACCGCGCAATGTACCCTATACAGCCGCGGCAATCTCAGCCCGTGTGGGCAGCATTTCAGATAACCAATTGGGCGGCTGGTACTCCTACAGAGCATCCAAGGCCGCACTGAATATGATTATCAAAACCGCAGCTATAGAGGCGACGCGCCTCAACAAGCAATCAGCCGTTATTGGCCTGCATCCCGGCACTGTAAACAGTGCGCTTTCCAAACCTTTCCAAACGTCGGTGCCGGAAGGAAAGCTGTTCTCGCCCGAGCAATCCGCCAAGCACCTCGTTCAAGTTCTTGCAAGTGTTACACCCGCCCAAACAGGAGGCTGCTTCGCTTGGGATGGCGAAGAAATACAGCCGTAAGAAACGAAAATATGCTCAACGGTTCCCTTACATAAACTCCACGGAACCGTAGTGGAAAACCCATACAAATTCGCTAGACTACTAGGCAAAGAAACATCTAACCCTAGGAGATGCCAATGAAGGGGCCGCACATAAACCTCTTTGATGTTCTTGCATACGCTGGCACGCTCCCGTTTATCTTCTGCGCTGGCGCACTTTCAATGGGCTATACAGAGCTTCCGCACGTGGGCACACTCCATGAAATACTTGCCAGCTACACATTGATGATCCTCACTTTTATGGCAGGAACCCACTGGGGTGAGTACATCGCGGGCAACGTCCATAATGAAATCAACTTGCTAGTGACATCAAATGTAATCGCTCTAGGTGGCTGGATACTGTTTTTGCTAGCCCCGCCCTACACATTCTTTATCGGCTGTATTGCGTTGTTCATCACGCTGCTTTGGATAGAGTGGACCCTTCATCGTCATAAGCTCATTGGCTTCAAATACTTCCGCATGCGCATCACTGCCACAGCCATTGTAACCCTGTCTTTACTCGTCGCAGCCTTTGCCCCTTAGCGCAGCAAATCAAACGACGCATTGCATATTTCAACTACTTTTTTGAGGTCTCTCTTGGAACTCGCCCAAACCACCCGTTCGTCGAAAGACATTTCCCTCATTCGGCTTATCTTCTTCATGCAGCCGATTATCTTTGGCGCATGGTTTCCGCGCATCGCGCAGGTACAAACGCAGCTTGGGGTGTCCGACGGGGCCCTTGCTATCGCTCTGACAGGCATGCCGATTGGCCTTATGCTTACCCTCACGTTCGCAGGTGGCGTAGTTGGTCGATACGGATTACGGCCGGTCTTTTTGAGCAGCTTTGTCTTCTTCTTTATTGCCATTCCAGCAGCTGCCGCTTCGCCATCCATCTTCATTTTGTTCGGAATGCTGGCACTTGCAGGGGTAACGGTTGCGCTTTTAGAGCTCGCGATGAATGTCGCGGCAGATCAGATCGAGCGCAGAAGCGGTAAGCTCATCATGTCATCGTGTCACGGCTTTTGGAGCCTTGGTGTTCTGGTCGGCAGTTTGATCGGGTCGTGGTTTGCCTATCAAGGCATCTCCCCGTTCCATTCGCTAGGCCTTATTGGCTTGATAATGCTGGCACCTTGCCTGTTCGCTGTTGCCGCACTTTCGGATATCTCGGTACCGACGAGTAAAGAGGCCAAGTCCAGACCGCGCCTGACGATGCCACTCATTCTTCTTTGTCTCTTCCTGTTTGGCATTGCACTTACAGAAGGGGCTATGGCGGATTGGTCGGCTATTTTTATGCGCGATATTTTTGGTGCAAACGATGGTGAGCAAGGCCTAGCGTATTCGGCATTCGCAGGCTGTATGGCACTTGGCAGGTTTTGCGGCGATGCACTTCGCGCCTCCCTTGGTGCCAAAAACACCGCACGCTTAACAGTGCTTCTTTGCATAGTAGGGCTGTTTACGCTGGTAGCATCGCCAGTTCTTGAGCTATCGCTGCTGGGCTTTGCGCTTATGGGCTTGGGTGCTTCCACCGGCTTCCCGCTGGCAATAACCGCAGCATCTGAAAAAGGCGGAACCTCTCCTGCGGCCAACGTGGCTCTGGTTTCACAAATAGGCATGGCAGGCTTTCTGATCGGCCCACTGATCATCGGAACCGCATCAGACTTCGTTGGCATTAAGCTTGCGTTTTTATTGATGTTCCCGCTGCTACTTATGAGCCTTTTCACATCGGCTTCGGTGACACAGAAAACAGACCAATAAAAAAGGGCCTCAAGGCCCTTTTCTCCTATTTAACAGTCTTCACCAGCCTTTTGGCTTCGTGACGAATAGCATCTGGCATCGGCACATAACCCAAGCGAACCGCCGTTGCGCGCACACGACCACTAAGTAGGAAATCCGCCAGTTCCTTGATCGCATCACTCTTGGCTGTGTCTTTGTACGACTTGTCGATCAGCATCCAGTAGAACGAAACAATCGGATAGGCATTTGTGCCCTCAGGGTCCGGAACAAAGACCATCAAGTCATCCGTTCCCTTTAAAGCAGCCTCCTGAACGGCCAGTTCACCAGACTGCATGGAGGGAGCTACAAACTGCCCAGCTTTGTTTTCAAGCGATGCCATTTGCAGCTTGCCCCCCACACCGAAGGCATAGGACGCATACCCAATCGTTCCGGGTGTTGCTTTAACAAGCTCAACGAGTTCCTCGTTGGATTTGGCGAACTTTGTGCCATCAGGAAAGATACCGGCAACTTCCATGGCAGGCCCAACCTCCGCCCAAACTTTACTGATTTCTTTCAGGTGGTTGGTTAGCGTATAGGTCGCCCCGCTACCCAGATTGGGCGCGATTATTTTAATCGGCAGATCGGGAAGTGTGACGCCATCATTGCTGCTTGCAATCTGCGGGTCGTTCCAATTGGTTATAGAGCCGTCGAAAATTCCTGAAAGCGCCTGCCTAGACAGCCGCAAGTTCTTAATGCCATCCAGATTATAGAAAACACCAATCATACCGGATGTAATAGGCAAAGCTAAAAAGCTCTCGCGTAGATCCTGCCCTTCAATTTGATCCAAAGGAGCTCCGGCAATCGCGTAATCCGCCGTCCGGTTCATAAAGGCGAACACGCCCTGCGCAGTCCCTGCTGGCACATAGGTTACCACCACGTCTTGGTGATCTTTCATGAATAAGGAAATTGCATCCTCATAAAGGACGGTTGGAAACCCAGCACCAGCACCAATGAGATTGGTTTTTTGATCGGATTCCGTAGACGCCTGCTGCGCAGACAATTCCGTAGTGACATTTGCAATAAGAGCAAATGCCATGACTGCATAGACCCAGCGTACCGCTTTAATCATGGCCTTTCCTTTCCTTCAGACACCGGTATCTAGCTACCAGTTCTTCAAGTTTGCCCGATTAATGCGCCGCTCTCCCCTTGGCAGTGCGATCTCCGCCCATGCCTTGCACCTGCACAGACGGATGCTGATAGTGCACCGAAAAAGACCTTGAGACAAATTTTGGCTGATGTCTTGCTAAACGAAGGCTAGCAAAAAAGAAAAGGCCCGGAATGATCCGGGCCTTGGAGGGTTAGAAACCGATAAACGGTTGCAGTAATTTATTGATCACGCCTTTGAACTGCAGCGGCGCATCCGTCACTACCAAGCAGATGCAATCTTCTTCCGTATCAGCGATCGGCT
The DNA here is from genome assembly GCF_009711345.1 of Pseudovibrio flavus. Lineage (GTDB taxonomy): Bacteria > Pseudomonadota > Alphaproteobacteria > Rhizobiales > Stappiaceae > Pseudovibrio > Pseudovibrio flavus. The sequence goes on from NZ_SMMA01000052.1 coordinate 28,337, forward strand.
GGTGGTGAACAGAGCCATCCATTTCCTGTACATCGCCAGCTTTGTATCGCCCCGTTTCGTCAGAGAACGAACCCTTGAGGACCATCGTCATTTCGTGGCCATGGTGGCTGTGCTCCGGCGTTACAAAACCGGGAGAGAGCTTGAGTAAGCGGACCTTTTCACCCGGGAGCACGTCCACGGGGAGTGGATATTGCTTAACGCCGGGCGCGACAGTTTTCCATTTGAGCTCATCGAAGCCGCCATCCAACAGCAACTGCAGCGGCTCAGGCAACCCAACCATATCTGCGGAAGCAACCTTGCTTGAAGATGTTCCTACTCCGTTAACGGCTGATGTCTCCACCGCATTGCTATCGATCCGAGCCATAAGCTGGTCGAAAGCGTCTGCGCTCACGGGAGTACACTCAATGTCGTTTAGCAGGACGCCACCAACCACCTCCGCAGTTCGAACGCGCTCACGACAGCTTTCGCACACGGAGAGGTGACTTGATACGAAAAGGCGGGACGCGGCTGACATCGCGCCTGCTGCGTAGCTCAGGATTGTTTCATCGCTGGGGTGATGGTTAATCATTGTTCCAGATCCGCCAGTAAAGTTCTGAGTCTTCCAAATGCCAAGCGCAGACGCGACTTCACAGTACCAAGAGGCAATTGAAGACGGCTGGCAATTTCAGCATGGGTTGCATGTTCGTAGAACGAGAGCTTGATCACTTCGGCCTGATTTGAGGGAAGCTGTGTGAGGGCTACCTCTACCGCCTCTCCAATGACGCCTTGATCGACGTAGGCTTCTTGATCACCTTCTTCGACCATTGCCTGCTCGAAGAAAAACTCTTCTTTCTGAACGAACCGGCCCTCCTTACGAAGGCGATCTATTCTTAGATTTCTCGCTATCGTAAAAATCCACGTAGACGCCGCCGCTTTCGCAGGATCATAAAGTCCCGCTTTACGCCAGATCGACATAAAGGTTTCCTGAACCAGTTCTTCTGCAAAAGGTTCAGAGGATCCAGATCTGATGTAAAATGACTTTAAGCGAGGCGCAAAGTGGTCGAACAAGGCCTTGAAAGCCGAGCGATCAGAGCATTCTCCGACCGAGACCAAATGGGCACTGAGTTTCCTTGGATCCAAACCCAAGTCCCTCTCTACTTTAAGCGTAAGCTGCTCACACGTCACCACGAGACTATCCTGCTGTGTTTGACATCACTTGCAACTACGCAAGTTCAATTGAACCGGATCACACAACCACACATATTTTTTTAGGGCGGTTGAGTGATCCATAGCTGATTAGCGACCTTATGATGCCAAAAAGGAAATGAATTGGAAGACATTTAATGCGCATCGCAATTATCGGTTCTGGCATATCAGGTCTCTCCGCCGCTTGGCTCCTGTCACGCGAGCATGACGTCCATCTCTTTGAGAAGGATGATCGTCTCGGCGGTCACGCCAACACGCAGAATGTCACCGTAGACGGATCTAATGTTTCCGTGGACACGGGGTTCATCGTCTACAACAATCGGACCTACCCAAACCTAAGAGCGCTTTTTGACCATTTAGAGGTTTCGACATCTGCCTCAGACATGTCGTTTGCTGTGAGTACCCGTAACGGATTACTCGAATACTCCGGCACCGGCCTCTCAGGCCTGTTCGCCCAGCCGAAAAACGTCTTCAGCCCCACTTTCTGGGGCATGCTTAACGACGTGCGTCGTTTCTACTCCTATGCCGCAACTGACAGCCTGCAAGAGAAGAACCTCAAAGTTACTCTGGGAGATTACCTGAAGAGGGAACGATATGGATCAGCGTTTATTAATGACCATCTAATCCCGATGGGGGCCGCGATCTGGTCCACCCCGGCTGAGCAGATGCTGGCGTTCCCGCTAAGCTCCTTTGTCGATTTTTGCGAAAACCACGGCCTCATCCAGTTCCGCAATCGTCCCCGCTGGCGCACGGTAACGGCTGGCTCGGCTCAGTACGTCAGCAAGTTGGCGAACGGCATTTCTGGCGGAGTGCACCTCAACGCCGCGATAGACAGTATTGAACGTCGTCCCGGGTTCGTGGAGCTGATCCATCGCAATGGTGACCGTCAACGCTTCGATCACGTTGTTCTAGCGACCCACTCTGACCAATCACTAAAACTGCTTCAAGCGTCTGAAACAGGGGCAACTACCGCGGAAGAAGAGTTGCTCTCGGCGATACGGTACCAGCGTAATCTGGCGGTGCTGCATACTGATGCAAGCTTAATGCCTAAGTCTCGTAAGGTTTGGTCTAGCTGGAACTATATAGAGAGCGAGCACCAAGGCACCAAGCAACTCTGCCTCTCTTACTGGATGAACCGCCTCCAGCCCCTGCCCTGCGAGAAGGACCTATTCGTTACGCTGAACCCTGAAATACCGCCAGCAGACGGCAGTATTTTGCGGTCTATGATCTACCATCACCCGATTTTCGATAGCGCAGCGATGGAAGCTCAAAAGCAGCTTTGGTCTTTGCAGGGAGATCGCCGGACATGGTTCTGCGGTGCCTATTTCGGGCATGGTTTCCATGAAGACGGTCTTCAAGCGGGCCTAGCAGTAGCAGAGCAGCTTGGAGGCGTGCGCCGTCCGTGGACTGTCCAAAACGAGTCCTCTCGCATACACTTGCCAAGTAATAGTCAACGCGGAATCAAGCAAGAGGTAGCTGCTTGAGATGCAAGTAACTGTAGAGAACAAGCCGGCTGACGACAGGGACACTTCGCTAAGTGGTGAAGACCTCTGTCTTTATGCGGGCGAGGTCATGCATCGCAGGCATCACCCCAAAGAACACAAGCTGAACTACAAGGTTTTCTCAGCCTATGCGGACGTTGACAATCTGAAAACCACCCAGCGCGGCTGGCGTGTTTTCAAAGCAAATGCGCTAGCGCTGTTTTCCATTAATGAGCGTGACCACATGGACGAGGGCTTCAACGACCTTCGACAGTATGTGGAGCATATGCTTTGCGAGGGCGCCATTGATTGGAAGCCGCACACGATAAAGATGCTGTGCTATCCGCGCTTCCTTGGCAGGGCGTTCAACCCGTTGACGATATACTTCTGCTTTTCCGACGAGCAGACGCTTGATGCGATTGTCTATCAGGTAAACAACACCTTTGGTCAGCGCCACCACTATGTGGTTTCAACAAAAGGTGAGCGAAAAAAGCTCCTATCTCACAGTTGCCCGAAGACCTTCTATGTTTCTCCGTTCATGGAGGTGAATGGCTATTATGATTTCCGTCTCGCCACGCCTGATGAAAAAATCCACGTTCACATCAATCATCGCGACGAGAAAAAGCTGCTCTTAACTGCGATTTTCAATGGCACCAAGACACAGGCAACAACCGCAACTCTCTTGGTTTATGCTCTCAAATACGCCCAAGGCAGCCTCAAGATTTTGGCGGGCATTCATTGGGAAGCACTCAAGCTCTGGTTAAAGGGCATCAAACTTGTGCCAAGACCGGCACCACCAGCACGGCAAGTAACGGCGGCAATCAAACAAGCAAGTTATAACGAGGGAATGGGTCATGACGATTGAAGACAACGCCAACCGACAGAGCAACATTCTCTCCCATCAGGCCCAAAGCCTTGCACTACCCCGTCTTAACCTATGGCGGCGTCTTGTTGTTAAGGTTCTCACCCACATCAAGATCGGCCATCTACGCGTGGAGTTTTGTGAAGGCACAGCCATGGAGTTCGGCACTCCTACACCTGAACTGCAGCCCGTCACTGTTATGATGCATAGCGATAAGCCGTTTCGTCGTTTGGCTCTCGGCGGTCATCTTGCGCTAGCTGAAAGCTATATGGACGGACAATGGAGCTGCTCAAGCCTGAAGGCGCTGTTTGACCTGTTTCTTGCAAACACCAAAATGTTGGAAGGCATCAACCAGAAGGGCCAGCTCAACATCTGGCTGTCTCGCCTGCGCCATCTGGCCAATGCCAATACCCGTAAAGGCAGCAAGCGAAACATTGCCTACCACTACGATCTCGGGAATGACTTCTACGAGGAGTGGCTTGATCCTTCCATGACTTACTCCTCAGCCTACAAGCTCTCACAGGATGAGCCACTTGAGGATGCCCAATACCGCAAATACAAGCGAGTGCTTGAGCTTGCAGGCGCTGTGAAAGGTGAAAGCCTCTTGGAAATCGGCTGCGGTTGGGGCGGCATGGCAGAGGCTGCGGCCCGCCAAGGCATCAACAGCCATGGCATCACGCTCTCAAAAGAACAGCTTGCATACGCCAAAAAGCGTAGCGTTGATAAAGGCTTCTCCAACCTCGCCGAGTTCGAACTTCGCGACTACCGCGATACCGAAGGCAAGTATGATCACATTGTCTCTATCGAGATGATCGAGGCTGTAGGCGAAGAAAACTGGAATAGCTACTTCAACATCATTCGAGAGCGGTTGAAGGATGATGGGTCCGCAGTCATTCAAGGCATTGTGATTGATGAAGACCGCTATGAAAATTACCGCAACCGCGTTGATTTCATTCAAAAATACATTTTCCCGGGCGGCATGTTGCCAAGCCCTTCTGCCCTTAAAAAGTCCATTGAAGCAGCAGGGCTGCAGCTCGTTCACGAAGAGTATTTCGGGCTTGATTACGCCGCAACGCTAGGCCGGTGGGACGAAGCATTTTCAAGGGCGTGGACCGACTTACAGGCGCAAGGTTTTGACGAGCGGTTCCGCCGTATGTGGCACTATTATCTGGCCTACTGTCAGGCCGGTTTTGAAGCAAAGTCAATCGATGTCGGTTTCTTCAAAATCCAGAAGGCTTAGCAGCGGTCAGCTTGCTGTCTATGCCTTTCCCGGCCTAGCAACAGCCATTCCAACAATACCTGTACTCGTGTTGTTACCGCAGTTTTATGCAACGGCAACAACGCTCACTCTGTCGAGTATTGGTATTGCACTGCTTTTGGCCCGCCTGTTCGACATGGTAACCGACCCGCTAGTAGGAACGGTAATCGATGCCGTGCCGACAAGGTGGGGCAAGCGCAAGCCATGGATTATTCTCGGCGGCCTTGTCTGCGCCCCTGCCCTGCTGCTTTTAGCAACTCCGCCTGAAAGCACGTCGCTATGGCTGTTAACCGGCTATCTTTGCCTTCTCTATGCAGGATGGACGCTGTTTTCCGTGCCTTACAACGCACTGGGAGCGGAGCTATCAACGGACGGCTACGAGCGCACGCGCCTTGCATCATCGCGTGAAGGGGCCGTGCTCTGCGGTATTGTCATGGCAAGCGCTTTGCCGGTGGTACTGACCCAGATCGGGGTTCCATCGACAGACCAGTTTCTAGCAATCTCTTGGATTACCATCTCACTTGGTGCAGCCGCTATCATCTTGCTGGGTTTCAGGCTGGTAGAGCCAACGAACTATCTGTCGCTGCCCAAGGCCGAAAAAATATGGAAAGTAGAGCAACTGCGCTCTCTCATCCATAACAAGCCCTTTACCGTCATAATGGCTTGTTGGTTCCTCAATGGCTTGGCTAATGGCACAGGAACAGTCCTGTTCCCTTTCTTTCTTACCGACGTGCTTTTGACCTCGGAAACCCAGAAGAACCTCCTGATCTTCCTCTATTTCTTTATGGCGATCGTCGGGCTGCCGATTTGGCTCCTACTCAATAAGAGGTTTAATAAGTCCCGCTTGTGGCTGAGCTCTATCCTGATTGTCTCCGTCACCTTCACAACCGTGCCATTCATGAGCGCAGGTGATGTCGTCCCGTTTGCCATTGTCTGCGTGATAACAGGATTTTGCCTTGGTGCGGACCTTGCCCTGCCCGCCTCGCTCTTTGCAGACGTGACCGATTGGGACGAGCTACAAAGTAAGCATAACCGGCGCAGTTTCCTCTATTCGCTATGGACCCTCATAACCAAACTGTCGCTCGCCATCGCCGCAGGCATCTGTCTGCCGCTGATCAGCTTCTGGGGTTTTAAGACGGGGGAAGAGAACGCACCGGAAACGCTTACAAAACTGGCTATCCTCTACGCGATGGGGCCAGTATGCCTGAAGGTCGGCATATTGTTGATGATGTGGAATTTTCCGATTGGAAGAAAAGCCCAACGCGCAATACAGAGCAGGCTACGTTACCGAGCACTATAAAAAAAGGGCCTCTAAATGGAGGCCCTTTTTTGGATCATGCCGATCAGAAAACCGATCACAGGGATCTTTTTATAGAAATAGCGTGACGCATCCCAATAGTCGTAATGGGCAACCACACGCCCCTCGTCATTGAACTGAAGCTCAGTTATTCCGCGCACAGACCAATTGCCCAGCAGCTTTTGCTCGCAGGAGAAATCCCAGCGCATCAAGCACATATCACCAGACCAAGCGAGATCGAGGATTTTGAAACGCGGGTTTTGAACATCCTCGAACATCTTGGTAACGAGGCGTTCCACTTTATCGCGTCCATGTACATCGTTAAACGGGTCGATGAAGTGAATGTCATCGGCGATTAGATCATGAATTTGAAGTACGCTCTCGGGACTAAGCGTATTGAAGTATTCCGCATAACGTTGGGCAGTTTCCTGCTTCTTCTCGATTGCAACTGTATTCATTGACTAATTCTCCCGATGGCCTTGAAGTAGAGCGAATAAGGCAGAAGGCGAAGAAAGCGCAGACGGCGCACAAGCGGTGCAGGAAAAGTGACTTCAAACTGCTTCTTTGCAAGTCCGTCCAAAGTCGCTTCCGCTGCCTCTTCCGTCTCCATAAGGAATGGCATTTTGAATTCGTTTTTGTCCGTCATAGGCGTGCGAACGAACCCCGGATTTACAACAGACAGATCAAGACCAAGCTTATCGAAGTCCGGTTTGATGGTTTCACATAGGCTGAGGAGAGCTGCCTTTGTCGGTCCATAAACGGCTGCCTTGGGTAGACCTCGATAAGCAGTTAAAGACGACACAATGGCCACGTGACCACGCGCACGCTTTTTTAAGACAGGAACAATGGCATCAAGCGTTGCGACAGCGCCCAAGTAGTTCACTTTGAAATGATGCTCGGCGCTCTCGTAGTTGAGGACTTCGAGCCCCCCGGGAACGTAAGTTCCCGCGCAGAACACAATCAGTTCTGGAAAATTGTCCACGCCCAAAGTGTCAACAGCCGCACTTACACTCGCTGGATCTGACACATCAAGTGGTAGGGCCGTAAGGTTAGAGTAGGATTCTGCCATCTGCTCCAGAGGCTCCCGCCGCCGCGCGCTCGCGACGACATCTAGGCCTCTCTTGGCTCCTAGCTCAGCAAGAGCTTGCCCGATACCGGAACTGGCGCCTATCACCCACATACTCCGCCACGGCAAATTGTTAGTTTGAGCCCCCATCTAACCTCAACACCTAAAGAAGATTGTCGAACCATCCTGCGCTTTGAAACGAAGACCTACCCAGCGCCCGGAACGATCATACCAAGATTCTGTATCTCTAATCTGTCCTGAATAAACGTAGCGTGTTGCTTTAATACTACCCTTTCGGCATTCAAGCGTTTCCGTGCCCGCTTTGCGAATACGAACGGAGTTCACATTGCCTGTAAGGGTATTGAGCACCTTACCTTGACGCAGGACCGCTGCGTTCCAGTGGTTACTTGGGAAGATGGCTCCACTAACACTCTGGTTTTTGCCACCCGACTTCCACGAAAAGGTCTTGCCGTTTCTTTTGCCTTGCAGACTGCGTTTCTTGCCATTGTCGTTGACCGACACTTTCAGTGCCTCCAACTCGTTACCGCGCCACGCCTCATCGGCACGATATGTAAATCTGTAGACAGGAACGCCTAACAAACGCACACGGATATCCATTTTAGCGTCTACGTTCAGCGTCCCTCCGGAACTGCGGAAAGAAGTGGTGTAGGTACCGACAGCCTTGCCGTTTCTTTCAACGGAAAAACTAATGTTTCCCGGACGGCTTTCCGCCATCTGTACTGGGAGTGCAAACATACTGGTCGCAAAAGCTGCTGCAAAAACACGTGTTCCCATTGTTCTTCTCTCCTCTCCGTTCTGTTGAAACCTACGAGAGGCAGGCTGCAACGGATCAGCGAAAGAGCGTTCAAGCAGACAAGAAAAAAGGGCCACCAACAGGAGACCCTTTGTGTTTTCATAGGTTCAAAGCCATCCCTTAACTGAACTCACCGCGAATGTATTTGCGGGTCAGTTCCTGCTTCGGATCTTCAAAGAGTTCTTCTGTCTTGCCCATTTCAACGAGGTAGCCGCAGCGCTCACCATCGGAGATATCAACGGAGAAGAATGCTGTCGTATCAGCAACGCGCTGTGCCTGTTGCATGTTGTGGGTCACGATAGCAACGGTGTAGTGCTTCTTAAGCTCGTGCATGAGCTTCTCAACTTTGCGCGTCGCAATCGGATCAAGAGCAGAGCACGGCTCGTCCATCAACAGGACAGTCGGGTTTGGCGCAATCGCACGAGCAATGCACAAACGCTGCTGCTGGCCGCCGGAAAGCGCAAGACCGCTGGAGTGAAGTTTATCCTTCACCTCATCCCAGAGCGCAGCTTCGCGAAGAGCTTCTTCCACGCGCTGGTTCACATCGCCCTTGAAGCGGTTGATTTTCAGGCCGAACGCAACGTTATCGTAGATACTCATAGCAAACGGATTTGGTTGCTGGAACACCATACCGATGTGACGACGAACAACCACCGGATCGATAGCCGGATCATAAATATCCTGACCCATGAAATGCACATGGCCCTTCATTTTGAAGGTAGGGATCAGGTCATTCATCCGGTTCAAGCTTCGCAGCACGGTGGACTTACCGCAGCCGGACGGGCCAATAAAGCCGGTGATCTCGCCTTTGCGGATCGGCACGTGGCTCTGGCGCACAGCGCGGAACTTGCCGTAGTAAATGGCCTCGATGTTCGCATCGATAGCAATCTGGTTTTCTTCGGTCGGTACGCCAGTGGTCTGTTCCATGGCATCAAGTGGTGTCGTCTTGGTCATGTTATTCTTCACGATCGCCTAGTACTTTGGCCGGCCCAGAATTCGGCTGAGGATATTGAAGGTAAATACAATCAGCACCAGAACAAGCGAGGCAGCCCAAGCCAGTTCAATCTGATTAGGGAATGGCATTCCCGAGAAGTTGTAGATCAGGATGGACAGCGAGGCTGTCGGCTCCATGAGACCGCGCATCCAGTAGTTACTAAAGAGCGCGGTAAACAGAAGCGGAGCAGATTCACCGGCAGCGCGAGCGATGCCAAGCATGATACCGGTCAAAATTGAAGGCAGACTTGCAGGAAGAACGACCTTCAAAATCACCTGCGTATGGGTACAGCCCATTCCGTAAGCCGCATCTTTCATGCGCTTTGGCACCATAGCAACAGCCTGTTCAGCAGTTAGCAGAACGATAGGCAACATCAGGATGGAAAGCGCCACACCACCTGCAAGCGCGGAGTAGGTCTTGAGGCCAACGACAAGCCAAGCATAGGTGAACACACCGGCAAGAATGGACGGGAAGCCGGACATTACCTTACCGATGAAGCGAACCACCTTTGCGGTCTTGCTCTTAGGAGCCATTGCACCGGTTAACACACCGCCGCAAATTCCAAGCGGAACAGCGATAACGCAAGCAACACCAACCATAACGATGGTGCCAACAATTGCGTTACCAAAGCCGCCGCCCTGCATAAAGCCAGCCGGAGGAAGCTGGGTAAACAGATCAAGACTGAGACGTGCTCCACCTTTGGTGATCAGCATATAAAGAACTGAGAACAGCGGAATGGCGCCAATGGCTGCTATACCCCAAAGCCCAAGCGTGAAGAGCGTATCGAGAAATGAACGGCGCTCCATACGCTTTCTGCGCAGATCAGGAATAATCGCGGCGTTTATTTCGCCGGTAGCGGTCATTGGAAGTGTTTCACTCGCACCCATTAGATCGCCTCCTGCCGTTTGGAGCGGGACATTATGAATGCGCCCAAAGCGTTCACACCAACGGTGATGATGAGAAGAGCTACTGCTGCATACATCAGCGCAGATACTTCGACAGCACCAGCCTCAGGGAAGTTGGAAGCCAAGAGCGAAGCCAAAGTTTTTGCAGGAGAGAACAGAGAAAGGCTGATCTGGTTCGCGTTACCAATCAACATTGCCAGAGCCATGGTTTCGCCAAGCGCACGGCCAAAACCAAGCACCAAAGCGCCCATGATGCCGTTTGCAGCTGTTGGCAGCATCACCAGCATAATCGCTTCACGGCGGGTAGTGCCCATGCCGTAAGCGGCTTCCTTAACTTTGTAAGGGATCTGCTTGAAAGCATCCTGAGAAATAGCCGCCACGGTTGGCAGGATCATGATAGCCAGAACGATTACTGCAGGTGCCAGACCAGGACCCGACAGCTTGGTGCCGAAGAACGGGATAAAGCCGAAGTGCTCGTTTAGCCAGCTTGCGACAGGGCGAAGCGCCGGAATAACGACATAGATACCCCAAAGGCCGTAGACAACAGATGGGATAGCAGCGAGCAGCTGGATAATGCTACGAAACACCTGCGCGACGCGGTGGTTCAAGTAGCCTTGGGTGAAGAAAATCGCAATGGAAACGCCAAAAAAGCCACCCAGCAGCAACGCTAGAAGGGAGCTATAGAGCGTACCCCAAATCTCGGCGAGGATACCGAACTCGTTCCGTGCAACATCCCATGTCGTACTCACGAAAAAGCCCAGACCGTTATCCTTCATAGCAGGAACGGCGGCACTACCGATTTCGAAGATGATATAGAGGCCCAGTGAAATGACGATGCCGCCAGCTGCAAAGGTCAGCCAGCGAAAACCACGGTCACACAGAATCTCAAGAAAACTTGGGGCACAAGGTTCGCCACTGCCACCTTGCTCCGCACAGAACGGATCGAGTTTCATTATTCTCTTTGAGTTTGGCAGGCACTTTGCCTGTTCGGTTTGGGCTAAGAGGGGAAGGAGAACGTCTCCTCCCCCATTTTCATCGCTTACTTGATGCGCTTAACTTCTTCGCGGATACGCTCGATAATCACTTCAGGAAGTGGGATGTATCCAAGATCGGGCGCGATCTTCTGGCCATCGGTCAGGCCGTATTCGATCACAGCACGAGCCAACTCGGCTTTCTTCGGATCATCGTATTTTTCGTAGAAGAGCAGCCAAGTGAAAGTTGCAATCGGGTAAGCGTCGTCACCGTTTGCATCATCAATCCAGATGCGCAGGTCGTCGCTTGAAAGGTCTGCACCAGCAAGGGCTGCCATGCCAGAGGTCTCATTCGGTTGAATGAACTTGCCAGCTTTGTTTTCAAGCGCAGCCGTTGGCGTACCGGTCAGCTTTGCATAGCCATATTCGATGTAACCGATGGCACCCGGGGTCTGCATGACCATTGCTGTAATGCCATCGTTCTTAGGCGCAGCTACAAAACGCTCGCTTTGCGGCCACTGAACAGTGGTACCAATGCCAACGTTTTCCTTGAACTCAGGGTCGATAGCAGAAAGGTGACGGGTGAAAACATAGGTGGTACCGGAGCTGTCAGAACGGCGGATCACGATGATCGGCTCGTCTGGCAGGTCAACACCTTCGTTGGTCGCTGCAATTGCCGGATCATTCCAGCGTTCAATCTCACCGGCAAAGATACCGGAATAAGCTTCGCGGGAAAGGCGCAGTTCTTGAATGCCTTCAAGGTTGAAAGCAAGAACGATCTCACCAGCAGTCATCGGCAGAGCAACAACACCGCGGCTAACCTTTACAATGTCCTCATCGGAGATGCCAGCATCGGAACCGGCAAAATCCACGGTACCGTTGATGAGGTCCTGAATACCAGCGCCGGAACCCTTGGACTGATAGTCAACAGAAGCATCAGGCGTTTTCGCGCTGAAGTCCTGAAACCAGGTGGAATAGATAGGAAATGGAAAGCTCGCGCCTGAACCGTTCAGACGGGTTTCTGCATGGGCGACGCTTGCGGTCGTTGCCACAACACAGGCGGCAACAAGGGCTTTGATGGACTTTCCAAAAGACATACGAGATCAACTCCACGACACAGTTTTTGTTCGTTCGTTTGTCCCAACGCTTTTCTTGCTGGCGTTGGATGGCGCCGATTTAGTGAGCTTTCATGACAGTTTGATAACAAACAGCCAGCGCGCACCAAGACCTAGTATTTGCACTAGGATGCCATAGTTTTTATACACATACGCCATAAACTTGAGGTCGCCCTTAACCCCTCAACTAAGGCAATGAAAAATATAGGATTTTTCAAAATCAGGTTAACCACCCACCACAACCAATGCTCGATTTGAATTGTTTTGCCTTACCCTATGTTTCTGTTTTTGTAGTGCTGTAAGGCTCGTCGTTTGAGGAACAGGACTAAAATGGCGAAAACAGTTTTCTTTCATCGCAGAAAACGATAAGCAGGCCACAAATGGCCGCCACCAGATGCCAAAGCATCGGCCATTTCATAATCCAGTCATCAACAAACGATCAAAGCATCATATGGGCATATGATCTCTCTCGGGTGCGCTTGCGCCTGAAATGCCAGGAGAGGCACATGAAAACAAATACAACTCTTCCAGCACTGCACTGGAACCGGGCGAGCAACGAAAAAGCAACCGCACACAACGAAGCTGTACAGCGCCAAATTCTGGAGATGCTGGCGGAAAACAAAACGGACGGCCTCGTTACAGAACTGCGCAACTGGGACCCAACCGATCTCCTGCAGCTTCTAACCCAGATGCCTTTGGTATCTGCCCGAAAGCTCCTCAAGCGCCTTCCTATCAATCCCTCAGCCAAGATAATGGCGGAACTTGACCCGGATTTTCGCGCACTCCTCCTTCATGATGAAACACTGTCGCGCCTAACCGACATGCTGAACGAAATGAGCGAGGATGATGTCGTTGAAACTCTTGATGAATTTCCTCCTTCGGTTGTCGAACTCCTGACCCCCAAGCTCAACGTACGCAAGGAGCTTGAAGAGCGCCTGCTGCATGACGAGGATACCGCCGGCCGCCTGATGACCCGCAAGTTCGTGGTCTTCAAGGAAGACAACACAGCACGCGAGGCCATCGACTCCATACGGGACCAATCAGAACTGCTTGGCCGTTTTCGCACGATCTTTGTGGTCGATAATGAAGGCCATCTTGTTGGCCGAATGGATGTCACCAAACTGCTCACGATCCGCCGCGCCGAACGCATCGGCGACCACATGAGCCGCACCGTTCTTGCTGTATCATCCGATATGGATCAGGAAGACGTGCTGCGCAAAGCAGCGCAGCTTGAGCTCTCCGCAGTTCCCGTCGTCGATGCAGAAGGCCGCCTGATTGGCCGTATTTCCATTGAGCAGCTTAACCAGATCGCCCGAGAAGAAGCGGTTGAGGATATGATGCTTATGGGCGGCGTTTCTCCGGAAGCACGGCCTGACGACAGCATCCGTCGCATCATTAAAGGCCGCCTGCCGTGGCTCATGTCGGGCTTGGTTGGCTCTGCTGTCGCCGCAACGGTCGTTGGCTCCTACGAGGATGAACTGGCAAAAGCTGCAATTCTTGCTGCGTTCATACCGGTCATCATGTCCATGGCGGGCAACTCCGGCCTGCAAGCCTCCGCTGTTGCGGTTCAGGGGCTTGCAACTGGCTCCATTTGGGCAAACAGCACGCTTTTCCGCCTTTGGAAAGAGTTTTGCGGCGCTGTTTGTAACGGTGCAATTGCGGGCTGTGTGCTCTCGGCTTTGATAATGGTCGCATCGTTCGTCTTTGAGATACACCAACCGGCGCACCTTGCAGTAACAGCATCCCTTGCCCTGCTAACAGCAACCACAATAGCAGCTATGGTCGGTGCTACTATTCCGCTGCTCTTGGATAAAGTTGGCATAGACCCAGCCGCGGCAACTGGCGTGTTCATTACAACAAGCAACGACGTACTTGGCGTGTTGATCTACTTCACCATTGCCAGCGCGCTTTACCTCTAAAGCTCGATCACACACATCAAAAGGGGCGGCGAACTTCAAAGTTCACAGCCCCTTTTTGTATCGGCAGAACAAACAAAAAGGCCCGGGAGTTGAACTCTCCGGGCCTTAAAGAGGCTTGCTTAGCTAGCAAGCATGGCGATTATTCAGCAGCAGCTGGAGCCTTCTTGGCTTTTTCTTCAGCCAGATCAACAACTGTTTCATCACGGCCTTCCACGTAAACGCGGCCATAGTAGGTGTCCGTGAGGATCTGCTTGATTTCAGAGATCAGTGGGTAGCGTGGGTTTGCACCGGTGCACTGATCGTCGAATGCTTCAACAGCAACCTGATCAACTTTTTCCATGAACTGTGCTTCGGAGATGCCGAGGTCTTTCAGACCTGCTGGAATTTCCAGAGCTGTCTTCACGCTTTCGATCCAAGCGATGAGCTTTTCAACTTTCGCTTCGCCGCTGTCGCCAGCTGCGGTCAGACCGAGGTGATCAGCGATTTCACCGTAACGGCACTTTGCCTGCGGACGGTCGTACTGGGAGAACGCAGTCTGCTTGCTTGGGTTGTCGTTAGCGTTGTAGCGGATCGTGTTGGAGATCAGCATCGCGTTTGCAAGACCGTGTGGTACGTGGAACGCAGCACCAACCTTGTGAGCGATGGAGTGACATACGCCGAGGAAGGAGTTCGCGAAGGCGATACCGGCAATGGTTGCACCGTTGTGAACTTTTTCACGAGCGTTAGGAGCTTCGGCACCCTTTTCGTAGGATTCTACAAGGTTCTCTTTGAGAAGCTTCAGAGCCTGCAGCGCCTGACCATCAGAGTACTCGTTGGCCAGAACAGAAACGTAAGCTTCAGTTGCATGGGTGATCGCATCGATACCACCGAACGCAGTCAGAGACTTAGGCATGTTCATAACCAGGTTCGCGTCTACGATTGCCATGTTAGGGGTCAGTTCGTAGTCAGCGATTGGGTACTTGGTGCCGGTTTCGTCATCGGTCACAACCGCGAACGGGGTAACTTCAGAGCCAGTACCGGAGGTGGTTGGGATAGCAACCATCTGCGCTTTCACGCCCATTTTAGGGAACTTGTAGATACGCTTGCGGATGTCCATGAAGCGCAGAGCAAGGTCAGCAAAGTTCACTTCTGGGTGTTCGTACATCACCCACATGATCTTCGCAGCATCCATTGGAGAACCACCACCGATAGCGATGATTACGTCTGGCTTGAATGCGTGGCAAAGTTCAGCGCCCTTGCGAACAACAGACAGGGTCGGATCGGCTTCTACTTCGTAGAATACGTCGGTTTCCATGCCCATTTTCTTGAGAACCTTGATGGTCTCATCGGTGTAGCCGTTCTTGAACAGGAAGCCGTCGGTTACGATCAGAGCGCGTTTCTTGCCAGCAAGGTCACCCAGTGCGATTGGCAGAGAGCCACGACGGAAGTAGATGGATTCCGGCAGTTTGTGCCACAGCATGTTTTCAGCTCGCTTCGCAACGGTCTTCTTGTTGATCAGGTGTTGAGGTCCAACGTTTTCAGAGATGGAGTTACCACCCCAAGAACCACAGCCCAGTGTCAGGGAAGGTGCGAGGCTGAAGTTGTAAAGATCACCGATACCGCCGTGGGAAGCTGGCTGGTTGATCAGAATACGAGCGGTTTTCATCATCGCGCCGAATTCTTTTACGCGCTCAGGGCAACGGTCCTGATCGGTGTAGAATACGGAGGTGTGGCCGATACCGCCGAGTGCAACAAGAGCTTCAGCTTTTTCGAATGCGTCCACGTAGTCCTTCGCACGGTACATAGCGAGGGTCGGGGAAAGCTTTTCGTGTGCAAATGGCTCTTCGTCACCAACGGAGGTAACTTCAGCGATAAGAACCTTGGTGTTAGCAGGAACTTTAACGCCTGCCATTTCAGCGATTTTCGCTGCTGGCTGACCAACGATAGCAGCGTTGAGGGCACCGTTCTTGAGAAGGATTTCCTTAACAGCTTTTGCTTCTTTAGCCTTCAGAATGTAACCGCCGTGGCTTGCAAAGCGCTCTTTAGCTGCTTCGTAAGCGGATTCAACGATGATTACGGACTGTTCAGATGCACAGATAACGCCGTTGTCGAAGGTTTTGGACATAAGGATGGAAGCAACCATACGCTTGATGTCAGCAAATTCGTCAACAACTACAGGGGTATTACCAGCACCTACGCCGATTGCAGGCTTACCGGAAGAGTAAGCAGCTTTAACCATGCCTGGACCGCCAGTGGCGAGGATCAGGTTGATTTCGTCGTGGGTCATCAGAGCGTTGGAGAGCTCAACAGTCGGAGCGTCGATCCAGCCGATGATGCCTTCAGGTGCGCCAGCCTTAACAGCAGCTTCCAGAACGATGCGTGCAGCTTCGTTGGTCGCGTTTTTCGCACGTGGGTGCGGGCTGAAGATGATACCATTGCGGGTTTTCAAGCTGATCAGAGCTTTAAAGATCGCAGTGGAAGTAGGGTTAGTGGTTGGTACGATACCGCAAATCAGGCCGGTTGGCTCTGCAATGGTGATTGTGCCGAAGGTGTCGTCTTCGCACAGAATACCGCAGGTCTTCTCGTCCTTGTATTTGTTGTAGATGTATTCGGAAGCGAACTGATTTTTGATAACCTTATCTTCCATCACACCCATGCCGCTTTCCTCGGCAGCCATGCGTGCGAGTGGAATACGGTTGTCCGCTGCAGCAAGAGCAGCTGCGCGGAAAATAGCGTCTACTTGTTCCTGAGTGTAGGTCGCGTAAACTTTCTGTGCCTCCCGCACTCGTTTAACCAGTGCATCGAGTTCTTCGCGGTTCGTTACAGGCATCCCAATCTCCATAGAGTCCCGTGAGTTTAGAGAAGCCTAACAACTAGTTGTCATGTTATTTGACATGTAACCTAATCGCTGGTGGCTTTCGGCTTCTCCCATGCACGTAAGATGCGCCTGAACCGACAAAAGTCTTATGATCTATATCAAAACAGAGTTGATATATGAGAAATTGTTAATTTAACCGATTTAGTTCAAGAACTAATCTATCTCAAATGTGTAAAAACGCCTTAATTGCATACAGGCGGAAACAATTCCAATAACAAATTAGTTTGTTATTATTTAATTACGCACGTACATATACCTAGTTATTGCAGAAAACTGGTATACATTGTTATATAACGACACTAGGGCGCAATACTTATTTGTAATTTTTAGGTGTTACGAAAACTCTGCAGCCCGTGAAAAGCTCATCCAATCTCCTCCAACGGGATGATGAAACTCTAACGTCTCAGCGTGCAGTTGAAGGCGATCAGAATACGCAAGCGCGTCTCCATCCGCATAGAAGCGATCACCGACAATCGGGTGCCCAAGCGATAAAAGATGGACTCGCAGCTGATGAGAACGACCCGTTATAGGGTGCAGTCGCACAAGGGTCGTTTTTTCTTCACGCGCAATAACCTCCCAGTCCGTTTGGGCGGCACGGCCATGTTCAAAACAAACCATCTGCTTCGGGCGGTTAGGCCAATCGCAGCGAAGCGGCAGATCCACCCTGCCCTGATCCTCTTCTATGTGGCCATATACTCGCGCAATATAGGTCTTGCGGGTCTTTCTCCGCTCGAACTGAAGCCCCAAATGACGGTGCGCTTCACGGTTCATCGCCATAACAATTACGCCGGATGTATCCATATCCAGCCGGTGAACCGTCGTAGCTGTTGGGTAGGTTTCGCGGGCACGCGCCTCCAGACAATCGCTATGCTCTGCAGCCTTTCCCGGTACAGTCAGCAAACCGCTCTGCTTGGCCATTACAAGGATTTGCTCGTCTTGATGAATCACATCAAGATAAGGGGACATCGGCGGGTTATAGATGAATGGAAGATCAACAATGCTCATGCCCGCCTTATAGAGCGGAAGGTGGAACAGTCAATATCACTTAGCAGCGCGGGTTTTCGCTGCGAGAGCCCCTTTTAACCCCTGAAAAACCAGACCATCGGATAGGCAAGTTCAGGTCTATATCCAACTTCTGTTTATTTACAGCTTCTAGCGAGAGCTTTAAATTTCAACCTAGCGTACAACGTGGTCGCGGCCGCAAACCGCTGAACCCGAAACTGAAGGATTATCTCATGAGCATTCAAGCCATCGTGGACCAGATCAAGGGCAACGTGGAAAGCAGCGACTTCGACGGCATCATCAAGTTTGACTGCGGTGATGACGGCCTGATCGTAATCGACGGCAACACCATCTCTACCGAGGACAAAGAAGCAGACTGCACCATCGGCGTTGCTCTTGCAGACCTCGAAGCAATTGTAGCAGGCGATCTGGACCCAACCGCTGCATTTATGCAGGGCAAGTTCGACATTGATGGCGACATGAGCCTTGCAATGAAGCTCGGCCAGCTGATGGGCTAAACCTAGCCTTCATTGGAAACACAGAGCCCGGGAACAAACCCGGGCTTTTTTGTTGCTGGAGTGCTTTAGTTCGGCGATTTAGAGAACTTCGGCGCCAAGAGCAGATCCAGAATTTCGGCCCATTCCTCGACCAACCTATCCATCTCTTGTGCATCGCGGAACATCGCATCGTAAGTGACGAACCCGCAAAGCATGCTGCGCGAAGCTGTAATCAACACGCGCGTAACCGCAGGCCCATAAACACTTTCTGGAAACAACGCGATGACACGTTCATCAGCTTTGCGGCCATAATCCTCGACAACCGGCTTTAAGCGATTGCGCAGGCTATCATCGGTTCTGGCACCAACCATTATCTCCAGCATTGCAAGGAATTCCGGCGAGCGCATTTGATTCGACCACCACACCTTCGTCATGTCGGAGATGCGGATATTCTCCCGCCCTATTTCCTCAGCCCATTCCAGAGTGAGATTCAAGGACTTGGTGAGGATCTTGTCCATCACAAAGACCATCAGATCTTCTTTGGTAGGAAAGTGATGTTGCAGCGCACCCTGTGAAAACGAACTCTCCAGCGCGATTTTTTTAATAGATGCGCGATGATAGCCATTTTTGTGGAGGCAAGAGATAGCCGCCAGCACGATCTCTCGCCGCATTCGATCACTCTTACGCTGCTGATGAGATTTTGCTTCCAACGGTTCCTCTGTAATGCGTTCGACCATTTTCCCTCACATGACGGCTTGTAAAAAAACCGTATGTATGTATTGTTTCTTCATCTACGGGTTATAGCGTAGTTTTGAGGGAGGATGACACCAATGTTTCAGGAAAGCTATAGGATCAATGGTCCAATGGCTGACAAGCCATCAGCTGCTACAGTAATTATTGCTGACCAGCATCCAGCGTTCGCACAGGCGCTTGCCGTGCTTTTCCAGCGCGATGGTTTGGCAACCAAGGTGTTCACCACTCAAAGCTTCTCAGAACTGCAAGACTTGGCCTGCGCGCACAGCGGCAGCACTGTTCTTGTAAACCCGTCCCTCGAAGGCGCTCCGGGTCTGACAACCGCGTTGGCTCTGCGTGAAAAGGCTTCGATCTCCAAGCTGATCATTTTGTCTGATAACGACAATCCGGGCCTTGGCGAGTACTTCATCAATCACGGTGCCCATGCATCCATCTCGAAAACAGCGGACTTCGAGATCTTTGTACAGGTTCTTAAGCTGAAGCATGCTGGCGTGGTGTACCCGCATAGTCAGCCAGAAAGTACCTCTCACTTTACGCTCGACTTTTACGAGGGCTTGGCAAGCCTGACACGTAGACAGGCAACTATCCTGCGCTACTTGAAAGAAGGCAAGCTGAACAAGCAGATCGCTCACGATCTGGGCATCTCCGAAGCGACCGTGAAGCACCACGTTTCTGCGTTGCTGAGCACCCTTGGCTTTTACTCTCGAAGCCAGCTGGTTGCCATGATCAACGCAATCGGTATCAGCGTCGATTACCGCCCCGGCTCGCGTGCAAAATCCAGCCAACGCCGCACGAGCACCCCTGCGCGTTTGATTTCACCAAGTTCTATCCAGTCCCTTAACATGGCCCAGTCACACCGCGCGGAGCTGGCAGCGGCCTGTTAAGTCCATTCTCCCATGCCATGATGGCAAGACTTGCCCGCGTTTCCTCGGAGGCGCGGGCTTTTTCGTTAAAACCACTGGGACCGATTTGACACAGGTTGAAATCAACCATTCCAAACCCTGCAGAACCTTGGATTGTTGCCGAGAAAGATTGGCCACTACTATTCCCGAGGAACAACAAACTGCCTTGGACTGGAAATGCCTGGTTTCTCGCCTCAGATCGCTGACTTAAACGACCCCATTCCTCTTGGAAAAGAGACAATTGAATCAATCGAGGTTCCTGCCCGCCTACTGGTTGCGGCAAATACATTGGTGTGGGTGGGCCCCATCCCCGACCTTCAAATCCTGACAGACTTTCAAAAAAAGTCAGGTGCCTTTG
Organism: Pseudovibrio flavus; assembly: GCF_009711345.1. Lineage (GTDB taxonomy): Bacteria > Pseudomonadota > Alphaproteobacteria > Rhizobiales > Stappiaceae > Pseudovibrio > Pseudovibrio flavus. The sequence goes on from NZ_SMMA01000052.1 coordinate 48,573, forward strand.
TACTCTCATTAGATACAGGCAAACCAAGCCCTCACCATGCAAATGAATGGGCAAGAGAGTTTTTTGATGGAACTCATGCTGTCGAACTGCCCGTTCGCTCGCGGTATCACGACAACTGGTCTACGTTCGAAATTGGCGACATCGTCGCAACGCTGCCATTTCCGCTGTTTATGCGCTTGAACTCTATTGAGGATATGAGTAGCCACCTAAGCAGCATCGTTCCCTATCTTGGAAAGTTTTGCGGCCTTACTCTTCCCAGAGCGTGGGAGGCAATTGCGCCAGGCCTTCAAGAAGATCTAGCACTTCACTTCACGCCTATCAGGTTTCAGGCGGCGGCGTGTGCCAATGCAAAGGCGGGGGGAACAACGCTTGTGGCGCACCGTTTTATAGAGCCGATAGAGACAGATGCGGGTAATGGATTTCCCATCAACTGACCCTAGCAACTAACAAGGGCTAACAGCAGGCTTCAGCAGCCTCGTTTTCGCGGCAGGTTTTACAAGTACCACGCACTTCAAGCGCAATACCTGAGCGCACGAACCCTGTCTCCTGCGCCCAATTATCCAAGTGGAGAGAAACAACGTTTTCCGGCAGTTCCTGAACGCCATTGCAGCTTGAGCAAATAGCAAAACCAACTGTCTTGTGTGTGTGGCAGTCAGGTTGAACACAAGCGACGTAGGCGCTCATACTCTCGACTTTATGAATGAGCTTCAACTCCATGAGCTTATCGAGAGCGCGGTAAACCTGCAGCGGAGCCTTCACACCATGGGGGCGCAGCTCTTCCAGAATAGCGTAGGCGCTTAGCGGCCCCTCGGCACTTTTAAGCGCTTCGACAACCAGCTTCTGGTTTTTGGTCAGTTTATGCGTTTCCACCATCACTGCTTACTTTCTGCCCGCTAACCATCCATGCTTGATATGTCCGGCTGCCATCGCTGCCAAAAAGAGCAGGAGCGCCGCAACGACGATGGATGGTCCAGACGGACTATCAAATTGAACAGACCCCCAAAGCCCCAAGCTAACGCTTATCATACCCGCTATAGAGGCAACAGCCGCCATACCTTCCGGCGTAGCAGATAACCACCGTGCCGTTGCGGCAGGGATAATCAGCATGGCAGTGATCAGCAAGATACCGACGATCTTCATCGCAATGGCGATTACGCAGGCCATCAGCAACATGAGTACAAGCTGTGAGGTTTCAGGCTTCAACCCTTCCGCCGCCGCAAGGTCGTTGTTGACTGTGGCAGCTAGCAGTGGTCGCCACATGGCAACGATAATACCAAGAACCGCAGCACCACCGCCGAATATGAGAAGCAGATCAGAATGGGAAACTGACAGGATATCGCCAAACAACAGCCCCATCAGGTCAAAGCGTACCCATGTCATAAAGGCAACCAAAACCAACCCGAGGGCCAGTGCAGAATGTGATAGAATGCCAAGCAGCGCATCCGTCGATACTGCCTTACGGCTCTGCAATGCGATGAGACTCAACGAAACAATGATTGCCACGCAAAACACGCCTAGCATCAGATTGATATCGAGAAGAAAGGCAAGCGCAACACCAAGGAGCGCCGAATGGGCCATCGTATCGCCGAAATAAGACATACGCCGCCAAATAACAAAGCAGCCCAAAGGTCCGGCGGTTATCGCCAGCCCGAGACCCGCGACGAGAGCGCGAACAAGAAAGTCATCAAACAAGCTCATGCCCGATCCCCCTGATTGTGGTTATGGTGGTGTCCATGATCGTGATCATGATTGTGGGAGTGCCCCTCCCCTTCTTCATCACCACAGCCGCAGCAATTGTCATGAACAGAGCCGTCAGAGCGCATAACGCGGCCATCTGGTAGATGTGAGTGATCATGATGGTGGCGATAAATGCCAATTGGCGCGCCAAGCGTTCCGAAAAGGTTTTGGAACTCAGGCGATACAGCAACCTCTTCTGGCCTACCTCGGCAACACACATGCCCGTTGAGGCAGATAACTGTGTCTGTCTGAGCCATAACAATATGCAGGTCGTGGGAAATCAGAAGAATGCCGCAGTTGAGCTGATCACGGATGCGGCCGATCAACTCGTAAAGCGCAATCTCTCCGGAAAAGTCTACGCCCTGTACGGGCTCATCAAGAACAAGAAGATCAGGTTTGCGAAGATAAGCACGAGCCAACAACGCACGCTGAAACTCACCGCCTGACAACTGTTGAACCCCGGAATGCTTGAGATGGGGAATACCTACCATCTCCAATGCTTCTTCGACTTCACCCTTTTTCGGGCTACCAGTTAGCGACATCAGCCGCTCAACAGTAAGAGGCATGGTCCAGTCAATGGCGAGCTTCTGCGGCACATAGCCAACGGTCAGGCCGGAGCTGCGTTTTACTCGCCCCTCGCTGACAGGCATTACCCCGAGAGCTGCCTTGGCAAGGGTGCTCTTACCAGCGCCATTCGGACCAATCAGCGTAACGATCTTTCCGCGGTCTATCTGCAAATCAACATTGCGGATCAGCCAACGCCCTTGCCGCTCAACGCCAACACCCTCAAGCTCGATCAATGCCACTGTTCGCCAATCCTATTCCGCGCCTGCTCTTTGGTCTCACCCAAAACAACTAGAACCAATGTAATAATATAACAAGTCAAGAAAAGGCGAAGGGGTTGCTATAAACAAAAAAAGGGCCGGAAAATCCGGCCCTTTCTTAGGAGATTGGCTTCTGCTTAGCGCAGAGTTTTAACTGCCAGTTCAACGCCGCGCAGCTCTGCCAGACCGCGAAGACGGCCAACTGCTGGATAACCAGGAGCGGACTTCATCTTAAGGTCGGAAAGCATTGCGTGACCGTGGTCAGGACGGAATGGGATCAGATCTTCCCAACCGTCGGTACGGCGGCGGTCTTCTTCGTCAACCAGCGCAGCAACAACGCCAACCATGTCGAAGTCACCAGCAAGGTGGTCAGCTTCGTGGAAGGATGCTGGGTTTTCTTCACGCTTGGTGGAGCGCAGGTGTACGAAGTGGATGCGGTTGCCGTAACGCTGGATCATGCCAACCAGATCGTTGTCTTCGCGTACGCCAAGGCAGCCGGTGCAGAAGGTAAAGCCGTTTGCGATGTCATCAACTGCTTTAGAGATGAACTCGTAATCATCTTCGGTAGAGCAGATGCGTGGCAGGCCGAGAAGTGGACGTGGTGGATCATCCGGATGGATAGCCATCACAGCGCCTTCTTCCATACATACAGGGATAACTGCCTGCAGGAACAGAGCAAGGTGCTCACGCAGTTTCGCGTGGTCGATGCCTTCGTAAGTTGCCAGGTGAGCTTTCAGCTGCTCAACGGTGTAGCTTTCTTCAGAGCCTGGGAGACCAGCGATGATGGTCTTGATCAGGTTCTTCTTGTCTTCGTCAGACATTGCATCGAAAGCTGCTTTCGCGCGTGCCTGTTCGTCAGCGGTGTACTCAGCTTCTGCACCTTCGCGCTCTACGATGTAGAGGTCGAATGCAGCGAATACGTCAGCGTCGAAACGAAGGCAGGTTGCACCGGTTGGCAGTTCGTACGCGAGATCGGTACGGGTCCAGTCCAGCACAGGCATGAAGTTGTAGCAGATCTTGGTGATGCCACAAGCAACGAGGTTGCGGATGGACTGCTTGTAGTTTTCGATGTGCTGTTCGAAGTTACCAGTACGGGTTTTGATTTCCTCGTGTACTGGAACAGATTCAACTACAGACCATACGAGGCCAGCAGCTTCGATTTCAGCTTTACGTGCTTTAATGTCTTCGATCGGCCATACTTCACCATTTGGAATGTGGTGAAGAGCGGAAACGATACCAGTTGCACCAGCCTGACGAATGTCAGCAAGGGTTACTGGATCTTTAGGGCCGTACCAGCGCCAGGTTTGTTCCATTTTCTTACTCTTGGTTCACTTTTTTTATAGTCAGGTTTCAAAAACCCGGTTTTTAGCCGCCGCGCACCTCAGCCAAAGGATCGGCATCAAAAAGGTACGCGTCAAAGGACGGATCGTCCACGTCTGATAGATCGAGAAGCGTCAGCCGTACATTCTCTAGGTGTTGCCACATGGACTGTCTGGCAAGCTGGGGATCCCGGCACTGAATGGCAGTCAGAATATTCTGATGGTCATCCAGCCACTTAACCTGATAGCCCCTATCGAAAATACGGGTATGTAAGGTCTCCCACATTCGGGATCTCTTACGTAAGCTCCAAAGCAAATCGACAGATTCAACTAGAACTGTGTTCTGCGTTGCCTCGGCAATCTGCCGGTGAAAGAGCTCGTCGGCAGAATATCCGCCGAGCGTTTCCTGCATATCGGCTCGCTCCCGCTCCAATGTTTCCCGCATACGCAAAATGTCGGCCTTCGTAACCATCGTAGCGGCAAAAGCTGCTACGTTGCTTTCGATGAGCTGACGCGCCTGCAGAAGCTCGAACGGGCCAATATCAGGTTGCTCTTCTTTTCCCTGATCGCCTGTTTCTGGCAAACGGACCACGTAGGTTCCAGAGCCTTTTCGAACATCGACAAGGCCCTCGACTTCCAACATGATCATCGCATCGCGGACGAGGGAACGGCTGACCCCTAACTCGTCAGAGATCTGCCGTTCTGTTCTCAACCGGTCGCCAACAGTATAGACCCCCTTAGCAAGATCATTCCGTAGCGAAGCCGCTACATCCTGATATCGCCGTCTGTTGACTTCCACATTCATTCCCAGTTGTTTCCTAAGTTTTAGCCCTTCGCAGAGGCCTTCAGTTCAGCATAGAAGTCAGAAAGCAGCTTGAAGGCTGTCTTCTTGGTCTTCTTGTCGTTAGCAATCAAACCCTTACGGTTCCAACCACGCTGATACATGTTCTGACGGCGTTCCACTCGGAAGTCATAAAGAATCCAAGGGGACATACCCTTCACGAACTCGCGCTCGCGCAGTGTCGCAATCTGTTTACGGTAGACTTCAGCCATGTACTCTTCACTGAAGAAGCCCTTTTCGAGCTTGCCTTCGCCGATGTAGCCATCTGCGCCGGTCTCAGTGATGATTACTGGTTTGCCAGGATCGGAATTGTCGAGGAAGTCGATGAGATCATCGAAGTTCTCTTCGTACCAACCGTAATATTCGTTGATTCCGATGATGTTAATATATTGAGACAGACGATCTTCAATGCGGTTCTTTGCGTGGTTTACCAAGCAAGCAGCAGAAGTCAGACGAGTTGGATCCAGCTCACGGCAAGTGTCTGCCAGAGTCTTCATAAATGCCAAACGTTCGTCAGTGTCCGGGTTCTCGTTACCAACAGACCAGATGATCACAGAAGCGCGGTTACGGTCACGCTTGATGAGCTCGCGCATCTGGTTGTCTGCATCCTTGAGGGTTGCAGGGTTTTTGAAGTCGATTGCCCAGTAAACAGGGATTTCAGACCAAACCAGAATGCCCTTTTCATCGGCCATTTTAGAAGCGCGTTCGTCGTGCGGATAGTGCGCGAAACGCATGAAGTTACAGTTGAGTTCTTTTGCATGAACGAAGCGCTGCTCCAGATCTGCATCCAGAAGAACTTTTCCGGTGAATTCATCGTCTTCGTGAACGGAAATACCGCGCAGGAAGATTGGCGTACCGTTCAGGATGATTTCAGTGCCAACCTGTTCGATCTGACGGAAACCAACGCGGTCGGTAATGCGGTCAGCGCCAAGGGTCGCAACTACATCATAAAGCTTTGGAGATTCAGGGGACCATAGCTCTGGTTTTGCATCCAGAACAACCTTACCCTTACCGGAAGCGTCTACTGCGATATCAGCGGAAATGCCCAGTTCTGCAATTTCAAACTTCACTGGAGCGCTGGTGTCGCCATCAACCTTCACTTCAACAGCAATCTTGGAATAGGTGCTGTCTGGCACAAGGTGCACGAACATGTCGGTGATGATGGTCTTAGGCGTACGGTACAGCTCTACTGCGCGGTATACGCCACCGTAGTTGAACCAGTCAGTGTTGCGCATAGGAACACGATCGGTCGTACGGGTGTTGTTAACCACCAGCATCAGCCAGTTCTGACCGGTTTTGATGTGGTCGGACAGTTCAACGTTGAACGGAGTGGAGCCGCCATAGTGGTTTCCGAGGAACTCACCGTTCAGGAACACTTTACAGTCGTACTGTGCTGCACCAACGCGCAGGAACAGGCGTTCATCTGCGGAAAGTTCATCAAAGTCGAAAGAACGAGTGTACCAAGCGGAGCCTTCAAAGAAGTACCACTTTTCTTTCAGCATGGACCAGCAAGACGGAACCGGAACTGTTTCACCGACATACGGATCATAGTCATATGGCTCAATACGCTCTTCCGCTGGCACTGGCAGCATGGTGTGCCATTTCTGGCGAATACCTGTATCCAGCAAGTCAACGCAGAAGTTCCATTCCCCGTTGAGGCTGGTTGCTTCGCGACCACCCACAAAGAGCAGAGATTCATTGTTCAGGTTTTGCAGGTTGAATGGGACATCGTAGTCCTCATCGTGCAAACAAGCTAACCCGTTCTCTGCACCTTCCATACGCTCAAGCATTGTTTTTTCCCGTAGCTATTATTTATTGTTTGTTTCGCCCGGCGCTTTCGTCTCAACCAAGAAGGTCAAGCCTCCAACAAACTCGGATTTCTTTTTTTAGCTTCCTCGTGTGCAGGCAGTACCGCGCCCCTCAGGAAGTCCATCCATCCGCAGCGCCCTACTCCTACACTGTTTCGCCCCGGTTTCTTCTGCAGAGAAACTCTGCAACTTCCACCGAAGCATTGGGTCTCTTGAACCTCCGCCAGCATTAATGAGCTGATCATTAAGGCCAAGACGCCCAATCTTTATTCAAGAGCACGATCTCCATCGCACTCTCGTCTTTTCGAGTGAGGGAAGACCCAAAAGCCATGACTTCCATGACGGCCCTCGACCAACACTCTTTCGATCTGCTCTCAAGCGCTGCTTCCCGGCGCACTTAAAGGAGCAGAAAACCACCTCACAAATCGCTCGTCCCGCTATCGGTTGACCAAATGCCACAGTCCGGACTGGACTGATTCATTCTTCAAACTGGGGAACCCGCGTTTCAATGCCTCAACGTTACCATTTTTACCCCCAATATAATCGCAATAAACATTACGCAGATTTACCGGAGAACGATGGAACGTTCGCACACATCAAACACGAGTGACTGTGCCGAACTCTTTGTTATTATTAGTTTCCAACCGACGACCACTTTCGCTATCGCTGGCTGTGTGAGCACCACATTTCTATAATTTTCGGCCATTGTCAAACCATTTTATTATATTGGTTGACCAAAACAAGAAAATGAGCGATTAGTAACGTCCATGGAAGCAATGCAGCTTAACTTCAGGACGGATTTCATATTCAAATCCCAACCTAGGTATTCTGCGAATAGCTTGATTCATCAAGTTTGCAAAAATAGATGGAATTGGTCGCCCAGATTTGATTACCATCCAAACTTGGCGGTCTCCGGCGCTCTTAAAACTAGGGAAACATTATGAACGCGCTGACAAGAATAATAAATTACATCCTGAGTAGCATCGTAATCACCGTATTCGCTATTCTCGTGGTGTGCGTGATCTGGCAGGTATTCTCCCGTTTCGTGCTTGGCACTCCAAGTACCTTCACGGACGAATTGGCCCGCTTCATGTTTATGTGGGTAGGTTTGATTGGTGCTGCGTTCACTTTGGGACAGCGTCGCCACCTCGCAATCGACCTGCTGACAGGCTCTCTGAGCGGTCAGAAGAAGCTCTACTCTGACTTCTTCATTATTGCCGCTATCGCTGCTTTCGCTGGTTTCATCATGGTATTTGGTGGCTCGAACCTCGTTGCGAAGACACTCGCTAACGGACAGGTTTCACCAGCTCTTCGTATCCCTATGGGTTACGTCTACGCAGCTATTCCATTCTCTGGACTGATGATCTTGTACTACTGCCTCGATTTTGTCGTCGGCCTTATCAATGGCACCGGCACTGGTCCTAACGACCAGCCTGTAGGCAATGACGAGATTTCAGATTCCGTCTAATAAAGAGATAAAAAATGGAACTTCAAAGCGGTCTCATCCTCTTCGGCGTATTCGCCGTACTTCTGACACTCGGCGTGCCAGTATCTTTTGCCATTGGCTTGGCAACAACAGCAACCGTAACCTTCCTGCTCTCTTTTGATCAGGCTGTGTTCGTTGTTGCTCAGCGTATGGCAACAGGCCTCGACAGCTTCACCTTGCTGGCGATTCCGTTCTTTATCTTGGCTGGTAACATCATGAACCGTGGCGGTATCGCCCGACGCATGATCGAACTCGCGAAAGTTATTGGCGGTAGCCTTCCAGGCGCTCTTGCTCACTGTAACGTTCTTGCAAACATGCTGTTCGGCGCTATCTCCGGCTCCGCAGTTGCATCCGCAGCAGCTGTTGGCGGCATCATGTCCCCACTGCAGAAAAAAGAAGGTTACGATCCAGCATACTCCGCAGCGGTTAACGCAGCTTCTTGCCCAACCGGCCTGCTGATCCCACCATCCTCCACGCTGATCGTTTACTCCCTGATCTCCGGCGGTACCTCCATCGCAACTCTCTTTGTTGCTGGTTACCTGCCAGGTATCCTCATGGGTCTGGGCGTAATGCTCGTTGCTGGTATCATCGCTAAAAAGCGCGGCTACCCAGTAATTCCTTTCCCAACCATGAAAGAAATCGCGTTCAAGACTGCTGATGCATTCCTGCCTCTGCTTCTGATCGTGATCATCATGGGCGGCATCATCGGCGGTATCTTCACCGCGACCGAAGCATCTGCTGTTGCAGTGGTTTACACCCTTGTTCTGGGCTGCTTCGTATACCGTGAAGTTAAGATCACCGAACTGCCAAGCGTTATCCTTGAATCCGCAATCACCAGCTCCATCGTGCTGCTGCTGATCGGCTGTTCCATTGGTATGTCTTGGGCGATGACCTTCTCCGATATCCCTTACGCTATCGCTGAAGCTCTCTCCACAGTTTCCGAGAATCCGATCATCATCCTGCTCGTAATCAACCTCTGCCTTCTGCTGGTTGGTACGTTCATGGATATGACTCCGGCTCTGCTGATCTTCACCCCGATCTTCCTGCCAGTGGCAACGGAACTGGGCATGGACCCTGTACACTTCGGTATCATGATGACCTACAACCTGTGTATCGGCATCATCACCCCACCAGTAGGTAGTGCGCTGTTCATCAGCTGCTCCGTCGGCGGCGTTGCAATTAAGGATATCGTGAAGGCGATGCTTCCATTCTACTTCTCCGTAGTGGGCATCCTGTTCCTGGTAACCTTTATTCCAGACATCAGCCTGTTCCTGCCTCGCCTCCTGCTTGGCTACGCTGGCTAATAGTCAAAATACAAAAGATCCAACTGGCCCTTTCGGGGGCCAGTTGACCTGCTAGAACCAGACAAAAACAACGGAAAGATCGGCATATAGGGAAGACCAACCCTCCGGCCTGCCACACAGGAAGTTTTGATCCCAATGGGTCGATCACTCTTCCACTGGTCTTGAGCTGGAACGCTCCACTTCTCTCCAAATGCTCTTTTCCCAATACATCAAGGATCCGGCCATAAATCGGCCAGAAGCACTGGGTAAACCGCTACGTACTAAGGGATACACCGCTCTTTGATGCACACAGATTCTGCCGTAAATGGAGCGACGGCTACCATACCAGACTAGCGATTCGTTCTGCGACCTTCGCGTACAAAGTCGAACTTCAGCAGCACGCACCACTAGTTAAATAGGGACAAAACGCCCTCGAACTACATTGTAACCAAAGCAACAACGAAGCTCTCGTTTTCGGGAGAGGACCTTTTTGCGAAGTTACAAAGCTTACTTGCACTCAAAACGAGTACCAAAGGCCACCAAAATGACTGAAGCATTCAAAAAACTCGATCTTGCTGCTCTTCCTGCAAGCGTAGAACAGCCTTCTTACGATCGCTCTGCTCTTAAGCCACGCATTGCACACATCGGCTTCGGCGCATTTGCTCGCGCTCACACCGCGATGCACCTGCATGAAACACTCGCAAAAGGTGGCGGCGACTGGGGTATGCGCGTAATCGAACTGTTCGGCACCGCTGACCTTTTCGACAAGCTCGCAGAAAACGACCACCTCTACACTCTCGTAGAAACCTCTGACGCTGGTACCGAAACCCGCCTGCTCGGCGCAGTTTGCGACACCCAGCACATTGCTCGTGATGGCGTTGAAGCGATCATCAACGGCTTTGCTGAGCCAGATCTGAAGATCATCTCCCTTACCGTGACCGAAAAAGGTTACTGCGTAAAGAACGAGCACCTGGACACCGACAACGCTTGGATTCAGGAAGACCTTGCAAACCCTTCCTCTCCTAAGACCGCTATCGGCCTTATCGTTGCAGGTCTTGCAAAGCGTCGTGAACTGGGCAACGGCCCAATCACCGTTATGTCCTGTGACAACCTGCCAAACAACGGCGTTCTAACCGGCATTTCCATCCGTGAATTCGCTGCGAAAGTTGACGCTGATCTGGCAGCATGGATCGAAGAGAACGTAACCTTCCCTTCCACCATGGTTGACCGTATCGTTCCAGCTCTGACCGACGAATCCCGCGCGATCGTTAAAGAGCAGCTCGGTGGTCAGGCAGATCCAAACGGTATCGTTTGTGAACCTTTCCGTCAGTGGGTTGTTGAAGACAACTTCAAAGCTGGCCGTCCTCAGTGGGAACTGGCAGGCGCACAGCTCGTAGCAGACGTAGAGCCATTCGAAGAAATGAAACTGCGCACCCTTAACGGTTCGCACTCTTTCCTCGCATACCTCGGCTTCCTCGGTGGTAAGGAAACCATCTCTGACTGTATGGCTGACCCAGTCTACGCAGCAGAAGTTCGCAAGCTGATGGTAAACGAGCAGATCCCTACCCTGCACGTTCCAGAAGGCGTTGACCTCATCGGTTACGCTGACATGCTCTGCAAGCGTTTCGCTAACTCCCAGCTGAAGCACCGCACCTGGCAGATCGCTTCTGACGGCACCCAGAAAATGCCTCAGCGTTGGTTGAACTCTGTTCGCTTCCACATGGAACAGGGCACCGATCACCGTCACCTGATCCTCGGCGTTGGTGGCTGGATGAACTACATCCGCGCTGACCGCAACGGCGAAACCTACGAAATCCAGGATCCTATGAAGGACGTACTGGCTGAAATCGTAGCGAAATACGGCGACAACCGCGAAGCATACGTAAACGCTCTGCTCGCTCTGGACGCAGTATTCCCTGCTGATCTGGTTGCTAAGGAAGAATTCACCAAAGCAATCCACGCGGCATACGCTGAAGTAGCAGACAAAGGTGCAGCTCAGGCTGTAGCTGATCTGGCTAACTAATCATCAGAGTAATCTGATAGCGCCAGCCGACCCGACACCGCAACAATAGTCGGGCCGGTTGGCCTTCTTTCAAAAAAGAGAATGGAGCAGAAAGCTCCCCATGCAGGGCGCGAATGCTCCAACGAACAAGGGCACGTGTCATGATGCAGCCATTCCTTGGAAAAGACTTCCTTCTGGAAACAGAAGCAGCCCGTAAACTCTACCACGAGTTTGCCGCAGATCTCCCGATCGTCGATTACCACAACCACCTCGACCCGCGTGCTATCGCTGAAGATCATCAGTTTGAAGATATCGGCTCTACATGGCTTGCTGGCGACCACTACAAGTGGCGCGCAATGCGTTGGGCAGGTGTTCCTGAAAGCCACATCACCGGCAAAGAAACCAGCTTCCGCGAAAAGTTCAACGCATATGCTGAAGCAATGCCGAAGTTCGTTGGTAACCCGCTGTACCACTGGTCTCACCTTGAGATGTACCGCTACTTCGGCCTGAACGGCATTGTTCTGTCTTCCAAAACCGCTGATCTGGTTTGGAATGCATGTAACGAGAAGCTGGCGACCAAAGAATTTTCCGCACGCGGTCTTCTGGGCATGCAGAAAGTTGCAATGCTCGGCACCACCGACGATCCATGTGACGACCTGAAATGGCACAAAGTGATCGCGGATGACGAAACTTGCTCTATGGAAGTACGTCCGACCTTCCGTCCAGACGCAGCGTTCAAGATCAACAAACCAACCTTCCCGGGCTACGTTGAGCGCCTTAGCGAAACTGTAGGCTTTGCAGTAGACAGCTATGACAAGCTGATCGAGGCGCTTGCTCTGCGCCTTGACCACTTCGACGCTCATGGCTGCCGCGCATCCGACCATGGCCTTGACTCCATGCTGTTCGCGCCGGTTCCAGCAGCATCCGAACTGGAACGCATCTTCCAGCTTGGCCGTGAAGGCAAAGAACTGACCATCGACGACGTAACCGCATTCCAGTCCGCTGTTCAGGTCTTCCTTGGCCGTGAATACGCTAAGCGTAACTGGGTAATGCAGATTCACGTTGGTGCGACCCGCAACAACCGTACCCGCCTGTTCAACGCTCTTGGTGCTGACGTTGGTATCGACGGTATTGATGATCGTGAACTGGCTAACCCGCTGAACCAGTTCCTCGATACTCTGGACCAGACCAACGAACTGCCACGCACTGTTCTTTACAGCCTCGACCCAACTAAGAACGAAGTTGTTGTGACCACTGCTGGTAACTTCCAGGACGGTTCAGTAGCTGGCAAAGTACAGGCAGGCACCGGCTGGTGGCATAACGACCAGCTCGACGGCATGGAACGTCAGATGACCGCTCTGGCGCAGATGGGCCTCATCTCCCAGTTCCTCGGCATGCTGACCGACAGCCGCTCCTTCCTGTCGTTCCCACGTCACGAGTACTTCCGTCGCCTGCTCTGCAAAATGATCGGCGAATGGATGACCAAAGGCCATATGCCTGCTGACTACGAACTGGCTGGCAAGATGGTTGCCGACATTTGCTACGGCAACGCTGCTAAGTGGTTCCTTGAAAGCAAATAAGCCCTAGCAGGATACGAAACAAAAAAGCCCCCGCAGCATTCGCTGCGGGGGCTTTTTTATAACTACCAAGACCGCCTTATTCGGCGTCTTTATAAATCGCATCCACCAATGCTGCGTGGTTTTTAAGAACGTCCTTGCGGCGCACCTTAAGCGTCGCGGTTAGTTCGCCGGATTCGATAGACAAACCTTCTTTGATAATCTCAAAGCGGCGCACCTGCTCAACGCGAGCATGACGGCGATTGATTTGCTCGATACCCATCTGAAGCTTATCGCGCAAAGCCTGGCTTTCCATCGCTTCGTGCGTGGTCATGCCCTGCTCTTTCGCAAATCCTTCCAGAACGACTGGATCAATAGCAAGCAAAGCGCTCAGATAGTTTCGGTTATCGCCAACAACAACAGCATGCTCAACAAGCGGGATCTCGGTCAGATCGCCTTCCAGTAGCGCAGGAGAGATGTTTTTACCGCCAGAGGTGACGATGACGTCCTTCTTACGACCTGTGATGAAGAGGAAGCCATCAGCATCAAGGTGGCCAAGGTCGCCGGTCAGCAGCCAACCATCCTGAAACACCTTATCGGTAGCTTCTGGATCATGCGCATAACCGGAGAAGTTTGGAGCACCGCGCACCAGAATCTCGCCATCCTCAGCGATTTTTACTTCCACTCCATCCAGCACCTGGCCAACAGACCCAAAGCGGATAGCACCCGGCTTATTGAAGGTTGTACCGCCACAGCTTTCGGACTGGCCGTAAACCTCTGTAATCACGATATCCAAACGGCTGAAGAACTTCAGAATGCTGACAGACAGTGCAGCGCCACCACTTACGACGGTGTGCGTCTGATCAAAGCCCATCGCGTACTTGACCTTGTCCAGCACCAAGCGGTTGGCCAGTTTTTTCTGAAGATCTAGGAAATAGCCGGTCGGCTTATTGTCGATGTTAAGTGCATGCCAACGCTCGCTCACGTCCATTGCCCAGTGGGCCAGTTTGGCCTTCACACCGGTAGCACTAGCAAGGCGCTCTTCGATACGCTCACGCATCTTTTCAAAAACGCGAGGAACGCCGAAGAAGATCGTTGGGCGCACTTCCTTGAGGTGGTCAGGCATAGCCTGAATACTCTGCGCATAGAAGCTCTGATAGCCATTATCGCAAGCTTGTACGATCGTGCCGCACTGCTCGGCTATGTGAGCAAGGGGCAGATAGGAAATGTAGCGATCGTTTGTATCCAGACAGCGCACCTTCACAAGAGCGTCAGATTCAGCACGAATAGCGCGGTGGCTAAGCTGAACAGCTTTTGGATGACCAGTCGTTCCAGAGGTGTAGATCTGCTTTGCAATGTCTTCTGGGTGGATCGCATCCAAACGGCGATCCAGTTCTTCTTCCAGCTCAGGCTCATTGTCAGCAAGCGCTACAAAGTCTGCCCATGTAATCTGCTCTTCGCCTACAGCCTCGCCGTTCAGGCGAACGATTTTGCGCAGATACATAAACAGCTCTGGATGCGTTTCCAGATCGGCCAACTGTTCTTCAGACTCGATCAAAAGCACTCGGCCTTGAGAGTGACGTAGAATATAGTTGATCTCAGGGCTTGCAGCCGTCCAATAAATGCCGGTTGGTGTCGCACCAATCATCATGGCAGCAACATCCATAATCGCCCACTCAGGGCGGTTATAGCTCAAGATGCAAACGGTATCGCCGGGGCGAACGCCAAGCTTGATAAGCGCTACAGCAGCTTTACGAACCTGCTTGGAGTATTCAAGCCAAGAGGTCGGCTCCCAGCCTGCCTTGGTGCGAACATGATAAGCAGGGTGGTCTTTCAGCTTTTCGACCGTACGCAAGAACGCCTTCGGAATAGAAACAAAACTTCCGTTGTCGTGAGCGGTTACTACGTGAGAACCTTCTGTATTCATTTCTATCCCTTATTCCAGCTTCTATTGTCGGGACCAGCCTTGCAATTCCTGAACTTCGGAGCGTAATACCACTCAGCTCTACGGAAAGAAACTACCTCTCCGCCATTCATGAATCATTCTTAATCATCATTCTCAGAGCGCAATGACTGGATCACACCCGCATGTTGCGCTGACTTTGGCGCTATGTAAGGCGGCGAACACGCAAAACCTATAAGTAACAGAACGGTTCCGTTAATTGTTTTGTGTCTGTCATGCGCTATTGTGTCCCTCTATATTTCGCGGCAAAGCATTGGCTTGAACTTTCGTAGCTGGGTATTTTCAGGTAAGCACCTCAAATGTCGTCACTAATGGTCTCTCGCCGGGTCATAATCCCGGACCCTGTCCGCATTGATCGTTTCAAGCGTTTGCCTGAACTTGGCCCAAAGCTGCTGTTCTTTAGCGGCGGCACTGCATTGAACCCGCTCGCACGCACGCTGAAGAGCTACACGCACAACAGCCATCATTTAATTACACCGTTCGACAGCGGCGGTAGCTCTGCCGCGCTTCGCCAAGCTTTTGATATGCCAGCAATCGGGGACTTGCGCAGCCGTTTGATAGCACTTGCGGACGAGACTGTTTCCGGACATCCAGAAGTCGCCCGTCTCTTCAAATATCGCCTGAGTAAAACCGGTACGCCAAAAGAACTGCATCGACGGCTTATGCGCATTGTCGAGGCGAAGGACAAGCTGCTTGCCGATGTTCATAATCCCATGCGTGGCCTTATTCAAACGCAGCTGGAATTTTTCATCGAAGCCATGCCAGAGGACTTCAATCTGGCAGGAGCCAGCATTGGCAACCTTATTCTGGCCGGTGGTTACCTCAATAACCATCGCCATTTAGACCCGATTATCTTTCTATTCTCAAAACTGGTAAACACTCTCGGCCATGTGACTGCAATAACTGACAGCAACCTACACTTGGCAGCAAGGCTAGAGAACGGCTCGGTTGTTGCAGGACAGCACAACATGACCGGCAAAGAAACGCCCTCTGTCGTACACCCGATCTCTGATGTATTTACGATCCGCTCGCTTGAGGACCCAACGCCTGCAAAACCAAGCATTCACCCAAGGATGGGCAGAATAATTGCGGACGCGGACCTCATCTGTTACCCGCCGGGCTCGTTTTATAGCTCGCTCATGGCAAACCTGCTTGTCGAAGGCGTAGGCAGAGCGGCTGCCTCTAACCCGAACCCAAAAGTCTACATTCCAAATCTTGGTAAGGATCCAGAGCAGCTTGGCATGTCGCCGCGCTTGGCGCTTGAAAAAATAATAGCTCAGCTGGAAGCCGACATAGACGCACCGGTTGCAGCAAGCGACCTAATCAACTTTGTTGTTATAGATAAATCTATGGCAGACAGCTTTGATGCTAACACTTTCAAGCAAAGGGGGATTCACATCATCATCGACGATCTTGTTACCAAGACGTCATTCCCTTATTACGACCCCGAGAAGCTTGTAAGAATATTGCTAAGTCTCGCCTAAATTAGAAACAATTAGTCACGAGCAGCAAATTACTCGGGAAAGCCAAACTTTACTTGCAGATTAAGCTTTGTTTCATTAAAGGACTTGACCTTGGACGACGTCTATTCGTTTAATTAACGGAACGACATCCGACAATAAAAAGAAGAACCGTTAAAGGTCATGTCGAAGTTCAGGTTTCCAACTGCGTACACTATCCTATTCGGCCTCATAATCGTGGCTGCTGCCTCCACTTGGGTTATCCCAGCTGGGGAGTATGACCTCACGTTTAATCCGGCAATCGAAAAAGAAGTTCCGGTACCTGGAACCTATCAAGAGGTACCCTCAAACCCTCAAGGCATTGGTGACATCTTTCTTGCGCCTATCGCTGGCCTTTATGACCCCGTCTCCAACAACGCAAACGCCGTAGATGTAGCCGTCTTTGTTCTTATCATTGGCGGTTTTCTTATGGTCGTCACCAAGACCGGAGCAATTGACGCAAGCCTTGCGCGGGTCATGGTCTTTCTCAAGGGGCGTGAAGCGTTCCTCATTCCCATACTCATGGGCGTTCTGGCGGCAGGCGGCACGATCTTCGGGTTGGCGGAAGAAACGCTCGCCTTCTACTCTCTGGTTATGCCGGTCATGCTCCGAGCAGGGTATGACGCTGTAACCGGCGCTGCCGTTATCATCATCGGTGCCGGCGTTGGCGTTTACGGAGCAACCGTAAACCCGTTTGCGACTGTCATCGCCTCAAACGCAGCAGGCGTACCGTTTACAGATGGCATCGAGCTTCGGCTAATAACTCTTGGCGTTGGCTTTGTTTTAGCTGTCGCGTGGGTTCTGCGATACGCCATAAAAGTGAAGCGCAATCCTGAAGCTTCTCTCGTCGCTGACAAGCGCGAAGAGATTGAAGCGCACTTCCTTCACAATTCAGACCCTTCAGCTATTCCAACCTTCACCAAGCTGCACGCTGTCATCATGGTCATCTTTGTAGGGGCATTCGCCATGCTGGTTTACGGCGTATCTGCCCTTGGTTGGTGGATGGGCGAAATGTCCGCCATGTTCTTGGCAGCTTCCGTTCTTGTAGGGCTCGTAACCCGCATGGGCGAAGCGGAATTTGTCGATACCTTTGTTGAGGGCGCTCGCGACCTGCTAGGCGTTGCGCTTATTATTGGTGTCGCACGCGGTATCGTCGTTGTTATGGATGCAGGCTCCATCACGGCAACCCTGCTGCACTGGTCTGAAAATGCGGTGCAAGGTCTAAGCAGCGTCACCTTCATCAACGTAATCTTCTGGATCGAGTTCCTTCTTACCTTCTTTGTCCCTTCAACATCCGGATTGGCGGTGCTCACCATGCCCATCATGGCGCCACTTGCCGGATTTGCCGGGGTACCCGCAGACCTGATCGTAACTGCCTATCAGTCTGCAAGCGGGATCGTGAATCTCATCGTCCCCACATCTGCTGTCGTCATGGGTGGATTGGCAATCGCCCGTGTGCCCTATGACCGCTGGCTGCGTTTTACTATGCCCCTCGTCGTCATGCTGACAGTTCTTACCTCTATCTTGATAAGTGTGAGTGTCTAATCACAATGGAAAATACCGGAGCCCCTTCGCAAGCGGCTGAAAAACAAGAAAATCAAAAAGGTGAAATTGGCATTTGGACCTGTACCACTCTCGTGATTGGTACAATGATCGGTTCGGGCGTATTCCTTCTCCCTGCATCTCTGGCAACCTACGGCGCACTGTCCATCTTCGGCTGGATCATCACCTCCGCGGGCGCAATGGTTATGGGCCTGCTGTTTGGCCGCCTTGCCAAGCTGGTAACCCGCTCTGGCGGTCCTTACGCTTACACTCAAGAAGGCTTCGGCGACTTCGCTGGCTTCCTCATGGCTTGGGGCTACTGGATCTCCATGTGCTGCTCCATCGCCGGTGTATCTGTTGCGATGACAGGTTATGTAAGCTACCTCGTTCCAGCCGTTGGCGAGAGCGTCGCCCTTCAGCTATGCGTTGCACTTGGTGTTCTGTGGTCTTTGATCCTGATCCAGCTACGCGGCATCTCTAGCGCAGGCTTCATCCAGATTGTCACCACTGCGCTGAAAATTATTCCGCTTTTGGCAATCGCTGCTGTGGGCCTGTTCTACATCTCGCCAGAAAACTACACTCCGATCAATCCATCGGGTCAAGCGTGGTACTCTGCGATCCCTGCAACGGTAACCCTCACCCTCTGGGCTTACCTCGGCCTTGAAGCGGCAACTGTTCCTTCCGGCAACGTGAAGAACCCTTCCGTTACCATTCCGCGTGCAACGGTAATTGGCATTGCATTCTCCGCACTGCTTTACATCGTCATCACGCTGGTGGCTGTTGGCACCATTCCGGCAGATCAGCTAAAGAACTCCAGCGCACCGCTGGCTGACGTCGCTGCTCTGATGTGGGGTCCAGTTGGCGCAACACTTGTCGCCGTTGGCGCGATTGTCTCTACCCTCGGCACCATGAACGGCCTGACCATCCTAATGGGTCAGACTCCTTATGGCGGCGCTCAGGGTAAAGTGTTCCCGCAGTTCTTTGCAAAAACCAACTCCCGCGGCGCTCCTGCCCGCTCGCTGTTGATCTCCGGCCTCATTCCAACGGCTCTGGTTGCAATCAACCTTTCCCGTGGTCTGGTCGAAACCTTCACAGTGATCGCGCTTCTGACCGTGTTCTGCTTGGTGGTGCCTTACCTGTTCTCCGCTCTTTCGGAACTGATGATTATCGCACGCCGCGGCATCAAGCTTGAGGCGAAGGAAATGTCCAAGCTGATCATCCTGAGTGTCATCGGCTTTGCATACACCTTCATCGCTCTGATTGGTGCTGGTGAGACCGCAGTATTCTACGGCTTCCTCCTGCTGCTGGCGGGTGTTCCGGTTTACATCATCATCCGCGTAAATCCTGCAAAAGAACAATAACTCGGCAAGTTGACGGTTCCCTTCCCCATACGGGTGCCGTCATCCACAAGACAACAATTGAAAGGCCGGTGCCACGCATCGGCCTTTTTTCATAGCCAGCGCACTTGCGACAAACTCGCAAAACTCGTGAAAATCCTGAGAAACACGACTGCATTCCCCAACGTCATTATCCAAATCTTTTCAGTAAGCTAATGAACCTAGCGATAGACGCCGCGCCTTATGCGGGAGCTGAAAACCACGGTTCGCGCTCTGACTGCTTTTGACCCACGCCAGAATGATATAGAGGAAGCGCAAATATGCCGCTTGCCCACAGTTTGCTCGGCAATATGACGGCCTTCATGAAAAATGACACAAGGATCACTCTGCTATGGGTTCAGGATCTACTGGATCGGCTAGACGCATGTCGACGTTCAGCGCACTCATTCCTATTGTGCTGCTCGTATCGCTTTTATGCCTTTCCTATATCCTTTTCAGCGACGGAGCCTCCTCCGGCCCCAATCAGGTCGCCCTACTAGCCAGTGCGTTGGCAGCTGCATTGATGGGCCGTTTCTACGGCATCTCCATGGACGACATTCGTGATGCAGCCGTAGAAAGTGTTGCCACAGGTCTGCCTGCGGTCTTTATCCTCTTCGCTGTTGGCGCGCTTATCGGCACATGGGCCATGTCCGGCACCATCATGGCCATGATCTATTATGGCCTGCAGTTGATGAACCCTCACTTCTTCTATGTCTCAACGGTGATTATCTGTGCGCTTGTGTCTTTGAGTATCGGTAGCTCATGGACTGTCGCTGGCACGGTAGGCATCGGCTTGATGGGTGTGGCCCATCAGATGGGCATGGACCCTGCGATCACCGCAGGTGCTGTTATTTCCGGTGCGTATTTTGGCGATAAATCCTCCCCGCTTTCCGACTGCACGAACCTTGCAACAGCAGCGGCAGGCGCGAACCTTTACGTCCATATCAAAGAAACCCTCTGGACTTCCGTTCCTGCATTGGCGCTAACGCTTGTGTTCTTCTGGTTCATTGGCACCCCTGCAAGCAGCGACACAGGCATGACGCTGGCCAATATTGAAGCGCAGTACAATCTGTCTCTCGTACACTTCCTCCCACTACTGCTGGTATTGGGTATGGCCGTTATGAAATGCCCACCATTCACCACCATCTTTGTAGGTGCTCTAGCAGGCGGCGTTCTGGCTGTTGCAACGGACCCAACCAAGGTTCTGGCAATGGCTGGCTCTGCTGATACAGCATCCGTGCTTGCCTACGTCAAAGGCGTTTGGGCAGCTATGTCCAGCGGCTACGTTAGCGTAACCGGCGACGCCGAGATCGACGCACTTATGACCCGCGGCGGCATGGAAAGCATGCTCAACACCGTTTGGCTCATCATGTCTGCTCTGGCCTTCGGTGGTGTTATTGAGAAAACCGGCATTCTGGAGCGTATTCTGGAGCCTGTGTTCAAAATCGCGAAAAGCACCGGCGCACTGGTCACTTCTCTGGTCTCCACCTGTATTGCCACCAACGCTCTGGCTTCTGACCAGTACATGGCGATCGTTATTCCGGGCCGCATGTTCAAAACGGCATTCGTTCGCGCTCGTTTACGTCCTGAAGTGCTGTCCCGCGCGGTTGGCGATAGCGCGACTGTAACGTCCGCCCTTATTCCTTGGAACAGCTGCGGTGCCTACATGGCAGCAACACTTGGCGTACCAACACTAGCCTTTGCTGGTTTTGCCTTCTTCAACATCATCACACCTATTGTGACGATTGCCTTTGCACTGTTCGGGTGGAGAATGCTGACATCAACAGATGCCGAGGTTGAGCTTGAAATGGAAGCTGAGGCTCCAACTGGTCCGCACCATCACACGGTTGACCAGATCAGCTAAAACGACAAAAGGCTGCCCTCGTGGCAGCCTTTCTTATTTGCACTAGAGAGCACCGCTCCGGTCCTTGACTGGCTCCATACATACAAATGTGGAAGTCTGCGCCACATGGGGCATCTGGGAAATCTTCTCCCCCAAGACTCGTCGATAGCTCGCGATATCCTTCGTTCTCACCTTGAGCAGATAATCAAATCCGCCTGCAATCATATGGCATTGCTCAATCTCTGAAATGGCCCGTGCTGCCGCGTTAAACGCTTCAAGAGATTTGGAACGGGTATCGCTAAGTGTTACCTGCACAAAGGCAATATGCCCAGCGCCCAGCTTGGCCGGATCAACATCTGCCCGATAGCCACGAATATAGCCTTTCTCCTCAAGCCGCTTCATGCGGATCTGGCAAGGCGTTTTGGTTAGGCCAACCTTTTTAGCCAGTTCCGTAACGGCCATGCGGCCATTGATCTGAAGTTCCGCCAGTATCTGCAGGTCAAATTTATCCAAATCGTCCATAACGCTCACAAATCAAAGCCACATCAACCATAACCTTCATCACATTAAGGCACATAGACCGCAAACTGTAAAATATAAGGAAATATACCCACATGATATGAGCTAGACTAGGAGAAAGAGATTTATTGAACGGAACGCCCATGAAAAGCGCAGAAAGCCTAGAGACCCTCCGCACTGACATTCGAGAAGCCTATCTGGCAAACGAGGCCGACAAAGTGCGCCAACTTGCCAACTCTCTGGACCTCACCACCGAGGCTAGAGAGCAGATAAGTGCAAGGGCCGAGGATCTGGTGAAGGAGCTGCGTACCAATACCTCCCCGACGATCATGGAGAGTTTTCTGGGCGAGTACGGCCTTTCCACCAAGGAAGGCGTGGCTCTGATGTGTTTGGCAGAAGCTCTTCTTCGAGTGCCTGACACACAAACAATCGACGAGTTGATTGCCGACAAGATCACACCAAGCAAATGGAGTGAGCATCTGGGCCATTCCAGCTCCACACTCGTCAACGCATCCACTTGGGCGCTTATGCTTACCGGCAAGGTGCTAGAGCCCGAGAGAGAAGGCCTAACGAGCACATTGAAAGGCATGGTCAAACGGTTGGGTGAACCTGTTGTTCGAACCGCCGTAGCGCAAGCCATGAAAGAGCTTGGCCGCCAATTCGTACTGGGCCGTACCATTGAAGAAGCGCAGGAAAACGCAAAGAAGGAAGAAGCCAAAGGCTACACCTATTCCTACGACATGCTTGGTGAAGCAGCACTGACTGATAAGGACGCCAAGCACTACCACCTTGCCTATTCCAAAGCGATTTCCTCTATCGCCACGTATGCGACCCACGCCACGTCCCATGCAAATCCAGGTATTTCCGTCAAACTCTCTGCGCTGCATCCCCGCTATGAGTTCGCCAAGAAAGAACGCGTCCTGAAAGAACTGGTGCCACGCGTGCTCTCTCTTATGCAGCTCGCCCGTTCCTGCAATATCGGTTTTAACATTGATGCCGAGGAAGCCGACAGACTGGACATATCACTGGATGTTATCGGCGCACTGATGGCTGATCCCGCTTTGGAAGGCTGGGAAGGTTTTGGCATCGTCGTACAGGCCTTTACACCTCGCGCTTCCCATGTGATCGACTGGCTCTACGCCATGGCGCAGAAATACGATCGCAAGATCATGGCTCGCCTTGTAAAAGGTGCATACTGGGATACCGAGATCAAGCGCGCACAGACAATGGGCCTTGATGGCTACCCCGTCTTCACTCGCAAAAACAACACAGACATTTCCTACCTTGCCTGTGCCCACAAACTGCTACAGATGACAGACCGCATCTACCCGCAGTTCGCTACCCATAACGCGCACAGCGTAGCTTCCGTTCTGCAAATGGCCGAAGGTCTGCCAAAAGACGCCTACGAGTTCCAACGTTTGCACGGCATGGGCGAAGCTCTGCACGACATGGTTCTAACTGGTAACGACACCCGCTGCCGTATCTACGCCCCAGTAGGAGCCCATCGTGATCTTCTGGCTTATCTCGTTCGCCGCCTTCTGGAGAACGGTGCCAACAGCTCCTTCGTAAACCAGATCCGTAACGAGGCTATCGACCCCGCAATTATTGCCCATGACCCACTCGTGGAGCTTGAGCAACTTGGCGATGCTGTCAGCAACGAAAGAATACCGGCCCCGCTTGGTATTTACGGACCAGAGCGCAAAAACGCCAAGGGCTGGGATCTTAGTGACCCTATTGAGCAAGCAGCTTATCTGGGCGATCTATCCCGCTGGGATAAGCATGAGTGGGAGGCACGTCCGCTTATCGCAGGCACAGTAAAGGGCACTGAGCCGGAAGCCGTTTTCAATCCAGCTAGCCATGAGGATAAAGTCGGTACACTCGTAAACGCGCAGGTAGAAGATCTTTATACCGCCCTTGCCGCCGCCACAGCCAACGCAAGCGAGTGGTCTTCCCTCTCCACCGCCCAGCGCGCTGTTGTGCTCAATCGCATCGCGGACCTTTACGAGGAAAATGCAGGCGAGCTATTCACGCTGCTAACCCGTGAAGCTGGCAAGACCTACAACGATGCCATTGGCGAACTACGCGAAGCTGTCGATTTCGCCCGCTATTACGCCAACGAGATCCAGCGTTTGGAAGCTGAAGGTCGGCCAACAGAAGCGCGCGGTATCATCGCCTGTATCTCTCCGTGGAACTTCCCACTGGCCATCTTCTCTGGCCAGATAATGGCGTCCCTTGCTGCAGGCAACGCTGTTATCGCCAAACCGGCCGCGCAAACACCATTGGTGGCAGCAAGAGCGATTGCGCTGATGCATGAGGCAGGCGTTCCTGCTTCCGCGCTCCAGTATGTACCGGGCGCCGGTTCTACTATCGGCGCGGCGATGAGTGCTGATCCACGAGTGAGCGGCATCACGTTCACAGGCTCTACGCCAACGGCGATGCATATCAACCGTTCCATCGCGGACAATCTGTCTCCAGAAGCATCCTTCATTGCAGAAACAGGCGGTCTCAACGCAATGATCGTCGACAGCACCGCGCTGCCAGAGCAAGCAGTAAAAGACATCGTCGCTTCCAGCTTCCAAAGTGCCGGTCAGCGCTGCTCTGCTCTCCGTATGCTTTATGTTCAGGAGGATGTGTTCGAGCCGTTCCTTGAAATGCTTCAGGGCGCAATGGACGAGCTGGAACTGGGCGACCCACGCGCTCTCAGCGTCGATGTTGGCCCAGTCATCGATGAGGCCTCTCGCAACAAGATCATGGCACATTGCCAACAATGGGCTGATAAAGGGCGCTTGGTAAAACAGCTTGAAGCGCCGGAGACTGGCTTCTTCGTACCGCCAACTCTCATCCACCTGAACGGAATTGAAGAGTTGGAGGAAGAAATCTTCGGCCCCGTTCTTCACATTGCGCCATACAAGGCGAAGAACATCGACAGGGTTATCGACGCTATCAACGCCAAAGGATTCGGCCTCACTTTCGGTCTGCACACCCGTATTGACCAGCGAGTACAGCACATTGTTGACCGTGTTGACGCTGGCAACCTTTATGTGAATCGCAACCAGATTGGCGCGATTGTTGGCTCTCAGCCATTTGGTGGTGAAGGGCTTTCTGGTACCGGACCAAAAGCAGGCGGCCCGAACTATGTTGCCCGACTGCTGAAGCCGCAACTCGTAGCTTGCAGTGACCCGACCTCTGTTGAGGCGGTAGGCTCGACCTCGCTTCAACAATCCATCAATGCCTTGAACAACAGCAAGTGGCAGCAGAACAAAGAGCGTTTCACAAAACTATCGGAAGCGTTCCCGAACCACGCCAAACAGATTGAGGTAATTGAAGCGGAAGGTTCACGCCTAATGCCGGGACCAACGGGTGAGTCCAACCGCCTATTCAGCGCACCGCGCGGGGTGATCCTCTGCTTAGGGCCAACACCAGAAGCACTGGAAGAGCAAGCTATAATGGCTCTCGCTGCTGGCAACGCTGTTGTGCTGATCGCGCCGCATGCCTCGGTATTGGCTGCAAAGCTTGATGCCTTGGGCACGCCTGTAACAGCATTTGACGCATCCCTTTCAGCAACCTCCTTGAGCAAGCTGGATAGCTTTACAGCAATTGCCTCTGGCCATGACATCAAGACTATGAAGGGCTTCCGCAAAGCTCTGGCAGAACGCGAAGGAGCGCTTATCCCGATCATCTGCGAAGTTTGTCAGCCTGAACGCTACATGTTGGAGCGGCATTTGTGCGTAGATACCACCGCAGCAGGTGGCAATGCTTCGCTACTGGCGCAGGCAGAGGGATAACCAAGCATCTCGGAGAGCCAGTTTGCACTTAAACTGGCTTTTCATCCTCAACGGACTGCAGCTATTTCAAAAGGAAACTCAAGGCACAAAAAAAACCGCCCTTCAGGCGGTTTGAACTAAAACAGATTGGCTGGGGCGGTAGGATTCGAACCTACGGTACACGGTACCAAAAACCGACGCCTTACCACTTGGCCACGCCCCAACTTCTGTGGCGCTGTATATAGCCACCTCGTTTTGCCTTGGCAAGAAGGTAAATGCGATACCTGTGAGAAACCACTGTTTGTTCCACAAGCGGCGTCACAGGTATCGCTTCGTTTTCAAACTCCTGCTTCTTTCCTCATACCTTTTGGGCATCGGCTGAAGGTTCTTGCCCCTCAGCTTTGCGGTCCGCCGCGATTATCGAATACACGCAAGGCACAACGAACAGGGTGAACATAGTGCCGATGGAAAGGCCAGTCGCAATAACAAGACCCATGTTGTAGCGAGAGGCTGCACCTGCACCACTTGCGATGATGAGCGGAATAACGCCCAGAACCATCGCTGCAGTTGTCATAAGCACCGGGCGCAGTCGTACATCCATAGCTGCAACAACCGCATCGTGCTTGTTCTTGCCTTTTTCCTGCTGTTCTCGAGCAACCTCTACAATCAGAATGCCGTGTTTGCTGATCAAGCCCATAAGCGTAATCAAGCCCACCTGAGTGTAGATGTTGATGCTCACACCACCTATGCCGATGTTGATGAAGACCAAAGCACCCGCAATGGACATAGGCACCGAGACCAAAATGATTAATGGATCACGGAAGCTCTCGAACTGAGCAGCCAATGTCAGGAAGATAATCAGCAGAGCAAAAGCAAACGTCGTAACAAAGCCGGATGTCTCCTGCTCGTACTGACGCGACTGCTGCGCATAGTCGATCTCAAAGCCCTCTGGCAGAGTATCCTTTGCTAGTTTGGTCAGGGTTTGCAACGCATCGTCCTGCACCACGCCATAGGTTGGCACACCGGAAATGGTTACCGAGTTAAGCTGTTGGAAGTGCGGGATGAATTCTGGCTGCACCTGATTTTCAATGGTCGCCACAGACCGTAGTGGTACTGAAGTACCGTTGGACGTTCTGACATAGATATCCAGCAGTTGGTCAGCATTCAAACGATCGAACTGGAACACCTGTGGGATCACTTTGTAAGAGCGCCCGAGGAAGTCAAAGTAGTTGACGTAAGCGCCGCCTAGGAGCGTTCCAACGCTTTCGCCCAATTCTTCCATGGTGAGACCAAGTTCGGCAGCTCTGTCTCTATCAAAGACCAAGCGAGCTTGTGGCTGGTCAACCTTCAAGTCTTTTTCCAAGAAGGCGAATTTACCGGTCTTTTTGGCAGCTTCCAGGAAGGCCGTACCGACCTGGTTTACCCGTTCAACTGGTTGAGTTGACTTGATAACGAACTGGACAGGCAAACCACTACTGCCAGGTAGGGATGGAGGCTGGAACATAACCGTTTGGAAGCCAGCGACAGTTTCCATCTTCGTCTGCATAGACTGCTGCAGTTCCGTTGCTGTCTGCTTACGTTCGTCCCACGGCTTCAGCAGCAAACCACCAATGTTCTGCCCTTCAACAAACAGTTGGAAAGTTTCGATCACCTGATCATAGGTCTGTCCAACTTCATAAATCTGCTCCCCATACAGAAGCTTCTGGGCCAAGGTCGCGTTCGGAGCACTCGTTGCAAGATAGAGCACAATGCCCTCATCTTCCTGCGGAGCAAGCTCCTGAGAAGAGGTTGTATAAAGAACGCCAATACTCAGAAGAACGATGCCTGCGAAAGTCAGTACAACAGGCTTGTGCCTCAAACTTGCCTCTAGCAAGCGCATGTAGCGGGCTTTGAAGGCGTTGAACACGCCATCAATCGTTCTGGTTAATGCATCATCCCAGCCCGAGGTCGCATCGCCTTTCGCCTTCAAAATACGGGAACTGAGCATTGGTGTGAGGGTAAGCGCGACGATAGCGGACACTGTCACCGCACCGACCACTGTGAAAGCGAACTCGGTGAACAGAGCGCCAGTCAAACCGCCCTGAAACCCAATTGGTGTGTAAACGGAGACCAGAACGATTGTCATCGCGATAATCGGACGGCCTAGGTCTCGGCCTGCCTGAAGCGCGGCATCAAACGGCTTTTTACCATCTGAGATGTGACGGCTAACATCCTCAACGACGATGATAGCATCATCCACCACCAGCCCGATCCCGAGCACAAGAGCAAGCAATGACAACAGGTTTATCGAGAACCCGAGCATCAACATGATCGTGAACGTGCCAATCAGCGATAGCGGAATGGCTATGATCGGAATTGCAACGGTACGAGGCGAACCGATGAATAGGAACACCACAGCAATCACGATTACGATCGCTTCAACAAGGGTGCGGACCACTTCATCGATCGCCGCATCTACGAAGACACCGGAATCGTAAACCACCTTAACATCAAGGCCGGGAGGTGCGATTTCCTGCAGCTCCGGTACAAGGTCACGAACGCCCTTGATCATATCAAGAAGGTTGGCACCCGGTGCCGCCTGAACGCCAAGGTAGACAGCGCCGACGTTGTTGAACAGAACTGCAGATTCATAATCTTCAGCACCAAGAACAACCTTACCAAGGTCCTGCAAGCGAATAACCGCGCCATCTTTTTCGGCAACCACCAACTGCTGGAACTCTCGAATATCCGTTAAGTTGGTAGAGCTGGTCAGTTCAAGCTGAACCATCTCACCCTTGGTTTGGCCGATGGCTGAAATGTAGTCGTTCGCTTGAAGTGCATTGAAAACATCCTGCCCCGTCAGCCCGAAAGCCGCCAGTTTTGCAGGATCAATCCAAGCCCTAACGGCAATCGTTTTACCGCCTTGGATTTCAGTCGCCTGTACACCCTGAATGGCCTGAACCTTCGGCTGAACAGCGCGGATGACAAAGTCAGTCACCTGATTGGGTTCCAAAACATCACTGATGAACCCGAGATACATCGCATCAATGGTGTCACCAATTGAGAGTGTCAGAACCGGCTCTTCCGCGTTAACAGGCAGCTGGTTTCTAACCGCTGTAATACGGGTAGTAATTTCGGTAAGGGCTTTGTCAGGATCCCAGTTCAGCAGCAAGTTGACGGTAATCGTACTCGTGCCAGCAGAACTGGTGGATGTAATGTAATCAATACCATCTGCCTGCGAGACAGAGGCTTCTAGAGGGGTGGTAACAAAACCAGCCATTACCTCTGCACTCGCACCGTAGTAGGTGGTGGTAATTGTAATGACAGCATTTTCAATTTTCGGGTACTGCAACACAGGTAGTTGCAACGCCGATCGAACGCCCAAAGCCAAGATCATCAAGCTAATAACGGAAGCTAGGACCGGCCTGCGAACGAAAATATCAGTAAAGCTCATGGCCTGTCACCTACTCCTCAACCGGCTTGGGATCTGGGTTGTTCGGTAACTTCACTTTGTTGTTTACCAGCAACTTGGTGCCGTCACGCAGCTTCAACTGCCCTGCACTGACCACCAAGTCACCGGCCTTCAATCCTTTCAGCACCTGAACTTGATCACCGCGTGTGGCGCCGGTCTGCACCACGACCTGCTTGGCAACGAGGGCAGGTTTTCCAGACCCTTTATTCTGGTCTTCAGCGAGGAAAACAGTCGAGCCGTAGGAGTTGTAGCTGATAACCGTCTGTGGCACCGTCACGTATTTCTCAGGTTTGCCAACCTCCACTTCGGAGGTGACATACATGCCCGGTAATAGGTTCATGTCAGGGTTGGGTACAGTTGCCCGTACCTTCACATTGCCCGTTCCTGTTTGCAGCGCAGAGTCCAGTGCCTCAATGGTTCCCTTAAAGGGCTTACCGGGGAATGCATCAACCAGCACATCAATCGCATCACCGCTATCAATTTCGCCTATCTGTCTCTGAGGGATGAAGAAATCGACGTAAAGAGGGTCCAATGATTGCAGGTTAACAAATCCATCGCCGGCATTGAGATACTGTCCCAAGCTTGCAAGGCGAATACCTAGACGTCCTGAAAACGGTGCGCGGATATTCTTTTTCGCGATTACAGCGAGCTGCTCCTGAACCTGAGCATTGTAGTTTTTCAAGCTGGCACGATTGTCATCGATGGTCTGCTGGCTAACAGCGTTGATCTTGTACTGCTTGAGGTTCCGGTTCAGGGTCTGCTTGGCCAGCTCTTCTTGAGCGCGAAGAGATTCCAACGTGGCCATTTCCTCGCGAGAGTCGATGCCAAGCAAGAAGTCGCCTGTTTTCACGTCCTGACCGGATTCGAAGTTGATCTTAACGACAGTGCCAGCAAGTTCTGGGGCTAATACCGCACCTTCTACTGCAACAAGGCTACCCACAGCGGCAACCTTTGGCTGCCAGACTTCCTCTGTGACCTTGTAGGTAGAGATCGTTTGGGGAGGATCCTGCAAAGCTGCGATGAACTTCGCCGCCTCAAAGTCTTTGAACTTGCTAAACCCATAGAGTCCGCCGCCGATGATCCCCACACCGATAAGCATATAAAGCATTGGCTTTGAGAAGAACTTACCCATTATTTGCCACTCCGGCGACAGTTTGTTTTGGTTTTTCTGGTGGTAAGCGGCCCGCTACGACGGACAGGAATTTAGGAATGTCATCACGAACAGGTGCAGCTTCGGGGCGGTTCCACCAACCGCCACCCAGCGCTTGGAAGAGCGCAACTGTATCTGCGTATCTCAGCGCCTGTGCCTGAACGAGATTGAGACGTGCCTGCTGGTAGCTCTCCTCATTTGTTAGCAAGGTATTGAAATTGATCGCACCGAGTTTGTACTGCTGGCGAGCAAGTACCAGACTTGCCTTGGACGCCCGCTCTGCTGCCAAAGCAGCTTTGAGACGCACAGCATCAATTTGAACAGCCCGAATAGAGTCAGAAACATTCTGGAAGGAGGTAACAACAGCAGAACGGTAGTTCTGGCGTGCCTCTTCATAGGCAGCAATTGCAGCTTTGCGCTTGTGCCACAGGCTTCCGCCATCAAAGACAACCTGAGACAGGTTAGTCGCGATGGACCATGCGCCAAGTCCCGGATTGAAGAGCTTATCAATCTGCGCGGCATCAGAACCCAGATTACCCGTGATCTGAACTTTCGGCAGCATGTTGGCGGTCGCCACACCAATATTGGCGCTGGACTGCCACATCTGCGCTTCTGCAGCGCGCACATCCGGCCGCTGGCGAACAAGATTGGCCGGCAGGGACAAAGGCAGCTTATGAGGGAGCTTCAAATCATCCAGATTGAAGCGCGGAACAATATTCTGGTCCGGATAGTATCCAGCCAGCGCGATAATCACGTTTCTCTGCTGCTCCAACTGCAGCTGCAAAGGCGGCAAGGTCGCTTCGGCATTCGCAAGAGATGCCTGCTGTTGCAGCACCTCAGCGCGGGTTACAGCACCCAGTTGGAATTGATCTTCCAGAATACGCAGCAACGAACGACGTGCAGAAATGATCTCATTTGTTGCAGCAATCTGCCCTCTCAAGGAGGCCTCTTGGATTGCAGCGTTCACGAGATTAGCGGTCAGAGAGAGGTGCGCGGCTTCAACTTGAAACTCTTCGTATTCAACCTGCGCTAGGTTAGCCTCGATCTGACGACGAACCCCGCCAAACACATCCAGTACGTAATTGACGGAAACGGACGCAGTGAAGATGTTGTAAACCGGCTCAAAACCGGTGTTTGCGCCCTGAAGCCGACCTTCATCGGATATTTTCTGGCGTTCCGCAGAGAAAGTACCCGAAAGTGTCGGAAAGAGAGATCCGCCTTCAGCTAGGGCAAGTTCCCGTGCTTGGGAAAGGGAAGCCTCTGCTGCGGCGAGATCCGGATTGTTTTTAACGGCTATCTCTACAAGCCTGTTTAAGGAAGGGGAATGAAACAACTCCCACCAGCTACCGGCAACATCTCTGTTGGAGGAGAAAACTTGCGCTCCCCCACCATGTACCTTCGCTGAGGCGGTTGTTTTGTGAAAGAAACCTGGTGTGTAGCCGTTTACCGGAGGCGCATTAGGCTCGGTAAAGTTAGGTCCAACCATACATCCAGTTAGCAACACGACGCTGCCTACGGCACTGCATCTCGCAGCCCGCATCATCCAGCTTAGCAATAAAATAGCCGAGCCTCGAACCATTGACGGCACTTGCCTGTCCTCGTTCATTCAGCAAAAACGCGCTTCTAATCAGGTAATACAGCCGAAGTACGCGGCTAACATTACCCTAGGTCATCGCGATAAAAGGGGTCAAACACGTTCGCTTCACGCTACGTGTTATCCAAAGCTATAAGGAGATAGCCCTATGATTTTAAATGATAAAAATCACAATATGCACGTTATTGGTGTCTGATCACATCTAATATAAGTGCTTCATATTGATCTAGGGAAACATCGACATTAAATTGCCGCGCTTTTTGCTTCAGTTGAACAAATTCATCTGCGTAAGCCGCCAAATTTATTAATGCGCCAGAAAGTGATGCCGCGTCTTTTTGTGGAACGAGTGCTGCACCAGCGACACCTGTGAGCAGCTCTTGAACGCCTACACTGGATGCAAGTGAAATGACCCCTCGCCCCATAGCCATAGCTTCCACCATATGCCGCGAAGCTCGAGCTGGCCCTTGCGCTTCATAGTAGAATGCGGAGTCTCGAAATACCGCCTCTTGGCTCTCCGCTGGCGGCCCGAAAGTCATCAGATCATCCATCGCAAGACTATTGGAAAATCGCTGAAGCGGCTCTAGCTTACCCGCCTCACCAAGTATCCTTCCCGTCAACGGGCGCTTGTATCGCCCAACCGCAAGTGCCTCTATAAATAGCCGATGCGTGGATTGTTCCGTAGGCGGCGCTAAAACAACAATCTCTTCCGGTTTCAGCGGAGGCCCATATTCTTCGACCTGCAAAGCTGACGTAAGGAAACTTCCAGCCAGATATGGAGGCGCAATTACGCAACTCTTTTCGGAAGCAAGCCATTCAACGGGAAGTAGGTCTTCGCGAATACCCTCAAAAGCGCAGACGATCCTCGCCGCCTCTTTATATATAAGAGGAACGGCAAGCGCTTTGCTGAACAACCCGCGCGTACCGTCTCCGCCGAAGCCCTGCGTCTCGACAACAACAACAGGGGCTTTCCATGTTGCTCTAAGCGCAAGAGAAGACAGCACAGCGATATTGCAAGGCGTCCCGAATGAAATCACGGCTTGAGGCTGAAGCTTGTCAAGAAAACGGCCCAGCCCTGCAACCGCGAATGATGCTTTAGCCTTCTCCAAGGAGTACAGCTCTACCCGTTTATCGAGCTTGACGCTGATGGGAGAGCCCCGCTGCATGAGCGCAAAATGGATGTCGTGTCCCCTCACGGCGAGCCCATTGGCAACCGCCACAGCAGTTTGTTCGATATCGTCTCCCTCGAAACGATCAAGGACTAGGCAAAGCTTCATAGGCCCTCGCATCTGGCAGCAGCAAGGGCACAGGAAGCACTGGTTTTGCCCTCACAGACTGACGATCAAGACTAGAAACACCGCATGCGCACATCAACCACTGTGCAACTGGGGGCCAAAAACCGGTAGGACGACGAAATTCTCGGCAAAACACCGCGCAGCATCGAAAGGAATAGCCGCCTTTAACGAACCCAAGCAGGAATTGCCAAATAATTCAAATTGCCGCTTCCAAAGCGGGGCAACTGTTACTATTCTCCGCGCAAAATTTCTGCCCACTGGAACAAAAAGCTGATCATGAACAGCCAAGCAAACTATGTGCTGACCCTCTCCTGCGGTGACCGTAAAGGCATCGTTGCAGCGGTCGCAAACTCCATCGCCTCCCAGAACTGCAACATCTGTGAAAGCGCCCAGTACGGCGATCCAGATACAAAGCGTTTCTTCATGCGCGTTTCCTTCTCTGCGCCAGAAGGTATGAGCAAAGAACAGTTCATGGACGGTTTCCGTCCAGTTGCAACAGGCTATGACTTTAACTGGGAAGTCCACGACCTCACCGTTAAGCCGCGTGTTCTCATTCTGGTTTCCCAGACTGGTCACTGCCTGAACGATCTGCTTTACCGCAACCAGACCGGCCAGTTGAACATGGATCTGGTGGCTGTAGCCTCCAACCACACCAGCTGGCAGTCGCGCGTAGAGCACGAGCAGATCCCGTTCCACTACTTCCCGGTCACCAAAGAAACCAAGGCAGAGCAGGAAGCTCAGATCCTTGAGCTGGTGGAAAAAGAAAACATCGATCTGGTGATCCTCGCCCGCTACATGCAGGTGCTTTCTGATGACATGTGCAAGCAGCTGAAGGGCCGTGTGATCAACATCCACCACTCCTTCCTGCCAAGCTTCATCGGCGCAAACCCATACAAGCGTGCGCATACCCGCGGCGTTAAAATGGTTGGTGCAACCGCTCACTACGTCACTGCCGACCTTGATGAAGGTCCGATCATCGAGCAGGACGTGAGCCGCGTTGAACACCACAACACAGTTCAGGAACTGATCGCACAGGGCCGAGACACCGAAAGTCAGGTTCTGGCACGCGCAGTCCGCTACCACCTCGAGCACCGCATTCTTCTCAACGGTGATCGAACCGTAATCTTCAAATAGGATAGACAATGGCAGAGCCAATGATCATCGACGGCAAAGTAGTCGCCGCCTCTGTGACCGATGAAATCAGCGCCCGCGCACAACGTCTGGAACAAGAGGCAGGCGTTAAGCCGGGCCTCGCTGTAGTTCTGGTTGGTGAAGACCCTGCAAGTCAGGTGTACGTCAAAAGCAAGGGACGTATGGCTGAAAAGTGCGGGTTCAACTCCATCCAGCACACTCTGCCGGTTGAAACTTCCGAAGAAGATGTTCTGCGTCTGGTAGGCGAACTCAACAACGACAGCGCGGTGCATGGCATTTTGGTGCAGTTGCCTCTGCCAAAGCACATTGACGAAGGCAAAGTACTACAGCTCATCAAGCCAGAGAAAGACGTTGATGGCTTCCATCCGGTAAACGTTGGTCTTTTGGGCGCTGGCCAGACTGACCGCGCACTGGTGCCTTGCACTCCGGCCGGTTCTGTTCTGCTCGCAAAGCGCGCCCTTGGTGCAGACCTTTCCGGCAAGAACGCGGTTGTAATTGGCCGCTCTAACATCGTGGGCAAGCCGGTTGCACAGCTTCTGCTTCAGGAAAACTGCACAGTGACCATTGCACACTCTCGCACGGTTGACCTGCCGGGTGTTGTTCGCGGAGCCGACATTGTTGTTGCCGCTGTTGGTCGCCCTAACTTTGTGAAGGGTGACTGGATCAAGGAAGGCGCAACAGTTATCGACGTAGGCATCAACCGCATTCCTGCGCCTGAAAAAGGCGAAGGCAAAACACGCCTTGTGGGCGACGTGGACTACGCAGAAGCCGTGGAGCGCGCTGGTGCCATTACTCCTGTACCGGGCGGTGTTGGTCCTATGACCATTGCAATGCTTATGGCAAACACGCTGACAGCAGCTCGTAGACAGGCTGGCCTGAAGGACGAAGCGCCTCTCTTCTAAGTCGCGCCAAATAAACGCAAAAAGCCCCGCTCTTCATACTAGAAGACGCGGGGCTTTTTCGTTTCTGCCGGTTCAAAAGCTATTGCTTGAGCTTCTCGGCCATAATCTGGATGGTCTTCACGTAGACCCCTGCCCGGTTCCACTGGCGGATCACTTCGTAGTTGCTTGTGCCCGGTCCCCATGGCTGACCAAATTGCCAACCGTATGCGGAAAGGAAGTGAGCGGTAGAACCAAGCGCATCCGGTACGCTGTAAAGCAGGTCACGCTTGCCGTTGCCATTAAAGTCGACAGCGAACTTGATGTAGGACGACGCAAGGAACTGTGTCTGGCCCAGTTCACCTGCCCACGCACCCTTCATCTGCGATGGCTCAAGGTCACCCTTTTCGACAATCAGAAGCGCGTTGTAGAGTTCATTGCGGAAGAAGTCTGCACGGCGGCAATCATAAGCAAGGGTCGCCAGAGAGCGCATGATCGACATGTTGCCGATGTTACGACCGTAACCGGTTTCTAGACCCCAAATCGCAACGATGATCTCTCTTGGCACACCATAGCGCTTCTCGATCCGGTCAAACAGGGCTGCATTCTCACGCATCAGGCGCTTGCCTTTGCGGATGAGGGCATCATTGACGCGCAGCTTGTAGAACTCTTCAAACGACAGCTTGAAGGACTTCTGATTGCGATCAAACTTGATGACACGCGGATTGTAGGTGACACCCCTAAACGCCAGCTTGGTTGTTTTTGGAGAAATGCCACGCTTGTGCATTTGTTTAGAATAATCGACAAGCCACTTATCAAAGCCTGCACCTGTGTTGCCGCAGGATTGTGCTGCCTGAGCCGCGCCACCTAGCAGGCCCAAGCACATTGCAAAAGCTGCCACCCTTTTAAATAGTATCCGCATGATTGACCTCTTCATGCCCCTAATCTGATTCTTTGTAAGTTAACCTACAGTCATTTTGGAATTGCAAAAAGTGACAGTTTTTCCCCTATGCCTACCATTTCAGCAGCGGAAGTGAAAAATTTTGCACTAAGTGAAGTATCTATCCGCATTTCCACCTTGATCCTTCGGCCAGCCTGTGGCCAACATACAACTTGGGACTTTAAAATTTTATGCGCACCAACCGGAAACAACACCAGTTAAACACCAAAATCTGGAGCTTTCCGCTGGACTTACCTAACGCGAACTATGTGTATGTGCGTAGTTGAAAATCGCTAGTTGTAAGACTGGATTCGGTTCACGGCATTCTTAGCCGACAGGTCGCGTACAAAATGCTCGTGTTCCAGGGGTATAATTTGGAGGAATTGAAGATGGCCTTCTTCAAGACAATTGCAACAACTACTGTTCTCGCCGCCGCTCTGGGTACCACTGCACTTGCTGCAGACAGCGTACCAGCTGTTATCTTTGATATGGGTGGTAAGTTCGACAAGTCTTTTAACGAAGCTGCATACCGCGGCGCGGAAGCCTTCAAAGCAAAGACTGGCATTGAATACCGTGAGTTCGAAGTAACCAACCCATCCCAGCGTGAGCAGGCAATGCGCAACTTCGCGCGTCGCGGCATGAACCCAATCGTGGGTATCGGCTTCGCACAGGGTCCAGCTATGGAAAAAGTAGCTGCTGAATTCCCTGACACCAAGTTCGCAATCGTAGACATGGTTGTTGACCTTCCAAACGTACGTTCCATCGTATTTAAGGAAGAAGAAGGTTCCTACCTCGTAGGCGTGCTCGCTGCGAAAGCTTCTGAAACCGGCAAGGTTGGCTTCGTTGGCGGTATGGACATCCCGCTCATCTCCAAGTTCTCTTGCGGCTACAAGCAGGGCGTAAAGGCTGTTAACGCAGACGCAGAGATCTTTGAAAACATGGCTGGTACCACTCCAGCAGCATGGAGCGATCCTGTGAAGGGCGGCGAGCTGGCCAAGTCCCAGTTTGCACGCGGCGCTGACGTTGTATTCGCAGCAGCTGGCTCCACCGGTCTGGGCGTACTGCAGGCAGCAGCTGACGATGGTAAATTCTCCATCGGCGTTGACTCCAACCAGAACTACATCCATCCGGGCTCCGTTCTGACTTCCATGATCAAGCGCGTTGACGTTGCTGTTGAGCGTGCGTTCACCGATGCAATGGAAGGCAACTTCACCACTGGCTTCCAGTCTCTCGGCCTGTCTGACGGCGGCGTAGACTACGCAGTGGACGAGTTCAACACTGAGCTGATCTCTGAAGAAATGAAGGCAGCTGTTGAAATGGCAAAAGCTGACATCATTGCGGGCAAGATCGCAGTTCACGACTACATGTCTGACAACACCTGCCCATTCTAAGCTCTGCGAAGTTTGAAACAAAAAACGCCGGAGCATCGTCTCCGGCGTTTTCTTTTGCGTAAATGGACGGCCTGATATGGACTTGGCAACAATTGGCGCCCTCGCGATTTTTATCGCTGTTATGACTGGAACCCCTGGTCCCGGAAACCTGACCTTCATGGCGATTGGCACCAATGGAGGATACCGTGCCGCTTTTCCGGTTATTGTGGCATCTCAGATCGGCAGCACCTGCCTTCACATCTCGGTTGCCTTTGGTCTAGGACATATCATGGCAGAGGGCGGACCACTGGTGACGGCCTTCAAAGCGCTAAGCATGGCCTATATGACCTACCTAGCGTGGCGCATTATCAATCTGTCACTGAAACCAAAGGGACAAGTGTCCAACCCGTCGTTCTGGGAAGGGCTATTGATCCATCCATTAAGCCCTAAAACGTGGGCAATGAGCCTTGTCGCCTTCACGACATTTCTTGCTGCAAATGGCCTAAGCTCTATCGAAAATGCAGTAATTCTGACGGGAGGTTTTTTGGTTGGCGGCCTAACTGCGCACTCTATCTGGGCGCTGGCGGGGCAAACACTTCTCTCGGTCATTGGTGAAGGCACGAAGCAGCGTGTGATCACCATTGTGATGGCACTAGCCATGCTGGCAGCAACAGCTTGGTCTTTGCTACTTTAATGCAAACTCCCGAAAAGCAGTCGCCTTCGGGAGCATCAATTTCACAGCCAATTAGAAACGGCTAGCCAACCCCTCAAGGCCAAGCTCGAAGTACTTTTCCAGCTTGGTCCGGTCCACTTTTTCGACAATGCCTACCACCGGTCGGCTCGCCTTACCCTCATAGTCGATAATCGTCGCCCCACGGCTGAAGCGCCCCTCGGTCTCAACAAGCACGCCGCAAATCATTGTGCGAGTGGAGACAGCTTCGTCCAGCACGTAGGCCGCCGCT
Organism: Pseudovibrio flavus; assembly: GCF_009711345.1. GTDB lineage: Bacteria > Pseudomonadota > Alphaproteobacteria > Rhizobiales > Stappiaceae > Pseudovibrio > Pseudovibrio flavus. Next base: position 86,724 of record NZ_SMMA01000052.1, read on the forward strand.
AGCGGATCAGGCATAATCAGAAAATCGTCTTGATACCAATCCTGAGCCAGCGCTCTACCATGGTCACAAATCTCCCGCGCGAAGGAAACAACAGGGCAATCGGGAAGCCGCGAGAACATTCCTGCGAGTACATCAGCGGGAAGAGCCGTTTGCAAAGTTGGCTCCCAAGGAATAACGGTCGTGTTGAGCGGCTGGCCCAGCACGATTTCCGCCGCTTCAGGATCGCAGTAGATATTGAATTCAGCTGCTGCTGTGATGTTTCCACGCCCGCGGCAAGTACCACCCATTATCCAGAGTCGGCCGATAGCAGCAGCTAACTCTGGCGCTCTATCAAGCACCAATGCCAGATTGGTGAGCGGACCGAGCATCAAAATGTCAACGCTCCCCTGACGACCAAGCATCAGAGCATTTCTTAAAACGCGTATGATCTCACCGACAGCATCGCTAGAAGAGACCTCCGAGCGTATCTGCGGACGCGTCGCGCCGCCTAGTCCATCTTCACCGTGCACATCCTGCGCGTTGACGATGGGCCCTCTCAGAGGCTTTTCAGCTCCCGTATGAACGGGAATATCCACACCAGCTACCGACAACACATCGAGAATGTTCACTGTAGATTGTTCTAGGCCCACATTGCCAAAGCACGTCGTAATAAGATCCGGCGCTCTGTCATTGCCAAGTAGCATAAGCAAAGCGAGGGCATCATCCGTGCCGCCATCGGTATCGAGAATAAACACGGGCGAACTCTAGGCCTCCGCAGTCAAACGGTTCTTAGCGAAGGTCTCCATCATAATGCTGACGAACTTTCTGGCATCAGCATCAAAAGCAACCTTACAATTCGGTTCTTTCCCGCTGCGCTCCCTAACATCAATGACGGTACGGCCAACACACAAGCCATTTGCCGTATCAACGTCCACTCGGTAATCGCCAGTAGTAATGACGGATGGATCAATGAGATGGGCAACACAAAGTGCATCATGAACCGGCGCACTGCGCTCAATATCCATGCGCTGAATCTTGTCATGCACGCCAATACGGTGTCCGGTCACAATGGACATGGCCTTGCCTGCTGGCGTTCCCAGAGCTTCAAACGCCTCACAATCCCCCGCAGTCACGAGCGCTTTATGCGTCGCATCCAATGGTACCATGGTGATCTTCTCAAAACCGGCGTTGAACACAACAGCGGCCGCTTCCGGATCGGCCCAGATGTTGAACTCGGCTGATGGAGTCACATTGCCGGTGTAGTGCGCACCGCCCATAATCACGACTTCCGGAATGAGCTTGATCAGCTTCGGCTCTAAACGAATTGCAGCCGCGATATTGCTAAGTGGCGCAACCGGCACAAGAGTGATGGGATCTGTCGCAGCACGATAGGTTTCGATCAGATACTCGACAGCGCTAGTATCCTGTTTCCGGCTGGTCGCTTCAGGTAAATCGAGAAACTTGCCGTGGATTTTCTCCAGAAGGTCATCCTGACGGCGTGGAACCGGAAAATCCTCGCGGGCTATCGGCTTATCAAGCCCTTCGAACACAGGGATGGAACTCTCACCGATATAGTCCAGTACACGGAGGGTATTCTCGGTGCAGTACTCCACTTCGGCATTCCCGTTGACCGTCGTTACACCGACCAGATCGAGATCCTCATGCAGCGCAGCCAGCATAATCGCTACGGCATCATCGGTTCCGGTATCAACATCCAGTATGAGCTTCTTTTTCATAATATGTTCTTCTCAAAACAAACAGTTAGGCGACAATACCCCAGCCGCTTACCTAGGTAAAACATATTATAATTGCCTATATATTTTCCTCTAGTATCATTCTAATTTCCGTTGCGTAATAAACCTGAACGGACATCAAAATTTTTGAACCAATAGATTTTAATAATCTAACTATGAGCGCAAAGAATTTACTATGAAACTCCTGATTCCAATGTTGGCAGCACTATTCATGCTACCGTTTACCCATAGCTTCACCGTCGCCGACCAATACGATAACGTTACCCGAGCAGGTAAGAAGGTCTTGTTGCGAAACCACTATATTTACAACACCAAAAACTGCACACAAGCAAACCTTCCGGTTCCAAAGATCACGCAGCAACCGAAGCATGGAAAAGTCATAACTTCAAAGAGCCTCCAAACGATCAAAGGCGCGAAAAACCGCAAATGTAATGGAAAGAAAATTAAAGGTACGTCTGTCTATTACATTCCCAACAAAGGATACAGAGGGAACGACACCGTTTCTTATACAATCAATTACGCCAAATACATTCGATACGCCCCAGGTCAGAGGGTATCGAGACCCTTTCGCCATCGGATTACAGTCAAATAATGAACATAACTGCTCGCGTATTCCGATGGAACGTTATGGCAAGGTCGAAGAGATAGCCGCTACGATCGCATTTCTAGCCTAAGATGGAGACGGTTATATAACGGGTCAGAACCTTCGCGT
>NZ_SMMA01000005.1 GCF_009711345.1 Pseudovibrio flavus
GCAGAAGAGAAGCTACCACCGCCATCGGTCGAAAACTGCGTCCCATCCGGCAGGCCGGAGATGGTGAACTCAACCGTGGTCAGGCTTTCTGAACTATCAGCATCTGTTGCCTGAGCCGTGAAGTACTCACCCAGATTGATCAGAAGCGGGTCGGTTCCAACATCGGTCTCGTCAACACAGATCAAAGGCACATCGCCCGATGTATCAACCTGATCGGTTACACCAACCTC
>NZ_SMMA01000004.1 GCF_009711345.1 Pseudovibrio flavus
GTTGTCTCGAGGCGCTTATCCTTGACGATCGCTTCCATATCCGAGCCGGTGGTGTAATCCCAAGCAACAGAGCCGTAAGGGGTAAAGCCGCCGTCCATTGCGTAGGCGAGGGATGTACCAAGGCGGAAGGTATGGGCAGAAGCTGCCTCAAAGCGGGTGTACTCGCCAGCAAGGTGGGCTTCGTTGCCATCCATCCAAGAATAGATGTACTTGCCGTGTAGACCCCAG
>NZ_SMMA01000021.1 GCF_009711345.1 Pseudovibrio flavus
TTGGCGGCAAGGCCATCTCTTACCCCCGTATACCCTGCAGCGCTAAGATCGGCAGACCAGTTGCTCTCAGGCTTGGTGTAGTTAAGGCCAAGCTGCAAAGTGCCGGTATGGCCGTTAATGTCGGTTGGTTCCAACTCTCTTCCGCTTACTGTTGCTTCCATTTTATTGCCTGAGGTGTAGTCCCAAGAAATTGAGCCATAAGGCGTTAGGCCATTTTCAAGCGCGTAGGCGAGGGATGAGCCAACGCGGAAGGTATGGGCAGAGGCTTGTTCAAAATGGGTGTCTTCACCAGCCAGTTCTGCATGGTTTCCATCCGTCCATGAATAGATGTATTTGCCGTGCAGGCCCCAAGTTAGCCTTTCTTGCAGTGTTCTGGTGTAGCCAAGGCCAGCGTAACCACCCAAGTAGGCCGAGGAGAAATCGTAGCCCACAGGTACGTTGAAGTCGCTGGTGTCATACGCAATATCAGAGGAGCCTGCGCGGATCAGGCCCTCAGCGTATAGGCCATTCAGCAATGAAAGGCGGGCCATTACACCGCCGCCCATATAGTTTACGTTGCCTTTGCCAGAAACGAAGTGGGAGGAGGCGTTGTAGGTTTGGTGTCCTGTTTCTGCAAAGCCTGCAAGATGCAGATATCCATTGCTGGTTTCTCGTGTGGCACCAACGCCAGCGATGAAGTTGAAGCCGTCCAGATCAAGCTTTTGCCCGTTGTTGTAGGAAGTTGTGCGGCCTCCGGCTATGCCAAAGGGTACAAAACCGCCGCGCAGCGGTTCTTGCGCCATAAACGCGCCAATACCATCTGACGCGGCAAACAGGGTTGCATCCAGCGAGCTTAAAAAAGCAACGTTATTACCGGCGGTTACCGCATTGGCTTTGTCATTGGTTTTGCCGCTTGTCATGGTGGCGACAACGGCGTTGTCTGCACCTTCAAGGCCTACTTCAAACTCATAAATGATGCTGATGCCGCTTTCCGCCTCAAGCCGCTCGGTGCCTTCAGCAAGGTCGGGATTGGCGTTTTCGGTTTTGTTGATCAAGGTGAT
>NZ_SMMA01000020.1 GCF_009711345.1 Pseudovibrio flavus
CTCGTTTGAGGTCGCCTGAATGGTACCGGTGAGATCCGGGCCCGGGTTCTGGGTGGAGAAGTCCGTTGGAAGCGTGATGCAAAGGGCATCAAACTCAGCAGGCGTCCCTGTAAACACCAGTTGGCCATTGGTGATGGTACCCGCATTGGTTTGCGTACCATCTGGAAGGCCGCTCAAGGTGAAGGTAATCGACTGGATGTACTCCGAACCATCGTCATCGCTCTGCGAGACGGTGATGAAGTCGGCAGGCTTCACATCAACAGGAGCATCGGTCTCGGTAGCCGTAATCGGACCGGCAACAATGTCGATATCCTCTGTCGGCTTGATGGTCACCGTCACATCAACGGTTTCCTGACCCTCAGGGGTGGTCACCGTGATGGAGAAGTTGGTTGGCTGACCGCCGGTGGAATAATCCTCCGGTACGGTCCACACCAGCATGTTGGCCTCATCTACAGAGCCCGTCCATGTGCACGCATCAATATCCAGATCACCAACATTGGTGGTGGTGCCCGGAGGCAGATGGTCAAAGACAATGGTCACCGTATCAGGGGTCGAACCATCTCCTTCCGAACCATCCGCGTCGGTGATGTCAGCGACGATACCAAGCGAGAAGCTTACGCCCTGCCCGTCTGCATCTTCATCAACACACACATCGTCTGCGGTCAGATCAATGTCTTCCTCATCCTGAACCTTGATGCCGAAGGTGAGGCTGTCGGTACCGTCTTCA
>NZ_SMMA01000006.1 GCF_009711345.1 Pseudovibrio flavus
AGACCACTCAGCATCACCGCGTCAAGTACCTCAACAATGTCGTTGAAGCCGATCATGGCAAGTTGAAGCAGTTGATCAGGCCGGTACGGGGCTTCAAAACCATGAAGACCGCTTATGCAACAATCAAGGGGTTCGAAGTCATGCGGGCGTTGCGCAAGGGCCAATCCAACATCTTCAACCTATCCAAAGACATTACAGGTGAGGCGCGCATTGTTGAGCGGGCGTTCGGTGTTGGC
>NZ_SMMA01000040.1:0-8149 GCF_009711345.1 Pseudovibrio flavus
CATACACTTCAAAGAATTACTGCCCACGTACTGGGGACAAGGAGAAGCAACTTATGAGCGTGCACGCTGAAACCGATCCACGGTTGCTGCTGCTAAGTGCAGAAGACAATGTGGTGGTGGCTATCGAGAACCTTGAAAAAGGGACCGCAGTTAAGATCGAAGGCCACGATGTTCGTCTCGATTTTGAGATACCGCGCGGCCATAAACTGGCTCGCCGCGAGATCACTGAAGGTACAGATATCTTCAAGTATGGAATGCCAATCGGCTATGCCTGCAAGCCAATCAGCGTCGGTGAGCACGTTCATTTGACCAACGTACGCAGCCACTACACCCCGTTTGATAACGTCGAATAACGCCCCTCTTTCCGGAGAAAAGATAATGAGCGAGATCACTGCTCCATCGGCCACCCCAGCTATCATGGCATGGCCCCGCAAAGACGGGCGCAAAGGCATTCGCAACGTTATTGCCGTTGCTTATCTGGTAGAGTGTGCCCACCACGTCGCCACGAAAATTGCAGCTCCATTTGAAGATGATGATGTGCATGTCATCGGCTTTCCGGGCTGTGTAGGCAACGACTACAGCCAGTACATGATGGAAGCTATTTGCACGAGCCCGAACGTTGGCGCTGTGCTGCTTCTGTCTCTGGGTTGCGAAAGCTTCAAGAAACGTCAGCTCGCCCGCATCATTGAAGAAAGTGGACGCCCAGTTCACCTGATCACCATTCAGGAAGCTGGCGGCACCCTCTCCTCCATCAGCGAAGGCCGCAAGTGGGTAGCTGAAACCCGTCACGCACTGGACCAGCAAACTAAAGTACCTATGGAAGTTTCCGAGCTGGTTGTCGGTACGATCTGCGGCGGCTCTGATGGTACCAGCGGCATCGCAGGTAACCCTGCTGCAGGCCGCGCATTTGACCGCCTCGTACAGGAAAACGCCACCTGTATCTTCGAGGAAACCGGCGAACTGATCGGCTGTGAGCACATCATGGCACGCCGTGCCGCAACGCCTGAAGTTGCTGAACAGATCATGGCTTCTGTAAAGAAAGCCGCCAGCTACTACGATGAGCTGGGTCTGGGCTCTTTCTCGCAAGGCAACGCTGATGGCGGCTTGACGACAATCGAAGAAAAGTCCCTTGGTGCTTATGCCAAGTCTGGCGCTTCCCAGATCATGGGCGTGATTAAACCGGGCATGCAGCCGGAAGGAAAAGGCCTTTACCTGCTAGACGTTGTTTGTGACGGCGGCCTTAAATACGGCGTTCCGAACATCACAGACAATCAGGAGATCATCGAGATGATCGCCTGCGGCTGTCATCTGGTTACCTTTGTCACCGGCCGCGGCTCTGTAGCAGGTTCTGCTCTTGCTCCAGTTATCAAAATCTGCGCGAACCCAGACACTTACAAGCGCATGGAAGGCGATATGGACGTGAATGCCGGCCGTATCGTAACCCGTGAAGCGACACTTGATGAAGTTGGCAACGAAATTTACGAGCTGATCATCGAGGTTTCCAACGGCAAGCGCACCAAGCACGAACTCCTCGGCCATCAGGAATTCGTCATGTGCTACAAGTTGTTCTCTAACGAAATCGAGCGCTGCGCTATTGCCGCTGAATAAGCTACCTAAACTGCCTACGCATACAAAAACACCGGCCAATTGGCCGGTGTTTTTTTTTGTTCTATCACCTGCGATCAAGCTGATTTGGTTGGCTTCAAACGAGCAAACAATCTGCCTACCGCCGGAATACCCATCACAACAGTGATCACGGTTACAGCCATAAGAACCGCACTGATCGGACGTGTGAAGAACGGTTCAAAAGAGCCGTCAGACAGCACCAGTGCGCGGCGCATGTTCTGGTCAAGCAAGCTACCCAAAACCAGACCAAGAACGATCGGTGCCATTGGGTACTTCATCTGTCTGAGCAGGAAGCCGCCAAGACCGAATACAACCATGATGAGGATGTCAAACGGACGGCTGGCGATAGCAAACGAACCAACGGTACACAGTACAAAGATGATCGGATGCAGGCGTTCTTTTGGAACCTGAAGCACGCGAAGCATTGGCTTTGTGAGGATGAGACCGAAGATAAGGATTGCAGCAGCTGCCAAGAGAAGCGCAACGGTTACATCATAGATAACCGTTGGGCTTTCGATCATGATCATTGGGCCCGGACGAATACCGTGAATGATCATTGCAGCCATGAGTACTGCAGCTGGAGCAGAACCTGGAACTGCGAGGGTCAGAACCGGAAGAACAGCACCTGGAACTGCAGCCGAGTTACCGGTTTCAGCAGCCAGAAGACCTTCAAGAGAGCCTTTGCCGTACTTTTCTTTTTCCTTACTTGCGCGGCGAGCCAGAGCGTAGGAAACCCAAGCACCAATATCTTCCCCTACGCCCGGTACGATACCGATGATGGTGCCGACAACACCAGAGCGAGGAACCGTGAACCAGTACTTTTTGATCGTAGACATTGGCGGCAACATACGGCCGGAAACGTCACTAATCTGCGCCTTATGCTTACCAGCCATAACGTGAAGGATTTCAGCAAAGCCGAACGCGCCCACCATTGCTGGAATAAGGTTGATACCGCCGGAAAGATCAGTGCTACCAAAAGAGAAGCGCGGATAAGCATGCAAGGATTCCTGACCGATCATCGCAATGATGAGGCCCAAGATACCTGCAATCCAGCCCTTGATTGGATCATTAAGAGCGGTCAAGCGACCTGAGATAACGATACCGAAAACAGCAAGCCAGAAGAACTCGAAAGCGCCAAAGCCAAGAGCATAGTCAGCCAGAACCGGAGCAAGCACGGCGAGCATAACAACACTCACCAAAGTGCCTAGGAACGAGCCTACGGTTGCCATACCAAGCGCTTCACGTGCCTGTTTGGCCTGAGCAAGAGGAAAGCCGTCCAGCGTCGTTGCAGCACTTGCCGGTGTGCCCGGAATGTTGAGGAGGATAGCGCTTCGGCTACCGCCGAAGATGGTGCCCACATACATGCTGAGGAGCACAACAATTGCGACCTGCGGCTCCATATGAAAGGTGAGCGTGGTGAGGAGCGCAACACCCATAGTGGCCGTAAGGCCCGGCAACATGCCTACAAAAATGCCAAGGAGTGTAGACCAGCCGACATGAAAGAGCTGTATTGGCGTAGACCCTGAAATAAGGGCCTCACCCAGCATAGATAAACCGTCCATGGTAGTTCCTTAAGGCAGGCGAACGAGGAAGAGTTCTTGGAACACGAGGGTCACAGCGACTGAGGTGGCTAGTGCTATGATGAGGGCGACCATTGCGCGGCGATAAAGAAGCGCGCGCTCGCAGCCCGGTTCGTATTCAAACCCGAAGATAAACGCGAAAACAAAGAGCGCGGTTGCCAGCCAGAACGGCAGAAGACCAACCATAACAAGCGCGTAGAAAACGCACAAACTAGCGGTAATGTAGACCCGCTGTCTGCTCTTAGGATCCTTGAGCAATTCCAGCATCGGTTCGTCTTGATCGCTGGAAAGCTTATCCTCACCCTGCTCTTCAACAGTCGGTGCGCGCATCACAAGCAGCACACCACATACGGACAAGGCCGCTCCCAAAAGGCCCGGTGTCAAACCGGGAGCCTCGTACCACGAGGCTCCAAGTTCGCTAAAGTCCGGCATTGCCCAGCTTCCCAGTACAACCAGAAAGCCGAGGATTGTGAACACATAGCCCGAAATCACATCGGCCGATGCATTCTGAAATGCCTTCTTCATATTAGCATCCTGTCCTTATAACCAGATTATGGACGGCTGATGCCAAGTTCTTCTGGGCTTACTTTACCCTGACCACCATCAAACAGCTGCCATGCGCTAACCTGAATGGATGGACGAACAGCTTTCTGAGCTTCTTCGCCGGAAAGAACTGTCACGACAGAGCCTTTTGCGTTTGCGTAGTCTTTAAGTGCCTGAGAGCCCTTGATCTTGGTGGACCAGATCTCTTCAAGAGTCGCAACGACTTCAGCAGGAACGCCCTTAGGAACGAAGATACCGAAGTGGATTGGGGTTGGGTTGTACTCTGGCAGCCACTGGGTGATTGGCGCTACAGTACCGATGCCTTCAAGCTCAAGCGGCTCGGTGGAAAGTGCTGCGAGAGGACGAATACGCTTGCCTTTAAGCATTTCGAACTGTTCGGTCAGCAGCTGGCTGCTCGCTTCTGTTTCGCCTGCAACTGTAGAAAGAACAGCTTTTGCGCCGCCTTCATAAGTCACGTGCTTGTATTTACCACCGGTCGCAGCAACGAGGGATTCCATTGCAGAGTGACCAGCAGAGTTCACGCCGGAAGTACCTACAGCAATCGGTTTTCCGTCTTTCATACGGTCAACAAACGCGCCCATATCAGCAAGCTTGGAATCTGGGTTCACGCTGATTACGTTGACGTTTGCAGAGCTGAGGAACAGGTGCCAGTCTTCGATTTTGGTATCAAGACGGCCAGTTACAGCGTATGTGCCAAGGTCTTTTGCTGCGCCAGCTGTCCATGTGTAACCATCGCGGTCAGCATCGAGAGCAGCTTTGGAACCGATTGCGCCGGACGCGCCAGGCTGGTTCACCACAACAACCTTCTGGCCCAGTGCAGATTCAAGTTCACCCGCTACAACACGGGTTACAAGGTCAGTCGCGCCGCCTGCACCCCATGGCACAATCAGGTTGATTGGTTTTTCAGGCTTCCATTCAGCCGCATTGGTCATAGCGGTGCTGGCTAGAACAGCCATAGAAGCAATAAGTGTATTCTTGAGAACAGACATGTATACCTCCCGAATATACGTTGGGTCGCGCTACTGCGCCCTGTTTTTTGGATTAGTCTGCTAGATATCCGCGCCGTTCAGCCATTTCCTGACCCTTGAGCGCTAGTTCGGTGACGATGAATGCGTGTTTTTGTGGGCATGCCGTTTCTGTTCGATTGCGAACGTCTTCCGCGAGCAGGCGGAAGTACGGCAACTCTTCTTCATGACAATCGATGTATTCGCACCGATCATTGGTCACGAGGTAGAGGTGGTCTGTTCCATCGCGTCCACAAACATCAACGTATTTGCGAAGCTCGATGTAGCCCTGAGTACCTAAGATGAAGAGGCGGCCATCACCCCAGTTGGGCAGCGCGTCTGGAGTGAACCAGTCAAGGCGGATATACGCCTGCGCATTACCGCTAACGAGGTTGAGTTCGCCAAAATCTTGAAAACGAGGATTATCTGGATTGCCGAAATTACCAACCGCAGCGTGGCGGATTTCAGCCGTTTCTTTTCCAGTCAGGAACAGGAACTGATCGATCTGGTGGGAAGCGATATCACCAAGAATACCCCCGTACTGCTTTTCCTCAAAAAACCAGTCTGGACGCATATGTTTGTTGAGGCGATGCGGGCCAAGGCCGACAGTTTGCAGAACTGTGCCAATAACCCCTTCCCTAACCAATGCAGCTGCCTTGGTGACAGCTGGGACCTCGAAACGCTCGGAAAAGTCGATAGACCAGATCCTTCCAGTCTCCGCTACCACTTCACGAATGCGCTTTAGTTCCGCCAGAGTAACGCACCCAGGCTTATCCAGCATAACGTCTTTGCCATTGCGCATAGCCTGAATTGCCAGATCAGCACGCTGGTCTGGAGGACATGCAATCAATACCAAAGGAATAGTAGGGTCGTTCCAGATCGCTGATAGCTCATCTTCACGCGGCACATCTGGAAACCGTTTTGTAAATCCCGCGAGAGGCTGAGGCTCTCCCTCTGTCCAGAAGGAAACAAACTCACAGCCTGCATCAATCATACCCTGTGCCATGCCAAACATGTGGCGATGGTCCAAACCAAGGGCGGCAAACCGTACCGGATCAGCCATTCTTCTCTTCCCCCAAGAGCTCCCAATGCTATGTCCGAAGAACTTCGGAGGTTAAACAAAAGGAGTAAACTCGCTTCCTGTATACTGGTATACATGTTATATTGAGGACAAGTTGGTAGTGTCACGATGTTAGTTCGCGGAAAAGGTGCGGCTTTATCCCCCGCAGTAAAAATTAGCGATGCGCGCAGCGTGTTATATGCTAGCTGATTGGTACAACAGATGAATTACGAAATTCAGAATTAACCAGTCGTGGGTTTAGATAGGTAAAAATAGAAGCAAGTACGCGGATGCCAAGACCAAAAAAACAAAAACAAGGTCCAGACCTCTTCGCTATATTTAATGCTGAGATGATTGATCGCTCGAAACCGATCGCACCTCAGGTCTACGATGTGTTGCGCAACGCAATTACTCGTTATGAACTACCACCAGAGAGCCAAATTAACGAACCTGAGCTAGCAAATACGCTTGGGGTTAGCCGCACGCCCCTTCGGCAAGCCTATCAAAAACTGGCTGAAGAAGAGCTTATTATCAGCCGGCCGCAGGTTGGTTCCATTGTTGCACCGATTGATAATAAGAAAATCCGCGAGGGTATTATTATACGTCGCGCACTGGAGCGTGAAGTCGTTCGCATCCTATGTGAAACAAGCCCATCCCTAACGGATTTGGATCCGATTTTGGCTGTATTGCGCGTTGCGATGAAGAACAAAGACGCTGTTGGCTACTTCAACGCCGATCAGGAATTTCATCAGAAGCTGGCCGAACTGGCAGATATTCCGGCTGCATGGCGGCTATCTATGTCAGTAAAAGGTCACTCAGATCGCGCACGTTTACATCTTATGATCAAAAACTCTGCTCGCTTGGAACGCGCTTACAACGAGCACCTTGAACTCATTGGCGCTATATCTACGGGTGATATTGAGAGCGCGGAAGCCATTATAAATCGCCACGTTTCTGCGACGACTGACGCCTATCGCCAGTCAAACTAGAAAGCGCAACTAAGGCTTCTAACTACCAACTACACCTAACTTGTATACCAGTACACAAATTATCTAGTTTCACAGTAACGAAGTCTCCGCTTCATTCTGTACACTTGGTTGGCATTTCGGCCATCAATATGGATATTACCTTTATGTCTTATGGTTTTGGTATCATCGGAACAGGCATGATCGCCGCGTTTCATGCAAAAGCAATTCATAGCCTGAATGGCGGCCACTTTGTTGGTGCATTCAGCAGAAGCTTTGACAGAGCGCAGGAGTTCTGCGAGCAGAACGGCGGCAAAGTCTATCAAACTCTCGATGATATGCTTGCCGATCCCGAAATCCATATTGTCACCATTTGTACTCCTTCTGCCATGCATGGCGAAGCAGCCCTCGCCGCCATCGCTGCTGGTAAGCATGTGCTGATTGAAAAGCCGATGGAAGTAACAGCTGCGCGCTGTGACGAAATAATTGATGCAGCTGAGAAAGCCGGTGTTGTTGCAGCTAGCATCTTCCAGAACCGTTTCATCGAAGCATCACAGATTCTCAAGAGCACCATTGATAGCGGACGATTTGGGAAAGTCGTGCTGGGCGATGCATATGTGAAATGGTTCAGAAGCCAAGAGTATTATGATAAGCGCAAGGCAAGCGGCACTCTTGCTATGGACGGCGGCGGCGCTCTTATGAACCAAGCCATTCATGCCATTGACCTGCTTCAGTGGTGCATGGGCCCTGTCGAAGCAGTTACCGCGTACACCGAAACGCTTGGGCACGATGGTATCGATGAGGAAGATGTTGCTGTAGCAATCTTGAAGTTCGCTTCCGGCGCTCGCGGCGTGATTGAAGGTACAACTGCTGCATACCCGGGCATGCTGAAAAAGCTAGAAATCTCGGGAACCAACGGTACAGTCGTCTTAGAGGAAGACAAATTCCTCAAATGGGAGTTCTCGGAAGCTACCACTGAAGACGCTACGATCCTCGAAGAACACGGAAGCGCGACGGTAGCAAAGGGCGGCGCCTCGGATCCATCAGCTATTGACTTCCGACTTCACGAAGCACAGTTCCAAAATCTAATCGACCATCTTTCAAAGGATGTTCCTCTGATCATCGATTCCTACGAAGGCCGAAAGGCTGTTGCTATCATTGAAGCAATCTATCAAAGCGCTAAGGAAAGAAAAGAGATCAAGCTATAGGGCGCTATGGTGACGTGATCCGTTTAATGCAGTGAATTGAAAAACCGCCTTTCGGCGGTTTTTTTGTATTCGCAATCCAAGAACACGCCTGCAGATTCGAATACCTCAGGGCGGAGCTTGGAGCTTGGAGCTTGGAGCTTGG
>NZ_SMMA01000040.1:8357-19676 GCF_009711345.1 Pseudovibrio flavus
TTCTTGATTTGGCATTACCAAGCCATAGTTTTTAAGTTCCTCCCACAATATTCTCTACGGCCGGCAAACAATTCGCCACCGAATACCAAGCCCGAGTTGACAGCTGTCAAACACTCCTGAACTCCAAGCCCATACTTAGAGTTATAATCAGATACCTCAATACATATTGGCCCAACTTTTCTGTACTGTGCGATTGACAGGCTAGAAGATGATAGCACCAGAGCATTTCATTCCCATTTTCCGATCACAATATTTTCTGCGAATAGCGTAATTACAGACCTAGAAAGAAATGTAGAATAACCATTTGCGCAACTCGTTAATGAATGCTTCATGTTGACACCTGTCAACCTTGGTAGTCGCAGGTAAGGGTAGCGCGGAGCAATGGATCAGTTGAAAACGTTGACACCTGTCAACATCCCACCAGCAAACAATTTACTACGCAAACATTGCAAAATTATACGCGCCATAGAAATATGATGGCACCTCTAGTCAACGTGTGCCTTAGGCGGCTTGGTTGAACTGGAACGAGAAACGGGGTTAACAACAAGACCTACTTAAAAGCCGCTAGGATACTGAATCCAGAGAATACAAAGCCGCAGCGCGCATGTGACATGAAATAGCAAACAAAACGCAGCGCTGCTCTGGGCGAGCAAATCCGAGATCTAGCGGCGGAACTGTTTGCTATTCCTATAGTTGGCGTGAGAGGGAAATTCTGCGCGCCAATTAAGGTAAGCGCAGAATAAAAGAGTTCTTTACTCTGCGCCAGGCATTGCGACGCCCAAGGGCCGTAGAAGCGAACCAAACTAAATTGGTGTAGATGGTTTGGGAGACTCTGTTCTGAGTGGTTCCAGATAAATGGCAAGAGAGTAAATGGTACGGTTTTAGTCCCAAGATAGGATTGGTGTAGAACACACTTAGGTCGCTACTCAGAACTTACAATCAAGCGTCCGTTCGCACCAAAACTATTTGGAATAGTGAAAACCATCCGTCCTCAAGTATCTCTAGTGAATGCTAACCCCGAAATCGAAAAGCCCCATCTACGCCTCTACCTATAAGAGGGCAGGGCAGCTAGATCATTCCTCCGCAATGGCCATCTTACTAGGTATAGACAATTGTATCGCTCTACGTCCACTCACACTAACTAGGCTGAAAATAGTGAGCTACGCCAATACTAGTAATCAAGGAAACGTACAGTATATGCTGAAGTTATTTACTATGCATAGGTCAGAGTAAACAGCGCAAATTGTGAAAGACAGACGCGGATGGGGATATAGAAAACACAATATAGGTAAGCAGACGCGAATGAGTAATTCAAACTATCGCTCAATATTACTGTTCCCTTTGAACTTTTAACGACGTGACCTGTAAATTAGTCAGAAGATTATAGGAACCCATTTAAAAAGCGGTTCAAAATACTACTAGGTACATCTTAGTTCGTTGTGCGATGGTAGCTTAAAATCCGTTCGTCCCACAGATATCTGATCAGTGAACTTATTCCTGAGAGTCCTAGAGGTTCGCGGACTTTAGCTGCTTCGTAGATCACCAAGATACTCAGGCGTTGGGGGTAAACTTCACATTACCGGCTCAAGCCATACTCGATGCGTAATTGCAAATCTCAACGGACAGCACACCCAAGCTTCTCCTAACCACGCAAAACCAATCGATAAGTTACTTTTGGGTTTCACCGATCGGTCTAATCCAGAGAGGGGGAGGGGCCAACGAACTAGGCACGCTAGTTAGAACGTCGGCGAAGTTCGGCCGACGCAAACGATAAAAATCCCAAAAACAAAAATCTACTTGCATTTCTCTGTTCATATCGGTATTCGGCGATAAACGATATGAATGAGACCCGCAATGTCACTATCACAATGTACGCCCACCCAGTTTGAAGTGGAATTCGACGAGGAGGCGGAACGCCAACTCGCAGCACAAGCGAAAGCAATTGCTCATCCGGTTCGAATTCGGTTGTTAAAACTTCTCGCCGCGCAAAAGGGATGTATCGGGAATGATCTCGTAGAGGGCGTGGGTTTAGCGCAATCCACCGTATCCGAGCATATGAGTATTTTGAGAAAAGCAGGTTTCGTAATTGCAGAGAGCAAACCACCTCGCATTTGCTACGAACTGAATAGAGACGCCTTCGCGCAGTTCCAAAAGTCAGTTCTTGCACTCAGCGCCACTACAGTAGAATAGGAAACACATCATGGGTCTTTTTGAAAAGTACCTATCGGTATGGGTTGGTATCGCCATGGTACTGGGCGTGATCGCCGGGCACACACAACCAGACCTCTTTAACACAATCGCTGGAATACAAGTTCACCAGATCAACTTGGTAATCGCAGTATTAATTTGGCTTATGATCTACCCAATGATGGTTCAAGTCGAGTTCAGCGAAGTTAAAAACTGCTTTGTAAAACCAAAAGGGTTAATAATTACGCTTGCAGTGAACTGGCTAATCAAACCTTTCACGATGGCATTGCTCGCAATAGTCTTTATGCGTTATCTCTTTTCGGGACTTATACCAAGTGAGATTGCAGATCAGTATATCGCAGGTATGATTTTGCTTGGCGTCGCGCCGTGCACTGCAATGGTCTTCGTTTGGAGTTACCTTACTAAAGGCAATGCAAGCTACACGGTTGCGCAGGTAGCGGCGAATGATCTCATTATGATTGTTGCTTTCGCGCCAATTGCAGCATTGTTACTTGGTCTCTCAGAAATCTTCGTTCCTTGGGGAACGCTGCTTATTTCTGTCGGCCTATTTGTCGTCATTCCATTGGCTGCCGGTTGGTTTACACGCCACATTCTAAAAACAAGTTCTAAGCTCGATAGCTTCGCCAAATTGACAAAACCACTATCGATTGTCGGCTTGGTCGGAACCGTGTTCCTACTATTCGCTCTCCAGGCAGAAAACATTTTGGAAGCGCCAGAAGACATCCTGCTTATTGCAATTCCTTTGATCCTCCAGACTATTCTGATTTTCTGGATTACGTACCGCTGGATGGCAAAGTGGAAACAGCCCCACGACGTCGCAGCTCCAGGCGCACTAATCGGCGCATCAAACTTCTTTGAATTGGCGGTAGCAGTTGCAATTAGCTTGTTCGGTGTCCATTCCGCAGCGGCGCTTGCGACAATTGTAGGCGTGCTGGTTGAGGTGCCAATTATGTTGCTGCTTGTTGCGTACGCGAACCGAACTAGAAATAGCTTCAACACCGAAGGGCAGGGGACCAAGCCAGCCCAGTCCCACCGTTGACATCTGTCAACGGGAACGACGAGAAACTTTGCAATGTACGGGTTCGCGTTTGAATGCATCAGACGTTCTCAGCGAGCCCGTACAGCGATTTGTGAAGAGCAAGGCGGCCGTCAACAGCCCTATCGATACAGGCCCTAAAATATCCGCCCGGACGGCTGATCACATCCGGTTCGCGCAAAGCCTTTTCCAAAGTTACAACCAAGATCGCGCCGGCAGCCTTAAGCCCGATTGTTGAGACAGCCTCTTTCCACGCACGAGGTGAAACGCCGAGGGCGAGTCGGGCAGGTTCACAACTTGCCTGCAGATCTCGCCAACTATCGAACTGAACCCCTAGAACTTCTTGTACATTCGCCGTAGCAACGTCCAATAATCCAATAGAAACGTTGGACAAAACATCTGCCTCTGCGATTTTTTCTGACCTACCGGGTCTCTCAACCGAGGCATTGGAAGATATGGCACTAGAATTGCGATTATTGCTTTTTTCAAAAGCTTCTTCGACAGCGCAGCTGGCGTTTTCGTCATTTGAGTTATCGTCGTCAGACGATAACCGCATGTTACTATTTATAGGTTCTTTTAGGGTTGTATATATATTGGGGGTGACATTGATGTCATCTTCGCATGCCAATTGTTTAGAAAAAGCGTTTTCAGATTGGGTCTCATCCCTTGTCGTCCACTCAACAAATTCGCCATGAAGCGCTTCTAATGCTTTTGCACGATCATAGATATCGATGGTCTTGTCCATCAACTCATCAAGTTTCACCAAATAGTCACTAGCATCACGACCTTCCAATTGGTTCAAATTAGCCAGATCCTTAATCGCTCTAGACAACCGTGAAATCGAACGCTTGGCTTCCTGCTGAGCGCGTAGTTCCGCCTGAAACCGATCTGCCTTTTCTTTGAGTTCCGCTATACGTTGACGAGCTGGTGAAAAATCAAAGCCGTAACCTCTGTCGATTTCACCGCTTTGATTGTTGCGATAAATATACCGACGTCCCGTTGGGCTGTCTCTGTAGGCTAGAACACCAAGTTCAACCAATCTCTTGATAGCTCGAATTACGGTTCTCTGCGATCGGCATACAAAGTCAGCCAATTTCTCATTCGAAATCGCAACGAGTGGCCGACGATCAGCGTCCCAATCCCTAGACTGGGTAAGGCCAATCAGAATATCCATAACGTGATAGGTCGTGCCATCAATTCCTAAAGCGGGCGCAGCTCTTTTGAGCGTAATTGCCGCCTCAGCCTTAGTGGTTTGAACGATATCGTTTGCCATAGCCAGTTTTTGGCTATGTACCATTGCTGGCGTTAATTTTCTGAAAGAAGCAACTTGAACAGAATGCATAAATCACCCGTTCACCAAGGAGGCCAACTCGCTTGGTGCCGATAGATGCTGGGCATCATGTGGGATAAGACTGCTCAAATCAGCGAATAAAGCACAAAGACCCAATTCAAGAAGCAATATGCTCTTGATTCGGAAGGGCCAGTTGTCGTAGGATTGTCTCGCCAAAGATGATCCTGAACCGGCTTTTTGCTGGTTTGGGCGTGAATTAAGGTCTTGCTGATTGCCGTCAGTGAGACCTTTTTCATATAAACTAGGTCATGAATTTGCGCCTTTGGTGCTTTCCTCAAACTCCTCCAAAACAGATTCAAGCCGAGCCATTACGAAGCCAGCAAGGCCTGGGTGCTTCTTCTCATCGATCACGAGATTGAATGCAGAACCTTTACGTTGGACGCGCACCTGTTCACGGCCAATCCACTCATATTCAGCGGATTTGCGTTCCGGTTTGTCATCGGCCTTAGCGACCTCGATTTCAGTATCAACTGCGCTCTCTGCCTCATCGTCTTTGGGCTGTAGGGCAGCCAATACAATGGTAAAGCGCTCATCACTGAAAGCGTTCTTAAAGTCACTAGATGCAAGAACTTCGGAAAGAATAGAGCTGTATTTTTCTTTAACAACACCTTCTTCAAAGTATTGCTGCATTTCTTCCCAGCGCGGGCGACCAATTTTAGGTGCCGGACCAATAGCTTCTAATAGATCTTCAGGCATCATCGCACCAATTTTACGGTACTTAGACACCAAAGACTTATCTTTACCGATCGCGCGACAGATAAGCGTTTGAGGATAATCTTTAGACAGCCTGTAAACGAACAGGCAAGTCTCGATAAAGCTTAGATTCTTACGCTCATGATTTTCTTGACCTTGAGCAATCAGCAGATCTTCGTCTGTCAGGTCCTTGATAACACCGCGAACCGCGATACCAAGCGCTTTACAGGCTCGCCAGCGGCGGTGACCATAGGCAATCTGATAGTGGCCTTCGCTGTCCTTTGATGGACGAACAAGAATTGGAACTTGCTGTCCGGTCTCTTCAATGGAGGCCTTGAGCGCTTCAAAGTCCGGATCATGTTCCACGACCATTCGGTCGGCCACAAATGATGGCTGAACGCAAGCGGTGTCGAGCTCCACGACGTTGATAGAAGATGACAGCCGCGTTGTTAGATCATCAACTTGGCTACGAAGCGTATCACGCTCGTCTTTGATCAAATTGATCTCAGCAGCGCCAATGGCCCCTGAGGACAGGCGAGGACGCGGTGCAACGCCTTGCTGCACCATATTCGCCATTCCGCCACCGAAGAGACTGTCTAGAGCGTGCTTGCGATCCTTCGCTTTGGTCATAGTTTCCGTCCCCATGAGGTCTTCATAAGGTCTTCAATTTCCTTGTTAACCGAGTCAATGCTCTCAAGCGCGCGTTTCAATGTTTCGCGGCCGATAGCACCAGGTTCCAGTTCGTAAAGGGACTTCTTTTCAAGCCCGGCGTTGGCAACAGCAGTACTTTCCAAAGCCGGAGCGGTCATAACGTCCTCACCAAACAATGCACGAAGCAAACCAACAACGCGGGTTTGTGGGCTATCGTTCGGATTATGGCGCGTAATGAGGAAGCGCATCCAATCGAGGTTCATCTCACCGCCATTGTTCTCAATCACGCTCATCAAATCAGAACTCATGCCGAGGAACTGGTTACAGCTGGCAAGATCCAACATCTGAGGATGCAGAGTGATGAGAAGGCCGGTAGAAGCAAACAGCGCGCCGAGGGTCAAGAAGCCAAGCTGCGGCGGGCAGTCGATTACGACAACATCATAACGATGCTCAACCTCTTGCAGCACGCTCTTAACACGGCGGAAGAAGATGTCTTCACCAGTGGAGGCACCGGTTGCAATGGCTGAAGGTACGATATGCTCGAACTCGGCCAACTCCAGGTTTGCTGGAACAAGATCGAGATTTTCAAAGTATGTTGGTCGGATAACCTCATCTAGAGGTCGGCGGTCCTCATCATAACGAAGCGCTCCAAACAAAGTGCAGTTTGGCTCAACATCAAACTCAGGCTGAATGCCGAACATGGCAGACAAAGAGGCCTGCGGATCAAGGTCAATAGCAAGAACACGGTAGCCCTGAAGCGCCAGATAATGCGCTAGATGGGTACTTGTAGTTGTTTTTGCCGATCCGCCCTTGAAGTTTGCGCAAGCAATAACCTGCAGAACCTCACCTTCGCGGCGGTGAGGCAGGATATTTACCGCTTCATCGCCCTTTTTTCGGGCTGCCAAAACACGGCGAATATCGTTAATCTGTGAAAGTGTGTAGCTACGACGGCCATTTGCAAGACGGGTAGGGCTCGGGCCTTCACCATCGAGGTCAAGCTGACGGATTGTGGACTCAGATACGCCAATAATGCGCGCAACATCGACGGAAGAAAAGGCGCGCAGCGCTTTATGAGCCTCTGGCGGGTACAGTTCTTGACGCAACCGGTGAAGCTGACCAGACAAAAGCTGCGAATAGCGTGAAATACGCTCAGACGGCGTTTCTTCGCGTGTTAGCGTTGTATTGCCATATTGCACTTCAAGTTGCTCCCAAACGGAATTTCGGGCACAAATACCCCTAATTGCGTCTAGATTGAACTCATGCTTCAACTCTACGCAATCTCTTTTTGGTTAATGCTCGTTAATGTTTGGGCGTTTTTCGCGGCATTTTTCGGAAGATATTCCATTATATTCAATGGGTTATGGAAGAGAGTGAACGTTTCCCGTGAAATGATTAAAAAGTTGGGTGAAAACCAGATCCGAGCCGAAAATCACCACTTAAGACGATAGTTTAAGGTGAACTAAGTTCCTCTAGCGTCAAATTGATTCTGTTTCAGCCGTTTCAAAAAGCATGCAGGGCAACGCATTACACCCTACGAGAAAACTATCAAACTGCTAACTCAGTCTGACCACTGGTGAGTGTAACAACAAATTTACACACTGCTTAGGTTGCAGTATCGATTATCGATATTGGAATTAATTTCCAATCGAGCCGTGCTCTATGCATTTCATTAGTATGTTTTTCTAATGTCCCCGGCCTGCGAAACATTATTTCAAACGAACTCGCCTTTGCCGCCAAACTTCTGAGTAACGACACTTGAGGCTATGCTTTTTTTGTTACAAGATCATTCAACCTAAGTTGAATACACCTATCGAGTACAGCAAATGAAGATCGATGCCTCGGAATTAAAGTATGATCCGGCAGTAGTTGGGCTTGGCGCAGATACCGGTGTCTCTCTCATTGATCAGGCTCAGCTGTACATTCGTCGGGAGATACTTTCTGGCAATCTCAAACCAGGCCAAAAGCTTAAAATTGTGAAGCTAAGCGAGAAGCTTGAAATTGGCCCGACGCCGGTTCGAGAGGCGCTCTCTAGATTAGTTAGTCAGGGAATGGTCGCAACCGAAAGCCATCGCGGCTTTTTCGTACCGCGTCTGTCCTTTGATGAACTAGAGGATATTCTCGATCAACGCATTCTGGTTGAAGGCGAGGCTCTTAAAGATTCAATAATCAACGGTGACGATGACTGGGAAGCTGGTGTCCAAGAAGCCTACAAGCGCTTGGAGAAACTTGAACGTTCTCCTGATACCCCACTTCGCCACTGGGGGGATTGGGAAGAGCAGCACCAGTACTTTCACAGGATGCTTGTGGCTGGTGCGCGTTCAACGTGGTCACAGAAGTTAAACCATATCCTACTAGAGAATATGGGGCGTTACAGACATGTCCTCACGCTAGAGACTTATCAGCTGGAGAATTTCAACAACGACCATTGCGACCTCTATTTGAGCGCTATAAATCGCCGTCCCGAAGAGGCTGTTGAGATCCTTTCTGCTCACATAAGAAACAATCTTGACCTCTGCTACTGCAAAGGAATGGCATAATCGGGCTACCAATTAAGTAACATGCAGTACGAAATTGCGGCCTAAGAGATTGTATCCGCAACATTTTAACGATCCCACGTAGGCTTACCTATTGGCGAGATATAACTCTTGCTTCACAGTGCTATATCAGGCCCCGTGTTCGAGCGTCTCGTGGTAAGGAGGATGCCGCGTTAACTGCTCCACGGGGTTTATTTTTCCCTTCACAATTGTTTGAGCAAAAATACATCCTACCTTTGAAAGGAATTAGTTGACACGCTCAACCAAATAGTTGATAGCGTCAACTGTATTGATTTTGCGCGAACGAGTGCTGGAAAATAAATGTCCCGGATTACAAACGACGCCGAAGACAACCTCTATAATGACCTCCTCACGGTTGCTTGGCACTTCAACTCCCAGTGTAGCAGCGACCTCGATTTCGAGGGACTTACGCTTAGCGATTTTCTGACCCTTCGCTTGATTGCAGAAGCGCCTGAATGCCCCGTTCAAAGCATTGGTCAAAATCTTGGTCTCACCAAAAGTGGTGCCTCCCGCGTTGTAAAACGTCTGCAAACGAAGGGTCTTGTAACAAGCGCCTGCTGTCCGCAAGACGGAAGGGCCCGCCGACTTTGCCTCACAGAGCAGGGTACCAAGTTTGTCGAGAATTTCACCGAAGGGCAGAGCAAGTGGATCAACCGACTGGTCCAGTCCATGCCAAGCCAAACTGCTGAGCAGGTTCACGAGAGCCTTCGGCTTTTTGCAAAATTCATTAACTCTGAAAAACAGCGGACCGCCGCTGAAACCAGCAACTAATCTTTGAGGCTCTAGAATGGGTGCCCCTAATATGTCTGCTCCAGAAACACTGTGTATGCCTCTTATGCAAGATAGTTCCTTTCAGGACCAACTCTCCAAGATTCGCGTTGGTATCGAAAAAGAAAGCCTGCGCGTAACATCCGATAACAAAATGTCGATGCATGAGCATCCAGAAGGCATCGGCAAAGCGTTGACGCACAAGTTCATCACGACGGACTTCTCAGAAGCTCAGCTGGAGTTTATTACGCCTGCCACAGCTAACATGGCAGATAGCATTCAATTCCTGCGTAACCTCCACATTTTCACGGCTCGCAATTTGCCTCGCGGTGAGTATTTCTGGAACGCCAGCATGCCCCCGCATCTTGAGGGCGAGGAAAGCATCCGCATTGCTGAATACGGAAACAGCAATGCTGCGCGCATCAAGACTTTGTACCGCATGGGCCTTGCTCACCGCTACGGCAAGACCATGCAGACGATCTCCGGCATTCATTACAATTTCTCCCTGCCTGAAGAACTCTGGAACATGCTGCAGCCAGCTTCGCTAAGAGAAGCTGATCCGCAATACGCAACCAACAATGGCTACCTTTCTCTAATCCGCAACATCCAGCGCCACGGTTGGCTGGTACTCTATCTGTTCGGAGCAACACCTGCGATCGATAGCAGTTATGTTCAGGGCAGGGATGTTGGCCTAGAGCCGCTCGGGGATGAAACGCTCATTGCGCCGTACGGCACATCTTTGAGAATGAGTGATCTTGGTTACACGAGCGTTGTTCAAGGCAAACTCGATATCCACTTTAACAGTATGGAAGATTATCTTGAGGGCCTAAAGGCTGCACTTGATACCTCAGAGGATCTATACGAGCGTATCGGTGTGCAGACAGAGGGCCATTACAAGCAGATCAACACGCATCAGCTACAGCTTGAAAATGAGCTCTATGGCTCCGTTCGCCCTAAACGTAATGCGTTGCCGGGAGAGCGCCCAATCACTGCGCTGTGTCGGCGCGGCATCGAATATATTGAGCTGAGAAGCGTAGACATCAATCCATTCCTACCAGTTGGAATTGATGAGCAGGAAGCGATGTTCTTTAATGTCTTCCTCACATATATGGCGCTCTCAGAAAGCCCATCAATCGATACTGCAGAGCAGAAGCAGCTTAATGAACAATTGCAGCTTGTAGCGCGGTTTGGTCGGAAAGAAGGGCTTGAGCTCCCGTTCTACGGTAAGGGAGTGACACTTAAAGAAGCAGGCCTGATGCTTCTGGAAAAAATGCGCGATCTTGCAAAAGCGTTCGATGAAGCATTGGGAACCGAAGGGGCCCATGAAGAAGCACTCGATGCGCAGCTCGAGAAGCTTAAAGATAGCTCACTAACGCCAAGTGCCAAAGTTCTGGCAGCGGTAAAGGAATATGGTTCGCACCAAGCCTTTATCGAGGCGATAGCCAAGACGCAGACAGATCATTTCAAAGTGTTGCCAATGGACAAAACGCAGGAGAAAATGCTGGAAGCTCAGGTGGCCCAGTCCAGAGCCGCGCATTCCCAGAAGGAGCAGGAGCAGGAGGTGTCCTTTGACAAGTACCTCAATGCTCAATCACACTACTTCTGTCCGCCAGCCTGCCATCGCAAACACTAAAACAATCATAGGGGTGGGCTTCAGGCCCGCCCTTCCGCATCACGATACATAGCCACCCAACAAAACCCTTTCAGCGTAATGCAGACGCACCTATGAATACCAAATCGAACTAGGCGCAATATTCTGCAAAAGACAATTTCCCTAGCGTATACAGACAAATACCCTCCTAGAAAAACTACGGCTAATTGGTAACTTTGACGTAGAGAAATCAACACATACCATCCAAACATTCGTTTAATCGGAGATAATGAATATCTCTCAATTGACACTGATGGATTTCCTATGCGCTTCTTACGGGCCGCAAATTAAAAGAAGCGCGGAAAATGGGTATTTAGTCTGTAGGTTTTGATGAACTAAATTACTGCAAACGACAGCCACTGCCGGAATATGGAAAAGGAACAGCCGATGATTATTGGGGCTCCTA
>NZ_SMMA01000037.1 GCF_009711345.1 Pseudovibrio flavus
CTTGGTGATTGCAGCGGTCAGAGTGGTTTTGCCGTGGTCAACGTGGCCAATTGTGCCGATGTTGACGTGCGGTTTATTACGCTCAAATTTTTCTTTTGCCATCGGATTTCTCCGTTCTCTCTGTAATCCGTTTGACTGTGACTAGTTATGCGTATTTTGCAATAACGTCGTCTGCGACAGCCTGAGGGACCTGATCGTAATGATCGAACACCATGGAATACTGTGCACGTCCCTGCGACATAGAACGCAGGTTGTTGACGTAACCAAACATGTTGGCCAGCGGAACCATAGCAGTGATAACGGTCACGACACCGCGGTTTTCAGTACCGGAGATCTGACCTCGACGTGAGTTCAGGTCACCGATCACGTCACCCATGTAATCTTCTGGAGTGACAACTTCAACCTTCATAATTGGTTCTAGCAGCTTTGGACCAGCTTTAGCCACAGCTTCTCTAAAACCAGCACGGCCTGCGATCTCAAACGCGAGGACCGAGGAGTCAACATCGTGGTAAGCACCGTCAGTGAGGGTAGCTTTGATGTCAACCATCGGGAAGCCTGCGAGAGGACCGGAAGACATGACGGATTCGATACCTTTAGATACACCTGGGATGTATTCTTTAGGAACGTTACCGCCAACAACCGTGTCAGCAAACTCAAAACCAGCGCCAATTTCGTTAGGCTGGATGGAGAGTTTGATGCGAGCGAACTGACCAGTACCACCGGACTGCTTCTTGTGGGTATAGTCCACATCAGCAGGCTTGGTGATGGTTTCACGGTATGCCACCTGCGGCGCACCGATGTTCGCTTCAACCTTGAATTCGCGCTTCATGCGGTCAACAAGGATGTCCAGGTGAAGTTCGCCCATACCAGCAATGATGGTCTGGCCGGATTCTTCATCTGTTTTCACGCGGAAGGACGGATCTTCAGCAGCCAGACGGTTCAGGGCAAGGCCCATCTTTTCCTGGTCGCCTTTAGATTTTGGCTCAACAGCGATCTCGATAACTGGATCCGGGAACTCCATGCGTTCCAGAATTACCGGCTTCAGAGGATCACACAGGGTATCACCTGTTGTTGTGTCCTTCAGGCCTGCGATCGCAACGATGTCACCTGCATAGGCGATATCGATGTCTTCGCGGGAGTTGGAGTGCATCTGCATCATACGACCGACGCGCTCGCGCTTACCCTTAACGGTGTTCATTACGGAAGAGCCTTTGCTCAGAACACCAGAGTAAATGCGTGCGAAGGTCAGGGAACCAACGAACGGATCGTTCATGATCTTAAACGCAAGCATGCCGAGAGGTTCTTCATCGGAAGAACGACGTACGGTGTCGCTTTCGTCTTTAGGATCGATACCCTTAATAGCAGGAACGTCTACTGGGGAAGGCAGGTAGTCTACCACGCCGTCGAGCAGAGGCTGAACGCCTTTGTTCTTGAACGCAGAACCACAGAAGATCGGAACGAATTCACCAGCAATGGTACCCTTACGGATCAGAGCCTGGATCTGTTCGAAGGATGGTTCTTCACCTTCAAGGTAAGCTTCCATCGCAGCTTCGTCGATCTCGACAACCTTTTCGATCAGAGCGTCGCGTGCTTCAACAGCGCGGTCAGCCAGATCTGCAGGAATGTCTACAACGTCCCAGCTTGCGCCAAGGTCTTCACCGCGCCAGATCAGAGCCTTCATCTGAAGAAGGTCGACCACGCCTGCGAAGTCGCTTTCAGCGCCAACAGGAAGCTGTACAACAAGCGGGTTAGCACCGAGGCGCTTTTCGATCATGTCTACACAACGATCGAAGTCTGCGCCGAGCTTGTCCATCTTGTTGACGAAGATCATGCGAGGAACGTTGTACTTGTCAGCCTGACGCCATACGGTTTCAGTCTGAGGTTCAACGCCAGCGTTAGCGTCGAGAAGAGCTACCGCACCATCGAGAACACGCAGGGAACGCTCAACTTCAATGGTGAAGTCAACGTGGCCTGGGGTGTCGATGATGTTAAGACGCTTTTCTTTCCAGTGCGCGGTGGTAGCAGCAGAGGTAATGGTAATACCACGCTCCTGCTCCTGCTCCATCCAGTCCATGGTAGACGCACCGTCATGGGTTTCACCAATCTTGTGGTTCTTACCGGTATAGAAGAGGATACGCTCTGTCGTAGTCGTCTTACCAGCATCGATGTGTGCCATGATGCCGAAGTTACGGTAGTCCTCAATTTTGTGTGTGCGTGACATATGTCAGCCCCTATTCGGACGAATTACCAACGATAGTGCGAGAATGCACGGTTAGCATCAGCCATACGGTGCGTATCTTCGCGCTTCTTAACAGAGTTACCACGGTTGTTAGCTGCATCGAGCAGCTCGCCGGAAAGGCGACCAACCATAGTGGTTTCATTGCGGCCACGGGCTGCGGAAATCAGCCAGCGAATAGCCAGCGCCTGACGGCGTTCTGCGCGAACCTCAACAGGAACCTGGTAGGTTGCACCACCGACGCGGCGGGAACGCACTTCCACCTGCGGCATGACGTTTTCAAGCGCTGTGTGGAATGCTTCAATTGGGTTGTTGCCGGTTTTGCTCTCGATTACATCGAATGCACCGTAAACGATAGCTTCAGCAACGGATTTCTTACCATCCAGCATTACCGCGTTCATGAACTTGGTAACTACGGTATCTCCGAACTTTGGATCCGGAAGGACTTTACGCTTTTCTGCGGCGTGACGACGGGACATTGGCTACCCTCTTATTTCGGACGCTTCGCGCCGTACTTGGAACGACGCTGCTTACGATCTTTGACGCCCTGAGTATCCAGAACACCGCGAATAATGTGGTAACGAACGCCCGGCAAATCCTTTACGCGGCCGCCGCGGATCATCACTACGGAGTGTTCCTGCAGGTTATGGCCTTCGCCCGGGATGTAACCGATAACTTCGAAGCCGTTAGTCAGACGGATTTTTGCCACTTTACGAAGAGCCGAGTTAGGCTTCTTAGGAGTGGTTGTGTAAACGCGGGTACAAACACCACGCTTCTGCGGACATGCCTCCATTGCAGGCACTTTGTTCCGCTTAGCCGGCACTTGGCGCGGTTTACGGATCAACTGGTTGATCGTCGGCATACTTTTATTGCCCTTTACCTAATGTTCTTCAGCCGCTAGCGGCCCTGATAAACAGACGTAAAGGCACCGATCCGCAAAAGTCTTACGGAAGGCACCAACTGGAATCAGAGGACCACTAGAGCGGTCATGCTATCGACGTAAATTCGTCTATAAACCCGACAGCGTTTAAGCTTCAGTATTCCGGGACGAGGCGCCCACGGAGAAGGACATTGCTTACCGCCTGCCATAAGGTTGCGCGGAAACTACTCAGCAGTCCCGCTTTCGTCAAGTGCTTTCCCGCTAAAAAACCGCCCGATAGGCGATTCTCTTGGCGCGAACCTGCCCCTGACACTTACCCAAGGGTGCATCGGGTAATAAAAGTCACACGGTGCACCCGGATTCGTTCATTTATTACCGAAAGGTTAATGAACCCTCCCCCTGCCCTTGCGAAACAGGCTCAAAGCCTGCTGGTGGAGGAAGAATCCTTATAGCTGTAATCACCGGCAGTAATTGCCGCCTACTACAACCCTACCCTTCTCAGCCTTCTTTGAAGGAGATGATCGCAACATTACCTGCGAGTGCATCACGATATGCATCTGCAAGGGTTGGCTCATCCGGCTCTTCAGTGACCAAACCAATTTGGTCGAGTTCAGCCGAAGCGTAACCCTGCTCGCCCAATGCTTCCAAAGAACGGCGGATCGCGGAATCATCATCTACTGCGGTCAAAATGATGTTGAAGGGAATTGCGTCTTCCGCTTCACCTTCATCTTCTTCCCAACCACGGCCAACGATCACGTAAACGATTGGCTCTTCACCGTTGTCGATCAGGTCAGACAACTTTCTTTCGTTTTCTTGTGTCATAGTCCTATCCCTAAAAAAGAAGGGCCACCAACGTTGGCGGCCCTTTCACTATTTTCTTTTGATCGCTCTTAGTTGAACCCGCGGCTGAAATCTTCCAGCATTGAGTCCGCAGTGCCTGCATCGGAAGCAGCGCGGCGAGCATCCTGAATGAGATCGTCGCGCAGTGTTGCCACTTTGCGGATCTTGTTCATTGCCCCGCCGGTACCTGCTGGGATGAGGCGACCAACGATCACGTTTTCTTTCAGGCCGTCGAGTGGATCGATCTTTCCGTAAACCGCCGCTTCGGTAAGAACGCGGGTGGTTTCCTGGAAGGATGCAGCCGAGAAGAACGAACGGGTCTGCAAGCTTGCCTTGGTGATACCCAGAAGAACTGGAACCGCCTTAGCAGGATCGCGTGCACGATCGATCGCCTTGAGGTTCGCTTCGTCGAAGTCGATTTTGTCGACCTGTTCGCCAGCGAAGAACTCGGTTTCACCCGGATCGGTGATTTCCACTTTCTGAAGCATCTGACGAACAATCACTTCGATGTGCTTGTCGTTGATGCCCACGCCCTGAAGACGGTAAACTTCCTGAATCTCGTTCACGAGGTAAGCTGCCAGAGCCTCTACACCCTTAATTGCAAGGATGTCGTGCGGCGCTGGGTTACCGTCGAGCAGGTATTCACCCTTCTCGATGGTGTCGCCTTCCTGAAGGTGGAAGTGCTTACCCTTTGGAATGAGGTATTCAACCGGTTCCAGAGTTTCGTCGTGTGGCTCGATAATGATGCGACGCTTGTTCTTGTAGTCGCGACCGAAGCGGATGGTACCATCGATTTCAGCGATGATCGCATGATCCTTCGGACGACGAGCTTCGAACAGTTCCGCAACGCGTGGCAGACCACCGGTGATGTCTTTGGTCTTGGCGCTTTCCAGAGGAATACGTGCAAGAACGTCACCAGCAGAAACGCTGTCACCAAGCTGAACAGAAAGGATCGCATCAGGAGACAGGAGCGAACGAGCGTCGCCACCACGAGCCAGTTTCATTGGCTTGTTGTCTTTGTCGTTGATTACGATCGCAGGCTTCAGATCAGCACCGCGCTGCGAACTACGCCAGTCGATAACGACGCGCTTGGTAATACCAGTCGCCTCATCGGTGGTTTCCTTAACGGAGGTACCATCAACGAGATCTTCGAAGGACACTTTACCACCAACCTCAGAAAGGATTGGACGGGTGTATGGATCCCACTCAGCAAGACGCTGGCCGCGTTTAACTTCATCACCTTCATCAACATGCAGCTTGGAGCCGTATGTCAGGCGGTGGGAAGCGCGCTCGTTACCATCGCTATCGATGATCTGGATGGACATGTTACGAGCCATAACAACCGTATTGCCATCGGAATCGCGGGCAATATGGCGGTTACGCATCTGTACCGTGCCTTCTACAGAAGACTCGATGTAGGAGCTGTCAACAACCTGTGCCGTACCACCGATGTGGAAGGTACGCATGGTCAGCTGGGTACCAGGCTCACCGATGGACTGCGCAGCGATAACGCCAACAGCTTCACCAGTGTTAACCGGAGTACCGCGAGCAAGGTCGCGACCGTAACATGCAGCACAAACGCCGGTTTTGGTTTCACATGTCAGAACCGAACGGATCTTGATCATCTGAACCTTAGCGTCTTCGATCAGCTCAACGTCTTTTTCATCAATCAGGCGACCACGAGGTACGAGAACCTCACCGGTCTTGTGGTTGATGATGTCTTCAGCCGCAGTACGGCCGAGAACGCGCTGACCAAGAGAAGCGATAACGTTACCAGCATCAACGATAGGCTGAACAGTGATACCACCTTCGGAACCGCAATCGCGTTCCAGAATGATGCTGTCCTGTGCAACGTCAACGAGACGACGGGTAAGGTAACCGGAGTTCGCAGTTTTAAGAGCGGTATCTGCAAGACCCTTACGAGCACCGTGGGTGGAGTTGAAGTACTCCAGAACGGTCAGACCTTCTTTAAAGTTAGCGATAATCGGGTTCTCGATGATGGAGCCATCCGGCTTCGCCATCAGACCACGCATACCACCGAGCTGCTTCATCTGCGCTGGGGAACCACGAGCACCGGAGTGAGCCATCATGTAAACAGAGTTCATCTGCTTCTGACGGCCGGTTTCCGCATCGTATTCGGTCGCGGAGATACGCTTCATCATCTCGTCAGCAACACGGTCAGTACATTTCGCCCAAGCATCAACAACCTTGTTGTACTTTTCGCCCTGGGTGATCAGACCATCGTTGTACTGCTGTTCGTATTCAGTAACCAGAGAAGTGGTCTGGTCAACAAGGGTCTTCTTCGCGTCAGGAATGAGCATGTCATCCTTACCGAAGGAGATACCTGCACGACAAGCGTTCTTGAAGCCGAGTTCCATGATGCGGTCACAGAAGATAACGGTCTCTTTCTGACCACAAGCACGGTAAACCGTGTCGATCATCTTAGAGATTTCTTTCTTCGTCATCAGCTTGTTACAGACGTCGAAAGGAACTTCAAAGTGCTTAGGCAGCAGCTCTGCAATCATGAGACGACCTGGGGTGGTCTCATAGATGTTGGAAACCTGCTCACCGTATTCGTTAACAGTCTTGAAGCGACCACGGATCTTGGTGTGAACGGTAATGGCTTTGCTTTCCAGCGCGTGGTGCAGCTCACCCATGTTACCGAACGCCATGCCCTCTCCCGGCTCACCTTCTGCCATGATGGACAGGTAGTAGAGACCAAGAACAATATCCTGCGAAGGAACGATGATAGGACCACCGTTTGCCGGATGCAGAATGTTGTTGGTGGACATCATGAGGGTACGGGCTTCAAGCTGCGCTTCCAGAGAAAGCGGAACGTGAACAGCCATCTGGTCACCGTCGAAGTCAGCGTTAAACGCGGAACAGACGAGCGGGTGCAGCTGGATAGCCTTACCTTCAATCAGGGTCGGTTCGAATGCCTGGATACCAAGACGGTGCAGGGTCGGCGCACGGTTCAGAAGAACCGGATGCTCGCGGATAACCTCATCAAGGATATCCCAAACTTCTGGGCGCTCTTTCTCCACCAGCTTCTTCGCCTGTTTAACAGTTGAAGAGAAGCCTTTGGCATCAAGACGGGAGTAGATGAATGGCTTGAACAGCTCAAGAGCCATCTTCTTAGGAAGACCGCACTGATGCAGCTTAAGCTCAGGACCTACGGTAATTACGGAACGACCGGAGTAGTCAACGCGCTTACCCAGAAGGTTCTGACGGAAGCGGCCCTGCTTACCCTTCAGCATGTCGGAGAGCGACTTCAGAGGACGCTTGTTAGCACCCTGAATTACGCGACCGCGACGACCGTTATCGAACAGCGCGTCAACAGATTCCTGCAGCATACGCTTTTCGTTACGGATGATGATGTCCGGCGCGCGAAGCTCGATCAGACGCTTCAGGCGGTTGTTACGGTTGATTACACGACGGTAAAGGTCGTTAAGGTCAGACGTCGCGAAACGGCCACCGTCCAGTGGAACCAGCGGACGAAGATCCGGTGGAATCACAGGAACAACGGTCAGGATCATCCATTCAGGACGGTTACCAGACTCGATGAACGCTTCAACAACCTTCAAACGCTTAGCCAGTTTCTTAGGCTTCAGTTCGGTGGTCGCTTCTGCGATTTCCTGACGGATCTTTTCGGACTCGCGCTGCAAGTCCATAGACATCAGGATTTCACGGATCGCTTCCGCACCGATCATAGCGGTGAAGGCGTCTTCGCCGTATTCGTCCTGAGCGTTGACGTAATCTTCTTCAGACAGCAACTGGTGCTGTTTAAGAGGGGTCAAGCCCGGCTCGATAACGACGTAGTTTTCGAAATACAGGATGCGCTCAAGATCCTTGAGCGTCATGTCCAGAAGCATACCAATACGGGATGGCAGGGACTTCAGGAACCAGATATGCGCCACAGGAGCTGCAAGCTCAATGTGACCCATACGTTCACGGCGTACGCGGGAAAGAGTGACTTCAACGCCACACTTCTCACAGATAACGCCTTTATACTTCATGCGCTTATACTTACCGCACAAGCACTCGTAGTCCTTTACAGGACCGAAGATGCGCGCACAGAACAGACCATCACGCTCAGGCTTGAACGTACGATAGTTGATCGTTTCCGGCTTCTTGATTTCACCAAAGGACCAGGAAAGAATTTTTTCCGGGCTGGCAATCGAGATGCGGATATGATCGAAGGTCTGCGCTGGAGCCTGCTGATTGAACAGGTTCATGACCTCTTGCGACATCATCTCTCTCCTCAGATGCGCGGTTCGGGGAGACCTCTAAAGGCTCCCCTCTTCCGGCAGGAAAATCAAATAGGGCGATTGAAGGGGGCTGCGGAATTATTATTCCGCAGCGTCAAACGCCTGCGCGTCATCGTTCGAAGGAACAGGCTTATCCTTGTCCTCAAGCTCTACGTTCAAGCACAAGGAACGCATTTCCTTGACGAGAACGTTGAAGCTTTCCGGAATACCCGCTTCGAAGGTGTCATCACCGCGTACAATGGCTTCATAAACCTTCGTACGACCAGCAACGTCATCCGACTTAACGGTAAGCATTTCCTGAAGGGTGTATGCCGCGCCATATGCTTCAAGCGCCCATACCTCCATCTCACCGAAGCGCTGACCACCGAACTGGGCTTTACCACCCAGAGGCTGCTGCGTAACGAGAGAGTAAGGACCGATCGAACGTGCGTGGATCTTGTCATCGACAAGGTGATGCAGCTTCAGCATGTAGATGTAGCCAACAGTCACAGGACGGTCGAACTGTTCACCGGTACGACCATCGAACAGACGAGACTGACCGGATGGGTCGAGTTCCGCGATGTTGAGCATATCTACAACGTCAGGCTCACGAGCACCGTCGAATACTGGTGTAGCAATCGGCACACCGGTTCTCAGCTGCTCAGCGCAACGTACAACGCTTTCGTCGTCGTATTCGCTAACCTGATCACCCTTGAAGTTATCTCCGTAAATTTCGGAGAGCTTCATGCGAAGTGGTTCCACGCTACCGTTGCGGCGGTACTCATCATAGAGTTCGCCGATGCGCTTACCCATACCGGCACACGCCCAACCCAGGTGAGTCTCAAGAATCTGACCCACGTTCATACGGGAAGGCACGCCCAGAGGGTTCAGCACGATATCAACGTGTGTACCGTCCTCGAGGAATGGCATATCTTCACAAGGGTTGATTTTGGAAACTACACCCTTGTTACCGTGACGACCAGCCATCTTATCGCCTGGCTGAATCTTACGCTTCACAGCAACGAAGACTTTAACCATCTTCATGACGCCTGGTGGCAGCTCGTCACCGCGCTGCAGCTTTTCAACCTTGTCGATGAAACGCTGCTCGAGGCGCTTACGGCTCTCATCATAAGAACCGCGCAGAGCTTCCAGTTCGCCCATGAGCTTTTCGTCTTCGAAAGCAAACTGCCACCACTGAGAGCGAGGGAACTCGTTCAGCAGGTCGCCGTTTACCACTGCACCCTTACGGGAACCACGAGGACCAGCAACAATTTCACGATCCATAATCATCTCAGCCAGACGGCCATAGACGTTACGGTCAAGAATTGCCTGTTCGTCATCACGGTCTTTTGCAAGACGCTCAATTTCCTCGCGCTCGATAGCCATCGCGCGTTCGTCTTTTTCAACGCCGTGGCGGTTGAATACACGAACTTCAACAACAGTACCGGTCACGCCAGGTGGCAGACGCATAGAAGTATCGCGAACGTCAGAAGCTTTCTCACCGAAGATCGCACGCAGAAGTTTTTCTTCTGGGGTCATTGGGCTTTCGCCCTTCGGTGTGATTTTACCGACGAGGATATCGCCAGGCTTCACTTCTGCACCAACGTAAACGATACCAGCTTCGTCAAGGTTCTTGAGAGCTTCTTCGGATACGTTAGGAATATCGCGAGTAATTTCTTCAGGGCCGAGCTTGGTATCACGAGCCATCACTTCGAATTCTTCGAGGTGGATGGAAGTGAACACGTCATCGCGAACGATGCGCTCGGACAGAAGGATGGAGTCTTCGAAGTTGTAACCGTTCCAAGGCATAAACGCGACAAGCACGTTACGGCCAAGAGCCAGATCACCCTGCTCGGTGGAAGGACCATCAGCAATGATGTCGCCTTTACCGATACGGTCGCCAACGTTCACAAGTGGACGCTGGTTGATACAGGTGTCCTGGTTAGAACGCTGGAACTTCTGCAGACGGTAGATGTCAACGCCGGACTTGGACGGATCCAGATCTTCGGTTGCACGGATAACGATACGGGTCGCGTCAACCTGGTCAACAACACCACCACGACGGGCAGTAATCGCTGCACCAGAGTCACGAGCAACAACCTGCTCCATACCGGTACCTACAAACGGAGCCTGCGCACGAACGAGCGGCACAGCCTGACGCATCATGTTCGCACCCATAAGAGCGCGGTTCGCGTCATCGTTTTCAAGGAACGGAATGAGGGATGCTGCTACAGACACCAGCTGCTTTGGAGACACGTCCATGAAGTCAACGCGCTCAGCAGGAACAAGCATGTTCTCGCCAGCGTGACGACACTGGATCAGTTCAGCTTCAAAGCGACCATCTTCGCCAAATGGAACGTTCGCCTGACCAACGTAGTATTTGCTCTCTTCCATAGCGGATAGATAAACAACATCGTTAGTTACAACGCCGTCCACTACGCGACGGTATGGGCTTTCAATAAAGCCATACTTGTTCACGCGAGCGAAGGTTGCCAAGGAGTTGATCAGACCGATGTTCGGACCTTCAGGGGTCTCAATCGGGCAGATACGACCATAGTGTGTTGGGTGAACGTCGCGAACTTCGAAGCCTGCGCGCTCACGGGTCAAACCACCAGGACCAAGCGCCGACAGGCGTCGCTTATGGGTCACTTCGGAAAGTGGGTTGGTTTGGTCCATGAACTGGGAAAGCTGGGAAGAACCGAAGAACTCACGAACAGCAGCTGCTGCTGGCTTCGCGTTGATCAGATCCTGTGGCATCACAGTGTCGATCTCTACGGAGCTCATGCGTTCTTTGATTGCGCGTTCCATACGCAGCAGACCAACGCGATACTGGTTTTCCATGAGTTCGCCAACAGAGCGAACACGACGGTTGCCAAGGTTATCGATATCGTCGATTTCACCGCGACCATCACGCAGATCAAGAAGGGTCTTGATTACTGCAAGAATGTCTTCTTTGCGCAGGGTGCGAACGGTGTCTTCACACTGAAGATCCATACGCATGTTCATCTTCACACGGCCAACCGCGGAAAGATCGTAACGCTCTGCATCAAAGAACAAGGAGTGGAACATCGCTTCCGCGGTTTCCATGGTCGGTGGCTCACCAGGACGCATGACGCGGTAGATGTCGAACAGCGCATCTTCACGGGCATCAGACTTGTCTGCTGCCAGAGTGTTGCGGATGTACGGACCGGTATTGACGTGGTCAATATCCAGAACCGGAATTTCTACGAAACCACGGTCAACCAGTTCAGCCAGCATCTTCTCGGTGATTTCTTCACCGGCTTCTGCATAGATTTCACCAGTCTGGTGGTTCACCATATCTTCAGCGAGATACTGGGTGATCAGGTCATCATCGGTAACTTTGATGGCCTTAACGCCCTTGTCCTCAAGCTGACGGATGGTGCGAGCGGTAATCTTCTTACCTTCTTCGATTACAACTTCGCCGCTATCAGCGTCGATCATGTCGAAGGTAGCTTTGGTGCCTTTCAGACGTGCGCCGTCGAAAGGAACGCGCCAAGAGCCGTTGCCTTCACTGATGTAATCAATGCGGTTGTAGAAGGTGTTGAGGATTTCTTCTGGGGTCAGACCCAGAGCCATCAACAAGGATGTGACAGGAATCTTACGACGACGATCGATACGTGCATGCACGATATCTTTAGCGTCGAACTCGATGTCCAGCCAGGAACCGCGGTAAGGAATGATGCGTGCGGCAAAAAGGAGCTTGCCTGAAGAGTGGGTTTTGCCCTTATCATGGTCGAAGAACACACCTGGAGAGCGGTGCATCTGAGACACGATAACGCGCTCGGTACCGTTAATTACAAAGGTACCGTTCTCGGTCATGAAAGGCATATCGCCCATAAAGACATCTTGTTCTTTGATGTCTTTAACGGACTTGGCTCCTGTATCCTCATCTACGTCGAATACAATCAAACGCAGTGTGAGTTTCAATGGAGCGGAGTACGTCATATCGCGCTGACGGCACTCGTCTACATCGTATTTAGGGGCTTCGAACTCGTAGTCCACATACTCAAGTAGAGCAGTCCCAGCGAAATCCGAGATAGGAAAAACGGATTTGAAAACGGCCTCAAGGCCTTCGTCAACACGACCATCCTCTGGCTTACCGACTTGCAAGAATTGGTCATAAGACGCCTTCTGCACCTCGATAAGATTTGGCATAGCCGCTACATCGCGGATAGATCCGAAGTACTTACGGACCTTCTTGCGACCGTTGAACGTCTGCGTCATTGTCGCTCCTCGTATCACTCGAAAGGTGACGGTTCAGCGAAACTACGCGGCATATTTCCTAGCATGTCCACGCACCTTCACAGAACCGTCCCCCGTTGGGACGTATACCCCGGCCGGGACAATTCCCGCCAGGGTCTTAAAGCAGCCCCGGATTTCTCCGGGGCTGTTATAGAAGTACTCAAGATTACTTGAGTTCAACCTTTGCGCCAGCTTCTTCGAGCTTCTTCTTGAGCTCAGCAGCTTCTTCCTTAGAAACCTGTTCTTTAACAGTCTTAGGAGCGCCTTCTACGAGTTCTTTAGCTTCTTTCAGGCCAAGACCGGTGATCGCACGTACTTCTTTGATCACGTTGATTTTCTTGTCGCCTGCGTCTGCGAGAACAACGTCGAATTCGGTCTGTTCTTCAGCAGCAGCACCTGCATCAGCAGCAACTGCAGCAACTGCTACAGGAGCAGCAGCAGAAACGCCCCACTTTTCTTCGAGCATTTTGGAAAGCTCAGCAGCTTCCATAACGGTCAGGGTGGAGAGTTCTTCTACGATCTTTTCGAGATCAGCCATTTTCTTAGTACCTTAATGTTCGAACCGCTTTGGGTTTTGACAAAATTATGTGGTTCCGCCTTACGCGGCTTGGTCCTTCTCGGCGTACGCATTGAAGACGCGAGCAAGCTGCCCGGCCGGTGCGCTGGTAACCATGGCGATGCGGGTCGCTGGAGTCTGGAGCATGCCAATAAGCTTGCCACGCAGTTCGTCCAGAGAAGGCATCGTTGCAAGGGAGTTAACGCCTGCAACATCCAGGTTAGTTGTGCCAAGAGCACCACCAAGGATTACGAACTTGTCGTTAGCCTTAGCGAAGTTAGCAGCTACCTTAGGTGCAGCAACTGGATCGTCAGAGTAGACGATTACAGTTGGGCCCTGGAACAGGTCGCTGATGTGCTCTAGGTCAGTGCCTTGAAGGGCAAGCTTTACCAGGCGGTTTTTAGCTACTTTAACAGTGCTACCTGCTTCACGAGCATCAGCACGAAGCTGAGTCATCTGTGCAACAGACAGACCTGCATAGTGCGCTACGACCGCAACGCCAGCGCTACCAAGCACTTCGTTGAAGGACGTGACGAACTGTTGCTTATCCGCTCTTTCCACTTGCCTACTCCATTTGGCGATAGGAGAAACTCCAATCGCCGGTTTGCCTTTGCCGCTTTAGAAGCCGAAACTTCCAAAAACGACGCTCAGGGTTCCTGTCCCCTTGCGCGCCGTTTGGCACAGCAAGGCTTTTCGGTTCGAACCAAGAAGCTGCACGTAGTCAGTCATTATTGGTTCTCTTCCATCTATGCAGGCCTCTTGCGAAATTAAACCAGTTGCCTGGCACCTGCAGTCTCGGACAAGGAATTGACAAGCCTCACGACTTGTCGGAACTCCCCTCCCCGGAGGGAGGGAAGAAAACTTGTATTACCGTTATTCGGTAATAGAAGCCAGTTCAACCTTAACGCCTGGACCCATTGTCGAAGACAGAGCCACGCGCTTCAGGTATGTACCCTTTGCACCAGTTGGCTTAGCTTTGACAACAGCATCTACGAGCGCTTTGACGTTTTCAGCAAGTTTTTCGTTTTCGAAGGAAACTTTGCCTACGCCAGCGTGAATGATACCAGCTTTTTCAACGCGGAACTGTACAGAGCCGCCTTTAGCGTCTGTAACAGCTTTAGTTACGTCCGGAGTCACGGTGCCAACCTTAGGGTTTGGCATCATGCCACGTGGGCCGAGGATTTTACCAAGGCGACCAACGAGTGGCATCATGTCCGGAGTAGCAATGACGGTATCGAAGTTGATAGTACCGCCCTGGATCTGCTGTACCAGTTCTTCTGCGCCAACAACGTCTGCACCAGCAGCAGTTGCTTCTTCAGCTTTTGCATCGCGAGCAAATACTGCAACGCGCACGGTTTTACCGGTGCCGTTTGGCAGCACGCAAGCGCCGCGAACCATCTGGTCAGCATGACGAGGGTCTACGCCCAGGTTGATAGCGATTTCCAGGGTCTGGTCGAACTTGGTAGCACCAATAGACTTCAGAGTGGAGATAGCTTCATCCAGAGAGTAAAGCTTGTTGCGATCTACGCCCTCACGAGCGGCTTTAATGCGCTTACCGACTTTCGCCATCTCTATTACTCCGTAACTTCCACGCCCATAGAGCGGGCAGAGCCTTCGATCTGAAGCATTGCTGCTTCGATGTCGTTAGCGTTCAGGTCTTTCATTTTCGCTTCAGCGATTTCGCGAACCTGAGCTTTGGTGATGGAACCTACGGTGCCACGACCAGGAGTCTGGGAACCAGACTTCAGGTTAGCTGCCTTCTTGATGAAATAAGACGCAGGAGCGGTCTTGATTTCGAAGGTGAAAGACTTATCAGAGTAATAAGTGATTACGGTTGGGCAAGGAGTACCCTTCTCAACATCCTGAGTCTTAGCGTTGAACGCCTTACAGAATTCCATGATGTTAAGACCGCGCTGACCCAGCGCAGGACCGATTGGCGGGGACGGAGTAGCAGAACCCGCTGGAACCTGGAGTTTCAGGTAACCTACAATTTTCTTCGCCATAATTCCTCTCCAAAAAGGATACCCGGATCATTCAATCACGGGCTTATAAGAGGCGGGCGGTCTGGCTTGCGCGCACCGGCGAAGTGCACCCTGCCTGCCGCCCCGTTACACGGATCAGCCGACTTTGTCGACCTGACCGTACTCGAGCTCGACCGGTGTTTCACGGCCGAAGATAGACACAGTCACTTTAAGACGTGCCCGTTCCTCATCGACTTCTTCGACAAGACCAGAGAAGGAAGCGAACGGACCGTCAGAAACGCGAACCTGCTCACCAACTTCGAAACTTACAGAAGGTTTAGGTGCTTCAACACCTTCCTGAACCTGATTCAGGATACGCTGAGCCTCAGCCTCGGAAATAGGCATAGGCTTCTTATCATTACCGAGGAAACCGGAAACACGTGGCGTATCGTTGATCAGGTGATAAGTATCGTCGGTCATTTCCATCTTCACCAGAACATAACCTGGGAAGAATTTACGCTCGGCATCGACCTTACGGCCGCGACGCACTTCAACGAATTTTTCGGTCGGGACCAGTACTTCTTCGAAGAGATCCTCAAGACCCTGCTGCTTGGCTTTTTCCTTAATCGCCTCACAAACTTTTTTCTCAAAGTTTGAGTAGGCGTGGACGATGTACCAGCGCTTAGCCATAGATAAAATTCCGATCCTGCTCGAGTGTTTTACAACAGCTTATTAAAAGCCGAGCAGCAAACTAATAACCCAGCTCATGAGCTGATCTGCTGCAAGAAAGAACAAAGACGCAACCGCAACCATGATGAAAACCATTACAGTGGTAATGGAAGTCTCACGGCGGCTTGGCCACGTTACTTTCGAGGTCTCAGCACGCACCTGCTGGAAAAATGTAAAAGGATTGGTTTTTGCCATCCGGTCCCGGCCCATCTCACGACAGGTGGGCGCGTGAAACACTTCACGCGCCCTACCTTCGAGAAAAAATCTTCTACGCTACAATCATCACACAATCAAGGCCAAAATGGCAGGGGCAGCAGGGCTCGAACCCGCGACCTACGGTTTTGGA
The DNA here is from genome assembly GCF_009711345.1 of Pseudovibrio flavus. Lineage (GTDB taxonomy): Bacteria > Pseudomonadota > Alphaproteobacteria > Rhizobiales > Stappiaceae > Pseudovibrio > Pseudovibrio flavus. The sequence continues at coordinate 16,059 of NZ_SMMA01000037.1, forward strand.
GACCGTCGCTCTACCAACTGAGCTATACCCCTGTAGTCGCCTCATTTCTTTTGAGAGACATTGCCAGATCATCCTGCAGGACCATCGTAGCGTTCGCTTGGTTGCGCTGATGTACAAGTTTCAGCGCAACCTGTAAAGTAGATTTCTCTACTTATTCAATGATTTCGGCTACAACGCCTGCACCAACGGTGCGGCCACCTTCGCGGATAGCGAAGCGCAGA
>NZ_SMMA01000023.1 GCF_009711345.1 Pseudovibrio flavus
ACCTTCGGTATCAAGGTTCAAGATGAAGAAGACATCGAACTTGATGCAGAAGACGCCTGCGTTGAAGAAGATGGCGATGGAACTGGTGTCACCGTTGATGTGGGCATCACCACAGCCATCACCGATATAGATGGCTCGGAAGACAACGCCGTTGTCACCGTTACCTTTGACCGCCTGCCAGATGGCACCACAGCCAATGTGGGCGCTCTTGATCTGGATACACTCACATGGACCGGTACGGTTGATGAAGCCAACCAGCTGTCACTGACGTTCCCTGAGGACTATTCCACCGAGAGCACCAGCCAGATCACTGGCGATAACCTCATCACCAACGGGTCGTTTGAGAATCCTGACCTCCCTCAGGGCGACTGGGGAAGCTATCCGGGCGGTACAGGTGTGCCGGGCTGGTCTGGTACGCGTATCGAGATACAGGACCGCTATCAGGGCCGTGTTGCCTCTGAAGGCGAGCAGTATCTGGAAATTGATGCGGAGCGCGCTGTCGATAGCGTCTATCAGGATGTCCAGACCGAAGCGGACTGTGACTATACCTTGAGCTTTGATATTGCCGCCCGCCGCGATGGCTTTGAAAGCATCGAGGTTTACTGGAACGGCGAGAAGCTGGATACGCTGATTGCAGAAGGCGCTGACTGGCAGACGGTAAGCTTTACCGTGACCGGAACAGGTGGCATGGACCGCCTCGAGTTCCGTGAAGTGGCCAGCGAGAACGATACCTTCGGTGGCTTCATCGATAACGTGCAGCTTTACAAGACCGAGCCTGTAAGCGGTGAGCCTATTCAGGTCACCACCACAGTGACAACACCGGAAGGTGAGAAAGAAACCACCAGCACCATCAAGATCCTTGCAACACAGGATATTGATATTGTGGCCATGCCGATTACGGCCACCGAAACTGATGCCCCTGTTGAGGTGAAGCCTGCCGACTTCATCACCATCTCACAAAGCGATGATGATGGCTCGGAGTTTATTCAGTCCGTTACCTTTACACTGGATGGTCTGCCAGATGGTACACAAACAACAGCAGGCACCATCACAAATGGAACGCTGACGTTCACCGGAACGCCTGCCGAGTTCGAGGCGCTGTGCATCACGCTTCCAACGGACTTCTCTACCCAGAACCCGGGCCCGGATCTTACCGGTACCATTCAGGCGACCTCAAACGAG
>NZ_SMMA01000022.1 GCF_009711345.1 Pseudovibrio flavus
CGGCCACCTTCGCGGATAGCGAAGCGCAGACCGTCTTCCATAGCGATAGGAACGATCAGCTCAACAGAGACGGATACGTTATCGCCAGGCATTACCATTTCGGTGCCTTCAGGCAAGGATACAACGCCGGTCACGTCAGTTGTACGGAAGTAGAACTGTGGACGGTAGTTGGTGAAGAATGGAGTGTGACGTCCACCTTCTTCCTTGGTGAGGATGTATGCCTCAGCCTTGAATTTGGTGTGCGGAGTAACGGAACCTGGCTTACAAAGAACCTGACCACGTTCTACTTCCTCACGGCCAACGCCGCGGATCAGTGCGCCGATGTTGTCGCCTGCTTCACCCTGATCGAGCAGCTTGCGGAACATTTCAACGCCGGTAACGGTGGTTTTCTTGGTGTCTTTGATACCGATGATTTCAACTTCGTCGCCAACGTGGACGATACCACGCTCAACGCGACCAGTTACTACGGTACCGCGACCAGAGATGGAGAACACGTCTTCGATAGGCATCAAGAATGCCTGGTCGCGTGGACGGTCTGGAGTTGGGATATAAGAGTCAACTGCAGCCATCAGTTCAGCGATTTTCTCGGAGCCGATGTTCGCATCGCGATCTTCAAGAGCTGCAAGTGCAGAACCTGCTACGATAGGAATATCGTCGCCTGGGAACTCGTAGGAAGACAGAAGTTCACGAATTTCCATCTCAACGAGCTCGAGGAGCTCTTCATCATCAACCTGGTCAACCTTGTTGAGGAACACAACAAGAGCAGGAACGCCAACCTGACGAGCAAGCAGGATGTGCTCGCGGGTCTGTGGCATTGGGCCGTCTGCTGCGTTAACAACGAGGATAGCGCCGTCCATCTGCGCAGCACCGGTGATCATGTTTTTAACATAGTCAGCGTGGCCTGGGCAGTCTACGTGTGCGTAGTGACGTGCTTCGGTTTCGTATTCAACGTGTGCAGTGGAAATAGTGATACCACGTGCACGCTCTTCAGGAGCACCGTCGATTTCGTCGTAAGCCTTAAACTCACCGAACTGCTTGGTGATTGCAGCGGTCAGAGTGGTTTT
>NZ_SMMA01000035.1 GCF_009711345.1 Pseudovibrio flavus
TAGCTAGTATTTTATACTTTATCGAGAGAAAACAGATAGATATGACAAAACGCGAGCCGATGGGCCCGCGCTTTATCTTTCGCATTTCGTTGCGTCTTCTAAGCAGTTAAACGTGCAGCTAACCGTGCCCGTTCCGCTTTTGGGTCAGGTATCGGAACCGCCGCAACCAACTCTCTCGTATAAGCGTCATTTGGTTGGTGAATGACTTGCTTCGCCTCACCAAGTTCAGCGATATTTCCAAACTTCAGCACCATAATGCGGTCACTAATGTGCTTAACAACGCTCAGATCATGGGCAATGAAGAGCATGGAAAGGCCGAGTTCGCGCTTCAAATCCATCAGCAAGTTCACCACCTGCGCCTGCACAGACACGTCCAGAGCAGACACCGGCTCATCGCAAACAAGCAGTTTCGGGTTGGTAATTAGCGCCCTCGCGATACCAATCCTCTGACACTGACCTCCAGAAAACTCGTGCGGATAGCGATTGATCATCCGTCGGGAAAGGCCAACCATTTCCATCAACTCACCCACTCGATTTTTCACGTCATTACGGCTGGCTGATGGCTGGTGTGTCTTCATAGGCTCGGCAATAATCTGGCCGGCTGTAAGACGCGGATTGAGCGACGCAAGCGGATCCTGAAACACCATCTGGATCTCACTGCGGACCTTAAGCATCTGCTTAGCACTCAGAGCAAGCAAGTCTTGTCCGTTATAGAAAACACTGCCTGACTGCGCGGGCAGTAGCCGCGTAATGGCATGGGCAAGGGTGGACTTACCGCAACCGGACTCCCCCACAATTCCAAGCGTCTCGCCATGAGCCAAGTCGAACGAAACTCCATTTACGGCCCAATTATAGCTCTTTGGAGCAAACAAGCTGAAGCCTTGTTTCTTTTCCTCATACCCAACCCGAAGGTCCTGCACCTGCAAAATTGGAGTACCCATCAGGAAGCCCCTCCCACGCCAGCTAGCCCTTCGGAGGCAATGGTTGAGAGCACCTCATCATCTCTATCCAGACGTGGAACAGCATTTAGGAGATTTTGGGTATATGGATGCTTAGGCTTTTCAAAGACATCGTCTGTCTTACCCTGCTCCATCACCTGCCCGTGGTACATAACGAGGGTTCGCTCACAGGTCCCAGCAACAATTCCAAGGTTATGGGTTATCAGCATGATGGCCATGTTGAACTCCTGCTGTAACTCCACCAGCAAATCCATAATCCGCGCTTGAACAGTTACATCAAGAGCCGTAGTTGGTTCGTCTGCAATGAGCAGCTTGGGACGGCACAATAAAGACATTGCAATCATCACACGCTGGCGCATCCCGCCGGAAAATTCATGCGGGTACATGTGAATGCGGTTTTTCGCGTCAGCAATCTTAACAGCCTCCAGCATCTCAACACTGGCTGCGATAGCCTGCTTTTTCGAAATCCTCCGCCCTTCACTCCCATTATACATGAGGGTCTCCGCCATCTGCTCACTAATGCGCAGATAGGGATTGAGGGAAGTCATCGGATCTTGAAAAATCATCGCGATCTCGTTGGAACGCAGCCGGTTCATCTCTTTAACGGATAGGCCCAGAACCTCCTGCCCTTGATAGCGAATAGAGCCCTCGACACGAGCGTTCTTGGGCAGCAAGCCCATGGTGGCAAACGCTGTCTGGCTTTTGCCGGAACCAGACTCCCCAACCACCGCCAGTGTCTCACCTTGGTTGAGCGTCAAGCTCACGCCATCTACTGCCTTAACAGTCCCCTCAGGCGTATCGTAGGAGACTTTCAGCCCATCTATTTCTAGCAGTGCCATTCAAGCCCCCTAACGATCTTTAGGATCAAGCGCATCTCGCAGTCCATCTCCGATAAAGAAGAAGCTGAAAAGCGAAATTACAAAGAAAAACAAAGGGAAAGCCAATTGCCAATAGGTGCCGTATTGAATGGTACTGGACCCTTCAGAAATAAGAGCACCCCAGCTGGTGTTAGGCTCCTGCACGCCAAGTCCGAGAAACGAGATGAAACTCTCGGTAATAATCATGCTTGGAATGAGCAGCGTTGCATAAACGATAACTACACCCAGCATGTTTGGCACGACGTGGCGTAGAATGATGGTCAGAGGCTTAACACCGGTTGCCCGCGCAGCAGAAACATACTCCATATTCTTGATAGAGAGTGTTTGCCCCCGCGCAATACGCGACATATCCAGCCACGATATCAAACCGATCCCGACAAAGAGCATAAAGATCGATCGCCCGAAAACCACCAGCAGCAAGATCAAGATGAACATGTATGGAATGGACTGCATGATATCGACAAAGCGCATCATCAGATTGTCAACACGTCCACCGACATAGCCTGCGATGGCGCCGTAAAGCGTACCGATAGACACTGCAATAAAAGCGCCCACAATACCCACCATTAGGGAAATTCGAGTGCCCTGAACAACGCGGGCGTAGAGGTCACGCCCCATCTCGTCAGTACCAAAGTAATGGCCATTCGCGACCGACGGCGCGCCAAGCTCTGCCGATGCACCAAGCAAGTTCCAGTCAATTTCTTCGTTTGACCAAGCAGCAACGTACTGACCAAACATCGCAAAAAGAAAGACAAGGCAAAGCAGCATCAAACCGGTCATTGCTGCCTTGTTTTGCATGAAGCGGCGGCGTGCATCTGCATAAAGCGAGCGCCCCTTCACCTCATCAGCTTCCACGACAGCTTGAGCAAGGCTCTCGATCTTGTCAGTTCCAAAAACCATCGAAGCCTCCTCAATAGCGGATCTTAGGATCAATCCACGCATAGAGAATGTCTACGACGAGATTGAATAGGATCGTTAATGCGCCGATCAGGATCGTAATGCCCATCATCACCGCGTAATCACGTGTTAGGGCCGAGTTCACATAGGCTTGGCCGATGCCGCCCGTAGAGAAGTAAACATCAACAATCACAGAGCCAGTAATCATCGCAACGAACGTAGGACCGAGATAGGAGATTACCGGCAGCAGAGCGGGCTTTAGCGCGTGTTTGCGAACGATGACGTGCGCCGGAAGGCCCTTCGCCTGAGCCGTTCGAATGAAATTGGTGTTCATCACCTCAAGCATTGAAGAGCGGGTAAGGCGGGCAATGGAGGCCATATAGCTCGTAGAAAGAGCGATAACCGGCATGATGATATTGGCCCAGTGGCCATTGTTCCAGCCGCCGCCCGGTAACCACCCAAGCCACAATGTAAAGATGATCACGAGGATGGGTGCCATTACGAAGTTCGGCAGAACCTGTGCCCCAATGGAGATGCCAACTGCGAAATAGTCGAGCCAGCTGTTTTTCTTCAGCGCCGCAGCTACACCGAGCGCGCAGCCAACAACAAAGGCAACAATGAAAGACAGGAAACCGTAGGTCAGCGTGATAGGAAAGCCGGAGGCGATGATGTCGTTTACCGAGCGATCCTTATATTTGAACGACGGTCCAAAATCGAAACTCGTAACGATACCGCCGATATAATTGAAAATCTGAGCGATTAGAGGTTTGTCCAAGCCATACTTGGCTTCGATATTCGCCAATACCTCTGGCGGAAGAGGTCTCTCTGAGGTGAACGGGCCACCCGGTGCAGCATGCATCAATACAAAGGAGAGCACGATTAGCACCAGCAACGTCGGAATCGAAATTGCCAACCGCCTAAAAATGTAGCCGAGCATATTATTTGGTTCTCGTGGAGATCAAAGAAGTCCTAGTTCAAGATAGAAAACACCGGCGCGTTAAAGCGCCGGCGTCTCTTGCTGCCTAATTAGTCGGCAACCTTGTAAAGGTTCTTTGCGTACCAATTCTGCTCGGCGTTCTCTACCGGCCAGTTCTTGAGATTTGCGTCCATCATGTACACGTTGGTGTAGTGATAAATTGGAATAACCGGCATCTCGCCCGCAACAATCTCTTCAACACGAGTGTAGTTTGGCTGCGCGTTGTCCGCAGTCTTCGCGTCAGCCATTAGCTGATCAACTTCAGCGTTGGAGTATTTGCCGTCGTTGTAACCAGAGGCGGTGGTGAGCAAGTCAAGGAAAGTAGACGCTTCGTTGTAGTCGCCGCACCATGCACCGCGAGCAAGCTCGAAGTTCTGGTTGCCACGCTCGTTCAGGAAGGTCTTCCACTCCATGTTGTTCATGGTCACTTCCACACCAAGCTTCTGCTTCCACATCTGTGTCATCGCAATAGCGATCTTCTTGTGGCCTTCAGAAGTGTTGTAGACGAGGTTGAACTTGAGAGGGTTGTCTTTGCTGTAGCCAGCCTCAGCCATCAGCTCCATAGCCTTGGCATCACGCTCTTTCTGGGAAAGACCAGCATACTCTACGCCCGGCACTTCAAAACCCGCGGTAACCGCAGGCGTAAAGGTGTAAGCTGGGAACTGACCACCCTGAAGAACGCGCTCGGTGATTACGTTGCGATCAAGAGAATAAGCAAGCGCCTTGCGAACGCGAACATCCTTAAAGAACTCCGGGCCACTGTCAGACAGGTTGAAGGTGTAATAGTAGTTACACAGACGCGGGAACGCGATTGCCTGATCTGGATACTGCTCTTTCAAAGATGGGTACTGGCCAGCTGGAACCTCGGTTCTGTCAAGCTCGCCTGCCTTATAGCGGGTCAGCGCTACGTTCTCATCGTTGATTACGAGGGTAACAACCTTGTCGATGATGGTGTTGGCGTTGTCCCAGTAGTTCTCGTTGCGCACCAGAACAGCCTGCTCCTGAGGCTTATGCTCGGAAAGGACGTAAGCGCCGTTAGAGACGATATTACCCGGCTTTGTCCAGTCGGCACCGTGCGCGTCAATAGCCCACTTAGGGGATGGGAAAGTCGTGCTGTGGGTGGTCATCAGCGGGAAGTAAGGAAGCGGAACAGAAAGCTTCACTTCCAGCGTATGGTCGTCTATGGCTTTCACACCAAGCTCGGAAGGTGTCTTCTCGCCGTCAATGATCGCCTTGGCATTTTCCAAGGACATCAGCTCCACGTACCATGCATATGGTGAAGCTGTTTTTGGATCAGACGCACGCTGCCAAGCAAACACGAAGTCACCTGCAGTTACAGGCTTACCATCAGACCACTTTGCATCCTGACGGAGCTTGAAAGTGTAGGTCTGCTTGTCAGCGGACACTTCGTGGCTGAGCGCAACACCTGGAACAAGGTTGCCATAATTGTCCTGATTATAGAGACCCTCAAAGAGGTTACGAACGACCTCGGAACCGGATACATCCTCTACAATTTGCGGATCGACCGAGGAATGTTCATCTAGAAGACGATAGGTGAAGGTCTGATCGTCGGCGAGCTTCTCGCCGGTCTCAGGATGCATTTTGGCTGCAAATGACGGAGCAGAAAGAAGGGCTGCACCTACAACGGTGCTGAGAAAAATATTCTTATTAAGCATGGTATTACCCCCAAGAATAATTGATACAACTCTTAGAAAGCTGCTGAAATGATGATCAAAATGGGCATTCACGCACTGCACAAAGTGAAAAATCGATTTTTTATTACGTCTTCAATTAGAAGAACTCCTGAAACCACTTCAACCAATCGAAACATCGCAGCAAACACCTGAGACATAACGATTCTCTCCTAGCTGTAGGTAGCTTCCGGTAAGGCATGTTACTTTGTGATATATTTTTAGCAATACCAATTCAAAACAATCGGTGACTTTCGCAATAAACGATAATTACCTCCGTCCAATTACCGAGAGGGTTTGGCAGATTGTGGCGCGTTAAGGATCAAAACAGATTGTTCGCGCTAGAAACAAAAAAGGGGCCGAAGGGGCCCCTTTTGTATTGATAATTGCCTGATAAACGCAGCATCAGATGGCAGCGGTAATACCGCCGTCGACGAAAATCACCTGACCATTGACAAAGTCTGCTGCTGGAGAAGCAAGGAAGATACAGGTACCTACCAACTCGTCCACGTTACCCCAGCGACCTGCTGGAGTACGGCGGCAGAGCCAGTTGGAGAAGTCCTCGTCCTCAACAAGAGCGGTGTTCATCTCGGTTGCAAAGTAGCCCGGACCAATGCCGTTTACCTGAATACCATCCTTGGCCATTTCCGTTGCCATGCCCTTGGTGAGCATTTTCACGGCACCTTTGGAAGCGGTGTAAGGCACAATAGAAGCTCGGCCCAGATCACTCATCAATGAGCAAATATTGATGACCTTACCTGCTTTACGCTCTTTCATGCGGCGACCGACTTCACGGCACAGCAAGAACGGACCAGTCACGTTTACATCCATGACGAGGTCCCAAGTTTCCTTCGGACAGTCGACCAGTGGCGTACGCTTCTGGATACCAGCATTGTTTACGAGAATATCGATCTGACCGATCTCTTCCTCGATCTTAGCAATTGCAGCAACAACTTCAGCTTCATCAGTTACGTTGAAAGCCAGTGCCTTTGCTTTAAAGCCTTCAGCTACCAGCGCCTGCGCTGCAGCTTCTGCGCCCTGCTGGGTGGTTGCGTTGATGATGACTTCCGCACCATGCTCGGCAAGACCCTTTGCAAGAGAAAACCCGATACCGCGTGCAGAACCTGTCACGAGCGCGCGTTTTCCGGTTAAATCAAATCTGCTCATTTCTCGTGCCTATTCGTTAGGTGAAATCAATCAATACCTTACAGGCGAGCGTCTTATCAGCAGCGACTTCCAACGCCTCACTGATCTGCTCTGCCTTAAAGGTATGGCTGTGCAACGGGGTTGGGTCGATCTGTCCGGTTTCAAGCAGGCGAACTGCCTCACCGAATTCTGGACCATTGCGGAACGAGCCGCAGAAAGTCACTTCTTTGCTGGCGAGACGGGAATAAGGGATCTCGACAAGAGCCTTACCCAAAACGCCTACCTGGGCGAAGTGTCCAAATGCGCGAACAACTTCAACACAGGTGTGCACTGCAGGCAAAGCACCGGATGCTTCAACAACAAGGTCGAAGTATCCTTTGCCTTTGCCAAACGCAGCAATTACTTCGCTATCCCGCAACGGGTTAAGGGTCAGAGTTGCGCCAACGTCCTTGGCACGTGCAAGAGCGGTATCGCTGATGTCAGAGACAACGATTTCGCTCGCACCGCGGATTTTAGCAACTGCAACGGCAAGAGCACCAATAGGGCCAGCACCCGCTACAAAAACTTTCTTTGCAACAAGCGAGCTTGGAAGGTTGCTCATGGCATGCAAGACAACAGCAAGCGGCTCTGCGAATGCCAGACGGTCAGGATCCATCGGTTCACTTACTTTGTGGCACTGCGAGGCGCGCACACATAGGAACTCTTGGAAACCACCATCTACGTGCGGCATTGTCGAAGCGGAACCGAAGAACCGTGCATTCATGCATTGGCTGGAATGTCCGGTCCGGCAGTTCTCGCAGGTATGACAGATGATGTTTGGATCAACAGCAATTTGATCACCAACCGAAAGGGCCGCAACTCCCTCACCGACTGCATCAACCACACCACAGAACTCATGCCCGATCACGTAAGGATGCTGCACCACGAAAGCGCCATTCGCTCCTTCGTGGTAGTAGTGGATGTCAGTTCCACAAATACCGGCACGCTCTACGCGTACTAAAACGTTTCCGGCAGCAACCGTATCTGGCTTCGCTCTTTCAACGACCTTGATGTCTTTTTTGCCTTGCAACTCGCAGCAACGCATACCCTTAACTCCGCATCTGGGAACAGGAAGTGGGCCGAAGCCTGATTAATTCATCAGGCTTGGCAGGAAGGTTGAGAATGCTGGTACGTAGCTAACCAGCAGCAGGGATACGATCATGGCGTACAGGAACGGAATGATCGCCTTAACAATTTTCTCCAGGGACACTTCACCGATGGAACTTGCGATAAACAGGTTCGCACCAAGTGGAGGCGTACAGAAGCCGATTGCAAGGTTACAGGTCATGATCACACCGAAGTGGATCGGATCTACACCCACGCTCTGTGCCACAGGAAGCAGGATCGGGGTCAGGATGATGATCGCTGCAACGGTTTCCATGAACATACCAACTAGAAGCAGAAGGATGTTGATGAGAGCCAGAACGATGATCGGATTGTCAGAGATCGTGGTGATCAAAGACGCAACCTGGTTTGGAACCTGTTCCATGGTGAGCAAGCGACCGAACGCGAACGCCATAACAACCATGATCAAACAGGTCGCAGAGGTGATTGCAGTACGGGAGAGCAGCTCTGGAAGGTCTTCCCACTTCAGTTCCTTGTATACGAACATAGAGATGAAGAAGGCATAGCCCACAGCAACAGCTGCAGCTTCAGTTGGAGTAAAGATACCGCCGTAGATACCGCCAAGAATGATGACAGGAACCAGAAGAGCCCAGATGGTGTTACCATCGTCCTTCTTGCTTTCCTCTTCCTTAGCTTCAGCGCGTGCACGGTTGTGCTCTTCCAGCTTCTCGATTGCTTCGGTCAACTGGGTTTTGCCAAATGCAGCACCGGTGGAATAGAGGTAACGAGCGATAACAGCATAACCAGCACCGAACAGAACGCCCGGAATAACACCGCCGAGGAACAGGTCACCGATGGACTGGTTCGCGGTCACGCCGTAGATGATGAACGGGATGGACGGCGGGATCATAACGCCGATCATACCGGAGGCAGCAGTCAGCGCGGAAGAGAACGCACGGTCATAGCCGCGCTTTTCCATTTCCGGCACCATGTTCGAACCAATCGCCGCAACGGTTGCCGGAGAGGAGCCGGAAATCGCAGCAAAGAACATGGAAGCAAGAATGTTAACGTAAGCAAGACCTGCTTTTACGTTACCAACGAGGCGCGCAGCAGAAGCCACGATACGGCGGGAAAGACCACCGCCCTGCATGATGTCACCAGCCAGAATGAACATAGGCACGGCAACGAGAACGAAGTTGTTAGCGCCGGTTACAGCACTTTTTACCAGCAACGTGACAGGTGGCGTATTTGGCAGCAACTCAAGAACGATAAGGGAGGCCATACCAAGGCACACACCCACCGGGGCGCCAAAGGCCACGAGGATCGCGAAGGATCCAAAAAGAACCATACTAATCATGAGAAATGCCCCAATTATACGTAAGCTGTTTCAGGATCTTTAAGAGCCCGAATGTCGATGATCACGTTCTGGACCAGACGAATTACGGAAAGTGCAGAGCCAACAGGAAGAGAGGCATAGAGCCAGAAAACAGTGATGCGATCACCGGTGAACGGGAATTCCAGCACAGGGGAACGCTGACGCAGCATCAGCGGGCTGGTGCACTGTTTGTAGCCGATCCAAGCAAGCCAAGCGAAAAAGATGATCATCGCGATACCGACGGCGATGTACATCAAGCGCTGAACTTTAGGGCTAGCCATTTCAGGCAGTACGGTGATGGAAATATGCTTACGGGTTTTGAAGCCGTAGCTCACACCGATCCAGATGAACCATACAAAGGTCCAGCGAACCAGTTCTTCAGACCAGGAAAGGGAATTCCCCATTACATAGCGCATGAATACCTGCGCCATAATAAGGATGGCGATAGCCGCCACAGCAACAATGAGGAAGTACTTCTCTAGATTTTCATCCAGCTTTTTTATTAGTTGCATCAGTCTGCTCTCACAAAAGAGTTCGGGGGCAATAAATGCCCCCGAAACGTGTGCATTGAAGGTTATTAGCTAGCTTCAGCAACAGCTTTGCGCAGAGCCTCATAAGCGTCTGGGTCAACCATACCCTTCAGCTCATCGGAAATTTCTTCGACTTTAGCTTGGAAAACAGCCATTTCTTCTGGAGTAAGTGCATTCACTTTACCGCCATTGGCTTCGATGTACTCGACGAAACTTGCTTCTTCTTCCGCAATGATAGCCTGCTGATGGGCTTCGCCTTCCTTCACTGCACGAACGATCAGATCCTGATAGTTCTCAGGCATGGAGTAGAATTTGTCTGGGTTCATCACAACGATGTGGGTGGAATACACATGGTTGGTCAGAGAGACGTAAGGAGCAACTTCGTAGAAACGGTTTGGTACGATGTTGCTGAGTGGGTTTTCCTGTGCATCTACAACGCCCTGCTGAAGAGCGGAGT
>NZ_SMMA01000017.1 GCF_009711345.1 Pseudovibrio flavus
GCTCTAAACGGCAAAGCCCCCGTTTATGGCGGGGGCTTTGTTGTTTTTGTTTGTGGTGCTTTGGTTAGTCGACGAGCTGGAGCAGCTTGTCGATGGAACCTTTCGCATCACCATAGTACATGCGGCTGTTTTCTTTGTAGAACAGCGGGTTCTCGATACCGGAGTAACCGGTGCCCTGACCACGCTTGGAGATAAACACCTGCTTGGCCTTCCACACTTCCAGAACCGGCATACCGGCGATTGGCGAGTTCGGATCTTCCTGAGCCGCCGGGTTCACAATATCGTTTGCGCCGATAATGATGACCACGTCGGTGTTCGGGAAGTCGTCGTTGATCTCGTCCATTTCCAGAACGATGTCGTAAGGCACCTTGGCTTCAGCGAGCAACACGTTCATGTGGCCCGGCAAACGGCCCGCCACTGGGTGGATCGCAAAGCGGACTTCCTTGCCCTTGGCGCGCAGGCGCTTGGTGAGCTCGGAAACAGACTGCTGAGCCTGTGC
>NZ_SMMA01000034.1 GCF_009711345.1 Pseudovibrio flavus
GTGCGCTACCAGGCTGCGCTATGCTCCGATTTCTTTCAGTGTCTCGCGACGTCTTCTTGAGGACGCGTTATATGCAGGTGCCGTTATGTTGGCAATAGAAAAAACAACTTTTCCAACGCCCCATGGTGAATTTCGCCCACCGAACGGTGCATAATTCATCTTTCAACAAGCCTTTGAAATCAAAAGACTAAACAAACTACGTAGAGAAAGCACTGATATGGCTCAATCTGCGTATTCGCACGGATGCCGTAACGCAAAAATTTTCCAAGAAAAAAGCAGGCGCAATTTTCATTGGCCTGCCAAGTATCTCGGTTAAGAGCAATCAAGTTTAAAGTCGCCATGTCGAATTTAATATGAGTATCAAACTCAACAAATCTAATTATGCAGAATGAAAGGGATTGTCAACCGTCCCTTCCCTGTTTGCCAGCCAATCTTAACTGCGTGCTTGGGGAGCCAGCCAATTGGGCTGAGCCATACCCCTAAACGAAAAAGGCCGCGCTATACGCACGGCCGTTCACATTCTTATATATAAAGGGCGCGGCTTAGTTAGAGGCCATCACGCTAATACCAGCTTCACTGAGCCAGGTATTGGTCCAAGCAATCGCGCGGTTGTTTTCATTCTCGCTAGCGTGGGCTGCTGCCTTATCATGAAGAGCAACAATCCATTCCTGCTTAGGGCCGCTTGCCTGCTGGCTTGCAAGTGTTAGCCAGTTGAGGCCCTGAGCCTTGCGCTTAGGGGATGATGAATTGAAGAACAGCAGTTCGCCAAAGCGTGCCTGCGCCTCAATGTGTCCCTTATTTGCAGAAAGCTTGAGCCAGCGCGCAGCAAGGCGCTTGCTGTTGCGGTTGTCTTCATTCAGATGGATCATTGCAAGGCGATATTGAGCCTCACCATCACCGAAATAAGTTGCCGCGTACGCATAAAGCTCTTTAGCGCGAGCTGGGTCTGGCTGAATGCTGGAGCCATTGATGCCATGAAGGAAGTAAGTACCCAGCTCTACAATCGCATTAGCTACGAAAGGAGCGAGCGGCCCGTCAGGATTTCCCTCACCATGAACATGGGCAATTTTAGAGAAGTACGTGAAGGCTTTAATATCGTCTTCCTGTACGCCATCGCCCTGCGAGTACATACGGCCAAGCTTCCAGGTAGCCATTGGCTCACCCTTGTCAGCTGCGTATTGAAGCGGCTGGACAGCCTCTTGCTTATTACCGGAGTAATAAGCACGCGCCCCTGCCCGCATCGCCTCATTAGGAGACATGGTGGCGAAGCTGTTAACCGCATCGATTGCATCGAGCGATTTTGATGGATCCGGCTCTGAAGCATGCGCACCGGTAATGCCCATAGCGCCTACAAAAAAGAGGCGAACTACCGCATTAGCCTTGCGCTTCTTCTCACAGGTTTGCTGCCGGCTGCGAAAAAGCCCTAGCCTGTCTGTGAACGCTTTACCCATTCTAACTATCCGATACCTAACATTAGACCCGATACTCGTGACCAGCCATCCCGCTGATCACTTGGAATATGGCCTAGGATCATGTCAAAATTAGTCGTGAATATGATCTAAGTTTCGTCCGTGAACAGATTTTATTGCAAATCTATCGTTAAACGTGCAACTGCGACAATATATCACCATCTGATCGTAAGCACGGTGCGAACACTAGTGCAGAAAAGTTTAGTAAACCACGCGACATTTGTGCAACGCACCGAATGTCGTGATATCGTGGCCCCTATGCCACAGTTATATCACAGGGGCTATAGAGGCCCCTCGCCGCACTTATACGGGCTCTATTGATTTAAAAAGACACAGGTCTTAAACCCGAAAAGCACTGAATGGCTATCAACAGCAGGCTCGATAGCAGCGCAATTTGGCAGGTTTGAGTTCATTAAACGTGTTCAAAACGTCACTTTTGCGCTATTCAAGCCTGCCACGGCCTAGAAAGAACGAATTGCCCTCTGCCATTCTTGTTCTTGATTCGTTTAAATACATTAGTTTCCGCAGCTAGCCGGTAAAAGCGACTTACGAAAATATGAGCTCAAGAGAAGACCTATTTGCCAGCGTTACCCCAGCAAGTGTTAGCGCAGATCAAGGCGCGGCATCAGCCGCACCAGAACGCGCTCCTGCTGCAAGCCGCCCCACGGCAAAAGCACCGGCGCCATCCAGCGTCAGCTCTGATGGCCAGAACTACACTGCAGCCGACATTGAGGTGTTGGAAGGTCTTGAACCTGTCCGTAGACGCCCTGGTATGTACATCGGCGGCACCGACGAGAAGGCTCTACACCACCTATTTGCGGAAGTTATTGATAACTCCATGGACGAGGCCGTTGCTGGCCACGCGAGTTGGATTGACGTTTATCTGGATGCGCAAGGCTATCTGACTATTACAGATAACGGCCGCGGTATTCCGGTAGACCCGCATCCGAAATTCAAGGACCGCTCTGCTCTCGAAGTCATTATGACTACGCTCCACGCCGGTGGTAAGTTCGACAGTAAGGTCTACGAGACCTCCGGCGGTTTGCATGGTGTGGGTGTTTCTGTAGTAAACGCCCTTTCCGAAGACCTTGTTGTTGAGGTTGCCAGAAACCGTAAGCTCTATCGGCAGACCTTTGCTCGCGGATTGCCTCAAGGCCCGCTGGAATTGATTGGCGACGTTCACAACCGGCGTGGCACGCTCGTTCGCTTCAAGCCCGATCCGCAGATTTTTGGCGCAAGTGCGCGTTTCAAGCCGGGTCGCATTATGACCATGGCTCGCTCCAAGGCCTATTTGTTTGGCGGCGTTGAAATTCGCTGGCGTTGCGCGCCTGAACTTTGTGAGAACCTCAAGGACGTACCGAAGGAAGCGACGTTCCACTTCCCGGGTGGTCTAAAAGACTATCTGGGCGAGAGCCTTGTTGGCGAGCGCCGCGTAACCGAGGAAGTTTTCGCAGGCCGCACCAGTGCTACCGGTAAACACGGCGCTGTAGAATGGGCTGTCTCTTGGTTTGCTGGCGACGGTTTCGTCAACTCCTACTGTAATACGGTTCCAACTCCTGAAGGCGGCACACACGAAAGCGGGCTTCGCTATGCGCTTCTGCGCGGTCTGAAGGCCTACGGTGAGCTGGTCGGTAATAAGAAGGCTGCCGTCATCACTGGCGATGACGTGATGACTTCTGCCGGCGCTATGCTTTCCGTTTTCGTGCGCGAACCTGAATTTGTCGGCCAGACGAAAGACAAGCTTGCTACCAACGAAGCCACGCGCATCGTTGAGAACGCGGTTCGTGATGCTTTTGACCATTGGTTGACGGCTGCACCTAACCAAGCAAACAAGCTGCTTGAGTGGGTTATTGACCGCGCTGATGAGCGTATGCGTCGCCGTCAGGAAAAAGACGTCGCCCGCAAGACTGCCGTTCGCAAGCTACGCCTTCCGGGCAAGCTGGCAGACTGTTCCACCAACAGCGCTGAGGGTACAGAACTCTTCATCGTTGAGGGTGACTCGGCAGGTGGCTCGGCAAAGCAGGCGCGTAACCGCGCAACTCAGGCAATTTTGCCGCTTCGCGGTAAGATCTTGAACGTTGCCAATGCCGGCCGCGAAAAAGTTGCTGCAAACCAGCTGATCGCAGACCTTGTGCAAGCTCTTGGCTGCTCTACACGCGCAAATTATCGCGAAGAAGACCTTCGTTATGAGCGCGTCGTTATCATGACCGATGCGGACGTGGACGGTGCCCATATTGCTGCGCTTCTCATTACCTTCTTCTATCGGGAAATGCCGAAGCTGGTTGAGAATGGTCATCTCTATCTTGCCGTGCCTCCGCTTTACCGCTTGAGCCAAGGTGGCAAGACTTTTTATGCCCGCGACGATGCTCATCGAGATGAAATCCTTGCTAAGCATTTCAAAAAGAGTGGAAAAGTAGAAATCGGCCGATTTAAAGGTCTGGGTGAGATGCTTCCAGCTCAGCTGAAAGAAACTACAATGGATCCGTCCAAACGGACGCTTTTGCAGGTGGTAGTTTCTGAAGATAGCGCCGATGAAACCAAGGTTTCCGTTGAGCAACTTATGGGTAATAAGCCAGAAGCACGTTTCAACTTCATCCAAGAACGTGCTGAATTTGCAACAGATCTTGATATCTAAAGGGTCGGCTCCCTCCTGATTTACTGTCATTGTTGTTTGAGGCGATCAATTTCGCGCAAACAACAAGCAGTCTACTCGAGGGATTGATGCTCCACGAAGCCTATAGCCTATTTGACCGGTCCCGCCGTCCGCTGCGGGATCAGTGTTTTTTGTATTTCTCCAATCTCAATATTGCAGTCTCTCGCGTACCCGATGTTGGCTCGCACATCCTCGACGGATTGATTGATGTGCTGGCACCACTTGATGCTGAGCAAGACCAAAGCTCTAGCGCAAAGAACTCGCTTTTAAAGATGCCTCTCAATTACGTAGAGTGTGCGTCATCCCGGGATCTTGCGCGCAACAATCGTTCTAGTTTGGTGTTGGCGCTGGTTGCGGACCCGTTTGAGCGGCTTGAGCGTTGTTATGCAAGTCGCATTATGGGGCGCGAGACAATCTCACCACGCCTAACGCATTATGGTTTCAGGTCCAAAATGAGCCCTGCCCAGTTTCTGGAGCGTATTGCAAAGATTCCCGATTTTCGCGCAGATAACTATTTCCGCAGTCAGAATGACCTTTTTTCTTACAAAGGAGAGTTGGTTCCCACCTCTTTTATTTCTATGATTAACCCACGGGAGAGCTGGGCACGCTTACGGATGCTTCTTTCAAAAGAACGAGGCATTACCCTAGGTGATTTGGATGAGACACACTCAGAACCTGTAGGCCCGCTCCAGTCCGATACTCTAGATTTCACTAGGAATTTCGGTGGGTTAATTCGGCAGAGATACAGGCGTGATTTCAAGCTGTTGGCAAGCGCGCACATGCAGCTTGCTTGAACACATCTTGAAGGCCGAGCATGCTTTCTTATCAATTAGGATAGAATTGTGCTGAAATATGTCGGTTTTCCCCGCAAACTCAAGAAAATCAACCAATCTCGGGTCTTTAAGAAAGCCTAGATTATTGACAATAGGGCCATGAGATGTAGTGTGCCGTTCATATTCTGTGAGGGCAGTGTTGCCGCCTAGCAGCCATGTCCCGAACGTCACCGCAAAGATCGCGATAGTATGTCATTTTCCAATCTTGGTTTGAGCGAGAAGGTTCTCGCCGCTGTAGAAGCATCCGGTTATACTGAGCCAACGGCCATTCAGGCTGGGGCCATCCCACATGTTCTTGAGCGTAGAGACGTTCTTGGTATTGCCCAAACAGGCACGGGCAAAACTGCCTCTTTCACCCTTCCAATGATCACTATGCTGGAAAAGGGCCGTGCGCGCGCCCGTATGCCTCGTACGCTCATTCTTGAGCCGACACGTGAGCTTGCTGCGCAGGTTGAAGAAAATTTCCAGCGTTACGGTGCTAACCAGAAGCTCAATGTTGCTCTGCTTATTGGCGGCGTTTCTTTTGCTGATCAGGACCGTAAACTAGAGCGCGGCGCCGATGTTCTCATCGCTACGCCTGGTCGTCTGCTTGATCATTTCGAACGTGGTAAGCTGCTTTTGCAGGGTGTCGATATTCTCGTGATCGACGAAGCAGACCGTATGTTGGATATGGGTTTCATCCCTGACATCGAGCGTATTTGTAAATTGATCCCGTTCACCCGTCAGACCCTGTTCTTCTCGGCAACTATGCCGCCGGAAATTCAGAAGCTCGCTGATGCGTTCCTGCAAAACCCTGCCCGTGTGGAAGTAGCGAAAGCATCTTCAACCGCTGAAACAGTTGATCAGAAGATCATTGGGGCCGACACTGAGGATTACGAGAAGCGAGCTGTGCTTCGCAATCTCATTAACGAAGCGGAAAACCTCACCAACGCGATTGTGTTCTGTAACCGCAAACGCGATGTGGCCACCCTCTTCCGTTCTCTGGATCGCCATGGCTTTTCCGTAGGCGCCCTTCACGGCGACATGGACCAGCGCTCCCGCATGACCATGCTCGAGAACTTCAAGAACAACAACATCAAGATCCTTGTTGCGAGTGATGTTGCTGCGCGTGGTCTGGATATTCCAACCGTAAGCCATGTTTTCAACTTTGATCTTCCGATCCATGCCGAAGACTATGTTCACCGCATTGGCCGTACGGGCCGCGCAGGTCGTGAAGGCTCCGCAGTTTCTATTGTAACTGCTAATGACCAGAAAGCTTTGACAGCTATTCAGGAACTTATTGGCAAAGAGCTGGAATGGCTTGGTGAAGCGGTCGATTTTGAAGCCGCTTTGGAAGAAAAGAAAAACCGCAAGCGCAATGCTCGTGGTACCAAGAATACCCGCAGCCGCAACGGTAAAAAGAATGCTAGCGCTGATCTTGCTGAAGCGCCGCAGCCTGAAGTTGCAGCTGATGCTTTTGAAACCGAGCTGGGTTCCTCTGCCATGACCACTCGCAATACAGATCGCGGTAGCCGTAAAAAGGCACCGGGTAACGACGGTATCACCTTTAGAAACAGTGCCCACGTACCAGCATTCCTGCTACGTCAAACTGCTGCTCAGGCAAAAGACTAACTATACGG
>NZ_SMMA01000015.1 GCF_009711345.1 Pseudovibrio flavus
CGGTTATATAACGGGTCAGAACCTTCGCGTTGATGGCGGGATTACAAGGTCTGTTTAGGGGCGATTAATTTTTCTGAGGTTTCTAGCATGCAAGGGAAACTGCGGCGACCCTACGCTCGGCAGCCGATTGCCCACCTTCTACCATGCCGGACTTGCTCCGGTATCCAGGCTGCGAGCATTGGTTGTCCTGAGTTTAGTGGAGATGCTGATTTCGAGTAAGGAGTGTTCGCTCTGTTGTTTTTTTTGAACACTGCGCTGAGCGAATGCATTCACTCGGGGGCCTAGCCACTCTCACCTTCAGCCCTTCCGGACCTGATCCGGTATCCAGTCTGGGCACCTCATTGGGCTGCGACCCTTTACTCAACAAGCCCAAAGTGTTCTCTTCCTGTCATACCGGACTTGCTCCGGTATCCAG
>NZ_SMMA01000032.1 GCF_009711345.1 Pseudovibrio flavus
CTGTGTTCATCATGCCCGGCGGCGACCTACTCTCCCGCGTCTTAAGACGAAGTACCATTGGCGCAGGGGCGTTTAACGGCCGAGTTCGGGATGGGATCGGGTTGGGGCGCCCCGCCATAGCCACCGGGCAGGATTAACACAGCTGGAATTGGTCATTTTTTGTATGATTTAAGTCTATTAGGCTATTGTGAGTATAGCTTAATGGGAGTGATCAAGTCGATCGAGCTATTAGTAAGGCTCAGCTTCGCACGTTACCGCGCTTCCACATGCCTCCTATCGACGTGGTGGTCTTCCACGGCTCTCAAGGGAGATCTGGTTTTGAGGTTGGTTTCCCGCTTAGATGCCTTCAGCGGTTATCCATTCCGAACATAGCTACCCTGCAATGCGGCTGGCGCCACAACAGGTCCACCAGAGGTTCGTCCATCCCGGTCCTCTCGTACTAGGGACAGATCCTCTCAAATTTCCTACACCCACGGCAGATAGGGACCGAACTGTCTCGCGACGTTCTGAACCCAGCTCACGTACCGCTTTAATTGGCGAACAGCCAAACCCTTGGGACCTGCTCCAGCCCCAGGATGCGATGAGCCGACATCGAGGTGCCAAACAATGCCGTCGATATGGACTCTTGGGCATCATCAGCCTGTTATCCCCGGCGTACCTTTTATCCGTTGAGCGATGGCCCTTCCACGAGGGACCACCGGATCACTATGACCGACTTTCGTCTCTGCTCGACTTGTCAGTCTCGCAGTCAGGCAGGCTTATGCCATTGCACTCGACGACCGATTTCCGACCGGTCTGAGCCTACCTTCGCGCGCCTCCGTTACCATTTGGGAGGCGACCGCCCCAGTCAAACTACCCGCCACACACGGTCCCGGATATTGTAGTACCGCGGTTAGATATCCATGAGGACAAGGGTGGTATTTCAAGGATGACTCCACAAGTGCTGGCGCCCTTGCTTCAACGTCTACCACCTATCCTACACATGTCATCACGAATACCAGTGTGAAGCTGTAGTAAAGGTGCACGGGGTCTTTCCGTCTGACCGCAGGAACCCCGCATCTTCACGGGGAATTCAATTTCACTGAGTCTATGCTGGAGACAGCGGGGAAGTCGTTACGCCATTCGTGCAGGTCGGAACTTACCCGACAAGGAATTTCGCTACCTTAGGACCGTTATAGTTACGGCCGCCGTTTACTGGGGCTTCAATTCGGAGCTTGCACACCTCCTCTTAACCTTCCAGCACCGGGCAGGCGTCAGACCCTATACGTCGCCTTACGGCTTCGCAGAGCCCTGTGTTTTTGATAAACAGTCGCAACCCCCTATTCTGTGCCCCCGATACAAAGTTGCCTTCATACCGGGCTCCCTTCTCGCGAACTTACGGGAGCAATTTGCCGAGTTCCTTCAGCATAGTTCTCTCAAGCGCCTTGGTATACTCTACCTGTCCACCTGTGTCGGTTTAGGGTACGGTCTTAATGGTGGAGCTATTTCCAGGGACGCCTTCACCGCATCTCCAATCCAATAAGGAGATACGATACACAGCATCCGTCACTACCACCTGGCCGGGGAATATTAACCCCGTTCCCATCGACTACGCCTTTCGGCCTCGCCTTAGGGGCCGGCTAACCCTGCGCCGATTAGCGTTGCGCAGGAACCCTTGGACTTTCGGCGAGAGGGTCTCTCACCCTCTTTATCGTTACTCATGTCAGCATTCGCACTTCTGATACCTCCAGGACCCCTCACAGGTATCCCTTCGTCAGCTTACAGAACGCTCCGCTACCGCGCGTCAAAGACGCACCCGCAGTTTCGGTGTATGGCTTGAGCCCCGGTACATTTTCGGCGCGGAGACCCTTATTTAGACCAGTGAGCTGTTACGCTTTCTTTAAATGATGGCTGCTTCTAAGCCAACATCCTGGTTGTTTTGGGATCTCTACATCCTTTCCCACTTAGCCATAACTTAGGGACCTTAACTGGCGGTCAGGGTTGTTTCCCTCTCCACAATGGACGTTAGCACCCACTGTGTGTCTGCCCTGCAGTACTTCCTGGTATTCGGAGTTTGGTTAGGATCAGTAAGGCGGTGAGCCCCCATAGCCCATCCAGTGCTCTACCCCCAGGAGTATTCACAGGACGCTCTACCTAAATAGATTTCGCGGAGAACCAGCTATTTCCGAGTTTGATTGGCCTTTCACCCCTAGCCACAACTCATCCCCGATTTTTCAACAGGCGTGGGTTCGGTCCTCCAGTGCGTGTTACCGCACCTTCAACCTGGTCATGGCTAGATCACTCGGTTTCGGGTCTAATCCAACGAACTAAAACGCCCTATTCAGACTCGCTTTCGCTGCGCCTACACCTATCGGCTTAAGCCTTGCTCGTTAAATTAAGTCGCTGACCCATTATACAAAAGGTACGCTGTCACCCTTGCGGGCTCCAACTGTTTGTAGGCATCCGGTTTCAGGTACTGTTTCACTCCCCTCGTCGGGGTACTTTTCACCTTTCCCTCACGGTACTGGTTCACTATCGGTCGATAAGGAGTACTTAGGCTTGGAGGGTGGTCCCCCCATGTTCAGACAGGATTTCACGTGTCCCGCCCTACTCGAGGACTAAAAGTCTTTCTACCCGTACGGGACTATCACCCACTAAGGTCAAGCTTCCCAGCTTGTTCCGGTTCTTAACTTCTAGCCACTGGCCTGGTCCGCGTTCGCTCGCCACTACTAGCGGAGTCTCTGTTGATGTCCTTTCCTCCGGGTACTTAGATGTTTCAGTTCCCCGGGTTTGCCCCCCTTGCGGGTACTCCTTGCGGAGTGGGTTGCCCCATTCGGAAATCACCGGATCAAAGCTTATTCGCAGCTCCCCGATGCTTATCGCAGCGTATCACGTCCTTCATCGCCTCTTATCGCCAAGGCATCCACCGAATGCCCTTAAGACACTTGATCACTCTCATTAGCAATACTCACACTTACAAACTAAAAGC
>NZ_SMMA01000009.1 GCF_009711345.1 Pseudovibrio flavus
AGGCTTCACCGCGCTGGACGCTGGTGCGCACGGCCTGAAAATCTTCCCTGCTGAAATGTGCCCGCCGCCAGTTGTTAAAGCATGGCTGGCTGTATTCCCGAAAGGCACCAAGATTATTCCAGTTGGCGGTGTTGGCGCGCACAACATTGCTGACTTTATGGCAGTTGGTGCAGCAGGCGCAGGCATTGGTTCTTCCCTCTTCAAACCGGGCGACAAGCCGGAAGAAGTACAAGAACGCGCCGCCGCTCTGGTCAAAAACGCAAAG
>NZ_SMMA01000012.1 GCF_009711345.1 Pseudovibrio flavus
TTTGTGTTTGTGATTGATGCTTTGCGCACAGGCTCTGGCAGTTTTCCTCAGTGCGAACTGCGAAAATTCGGATTTTTCGAGTTTTAGGCATTGACGGGTCGGGGCGAGATGCCTATAACCCGCTTCATCGAGAGCGACGGCGCTGCCGGCGACGGCATGATGCGCTCTGGAGTTCAGGAAATTAAATCAGGCTTGAGCCAAGTCAATGTGACAAGGTGGCGAGTCAGTTTAGTGTCCCGAAGCTGAAGATTTAGTCTTCGTGTTCATTGATAA
>NZ_SMMA01000019.1 GCF_009711345.1 Pseudovibrio flavus
TATACGCATCCAAAACCTAACCCAACGACAAACCAACAAACCAACCCAAACCATCAAAAACCGCAGAAAACCGCCAAAAATCCAAACTATTAACAAAACACAAATTTCAACAGGGGGGGGCGGGGAAAAGCTAGCACCAGCTCAAAATAAACACCCGATTCCAGATTTCTTTTCCCAACATCTGCCTGGAGAGGCGCATTCCTCGGAAATCACGTAGAGCCAGAGCCGAGTTTCGCCAATAAACTTCTGAATTCTACCCGCTCCGGCTCTGATAAAGGGGCTAAAAACGCCTCCTCTACTTTCCGCGCAAGTGGCAAAAGGCGAACAGCAAGGGCCAAACCTTTGCCCGTAAGGGACACAACACGGTTACAGCGATCAAGCAGAAGCGGAGAAAAAACAAACACAATGGCGAAGATACGTCGGCACGCGCTGGTCGGGAAGCATTGCCGAACCTCTCTTATGGATATCGTAAGAACTACCCAACCAAACATGCGTACCTGTATCGCCATGCCACTTTAATCATCGAGCCGCGCTCGCCGCTAAGATGGAGATTTCGTTGTGACGGTGTTTGCTTTGTTCGAAGGGGCGCCGCGTTCATACTCGCGAAGGGTTCCACTGGTTGCAGCCGAACTCTCATTGGCCTGCTCAGGCCAGTCTTCCCGATCGGTTGCGGGCTGCACCCCACCCCC
>NZ_SMMA01000054.1 GCF_009711345.1 Pseudovibrio flavus
CACGCCGTCAGCTGTTGCAGTTGGCGGCGGCGTTTGTAGCCTCTCCATTTGCAGTGTCGCTCGCTCTATCTGAAGAAAGCACGGACTCTCTTAGCAACGCCTCCTTCAGTGCCTTTCTCGATACTTTGATACCCTCTGATGATCAAAGTCCTGCTGCTAGCAGCTTAGAAATTCCCGCTAAGCTTTTGAGTTTTTCGAAGGAAAGTGACCTTTTGCAACGGCTTATTCTGCTGGGTACCCAGTGGCTTGATCAGGTTGCTCCGAGCCCGTTTCACGAACTCTCAGAGGCTGACAGGGTTACGGTCGTAAGCTGGATGGCTCAATCTGATTTCAATGAAATTCCGCGCCGCTACTATGAGCTTATGAGAAGCTTTGCGATGGTCTATTACTACGCTGAAGCGGAAGCGCGCACGGAGCTGGATCTATACCGCGCACCGCAGCCGCAAGGGGCAATGCCTCCGTGGACATGAGCTCAGGTTTTGACGCAATCGTTGTTGGGGCAGGTGCAGGCGGGGCAGCTGCAGCGTGGCGACTATGCCAAAGCGGCAGGCAGGTTCTTCTGCTGGAGGCTGGCCCCCGTTTCATAGCCGGTGAAGACTATCACCACACCGCAGATGATTGGGAGAGGGGCGGCTTCCCGCATAAACAGGGCTCAACTGCCAAGGTCACATTTGGCGACCTTGGAACTATCTCTCAAGATCATAAAGACCTCTTTTCTTGGAATGCAGTCCAAGGCAGGCTCGCTGCCGATGGGGCGAGGTCGAGTGACGGTGTTGGTTACCATCACGTTCAAGGTCTAGGAGGTTCGACCCTCGCGTTTGTCGGGGAGGCTCACCGCCTTAACCCCCGATCTATGAAGCTCAAAAGTCATCACGGCGTAGGGTTGGACTGGCCCATCTCATACGAAGATCTTGAGCCTTACTATGGTCTTTGCGAAAGCGTTCTTGGTGTCGCTGGGGAGACCTCGCAAGCTGCTGAGCGCTGGCGGTCTTCACCATATCCATTGCCGCCACACCCGCCAAGCCCGGGAGCGCTCGCGCTGGAAGGCGCAGCACAGCGTTTGGGGCTAAACTGGCACATCAATCCGCGTAGTGCGCTCAGCAAACCTTATGAAGATAGGCCTTCCTGCAATTATTGCGGACAGTGCTCCAAAGGCTGCCCCTTAGAAGATAAGGGATCAGCTGACGTCACCTTTTTGCGTAAGGCAAAAGCAACCGGCAGGCTAACAATAGAAACTGGCGCAAGCGTTACCGGTTTCTCGTTGGATGGAACCGGCGCGATCTCAAGTCTTCGCTTTGTACAAAACGGTGTAGCCCAAACGGCTTCTGCGCCGCTTTTTGTATTGGCAGCGGGAGCGGTTAACACCCCCAGATTGTTGCTTAGCGCCAATATCGCAAATACATCTAGGCTTGTGGGGCGTAACTTCATGGAAACGCTATATGTTTCGGCGACAGGTTTCCTGCCGAAATCCATTGGTACACACCGAGGCTTGCCTGCGGATATGATCTGCTGGGACTTCAACGCCCCTGATGCTGTTGAAGGCATCGTAGGTGGATTTCGTTTGAGCCACGCAACGCAGGAAATTGGACTGCTTGGGCCTATTGCCTATGTCAGCAGGCTGCTTTCAGGCTTCGGGCATCCCCTAAAGGAGGCGTTACGCGAAAAGTTCGGTGCAGCGCTATCAGTTGGAGCAATTGGTGAGGTTCTGCCAAATGCGGCCAGTTATGTGGATCTGGACCCAGAAGAGAAAGATGGAAACGGTCTCCCTGTAGCGCGGATTAATTCAGTGCTTCAAGGCGATGGTATTCAGCGTCTTCGCGCAATAGCTTTTCACAGTAAACGACTGCTTGCTGCGGCTGGCGTGACAGAGCTTTCCGAGTTTCTAACGACATATGACCGCTTCGCATCCACCCACGTGTTTGGCACCTGTGCAATGGGAGATGATCCGCGTCAGTCGGTGGTGGACCGCAATTGCGTAAGTCATGACCATTCGAACCTCTTGATCGTTGATGCAAGCGTCTTCCCCTCGACAGGGGGCGGGGAGTCTCCATCTCTCACCATTCAAGCGCTGGCCACCAGAGCTATTGATCAATACCTGAAAACCGCTGCAACGAACTGACTTAGAAATAGTCTCGAGAGGTTTGGGGTGCTGGACTAATAGTTTTCAGTATTTTATTGAAATTGATCATGAAAACACCAGCAGTTCACCTGCTTATTAACGTTGTTTAATAGTGGAGTCTGCGGCATGTTGGAGTACTGTTATATTTTGTTTTGATGTTTTTGCTTTTTTGTATAAAACATCGCAAAAATAAGAACGGCAGCTGAGCATTTTGATGTTGAAGAAGCTCCTAACTCTCTCGCTTGCAATTGGTATCTCTTTGTTTTCACTTGGTTCCCATGCTGGTGGAACGGGGGAGATGCATGTGCGCGGCAATGCTGCGGCACCTAAAGGGCACGCTTCTTTCTGTCATCATAATTCAGAAGCCTGCGATGCACGTGCTGCAATCCCTTCAAAAGTGGTGCTGACAGACCAACTCCTCAAAGAGCTGAATGCCATAAACATCTACTTCAATTCGACGATCAAGCCTCGCGATGACAAGAAGCTGTTTGCGGTCTCTGAGCATTGGACTTATGCCACATCAGGCGCGGGAGACTGCGAAGAGTACGTGCTGGAAAAGCAAAGAAGGCTCATAGAGCTGGGCTGGCCGCCAAGTGCACTGCTCATAACCGTAGTGAGAGAACGGAGCGGCGGCGGCCACGCGGTGCTAACTGTGCGCACCGATAAGGGTGATCTCATCCTCGACAATCAAACCAACAAGATCCACGAATGGCGCTCAACGCCTTATCGGTTTGTGAAACGCCAATCTGGCGAAAATGCCAGAGAGTGGAACTTCGTCTTGGATGCCAGAAGAATGGCGGTCGCGTTCATAGCAATGTAATTGCATGCTCGCCCTTTTTTAGAAGAGCGAGCACTATGCTTATAGAAGGCTCTTAAAACGCCTCAAAGAGCGCCGCTGCGCCTTGCCCGCCGCCAATACACATGGAAACCACCACATAGCGCTCACCGCGCCTGCGAGCTTCCAACAAAGCGTGACCAGCCATGCGTGCACCGCTCATGCCATAAGGGTGCCCCATAGCAATCGCTCCGCCGTTGACGTTCAACTTCTCCAGCGGGATATCAAGTTGCCTCTGGCAGTAGAGCAACTGCGCAGCAAAGGCCTCATTAATCTCCCATAGGCCGATGTCGGCGGTTGAGAGACCGTGGCGGGCGAGCAGCTTGGGAATGGCGAGAACTGGCCCGATGCCCATTTCTTCTGGCGCGCAGCCTACTACTGCCATGCCGTGGTAAACACCCAAAGGCTGGATACCGCGTTGTTCAGCAACCTTTTCTTCCATAACGACACTAACAGATGCACCGTCTGAGAGCTGGCTGGCATTGCCGGCGGTCACGGTTTGGTCTTCACCCAAAACCGGCTTTAAGCTCTGCAGGCCTTCGGCTGTAGTAGACGGGCGCAGGCATTCGTCGGCGGAAATCGTAATATCTTGAGCGCTGGTCGTACCGCTGGCTTTATCGGTTACCAGCTTGCTTGCGGAGACAGGCACAATCTCCTCTTCCAAACGCCCTGAAAACTGCGCATCGGCAGCGCGAAGCTGGCTCAGCAGTGCGTAGGCGTCTTGGTCCTCACGGCTCACACCGTAACGATCCGCAACGACTTCTGCTGTCTGGATCATAGACAAGTAGTAGTCGCTGTAGTGTTCTTTTACAGAAGGGTCTTTGTAGCGATAGGCGTTCCACTTGTCGTTCTGAACCAGCGAGATGCTGTCCATACCGCCAGCAAGGGCAACATCAACGCCTTCGCCGCAAACCTGCTGGGCAGCAATCGCGATGGCAGAAAGGCCGGAGGCGCATTGCCTATCGATAGTGCTGGCAGCGACGGAAACAGGAAGCCCTGCCGCAATAGCGGCATGACGGGCAAGGTTCACCCCTTGCGAGCCTTGCGTAAGAGCACTGCCGAAGGTGAAGTCTTCAATTTCACCAGCATCAATGCCAGCGCGCTGAATAGCAGCGCGAATGGCAGGAGCAGCAAGGCTTGGAGCCTCAAGGTTGTTGAACGCGCCGCGATAGGCTTTGCCAATAGGTGTGCGTGCGGTGGATGCAATAACGGCTCTGCGCATAGCGACCCTTTCAAGCTCTATAGTTTTTCAAGCCCACACCATTGGGCAATGAACATAGCAATGGTTTGCGTGTTGCGGCGAACGGACTGTAGATCAACGCGCTCGTTAAAACCGTGAATGGCCTCGGCCTTAGGCCCATAGACGAGCGCTGGCGTATCCATGTAGAGGCCAAAGAAGCGGGCATCTGTTGTTGCTGTCACCGCAATCTTTTCCAGGTCCGTGCCCGTCACCTGCTTGTGCACGTCTTCCAGCGTTGCAATGGCAGCGCCTGCGGCTTCCCCTTGGTGCTCAGCGAGGGCATAGCCTTCTGCTAAAAAGCCGTGATAGGTGATTTCCGGCCGGTTTTTCTTCAAGAACGGGTGCTTGTTGGCAGCCTCATTCAAAACAGCCTCGATCTCGGCCTTCGCCTCATTGATATCCTGTCCGGGATAAATGGCGATGCGCACATCAAAACAGCACCAAGCAGGAACGGAGGAGGTCCAGTCACCGCCTTGTATCTTGCCAATGTTCAGGTTGATCGGGTGATCAATACCGCAGTAGCAAGCGTGCTTCTTTTCAGGACGGTTCCATCGTGCTTCAAGCTCGTGCAGGGCCGCAATAAGCGGAATAGATGCTTCAATAGCATTGGAGCCAGACCCTGCTTCAAGCACATGGACGGGTAAGCCCTTTAAGTGCACCTGAAACCAGATGACGCCAATCTGGGCGATAGTTAGAGTTTCGGCAAACGGCTCCGGTATCAGGGCAGCATCAGCGCGGTAGCCTCGCTGTAAGCAGGCAAGGGCACCATTTCCGGTGCACTCTTCTTCTACGACAGATTGCACGAAAACATCGGCTGCCGGTGCAAACCCAGCATCGCGAATAGCATCCAGCGCATAAAGGTTTGCAACAAGCCCCGCCTTCATATCACCAGCGCCGCGGCCATAAAGCCAGTCGCCGTCTTTCCAAGGCTCATAAGGTGGACGTTCCCACATCTCCAATGGGCCTTCCGGCACTACATCGATGTGGCCGTTGAGAATAAGCGAACGCCCTTTGCGGGAGCTTGATGAATGGGTGCCGACAACATTTACCGCATCATCATAGTTGCCGATGACTGGAGAGAAGCCCGGTAGATGCTCAATATCTTTAACATCCACCTGCCAGCGATCCACCTCGTAGCCGCGCTCCGCCATGGCGCGGGCCATAAGATCCTGTGCGCTCTGCTCGTTGCCGCGTGTGGAAGGGTGGCTGGTCAGTTCGCACAAAAAATCGGTCTGCTCGTCAAAGCGCTTTTCGACGGCTGAAAGGATTTTGGATTGGATATCGTTATCCATCAGTGGCTCCATCTAGAAAGTCGGGCAGGTACCTGCAGGAACATTCAGCTTTGCGTCAGTGGCAGCAACAACGTCGGAGACGGTAAGCCCTTCAGCAACTTCGCGCAGAACGAGGCCGTTGTCGCTTACATCAATCACCGCCATATCGGTGTAGATGCGGTCAACACAGGACTTGGCCGTTAGCGGAAGGCTGCACGTCTCGACAATTTTAGAGCGGCCCTTCTTATCGCAATGGGTCGTCAGCACCGCTACTTTGCGTGCTTTCTGGGCAAGCTCGACAGCACCGCCAATACCGGGAGCAAACACGCCGGGTATCTTCCAGTTCGCGAGATCACCGTTGGCCGCTACTTGAAAGGCTCCAAGCAGGGTAAGGCTCAACCTGCCGGAGCGAACCATGGCAAATGACGTTGCACTGTCAAAATATGCCGTTCCAGGAAGGGGAGAAACATAAGCCCCGCCTGCATCAATCAAATTGCGGTCAGCATCATCATTGCTAAGTACCGGCCCAACACCCGAAATGCCGTTTTCTGAATGAAAACAAACAGGAAAGTCTTTGGGAATGAAGTTGACCACCTTGGTTGGCAGGCCAATGCCAAGGTTGACGGTCATGCCCGGTTGGATGTCGCGAGCCGCGCGGGCAATCATTCTGTCTCTAGCGTTGAACGACACCGTACACCTCCGGCAAATCTGATAGTTCGACGATTGCGTCTGTGAACGGGCCAGGACAATGAATGTCTTCCGGCTGGATATCGCCAAGCGCGACATAGCTTTCCGTTTCCACAATCACGGTGTCTGCAGCCATAGCCATCAGCGGGTTGAAGTTCATCGCTGTGCCGGAAAAACGCAGGTTCCCGAAGCTGTCGGCAGACTGGGCGTGAACCAGAGCAAAGTCCGCATTAATGGCAGGTTCCAGCAAACCAACCTTGCCGTTCAGCTCCACCTGCTGCTTGCCATCGGCAAACTCTGTGTCGATGCCAATGTCGCTTACAAACCCCATAAGCCCAGCACCGGCTGCGCGAACGCGCTCCGCCAAAATGCCTTGCGCTACAAACTCGATTTCAACGCTGCCGTTGTTCTTTAGCTCTACGGCGCGGGCATTGAGGCCAATGTGACTGGTTATCAGCTTGCGTACCTGACCGTTTTCCAGCAGCCAGTCGACGCCCATCCCCTTTTCGTTGGCATCGTTCTTGATGACGGTCAGGTCTTTTTGACCTTGGCGCACGAGTTCCTGAATAAGGCAGAACGGCGTACCGGGAACACCAAAGCCACCAAGCATAACGCTGTCACCATCTTTGATCCGGCCAATGGCCTCCTCGATGGTGGTTTTCTTATCAAGCAGCATCGCGCGTTTCCTAAACCTGTTCCAGAACGGGTAGGGAGAACTTGTTGGCAAATTCATAGAGGCTTTCTCGCAGCAGGCCGATCAACTCGTGAATTTGCTCTTCGGTGATGATCAGCGGCGGACAGATCAGGAAGTGATCACCCTCTTTGCCGCCCCGTGTCCGGCGGGAGTAGATGATAAGGCCGCGGGCGTATGCCATCTCCACCAGCTCTTCAAAGGCGTTCAGCTCTTTTGGAAGCGGAGCCATAGTGCTTTGGTCGCTTACAAGTTCAAAAGCTGTCAGCAAGCCTTTGCCTCGCACATCGCCAATGAACGGAAATAACTCTTGCAGGGCAAGCAACTCACCCATAAGCACCTCGCCCATGCGGGCGGCATTATCAATGAGGCCTTCGCGCTCAATTTCCTCAAGCACAGCAAGACCAGCGGAACACGCGAGCGGGTTACCGGCATAGGTGAAGCCGTGCGGGAAACCGCCAGCTTCCAGAACAGCATCAACAATCGTGTTGCTTGCCACCATCGCCCCAAGCGGCGCATAGCCGGAGCCAAAGCCCTTGGACATTGCTATGATATCCGGCTTGATGCCCCAATGCTCTGCGGCAAGAAACTTGCCGGTTCTGCCTACGCCGGTCATCACCTCGTCGTAGATCAGCAGGATATTGAACTCGTCGCAGATATCGCGGATCGCCTGATAGTAGCTGTCAGGAGCGACCAACGCACCCGTTGCAGCCCCGCCTACCGGCTCCATAATGAAGGCAAGGACGGTTTCCGGGCCCTGCTTGATGATTTCTTCACGCAGATACTGCGCGTATTTGTGCCCGCGCTGTTCGTCGCTGAGGTTGTCTTTGTCCAGATAACAGGTTGGTGCCGGTATCTTTGGCATCTCCTGCATCATCGGCTTGAAATTTCCGGCGATCGGTTCGTAACCCGTCAGCGCCAGCGCACCGAGTGTACAGCCATGGTAGGACGGAAAGCGGCTAATCACTTTCCAGCGGCTTTCCTCACCCTTCACAACAGCGTACTGACGGGCAAGCTTGATGGCACTCTCAACAGCTTCCGAGCCGCCTGAAACAAAGAACACCTTGTCCATGCCCTCTGGCATAAAACCAGCGGTCTTGGTTGCCAGCTTCTCCGCAGGCTCCGTTTGGAAGTGCAGGCGATAGCCAAAGGTTGCCTTGTCCATCTGCTGCTTCATGGCGTCGATCACACGCGGGTTCGAGTGACCGATGTTAGACACCATGGCGCCGGAGGATGCATCCAGATACCTTTTGCCGTCCTCGGCATAAAGGTAGATCCCTTTTGAGTGGTCCAGCATAGGGCGGCTGGCCTTGGACATATAAAACAAGTTGGACATGGGCAGTACTCTAAAACGCGATTGGTGTCAGGCAGGCGCTAGGGCGTTTGCACGAAGGTGCTTGGCCAAAAACTCTTTGGTGCGTTCATGCTTAGGGGCGCGGAACAGCTGCTCTGGTGGGCCTTCTTCAACCACCACACCGCCATCCATAAACAGAATGCGGTCAGCAACACTCTCGGCAAAGGCCATCTCGTGGGTGACGATAATCATCGTCATATGCTCTTCTGCCAAGCGCTTCATCACAAGGTTCACCTCCTCCACCAACTCGGGGTCTAGAGCGGAGGTTGCCTCGTCAAACAGCATCACCTTTGGCTGCATCGCCAAAGCGCGGGCAATAGCAACGCGCTGCTTCTGTCCGCCAGAAAGCTGGGATGGGTAATAGTCGATGCGGTCACTCAAGCCCACATGCTCAAGCTGCTCTTCTGCCAGACGGTCTGCCTCGGCATCGGAAATGCCCTTCAACATCTTTGGAGCAAGGGTAATGTTCTCGCGAACCGACAGATGCGGAAACAGGTTGAAATGCTGGAACACCATGCCGATGTTCTGGCGCACCTTGTTGATGTGGTTTTCGTACTGCTTGTGCGGCAGCTTCTTGTTCACCTGCGTGTCTTCAAGCCACACTTCACCGTCTGTCAGTGGATCAAGGTCGTTGATCGCCCGCAAAAGGGTGCTTTTGCCGGAACCGGAAGGGCCGATAATGGCAATGATCTGCCCCTTGTTGACCTTGAGGCTGATGTTCTTAAGCACCTCTAGGTCGCCATAGCACTTACGGGCTTGCCTAATTTCTACGAAAGGTTTTGCGTCTGTCATGACGGGCTCCCACAAAGAAGAAACTTGTTTTGTTAGCGCGTCAGCGCAATGCGTCGCTCGATGCGATGCAAAGTGAACTCCAGCAGCAGGTTGACGACGTAGTAACAAGCTGCGGCAGCGAGATAGAATTCGAACGGGCGGAAGGTTTCCGAGATGGCCAATTGCGAGGCGTGAACCAGCTCCACAACGCCGATAACCGAAACGAGGGCAGAGTCTTTCAGCAGGGCGATCATGTTGTTGCCGATTGGCGGGACAACGTCGCGCACCGCTTGCGGAATAACGATCTTGCGCAAGGTCTGACCGCGTGACAGACCAAGGGTTCTGCCTGCTTCGTGCTGGCCTTTGTCGATGGCTAGAATGCCGGTCTGGATGATGTCGGAATTATAGACCGCAAAGTGCAGACCCAGACCGATCATGCCTGCGAAAAACGCGGGAATATCAATGCCGATCTGAACGAGGCCGAAGTAGATCAAAAACAGCTGCAGCAGCAACGGCGTTGTCATGAACAGCCAAGCGAACGCTTTGATCGGATAGCGGATGATAGCCGGTGCATAGAGCGCACAGATCGCAAAACCGATGCCGCCGAAGAAGCTGAGAACGCCCGCAGAAGCCGTGATTGCAATGGTCCACAGTGCGCCCTGTAGAATAAGCCCTGCAAAGGGCGGGACGACGGTAAGATCCAATCCCATATCTATTTTCCTTCGCTAGAGTTGGGCACTACTGAATGGCGACGCGCTTGTTCAGCCAGCTAACGATCATCCCCGTTAGGGTGATGATGACCATGTAGAGAACGCCTGCCAGAATGAACATTTCGAAGGGCTTGTAGGTCGAGCCGATGTAGCGCTGCGCTGTATAGGTCAGGTCAACAACAGAGATCGCCGAAACCAGAGCCGTTGCTTTGATCTGCGCATTGATGTTGACGCCAAGCGGGCGAACCATCAGGCGGGCCGCCTGAGGAAGAATGACTTTGCGTACTGCCTGAAATTTGGAGAGGCCGAGCGTGCGGGCTGCTTCCATCTGGCCGCTATCAACGGCGATGATTGCTCCGCGAATAGTCTCGGTCATATAGGCGCCGATGTTGATGCCTAGGCCAATGACACCTGCGGAAAACGGATCAAGGTTGATGCCGATCTGCGGGCCACCGAAATAAAGAATGAACAGCTGGATCAAGCAGGGTGTGCCGCGGATAACGCTGACATAAACCGTCGCAATACTGCGGAAAACGACGTTTCCGTAAAGCTTGGCAGAGGCTGCTATAGCCCCAAGTGTCAGCCCCAAAAGGGTAGAAAGTACAGCAAGTTCAAGGGTCACCCACGCCGCCTCTAAAAAGAAAGGGGCAACGCGCTGCATCAGCTCAATGTCCATAATAGACCCGGTCTGTTTCAGGAGATTGGTAGAAGTGAAGGGCCAGTACAGAGCCGGTGCCCTGTACTGGAAATAGTGTCAGATTAGCGGATGTCCGCGCCAACCCACTTTTCAGCAATTGCTGTGTAGGTGCCGTCTGCCTGCATTGCGTCCAGCGCTTCCTGCATAGCTGCTGCCAGCTTCGGGTTACCTTTGCGGATTGCGATGCCAGCCTGATCAGCGGTGCCGGTGAGATCAGGAGCGTCCATCTTTGCGATTTTCGCGCCGTTTTCACGGATAGCAACCAGTACTGGAATGTCATCGGTTACGAATGCATCGATACGGCCGTTTTCAAGCTCAAGAATAAGCTCTGGCAGGCCTTTGTAGGTCTTCAGCTTCCAGCCGTCCTGAGAGCGCGCCCACTTCTCGTGGGTTTCACCCAGAGTCGCGCCAACTTTTTTGCCACTCAAAGAGCCGAGACCGGAAAGGTCAGAACCTTGACGAACGAACACTGCGCGGTTCATGCGGTAGTAAGGGCCAACAAAGTCGACAACCTTCTCGCGCTTTTCAGTGATCGACATGGAGCCGACAATTGCATCGTATTTGTTGGCCAGAAGACCGGCGATGATGCCGTCCCATGCAGTGGTCACAATTTTAACTTCAACGCCCATGCGTTTTGCGATTTCAGCGCCAATGGCAGGGTCAAAGCCAACAACCTTGTTTTCTTCATCAACGAAGTTGAACGGAGGGTAAGCACCGGACATGGCGATGGTGATGGAACCCTTTTCTTTAATGGTGTCCAGTTCATCAGCCAGAGTTGGTGTTGAAACACTCGCGCCTGCTGCAAGCATAGTAACCGCTGCAACAATAGATTTAATAGTGAGCTTAATCATAGTCCCCCCGTGCTCCGTCAATTTGGGCAGTGCTTTCGCTGCAATTTTTCTGGCGTAAGCACATGTGCGTACATACCACTTGCATGAGGCTGATAATAATGCAAATAAATATTCTCTATGACGTTCATAGATTTAGGAAATGATACCTCTAATGTTGAACCAAAAGGATCGCTTCCCAAGAGATTTGGATTGGAACCTTCTTCGTACATTCGTTTTCATTGTAGAGAAGAAGGGAATTACCAGTGCTGCAAATTACCTCGGCCTTAAACAACCTACGCTTTCTAATGCTCTCAAGCGCTTGGAGGATCAATTCCAACAAAAGTTGATTGATCGAAAGCCGAACTACTTTCGGGTTACTGATGCAGGACTTGCACTCTATGAGCAGTGCAGGGGGATGTTTGATCGGGTTTCCAATCTGCCGGAGATTGTCGGAGAGACCTCGCAGAAGGTTGCGGGCCATATTTCCCTCGCCATGACGAGCCATGTGGTAGCCCCCGTATGGGATCGCATTTTGGAGGAGTTCAATCAGGCCTATCCAGATGTCAGCTACTCTGTGGTAGTGGCCGATAGTGAGGAAACCAGCCAGACGGTTCTGGATAAAAAGGCGCTGCTCGGCATTTGCCTAGCCTATGAGGAACTGCCAAAGCTGAAGTACCGTGTTCTGTGCAGGCAGTTTTTCGGCCTCTTTTGCGGACCCAAGCATCAGCTATTCGGCAGAGATGATATCCAGCTTTCCGAGTTGGCTAATGAAAACTCCGTTTCCTTTCATACCGACAATGAAACAGGCGCGCTGCACAAGGTAACCGCTATGCGCAAAGCGGCAGGGCTGGAGCAGAACCTCAAAGGCACTTCTCCGAACCTGTTGGAAGTGCGCAGGATGATTGTTGCGAATCTGGGAATAGGCGCACTTCCCCTGCATGTGGCGGAAAGGGATGTGAAGTTGGGGTTGTTGTGGCGCTTGCCGCCCTACGACGATCTGCCAATGGTGAATATTTACGTGGTTCAAAATCCTGAGGCGGAAACGACAGCAGCGGAACAGGCTTTTTTGACATTTCTTGATGATTTGCTTGATCAAACGCCTTTGGAACAACGTACCTACAGCTAGGTATTTCATGTTTTAAGTGTCGTGCGTGTGCGATTGATTTTTCAATGGCTGAAAAGTTCGCTTCTATCGACTACTTGACATAGCCTTTCGGAAATATATTTTAAGTATAAAGTAAATCTCGCTGTTGGGGGGCTTGAGATGAAAATTGCGGTTCTGGGCGGAGGACCTTCTGGTTTGTATTTCGCCATTTCCATGAAGTTGCGAAACTCCGATCATGACATCACCGTGTACGAGCGTAACCGCTTCAATGACACGTTCGGCTGGGGTGTTGTTCTCTCTGATGAGACAATGAGCAACTTTGAAGGCAATGACCCTGTCAGCGAGAAGATGATTAGGGATCACTTCGCTTATTGGGATGACGTAAAAACCATTCGCGGTGATGAGGTAGAGACCTCCAGCGGCCATGGTTTCTGCGGCATTGGCCGTATGCGCCTGCTGGTGTTGCTGCAGGAGCGGGCAAAACAGCTTGGCGTCAAACTGGTATTCGAGACCGAGATGGACGATGCCCGTATTGCCCAGCTCAAAGGAGACCACGATCTGTTGGTCGCCTCTGATGGTCTAAACTCCAAGACGCGCAGTCTCTACGAAGACCACTTCAAGCCAGAAATCGATATGCGCAAAAATCACTTCGTCTGGCTTGGTACCAAGCAGAAGTTTGATGACGCGTTTACCTTCATCTTTGAAGAAACCGAGCACGGCTGGATTTGGGCGCACGCCTATCAGTTTGACGATGAAACAGCAACGTTCATTGTTGAGTGCGGACCAGAGGTCTATGAGGCTTTCGGCTTTGCGAATATGAGCCAGCAAGAGAGTGTAGCTCTTTGCGAAAAGCTCTTTGAAAAGCACCTCGGTGGTCTTTCTCTCCTTTCCAACTCCAACCACGTTCGTGGCTCCGCTTGGATCCGCTTCCCACGTGTGACCTGTGAGAACTGGTACTTCGATAATGTTGTGCTTCTGGGCGATGCTTCTGCAACGGCGCACTTCTCTATCGGTTCTGGCAGTAAACTGGGTATGGAAAGCGCGATTGCTCTCGCCGATCAGCTGCACATGGATAAGACCTTGCCTCAGGCATTGCGCGATTATCAGGACGAAAGAAAGCTGCAGGTTCTACGCGTAACATCTGCGGCGCGTAACTCCACCCAGTGGTTTGAAGAGGTTGAGCGTTACCTTGGCCTCGACATGATGCAGTTCAACTATTCCCTGCTCACCCGTTCGCAGCGTATCAGTCATGAAAACCTGCGTGAGCGCGATCCTGAATGGCTGGCATCCGCCGAAGCTTGGTTCCAGTCTAAGGCTGGTAACCAAAGCACTCGCCGTCCAATGTTCGCCCCATACCAGATGCGCGGTATGAGCTTGAAAAACCGCATAGTTGTCTCGCCTATGGCGCAGTACAAAGCAAAAGATGGCATGCCGAACGACTGGCACCTCATCCACTACGGTGAACGGGCAAAGGGCGGCGCGGGCCTCGTCTTTACAGAGATGGTCTGCGTAAGCCCGGAAGGGCGCATCACACCGGGTTGTCCGGGCTTCTATACCGATGAGCAGACCGACGCGTGGGCGCGCTTGACTGCCTTCGTTCATCAAGAAACCGATGCCAAGATTTGTGCGCAGATCGGGCATGCAGGCCGCAAGGGCTCTACTCGCCTTGGGTGGGAAGGTATCGACCAGCCGCTAACAAAGGGCAACTGGCCGTTAATGTCAGCGTCAGCCTTGCCTTTGCAGGAGGGTAACCAGACTCCGAAGGCGATGGACCGAGCGGACATGGATCTCGTACGCGACCAGTTTGTCGCCTCCGTCAAGGCAGCTGACAAAGCCGGTTTTGATATGATCGAGATGCACGCCGCGCACGGTTATCTGCTTGCATCCTTCATCTCTCCGGTAACCAACATCCGCGATGATGAATATGGCGGATCACTGGAAAACCGCATGCGCTATCCGCTGGAGGTCTTCCACGCCATGCGTGAAGCGTGGCCTGCAGACAAGCCGATG
This sequence comes from Pseudovibrio flavus, assembly GCF_009711345.1. GTDB lineage: Bacteria > Pseudomonadota > Alphaproteobacteria > Rhizobiales > Stappiaceae > Pseudovibrio > Pseudovibrio flavus. The sequence goes on from NZ_SMMA01000054.1 coordinate 14,321, forward strand.
ACTGTTCGTATCTCCGCCCATGACTGGATGGGAGATGCTGGACTGGAGCCAGAAGAGGCAGTGGAAGTTGCAAGGCTTTTGAAGGAAGCAGGCGCGGACGCTATCAACGTGTCATCCGGCCAGACCTCGAAAGAGGAGCAGCCTGTCTACGGACGTATGTTCCAGGTGCCGTTCTCTGACAGAGTGCGTAACGATCTCGATGTGCCTACGCTCGTCGCGGGTAACATCTACGAGGCCGACCACGTCAACTCCATCCTAATGGCTGGCCGCGCTGACTTGGTCCTGCTTGCCCGCCCACATCTGGCTGATCCATACTGGACCCTTCACGCGGCTGTTGAGCTTGGCGATGAAGAGCAGGAGTGGCCAGCCCCTTACGATGGTGGTCGTAGGCAGGCGAACGTACTGGCCGCACGAGCTAGGGAGATGGCATGAGCCTGTCGGGTAAAAAGGCACTTGTAACGGGCGGAGGCACGGGCGTTGGCGCGGTGATCGCCCGTTCTCTGGCGCAGGCCGGAGCCTCTGTTATCATCTGCGGGCGCAGCCTTGATAAGCTTGAGGCTGTCGCAGCAACCCATGACGCAATTTCTGCGGTTCAATGTGACATCACAGATGAAGCGCAAGTTTCATCTATGTTCGAGGCTGCCGGACCTCTTGATATCGTCGTTGCTAATGCTGGTGCATCGGAAAGCGCTCCATTTGCCAAAACCTCGCTGGATGCATTCCAGCGAATGCTCTCCGTCAACCTAACTGGCACCTTCCTCACAATGCGTGAGGGGCTAAAGGCTATGAAGGGGCGCAAAGGGCGTATGATCGTCATAGCCTCCACCGCCGCGCAAAAGGGTTACGCTTATGTCGCCCCATATGCAGCCGCAAAGCATGGCGCGCTGGGCCTCGTTCGTTCCGTCGCGCAGGAGTATGCTGCCAAGGACATCACCGTAAACGCGATTTGTCCCGGCTTTCTGGATACGGAAATGACCGCTCGCACCATAGACAACATCGTCAAGACAACAGGTCGCTCCGAGCAAGACGCACTTGCGGCGCTAACTGCGACAAACCCCATGGGCAAGCTTGTCCCGCCGGAGGATGTTGCAGCCGCTGTACTGTGGCTGTGTGCGGAAGGCTCGGACATGGTGACAGGTCAGGCCATCTCTGTCGCAGGCGGAGAAATTTAACGCACCTGTTAGCGGTAAGCGATTTTTACGGAGCCATCTAGGCTGCAATAATTATATGAAAAAGAACGGTTTTTTATGACTTCACCTCATACCTTTTTAAATCCTGAAGGCTGGGCTCCTGCAAAGGGGTACGCAAACGGCGTCGTTGCTGAAGGCAAAACCATTTATACCGGCGGTCTTGTTGGCTGGAATGAGCAGCAGCAGTTCGTACACAAAGACATGGTTGGCCAGTTCGAGCAGGTGCTGGAAAACATCGTGGCGGTTCTTGCCGAGGCAGGCGCTGGGCCGGAGCACCTCGTGCGGCTAACGTGGTACATAACCGATAAGCAGGAGTATCTCTCCAGCCTGAAGGATTTCGGCGCGATCTATCGCCGGATCATTGGCCGCCACTTCCCCGCTATGGCTGTGGTGCAGGTCGTCGCTTTGATCGAAGATGATGCCAAAATCGAGATTGAGGCAACGGCGGTTCTGCCAAAGTAAGACCCTCAGCTTACATTGCTATTGCATTTAGAGCAGGCTCTCACCGCAAGGGAGCCTGCTATTCGTGCTTGCTCAATTACACTCACGATTCTTGATAATAGAGTGCTCAAAACTTCCCAGTCATAACTTATTGATTTGATGGTTCCTTTTGCCTTGGAACTGGTGAGAGTTGCAGCCTGCGGTCAGCTCGGAGTTTTGTTTTAGATATAAAATAAATTAGGCGATGCCTAGAAAATCTCATTCTGTAGGATCGGGGCGAGAAGTTAAATAAGCTATTGCAATATAGATATAAAATCACATTAAGCGATCGCGCGTCTCGCTAACCTTCTACGTAAATTCCCTTTAAAAATTCCGTTTCCAGTATTTTATACTTGACGTAAATCAAAAATATGCGTTTGCATATATATCACTGTTTGGGGGACGATTTACACCGGTGGGAGGAACAGTAATGACCGCACAAAAGACCCTTTCTGATTTAGCAGTTGCACTCTTGGATGGCTCGGTTCGAGTTGTTGATTGCGCCGCGCCCCTTGGGCCGAATACGCCGCTGTTGAAGCTGCCGCCTGAGCTGGCCGTTGATACGCCAAAGATCGAGATCCACGAGATTGCCCGCTACAACGAGACAGGTCCTTGGTGGGCGTGGAACTGGCTGAAGCTCGGCGAGCATTCCGGCACTCACTTTGATGCGCCTCAGCACTGGATCACCGGTAAGGATTATCCGGATGGCACAACGGATACCATTGATCCGCAAGCGTTTGTTGCTCCGGCTAACGTCATCGACTGTTCCCGTGAAGCTGCCGAAAACAACGACTTCCTTCTCACTGCTGACGGCGTGAAGGCTTGGGAAGCCGAGTATGGTGAGATTGGTGAGGGTGAGTGGGTGCTCATGCGCACCGACTGGGACCAGTACAACACGGATGAGGACAAGTTTCTAAATACGGACGCAACAGGCCCTCATACACCTGGGGTAACGGCCGATTGCGTCGAGTACCTCATGGAAAAGAACGTGCTTGGCTTTGGTACTCAGTGCATTGGAACCGATGCGGGTATGGCGGCAACTTTCGATCTTCCGTTCCCTGCGCATAACCTGCTGCACAAGAACAACCGTTATGGCTTGGCTTCGCTCACCAACCTCGACAAGCTGCCGCCAAAAGGTGCGATTTTTATTGCCAATCCGCTGAAGATCGTTCGCGGCACCGGTTCTCCGGTTCGCGCATTGGCATTGGTTCCTGCTTCCTAAGTCGCTTTCAAAAAGACAGGTCCGGCGCTGCAACCCATTACGGTTGTTCAGCGCTGGCCGTAAACGAGTTTGTCCGGTGTCGCTGGTTGAACAGCGCCGCCAAGGATGAGCCACTACGATCAGTGTTCAGCAAGGAAACTCCCATGAGTGAATTCGGGCTGGAGGAGTTTACTCCCTATCTCATGAACCGCATCGCCGCGCGTTACAACAAGGGCGTGGAGGATGCTCTGCGCACCATTGGCATTTCCGTGCCGCAAATGCGCACCTTGGCCGTTTTGGACGAGCGCGGCCCCTGCACAATCAACGAGCTATCTGTGCTGACGGTGATTAACCAGTCTACCTTGTCGCGCACGCTTGATGTGTTGGAAGAGCGCCGCTGTGTGCGCCGTGAAACTGACCCGAACGATAGCCGCATCAGGGTCATTCACCTGACTGAGAACGGCCGCGACCTGCGACGCTCCACTTGGCCAAAGATGGAGCGGATGGAAGACATCATGTTGGCAAGCCTGACGCCTGAAGAGCGGGACCAGTTCAACGGCTTCCTCAAAAGCATCCTCTACAACATTCGTCAGCACGAGCTTTGAACTAAAAGGAAACGCAGATGGCTGAGCGCTCTTTTGCCGGAGAAGTTGAAAAGCTGAAGCTTGGGGCAGGGGAAACCTTTTCGGGTGAAGGCATTCTGGCAATAACCAAGGCATTGCTTGAAAACGGCGTCGGGTATGTCGGCGGCTATCAAGGCTCGCCAATTTCGCACCTTATGGATGTGCTTGCTGATGCTCAGGATATTCTGGGTGAGTTGGGTGTGCATTTCGAGGCATCGGCCTCTGAGGCAACCGCTACAGCAATGCTCGCGGCCTCGGTCCACTATCCAATTCGCGGTGCCGTCACCTATAAGTCTGTGGTGGGTACGAACGTTGCCTCTGACGCGCTGTCCAACCTCGCATCTGGCGGTGTAACAGGCGGCTCTCTCATCATTATCGGTGAAGACTACGGTGAAGGCTCCTCTATCATGCAGGAGCGCACTTACGCATTCGCTATGAAATCTCAGGTCTGGATGCTGGATCCGCGCCCGAACCTGCCATCCATCGTTAAATCCGTAGGTGATGGTTTCGCGTTGTCGGAAGCCTCCAATACGCCGGTTATGTTGCAGGTTCGCATTCGATCCTGCCACGTCCATGGCCACTTCACTGCTTCTGACAACGTTCGCCCGTCGATGACCGTGACCGAAGCGCTGGAAAACCCGAAGCGCGACCTTAACCGTATTGTTCTTCCTCCGGCGAGCTATCTGCATGAGAATGAAAAGCTCACCAAGCGCTGGCCAGCGGCTGAAAAGTTCATTCTGGACAACAACGTCAACGAAGAGTTTGGTGACGCAGCGGGCAAAGTTGGCCTCATTGTTCAGGGTGGCAACTACAACACTGTTATCCGTGCATTGAACCGTCTTGAGCTGGCGAATATCTACGGCGACACAGACATTCACATTCTGTGTCTGAACGCGATCTACCCACTTTGCGAAAGCCAGATTCTGGACTTCTGCGACGGTAAGGACGCGGTCTTTGTTATCGAAGAAGGGCAGCCGAACTTTATGGAGCAGACCATCGGTCACATGCTCTACAAGAACGGCTGCAAGACCAAGCTAGAAGGCAAGGGTATGTTGCCTCTGGGTGGTGAGCTCACCGGCCAGATTACGCTTGATGGTCTGGGCACTTTCTTCAAGACCCATGCGCCGGAGATGCTTCCGGCCGCCAAAGTGGCGCATAATGAACCGTCACCGGAAATTCCGGATCTCAGCAAAGTTCTGCCTCCGCGCCCGCCCGGTTTTTGTACCGGCTGTCCTGAACGTCCTATTTTTGCGGCGACGAAGCTTGTCGAAGAAGAGCTTGGCCCGCACCACATCGCATCGGATATCGGCTGTCACCTCTTTTCCATCATGCCGCCGTTTGATCTTGGCGCGACGACTATGGGCTACGGCCTTGGTCCGGCATCGGCCTCCGCATTCCATAACGCCAGTAAAGATGGCCGCAAGTCCATCTCCTTCGTGGGTGATGGCGGCTTCTGGCACAACGGCGTCGCTTCTTCTATCGGTAACGCGGTGTTCAACAAAAACGATGGCGTGATTGTAATCGTCGATAACTACTATTCGGCGGCAACGGGCGGTCAGGACATTTTGTCTTCCCGCGCGGATAACAAGACCAAACAGACCAAGAACTCCATCACCGAGGCTGTTCAGGGCATGGGGGTGAAGTGGGTTCGTCAGCTTGATCGCACCTATGATGTTACCAAGATGCGCGACACCTTGAAGGAGGCGCTGGCCTCTACCGAGGAAGGCCCGAAGGTCATTGTTGCGTCCTCAGAATGTATGCTGAACAAGCAGCGCCGCGTGAAGCCGCAAATGGCGAAAGCGGTCAAGGATGGCAAGCGCGTAGAGCGTCCACGCTTGGGCGTTGATGAAGATGTTTGCACCGGTGATCACGCTTGTATGCGTCTGTCGGGCTGTCCGTCACTCTCGGTGAAGGACACTGGCGATCCTCTGCGGGATGATCCAGTCGCGGCAATCGACCAGACCTGCGTTGGCTGCGGTAACTGCGGTGAGGTGGCCGATGCTGCAGTCCTATGCCCGAGCTTTTACGAGGCGCGTATCGTTTCCAACCCGACAACTGCTGAAAAGAGCAGAGCAAAGCGCATAAACCGGATTGTCAGCTGGCTGCAGAAGCGCCGCGACGCCCGCCGAATTGCTTTTGCCTAAGGATTTGAACCATGAATATGCAGGCTCCTTCCCGTTTAGTTGCTCGTCGCTCTCCCGGTCCTGATGGTGAAAGCATCATCACGCTGGCAGCGCTGGCCGTCGGTGGCCAGGGCGGCGGTGTGCTGACAAACTGGATCACGGCCGTTGCCGAGGCAAACGGTTATCGTGCGCAGTCTACCTCCGTGGCAGGCGTGGCTCAGAGAACTGGCGCGACGATCTACTACATCGAGATGTGCCGCGATACCGGCCGCCAGCCAATCTTTGCTTTGTCTCCTTCTGAGGGCGATATCGACATCCTCATCGCCTCCGAGCTTATGGAAGCGGGCCGTGCCATCATGCGTGGCTTTGTTACCCCTAGCCGGACAACTGTGATCGCCTCCACCCATCGCATCCCTGCGGTGATGGAGAAGGTTGCTCCGGGCGATGGCCGCGCCGATGGCAAGGCGGTTCTGGATGCCATGGGCATTTCCGCAGATCATGTTGTTGCCTTCGATATGGAGACGGTAGCAAAGGAAGCAGGCTCGGTTATTTCCTCTTCTCTTCTTGGCGGTCTGGCAGGCTCCGGCTCTCTACCGTTCCCGAAAGAAAGCTACGAGGAAGTCATCAAGGCATCTGGCCGCGGTGTTGAAGCGTCCCTTCGTGCTTTCAAGCGCGCCTACGACTGTGCCGCAGGCAACGAGACACCGCCTCAGCCCGTGGCGCCAGTCGCTCCGGTTCCTGTTCTCGCCGTTCCTGCAAAACTGAAGAAGGCATGGACCGACCTTCAGGACCGTCTATCGCGTCTGCCTGCACCTGTTCAGGAAATGGCAGGTCTCGGCCTTAAGAAGACCGTTGACTATCAGGATGTTGCCTACGGCAGCGAGTATCTCGATAGGTTAGAGCAGGTCGCAAAGATGGATAGCGCACCGTTCAAGATGACTGAGGCTGCTGCCAAGTACATTGCCCGCGCTCTTTGTTACGACGACATTCTCCGCGTTGCTGATCTTAAAACCCGCGCAACCCGTTTTGCCCGCGTTAAAGACGAGGTCTCCGTCAAGGACGATCAGGTTCTGATGCTGACGGAATACTTCCACCCGCGCTTCGAAGAGTTTGTAACGACACTGCCAGCAGGTCTTGGCCGCAAGCTGTCTCGCAGCAAAGGCGTTGAGGCATTCTATACCAAGCACTTTGATAAGGGACGCCGCATCCGAACCGACAAACTTGGCGGTTTTGCTATGCTTTACCTCGTCAGCTCCTTGCGTCCTTGGCGGCGCAAACTGATGCGCCACGAAAGCGAGATGAAGCATGTAGATGCATGGTTCGCGACCGTTCTGCGGGTAGCTGCAAGTGACAAGGCTCTGGCAAGCGAACTGCTTGCTAACTATCGCTTGATCAAAGGCTATTCAGATACGCACGCTCGCGGCCTTTCCAAGTTCGCCCGTGTAATGGGCGCTTTGGAAATGCTGGAAGGTAGAGAGGATGCCGCTGACTGGATGCGGCGTCTGCGTATTGCGGCGCTTGATGATGTTGACGGTGAGGCGCTGGACGGTGCTTTGGCAACCGTCGCATCATTTGCCTCCGCCGAAGCCGCCTGACCGCATTTCTCAGCGTATAATGCTGTAGGCGGTGCTAGCGGCTGGTGTGGTGGCGGATGTCCAGCATAATGGAAATAGCCCGCGCAACATCTGGCTCTGAAACGCCTTCAAACAGCTCGTCCACCCAGCCGCGATGTTCGGCTGTTACGTGGTCCATGAGCTTGCGTCCCTTCTCAGTGGTTTTCACAAGATGGGCGCGGCGGTCATTTTGAATGCTCTGGCGCTCAACCAGCCCTTCCTCAACCAGCTTTTCGATGATGCCGGTAACGTTGCCATTGGAAACGACGAGCTGCTCGGAAAGCTCCGTCATCCGCAGTCCATCAGGATGCGCGCAAAGGGTCGCCATCACGTCAAAACGCGGCAGGGTCATGTCATGCTCATTGCGCAGTCGTTCTCGCAGGTTGCTCTCAACACTGCGAACGGCTTTTAGCATCTGAAGCCACAAACGCACCCTCTGTGTTGCCAAAGAGGGGTCTTTGATCTGGTGGGACATGGATTCATCCTTGGCAAATTCACCTCCCCAATAACATTATGGCGGCCCAATCTCAATTTCTGCGAGAAAACGCTTGTGACTTATGCAGGTGGAGTGAGCCAGCCCTAGGGGAAGTGCGGTCTAACGGAAGGGCCAATTCATCATTGATGATTAAAAATACTTAGCGCGGCCGTTGAATTCGGCACTGCCTTAAGGGCATGCTGCATTGATTTTTGAGTCGTTACTGGCGGCTAAGTGTAACTGTTTTTAAATTTTGCCAATTGGGTTTCAATGCAAGGATTTCGGCTAGCCGTCTACACTTTCAATCAGTTCGTTGCGCCCTACGAGTCTGAGCAGATTAAAGGGTTCCGCGACGCCGAACCTGCTACGATGTTAGCGATTGAAGGCTCCGAGGGCTTTATTGCACGTTCCGGTTATGGAGGTGACGACGGGCTATCGAGTTGGGGCGAGCAGGTCTTTCCCAAGTGCTGGACCAATGACAACGGCGATGATTGGGCACCGTCCACGCTGTCTCTCTGGGCGTCTGTAGAGACAATAATGGCAGCGACTTATCACGGCCTTCACAGGCAGGTGCTTAAGCAGGGGAAGGGCTGGCACATCCGAGCAGATCACATACCCGAGTATGTTTTGTGGTGGGTTCGTGAGGGTGATGCCCCTGACTGGACGCAGGCCGTGCAGCGCTTTGAAATGCTTTTGGACCACGGTGCGCAGCCGAATGCCTTCAGCTTTAGTAAGCTATTTGACCCGCTAGGAAGCCCGATTAAACCGGATATGGAGAGGGTAAAGCAACTGGCGCAGCTGAACGCGGAATTCGCCCGAAAAGATGTGGCCGCCCTTTAGAGAGCCGCCATGTGGCGGTAGCCGCAACTACCTTCAAGGGTTTGGGCGCAAGCTAAGCCAAACCAGAAACCCGATGTAAGTGAATACGGTAAGGTTTAGCGCCGTGTCTATAAGCTGTCCGCTCATTTGTGCTCCTCCCGCTTCAGGGTCTTAAAGAGGCAAACCGCCAGCACTGGCACAATGAAAACAAAGGCTATGGCCGACAGTGCGATGATGGACCGGACCAGCGAGATATCGCCAACGAGCACCATCGCAAGGCCGAGCGCTCCCAAGATTCCGCCCCAGATTGTTCTGATGCGCGGTGTCGGGTTTTCATCGCCTCCTGTGCCAATCATTGCCAGAGTAAATCCGGCGCTGACAACGCTGGTAACAACAAACAAAAATGCGGCAATTATGGTGGCAGTGCGGGTAACACCGTCCAGCGGGAACTTTTCCAGCAATGCGAAGGTGGTTGCGTCAAGATTGGCGCTGTTTACTGCCGAGAGAGCCCCTTCCTGCCTTAGAGCATCAAAGAAGCCTAGTCCGCCGAACACGCCAAACCAAAGAATAGAAAAGAGCGTCGGTGCAACGATAACGCCTACAAGAAACTCCCGAATGGTTCGCCCACGGGAGATACGGGCAATGAAAATACCAACGAACGGTGACCATGCCAGCCACCAGATCATGTAGTTAAGCGTCCAGCCTTGGAACCAGTCCACCAAGCCCTGCTCAAAAAAGCCTGCCGTTGCAAATCCGGCTGGCAGCACTTCAAAGAGATAACGCCCAAAACCTGAAACAATGCCGTTCATAAGGTATGAGGTTGGGCCAAGCACAAGCAGATAGACCATCAAGCCAACGGCAATAAGCATTGCAGCGTTGGAAAGCTTGGCCATACCGTCGCCAAGCTCTTTTCTGAGCGGAATAACAAAGGCAATACACATTGCCGCAAATACGGGGATGGTCAGCAGATCGGTGTCAGTAATGCCGATGAGCCCAGCAAGGCCCGTTTGCACCTGAAAAACGCCCATGGCCAAAGAACCGGCCAAGCCCACCGCAATAGCGACGATAGATAGAAGATCGAAAAGCCACGCTAGAGCTTTGGTCCAGCGTGCTTCGCCCAAAGCCTCAAGTAGAGGGGCGCTAAGCAAAAGCGTTCGCCCGCGCCGAAAGGCAAAGTAGGCGATAATCAACCCGACAACACCGTAGATTGCCCACGCATGAAAGCCCCAGTTTACATAGGTCACAAACAGCGCGTAGCCCGCTGCTTGCGGGTCATCGGTAAACTGTCTCAGTTCTTCGAAGTGGGTGAGAGGCTCGGCAGCGCCGTAGAATAAAAGCCCAACGCCCATGCCAGCTGCAAACAGCATGGCTATCCAAGCAGGCGTAGAAAACTCCGGCTCGCAGCCATCAGGGCCAAGGCGCACGTCTCCATAGCGGGAAAGAGCAAGATAGATGGCTATGAATAAAAGCCCGCTCGCTTCCAGCATAATAAACCAGCCGCGGCTATCAAACTGGGTAGCCACTGCACTGGCGGCCAGCTCTCCCAGTCCTTGCGGATCAGCAATCCCCCAGATCGCAATGCCAGCGCTGATAAGAAGCGCGATAACGAGCAGCGGACTTGGAGATTTTGCACCCATGATCTCAAATCTTCCGGTTTGGACGTCGCTTGTAGCCAAAGGCAGAAGCGAGTGCAGGTTTTGAGTATGGTCTAGGCCATGTAACCGGAAAAACTATAGAGGCTCGTCCATAGGTTGTCTATCAACGCGGACAAGCTAAAGCCGCTTTCTTAAGTCCAATAAATGGGAGAGTTTATCTAGGGCTACTGAATGTTGGGTGCTTAAGCGTCAGTCACCAATTGGCGTATTACGGCGGTCGGTGATCACGTTGCTGATCGTCTCTTTAACCCGTCTTAGCCTTTGCATCACATCAGGGCCGATCTCCTGCGCAACTGCTGTGGCAAGGTAATCCAGCAACAAAAGCTGAGAGTATCTGATCGGTGATGGCGTCAGGATGTTCTCCGGTTCGCTAACCTCAATCGTCAACGCAAGATCAGAGTGTTCTTCTAGCTTGGAGTTGGACCGCGTAACGGAGATAACCCGTGCACCAGCCTCCCGAGCAACGCGCACGGTATCCAGAACGAGCGGCAGCTCACCGGATGCTGAAAAGACAATCAGAATGTCTTCGGGCGTTAAAGTAGCGGCGATCATTCGCTGCTGATAACCATCAGAGCTGTGACTGACCGTCAGCCCCAAGCGGAAAAGACGGTTTACCGTCTCCGAAGCAACGTTCGCAGAAGCTCCGCCCATACCAACAACTTCAATGCGGCGAGCAGCGAGAACGAGCTTGGCAGCCTTGGTAATTTTCTTCGGCGTGATAGAGGCTTTCACCGCATCCAGCGCTTGATAAGCCGTGGCGGTGATGTGCTCTAGATGAGCCGATAAAGGATCCGATAGCTCGGTTGGTTCGCGGTGAAAGTTGCGTGCAAGCGCTAGTGACTGTGCAAGCGCAATGCGAAAATCTGGAAGGCCCTCGTACCCCTTACGGCGACAGAACCGGATCAGCGTTGCCTCGGTAACACGGGCAGAGACAGCGAGCTGGCTCATGGGCAAGTCGATAAACTTCTCCGGCTTCTCCAGTATCAGCTCGGTAATACGCCGTTCGGCAGGGCTTACAGAATCGCTTCCGTGTTTCAGCTCGGTTAGGAGATCGACGTTCTTGTTCACACTCATAATTTGCTCAGCGCCTCACAAATGGAACCTGAGTGAATGCCTCTGGCATCTCCGGTGTGCCTGCAGTCAAACCGCCATCAACGGGAATGGAAGCGCCGGTAATCATCCGCGCTCCGCTACCTAGCAAGAACATCGCGACAGCGGCTATATCCTCAGGTGTAGAGACATCACGAAGCGGATAGAAACGAGAGACGTTTTCCATCACCTCCGGATTGTTCTTCTGCCGCTCATCCCAAGCGCGGGTGCGAACGGTTCCCGGGCAGATCGTGTTGGCGCGAAGGCCCTGACCACCATACTCAACCGCTATGCTACGGGTAAAGCTGTTCAGCGCGGCTTTCGCAGCCGAATATGCAGGGTGGCCGAAGGAGCCCAGCCCATTCACACTGGAAATGGCGATGTAGCGTGAATCCGTTTCACCTATTAGATCGGCCAGAGCTGCTTTAAAGCAGGTGAAGGCAGCGGTGAGGTTGAGCTGGATATCCTGCTCCCACTGGTCAAGCGAAGTTCTGTCCAGCGTCTCGGCAGTCGCAACTCCGGCGTTATTGATCAGCGCATTGGGCGGGCCGACCTGCGCGCGCACCTGCTCAAAAGCAGAAGTGACTGAGCGGGCATCTGTTACATCGCAGTGGATGCAAGCAATATCAATGTGTTGGCGAACGGTATCCAGCGCATCCTCGCGGTTGTCGAGTATGGCCACGCGCGCACCCTGCGCGTGCGCAGCTGATGCAATGGCAAGGCCGATATCGCCAGCCCCGCCAGTGACCACTATGCGCCTGTCTTTAAGTTCCATGGTTCGCCGCCCTCGAACGAAATCAGTAGTTACACATAGATTATTGATAGGTGTAATAGCAGTCAAGCTACAAAAATCGCTTCACATATACGCGAAACTACGCTTATGTTTATAGTGAAACTACGAGGTGAGTTGATTCTGATTGCCGCTGCGTCTGCTCGGGTTTGCGAGCGCGAACGCGCGTAGCGGTCTCACCTCTTTGCAGGGCGGCTAAAGGTATTTGAAATGACACTTTCAGAAAATCCGTTTTCAGAAGCTGATAAAGATCGACGTGAAATCTGGACAATGCTCGTTGATCGCGACATTGAAGCATTCATCGCGCAAGACTGGTCTCTTGTTGCAAATGACTTTGATACAGAAGCATTTATGGGCGTTGATGCAGGCGGCTCTGCCAATCCAGATTCTTGGCGACTACGGTTCTCATCCCTAGACATCTACAAGGAAGAATGGCTGCGTCAGGCAGCTGCATCAGCAGAAGTTGAGTACGCTGAAGACCTTGCCGCTGGCATTCACCGCGCAACCACTTTGCGCGACATCGAAATTTCCGGCGACACTGCCATTGCCCGCAAGAAATTTGACGGCACTATACTGCGCAAAGACGGCGGCCGCGATCAGCTCAACTGGCAAACGCTCTATTATGTTTCCAAGCGTTCCGGCCGTTGGCGCATCACCGGTTTTACTGGCTATCTTCCAAATCCGATGGGCGCGATTGACCGCAAAGGCCCTGCTGTTTCTCTCCCTGAAGGAGCAGGCCAGCACGTGACCGCCGGTCCTTATTCCCCTGTTCTGGAGGTTTCCTCCGAGCGTCTGGTGGTGATCTCTGGTCAGGTAGCCGTTGCGAAAAACGGCGATGTTATTGGCGATACAATTGAAGAGCAAACCCGCGCTACGTTGGAGAACTGCCGCGTTCAGCTGGCAAGTGCCGGATGCGGTCTGGCTGATGTCTTCAAGGTTAACATCTACATGACGGACCTTGCGCTTTGGCCGCGCATGAATGCTGTCTACGACGAAATTATGCCTCATCCACGGCCTGTCCGGGCAGCAGTTGGCACCAAGCTCCTGCCGGGCTTTGAGGTGGAAGTAGAAATGTGGGCTGTCAAAAGATAGCTACTTTTCAAAAGGTTGGCGATGAGTGAAGCGAAAAAGACGCCCCGCACCAACCTCATAACTTTGAATATGTGCACTCCCATAATTCATCGGCCACAGGCACCTCGGTTCTAAACATCGGGGTGCTTTTTCTAGCCCTGCTGCAGATAGGGCGAAGCGTGGAAGGACGAGATATGGCGTTAGCCGACGATACAATCATCGGATTTGAATTTGCAGAAGTAGTGGTTCCAACAAACCCCGGAGTAATTAACTCTGAAGGTTTGGATAAGCCTTTGCATATGCTTCCAGTTGGCGGCAAAGCTGCATGGTCTGTCCAGTTCGACGAGTTGCCAAAGCTCATCTTGCACCTGAAGCTTGCGGGCGGTGTTGTCGGCCTTGGCGAGTTCTACCGCGACCACGAGTGGCCCCGCGTTGAAGCCATCGTCAACGGTCTCATGGGGCTCCGCCTTTCCGAGTTGACGCTTCAAGATCTGCCGCTTCCGCTCTGCCGTGAGTATGACGGTTTCGAATGCGCCATCTGGGATGCTTATGCAAAACTGCTCGGCGTGCCGATGCATAAACTGCTTGGCGGCGCTATTCGGGACCGCGTGCGTGTCGGCGCTTGGTCCAGCCACCGCAGGGTCGAGGAAGTTGGTCCACTTGCAGCAGCTTTTCAGGAGCAGGGCTTTGATTGCATTAAGTTTAAATGCGATCTTGATGATGATCCGGTCGCTTGGTGCCGTGAAATTGCCAGCCATGCGCCGGGTATGAAAGTCATTCTGGACCCTAACCAGCGCTGGGAAAATTCCAGCAGTGCGCGCCCGATTATCAAGGCGCTTGAAGAGGTTGGAAACATCCTCGCCCTTGAAGATCCGATCCCGCGCTGGATGCTGCAGGAATATGCGGACCTTCGCCAGTTCTCATCGCTCTCTATAGCGCTGCACGTTTCCCTTCCATACGTTTATCAAGGCCAGCGCCCGTATGATGCGATTAACGCTTTGACACACCGTGCAGTCGACGGGTTCAACTTTAATGGTGGTCTAGCGCGCTTCAAAGAGCTGGATGCCATTGCCCGTACCGCCAACCTTTCTTGCTGGCATGGCTCAGAAGTAGACCTCGGTATTCTAGAGGCAATGTATGTTCACCAGTCCGCAGCAGCTCGTAGCTGTATCTGGCCGGGGGATATCTTCGGGCGGCTGATCCGCAGTCATGATCTTCTGAAAGAGCCTCTCACGATCAAAGCTCCTTATGCCTTTATTCCGGAAGGACCGGGTTTGGGAATTGAGCTGGATGAAGATGCGATTGAGCGCTTTAAAGTTGGCGAGAGGGCCTTTTCATGAAGTGGGAAGAGCTCACCAGCCCTAAAATCGCGGCTCTCGACAAGAGCATTCCAGTTGTGATGAATATCGCGGCAATCGAGCAGCATGGTCCTCATTTGCCGCTAGCGACGGATGCATTGATCGGCGAACATTTCATCAGCCGCCTGAATGCTGAAAGGGGAGAGCAAGTGCTTGTTCTCCCTCAGATTAAGGTCTGCTGTTCCCGACATCATATGGATTTTGCGGGTACCTTGACTGCAAGCCATACAACGCTTCTGGAATACATCAGCGAAATTGCGGCCTCTGTATTCCAAGCTGGCTTCCAAACCTTTGTGCTGCTCAATAGCCATGGCGGCAATCAGGCGATTGGTCAGGTGGCTGTCGAAAAGATCGGCGCAGATTATCCTGACAGGCAAGTTGCGTTGGCGACTTGGTGGTCGCTTGCAAGGGAGGAGCTTAAGGCGCTCTCAGAAAGTGGCCCGTTCGGCACCGGACATGCTTGTGAGCTGGAAACATCGTTGATCCAGCTGATCGCACCTCACTTGGTGGAAGCCCCTGTTCCTGATGGGCTGCACTATGAGCGGATGTTCGCGCAGGCAGATGGTGACATGCTGTCAGCTGGCAGCGCGAGCCTCTATCGTTCCATGAAGGAAATCTCTGGCGGATCAGGTGTTGTAGGTGCTGTTGAAACGGCGAGCGCTGAGAAAGGGCAACGCATTTCCGACATTGTCACAGCGCAACTTGTACGCTTTGTGGACGAACTCAGAGACTACGGAACCCGTAGAACCTATGGAAACTAGGGTTTGCGCTGATTGATTTATTAGGCATTACCAAAAGGAAAGTATGTAAACGATATTTTGAAAACAGTGCGTATCTGATGCGTTTACTAAATGATGTCCTTTGGTGTCATAGTTTTTTCTTTTTCTCGACCTATGAAACTCCCCCTGATAGGGTATAGGTCGAGATCGACATTCGGTCGGCCGATATAAAAAACAAGAAAGCCGGTTCAAATGAGCGAAAATAAGCAAAAAACGTCTTATACAACGAAAGAAAAAATGGCTCGCCGCTACGATGACGACCATGAACACAAGCATGACAAAGATCATCTAGACTATGAGACCGGCCACAAATCGCATCCTCATCAGGAGCATGGTGGCAATCCGGAAGGCCATAAGCATCCGCATAAGCATCATGATAGAGGTAGCCATTCTGATGATCGGCACCATCATGACAAGATGCATGACCACAAAGAGCATACCCGTGAGCACCACAAGAAGGGTCACGAGGAATAAGCTCTTCCAAGATCAAGGTTCGCAATCGGCACCGACCTGGCTTAAGGCGGTGCCGTTTCTATTTGTGCTTTAGGAAAATAGGGTTCCGTCTACAACCGTTCCGCAGGCTTCTAGGCCATCGGATAGCAGCGTGAGGCCAGCGCGGTAACCTTCTTTCACGTGCCCCAGTTCGCTGGCAAGGCCAAGAGCGCTAGCTGGATTGGTAGAGGCCATCTTGATTGCGCGGCTTACGGAAACGCCGCTGAAGTCAATCATCTTGCGCAGCGCTTCATCCATGGCAAGGTGTGCACCGGCCAAGGTGCCTGCAGCATCGGTCAAACGGCCATCATTGAGGTAAATCTTGTTCCCGAAAACAAAGAACTCGGTGGTCTTGCCAGCCAGCGTTTGCATGGCATCTGTAACCAGACACAGGTGGTCAGGCATCAGCTTTGCAGTCATTTTGATGTTCTGCGGATGGACATGATAGCCATCTGCAATGATGCCCGCATAGAGCGAGCCTGATGAGACGACAGTGCCAACAACACCTGGTTCCCGTCCCTCAATTTGCGACATGGCGTTAAAGAGATGTGTTGCGCCGGAAAGACCTTCTTCCATAGCAATTTGCATATCTTTGTGTGTCGCTTGCGAGTGGCCAGCAAAGACAATGCGCCCCTCAGAAACGAGGCGTTTGATGGTCTGCGGCTTTTGGCATTCTGGTGCGAGCGTTATGAGCAGCTTACCGGAGAAGGGGGCGCAGAGGCGCTCAAGGTCATCTTCTTCCAGCGTGCGAATGCAGCCGGGAGGGTGAATGCCCGGTCTACGTGGGGAAAGGAACGGCCCTTCAAGGTGAAGCCCTAAAACACCTTTCTCACCGGCCCGAATAGCAGCATCTGCCGCTTCAATAGCTGCGGTGTATGCGCTGTCTTCTGCGGTGATAAATGTTGGCATGCAATAGGCTGTGCCGCCTTGTCGGGCACCCGCTGCAATGGCCGCTACAGCTTCCTTTGTGGGCATGTCATTGAACTGAACGTCTAGGGCTCCGTTGATCTGAATATCAATAAAACCCGGCGCTACGATGGGCGCGATGTGGGCCCCGAGCTTCATCGCAGAGGCTGTATTGGAGGGCTCAACCCGAACGATTTTCTCGCCCTCAATCCAGATCAGTTGGTCAGATATTGGAGCTTCAGCGCTGCCGTCATAGAGCGTGCGCGCAAAAACGAGCGAAACCTGCTGGGCCTTCGCGCATCCATGGTGATCTGTCAGGCTTCGTAGTGACTTGTTCATGGGTGGCTCCGCTCGAAATTATCGTTGTTTTATAGATGTGAAACGCAATTAGGCCTGTTTTCAGGCATCGGCAAGTTGCTTTTGGCTGGTCGCTTCAATCAGCGCGCCCCAAAGCCCTGCATCATGCCCAAGTACAGCGGGCTTAATGGCTGGGCGAAAAATCTCTGGAATGTCAGCGCTCGCTTCCAGCACCATGTCCAAATACCCTTCCGCAAGGCCAACGCTGCCGCCCAAGGCAACGCTCTCAACGCCCACAATGGCGCGTAGGTCAGAGCAAACCTCGGCAATTGCCAAAGCTGAGATGCGTACGATGTTGGTGGCCCAAGCCTCTCCAGATCGCATTGCGGCGAAAACTGCGGGGGCTTCTGTTTTTTCGCCGCGTAGCTCGCTCGCTATCCGGCCAATGGCGGTGCCGGATGCGATGCTCTCCACGGTGCCAAAACGTCCGCTACCACAGGTGCTTGTGGCAAAACGAGAGGAGGCGAACCCGACGTGTCCTTGTAAGCCGCTTGGCGCTTTTAGCAGGGTATCGCCTGCAACAATACCGCCGCCAACACCGGTTGAAATGCTGATGAAAGCGAAGGGCGAGGCGTAGCGCTGTTGATTGAGACGATACTCACCCAATGCTGCCGCTTGAACATCATTCAGCATTGTAACTGAGCGGCCAATGCGCTGCTCGATCAGCTTCGCCAGCGGCTCGCTCGGCATCTGCTTCATGGTTTGCTTATTGACCGCTTGTAGGCAGCCGTCCGCATCAACGCGGCCGGTCACAGCAACGCCTACAGGGACTGAGGTACCCGCTGGAAACTGTGAAATTAGGTCAGGCAAACAATCAAGCCATTCGGTAAAGCCAGAGCCTTTGGGAGTGGCGGTTTGCAGGCGCTTGATGATCTTCCCGCCTTCTATTTGGGCGGCGGCGATCTTGGTGCCGCCGATGTCAATGGCAAGGCCTGTCAGTTGGCTGCAAGGTGTCATCAATCGCCCCTCCGCTGATAAGCCTCGCTTACTCCCTTTTCAAACCACTCAACCATCACCTCTAGGCGGGTGAGGGCGCTGCCGACAGTTACGCTGTCTGCGCCATTGCTCATAGCTTCTGCAGCAAGTGCTGGCGTATTGAAACGTCCTTCGGCCATCACGAACGCACCCAACTCGGAGAACTGGCGCAGCAGGGCAAAGTCCGGCTCTGGTCCCTTGTCCTTCGTCTCTTCCGTGTAGCCGGAAAGAGTGGTGCCGATGATCTCGACTTTATGCTCAAGGGCGAAATAGGCATCATCCATGGAGGAGCAGTCCGCCATAATGAGCTTTCCAGCCTTGCGGATTTCGGCAATTACAGCCTCGCGGCTATCAGGGCGCTCTCTGGATGTTCCGTCATAGGCGATAATGTCAGCGCCAGCTTCTGCCAAGGCTTTGGCATGGTCTGCCAGAACGGTGATGCGCACCGGAGTATCTTCCAGATCCGACTTCACGATACCGATGATCGGCACGGAAACGGTTGGCCGAACAGCTTTCAGGTTTTCGACACCTTCGATACGTAGACCTGCTGCCCCACCAGCGACAGCGGCTTGAGCAAGAGCAGCAACAATCTCGGGCTTATCGAGGGGCCCGTTGTCTACCGGCTGGCAGGAGACAACAAGACCACCTTTCAATTGGGATAGAATATCCATCTACTTGATCCTTAGTCCCTTACTGGAGCAGAGATGGCAGGCCGGTTGCCAGAACAGGGAAGAAACCAACCAGAATGAGCACTACGAACGGCGGGATGAGCCAAGGAATGATGGCTTTTGCTAAGTGGTGATATGGAATGTCGCCAACCTTTGCCACCACGAACAGCGCCATGCCCATAGGCGGTGTCAGTGTCGAGATGGTGAGGTTGAGAACAACCATGATACCGAAGTGCAGCGGATCAATGCCGTAGGTCAGAGAAACCGGAACCAGAATTGGCACGATGATCAGCAGGATTGCCAGAACGTCAATGAATGCGCCTAGAACGAAGATCATCAGGTTCACTGCAATCAGGAAGGTCACGGGACTGTCGATCCAGCCCATGAATAGCGCCGTGATCTGCTGAGGTGCCTGCTCGCGAGCAAGAACGAACGAGAGCAGAGAAACACCGGCAATAATCGTCGCGATGGAAGCTGATGTCGTCGTTGTTTCGTACACCGCATCCCAGAACTTCTTGAAGGTCATCTCACGGTAAATGAAGATGTCGATCAAAAGCGCATAGATAACGGTAACCGCCGCCGCTTCAGTGGGTGAAAACAGACCGGAGAAGATGCCACCCACGATGACAACTGGCGTAAGCAGGGCAGGGAACGAGCGGACGAACTTATCCAAAACCTCGCCTGCGGTGAAAGCGCGGTCTCGCGGGTAGTTATGCTTTTTCGCCAGCACATAGACCATGATCATCAAGGTCGCTGCGCATAGGAAACCCGGCACAACACCGCCAAGAAACAGACTGCCGATGGAGGTGTTGGAGATCACGCCATAGAGAACCATCGTAATGCTAGGCGGCACAAGCGGGCCAATCATGGAAGAGGCAGCCGTCACCGAACCGGAGAACTTGTCCGGATAGCCAGCATCACGCATGGCGCGGATTTCCATTTTTCCTAGACCGCCAGCATCTGCCACAACAGAGCCGGACATGCCGGAAAAGAAGAGTGATGCCAGAACGTTAACATGGCCGAGGCCGCCAGAAATGCGGCCTACCAGAGCACGGGCAAAACCAAACAAATGGTTGGTGATGCCGGCGGAATTCAAAATAGCGGCGGCCAGCAAGAAGAGTGGCACGGCCAGAATAGGGAAGCTGTTCAAGCCATCGGACATCAGCTGCACGGCAAAATTGATGCCGGAGCCTGTGTAGAGAAAGTATCCGATGGACACAAAGATCATGGCGATGCCAATCGGCACGCCGACGAACACCATGGCCAGCCATGCAAGACAGATCGTAAGAAGCGTCATACAGCGGCCTCCTCTTCATTGGTTTTTACGGCTGGTTGGCGCAGGGCTTTAACGTCTTTGAAAATACGCATGGCTACGCGGAAAATTATAAAGAAGGAGGCAACGAAGAACCCGCAATACATTGCTGCATCAGTCAGCGGCAGGGTCACACTCTCGTTCCACCATGTACGGTTTACGGTCTTCCAAGCGATTTGGCATAGCTTGATCATGACGCCGAGATAGATAACGTCGAAAATCAGATAGAGAACGGCTTTCACCTTCTCTCCAAGGAGTTCGGCAATAAACTCCATGCGCAGGTGACCGTTTGTCCGTTCAACCTCGGCAATTCCAATAAAGGCCATCCAGACCCAGATCCATCGGGCCAGCTCTTCTGTCCAGATAGGTGGGTTGAATGAGCTTAAGCGACCGGAAATCTGAAGAACGATTACAGCAATCAGGATGATGAACAAGCAGGACGCAACACAGCCTTCGAAGCTGTAGCGTTTACCGGAATTTTCCATGAGAGCGCCTGTGACTTTGTTGCAAAAGGGATGTCCGGCATAGCTGCCGGACATCGGGATGCGGTGCGGAATGCTTGCCAGCCCTATCGGAGGTTAGAGCCAGCAAGCCCGCAGTGCATTACTGGTCAATCAGAGCAGAGATGGAGCCTTTGCCGAATTCAGCTTCCAGCTCATCGTAGTAAGGCTGCATTGCTGTACGGAATGGTGCAGCATCTGGAGAAGTGATTGTCAGCCCGCGCTCTTTGAACTGCTCGATCAAAGCGCTTTCTGCACCCATGGTCAGACCGTCAGCGTGGTCACCGCCAGCTGTTACAGCTGCTTTAACCCAGCCTTGCTCTTCTTCGTTAAGACCGTTCCACAGCTCTGCGGAAAGGTTAACTGCAGTAGAAGCAATGAAGTGACCGGTCAGGGCAATGTGGCTCTGCACTTCGTAGAACTTCATTGCATCGATGGTTGGCAGCGGGTTTTCCTGCGCGTCAACCTGATTGGTCTGCAGAGCAAGGTAAACTTCCGCAAACGCGACTGGTGCAGGAGAAGCGCCGGTGTTTGCAGCAAACGCGATCAGGAATGGCACGTTAGGAGTGCGAACGCGCAGGCCCTTCATGTCTTCAATAGAGTTGATCGGCTTGTTGGAAGTCATGTGGCGGGTGCCGTAGTACCAAACGTCCAGCTGCTTGATGCCGCGCTTCATGAACTCTTTGTCCATCTTCTCGCCGAATGGGCCAGCGATGATGCGCTGTAGATGGTCAAAGTCGGAAACGACGTAAGGTGCGCCGATCAGCTTCAGCTCAGGGATCATGTAGCTCATGTCCGGATAACCGGTCATAACGCCGCCAAGATCACCAGCCTGCATCTGTGCGGTCATGGACTTGAAGTCACCCAGCTGGGAGCTTGGGAAGATTTTCAAGGTCATTTCGCCGCCGGAGAGTTCTTCCAGCTTTTCTTTAAACTTAACTGCGCCAGCGTATGCGTAGGACGCTTCATTGTCCTGCATGCCAAGGCTAATTTCTTTTGCAGCCATTGCGCCGCTAAAGGTTACAGAGCAAAGAGCAGTTGCAGCTACGAGTGCTTTTAAAATTTTCATTCCTACCTCCCAAGTAATGAACAGTTCCGAGCGAACGAATAATCCCGTCGCTTCAATTCAAGGCCCAGAGTCTACTTTCGGTGGTGGGGTTAGACGTGCACGGTAAGATCGCTCCAGATGATATTCCATCACCTCGGTAGCCTTGTTGGCATCCCCCACGAGAATTGCCTCGTACATCGCCCTATGTTCTTCATAGACCAAACGGTCGTAGTTCTTTTGGTCACTTACAGGGCGCCTACTCGACATTATGGCTTCAGCAAACTTGTCGTAGAGTGCGAGGATCACTTCATTTCCAACAACGGCAATCAAGCTATGGTGGAACTCAAGGTCGGTGCGCTTGAATTCCGGAGTTCCAATGGTTTGATAGTTGGCTTCTAGAGCCTGCCTTATCTTGGCAATTTGTACGTTGTTGGCTTTTCGTGTCGCTTCTCGTATTGCGCCGCACTCAATAAACTGCCGAACCTGTTCCATGTGAGCGATGCTTTCATCAGCGCCCAAAATGTCCTGCAACCTAAGGGCGGCAGAGCCAAGAACGGTAGAGAGGGATGGATGTGCTGCGCGGGGGCGTCGTCCTGTTTCAACCGAGGCATAACCCTCAATTTGAACATGCAGCAAAGCTTCGCGAACCGTAGGTCTGGAAGCGCCAAAGCGCTCACACAACTCACGTTCTGTCGGTAACGGAGAGTCGATTGCAATCGTTCCCGAACGTATATCGCTAATCAATGACTTAGCTATGGTATCAGATGTTTTTGCACCTTCTACCTGAGCAATGTGCTGCATATCAAAATTCCATGATGTTTGCATAAGTTGAGTGTGACTACTCCAAAGTCTTATATGAATCGCCCCTTTGATTTCCACTCTTTCCATTTTGGTATTACTAAATAAGTTTCTTGTCAATCCAGATGTAATTCATGTAGTAATCGGGGAAAGCAGTCGCAGTTCGCTGTGATTACATTGGGAAGGAAATTGAAAACATGTCCAAGGTATTGGCAGGTATGCACGTCGCCCTTATTAGCGGCTTCTCGGATAACGGGGCGTTTGATCCTAAGCGTCAGGAAAACATACTAGAATACGTTATGCGTCAAAACGTTACCGGTCTTTACGTTGGTGGAAGCAGCGGCGAGGGCGCCTTGATGTCAGTCGCTGAATTGAGTGCTCAACAAGAGGTTGTGAAGGGCGTTGCACAAGACACGAACCTTGAACTAATTGCCCACGTTGGACTGCCATCTCTTCGCGACTCAATTGAACTGGCAAAGCGTGCTCAGTCACTTGGCTATCACGGGCTTTCTGCCTTGCCTCCGCACGCCTATCCATACTCACAAGAAGAAATCTACGAGTATTATGAGGTGCTTGCTGCGGCGACTGATTTGCCGATGATTGTTTATGAAGTGCCAGTAAGGACAGGACGTCCAACGCCGCTCGATCAAATGATTCGTCTTTTAGACCTGCCAAATGTGAAGGGCATCAAATACACAAGCTCAGACCTGTTCGCTCTGGCGCAGCTGCAAAAAGCGCGCCCGAACAGTACTTATTTCTTCGGTTTTGACGAGATTATTTCCAGTGCGCTAGCGCTTGGTGTGGATGGCGGTATTGGCACCACCTACAACGTTCTGGGGTCACTTTATGGCGCGCTTTATGAGGCCGCGGCTGCCAGCGATATGAAGAAAATGCAACAACTTCAACGCATTTCGCAGGATTACGTCAGTGCATTACTCGTGACTGGTGTCATTCCGGGGACAAAGCTAACGCTTGAAATGCTTGGTGTTGATTGTGGTCCGGCAAGAGCACCATTCAAGCTACGCGGTGAAGATCCGCGTAAGACCCTTGAGGCTGTAATTAGTGATCCGGCGTTCAGAGAGTGGATTGTCTGACCAAAAATGATTGATGGTAAGTCTACTTATTCACAGGTTCGTCGACTTTGAACGACTCACTCAGGATAAGTGATCCCAATAAGCAAGAAACCCCGCCGTGTTGGCGGGGTTTTTCGTAGGATCGACACCGCAGGACGTGATGATCGATTCTAGTGTGTGAGCATTGTTGTAATCAAAGTGGAACAATAGCTTCGATTTCAACTTTCGCTCCCAGAGGCAGCGCGGCGACCTGAACCGTGCTGCGAGCCGGGAACGGCTCGGCGAACGCTTCCGCATAAACTTCATTCACAGCAGCAAAGTCAGCCATATCGGTGAGGAAGATGCCGATTTTAGAAGCGTTCTTAAGGTCTGCCCCTGCTTCCGCAGCAATCGCGGCAAGGTTCTTCAGGCTCTGCACAGCCTGACCTCGGGCCTCGTCGCTTGCAAATTTACCTGTGGCCGGATCGATTGGGAGTTGGCCAGAGATAAACAGGAAGTTGTTCGCTACGATGGCCTGGGAGAACGGGCCAATAGCAGCGGGTGCAGCAGTGGTGGAGATTGGTTTACGCATAACTTTTGTCTCCGAAAATTAAACTGGGCTACGCAGCATGCTGATAACGGTTTTGTCCGTTTCAACCATGCCTGGGTTGTTAAGGGTGCCGAGGTTCGCAATGGTCTGCTCAATAGTCTGGCTTACAATGCCGTCACCCGGTTCTACGTTTGCGCCGTTCATTGCCAGCTGGGCAAACTGCACTGCTGTTGCAGCAACAGTGGCCACTTTGTATGCGCAGGAAACTTTCGCGCCGTCGCAGAGCATGCCCGCAAAGGTGCCGATGACGGACTGAACAGCGCCAACCATCTTTTCGATATCGCCGCCTTCAAGGTAGACGCTTGCTGCTGCTACGCCTGCGCCCGGTGCAATAGCACAGCCGCAGTAGGAGCTTACGCGGCCAGCGTGGGCTTTAACGTAGATGGCAAGGACGGAAGTGATAGCAAGAGCGCGCTGACGAACATCATCGCTTACACCAAGCTCGCGAGCGTAGGTGTCTACGCCAACAAAGTTGGTAATGCCGTGGTTGCCAGAACCTGCGATGGAGTGAATCTGAACAGGAAGGCCGCGCATACGTGCTTCAGAAGATGCGCCAGTCATTGCACGAACGCGGCTGATGCGGCGGGCTTGCTCATCACCAGCGACTGTTTTCATCAAAGCAGGGCCGAGTGTGGACTGTTTGTCAGCAAGGCCAATCTCGGCAGCTTCGCGGTTACGGTCTGCTGCTTCGAACAGATAATCAGCCTCTGAAAGGTCCAGTTCAAGAACCTGAGCAAGAATATCGCGTACAGACATCGCTTTAAGGCGGTCAGTCGGGCTAACTTCATCTGCAGCTGCGCTTGTAGCTGTATTCTGCTGCGCCTGCGCGCTCTCTAGCACTTCACCATTCTTGCAAACTTCAACGATCTTGTCGTGGCGGCCCAAGATAGTGACGGTTACGACGTCATCTGCAGCTTTCGCCGTTGCTTTTAGGTAGATGGAGCCTGGAGCTTGTGCGTCACAGGTAAGGGAGATCTTATCTGCCTTCACCATTTCAATGGCAGCGGCGGTATTTTCTTCGTCAACTTTCGCGAAAACGTTGAGGCCAAGGCTGCTGTCGCAAATCAAAGCGCCAAGAGCACAGGAATACTGCAGGCCCTTGAGGGTTGTTCCTGGAATGCCAACGGTCAAGCCGTTCTTGTAAATGCTGATAGATACTTCAAGATCAATCGTCTCAGGCATGCAGCCAAGGGCTTCTGCAGCTTTCGCAGCAATCAAGGCAGCTGCGCCAACTTCGGTACAGCCAACGGCAGGTGCGATTTCGGACTTAAGGACGTCCAACATCTCCTGAGATGTTAGGGGCTTTAATGCTCCCTTTTGTTCTTGTGACAGCATAACGTCGCCTTCAAATGGAACATGTTTGTTCACGCTTCTCTCCCATTTTTGCGAGGCCATGTACAGCGAACAATTCAAGACGCTCCGAAAACGGGCGGTGACAGCGTCTTGTTTACAGCTGAATGTGATGCCTCTGAAATTTCAATTCGGCGCAATAATGCTTCTCTAACATTTCAACGTCAAGGCGGTCATCCCGTCGCACAACGTTCAGCACTAATGGGAGGGGTGTTTTTGGAACAATTGCTCCTGCGTAATTTTGGGGGAGATTATCTCTGATATATGGCAGAGTTCTGCGGCTTTTCTGGTATTTCACTGCGTGTGGAAAATTTTCGCCGGCGCTTGTGGATACTATTATGCCTATGAAAAACAACAGATTTACAGATATATTTCAATTTACGTCGGGGTGTCTGCCAGTTCGATTGAATGGCGTATATCGCCCCTAAGGGCTTTCGCTGAGAGGTTTCGGCTGGAAAAAGAAACGCCTCCGGATTCTCCTGTATCGTATCTTTACTGTGACCGGATGTCCCGTTTCCTTTCGCTTGACCGTGAAATGTCAGAGAGCTATCGTTCGTAATCAGATGAAATGTCAACGCAGGAAACCGATGACAGCAGATCGCGACGAAATTCCCCAAACCACTTCTCTTAGTGATGCGGCTTATGACCGGATCAAAGCAGATATCGTGAAGTTTGAACTGAAGCCTGGACAGGAAATTACCGAGTCCAAGCTCGTCGAGACCTACGGCATTGGTAAAGCTCCTATTCGCACAGCGCTTCTGCGCTTGTGTCATGAGCGCCTCGTGGAATCTTTACCTCGTCGCGGCTACGTCGTCGCGCCGATCACTATCCGAGATGTCATCGACATCTACGAACTTCGTTTGTTGCTGGAGCCGGAAGCTGCGCGTCTCGCTGCTGGCCGCGTAAAAGCAGAGCGCCTGATGGAGTTGAACGAGGCTTGTGAGCAAGCTTGTAGTTCCAACGAGCCAGACGCGCCGGAGAAGTACCTTGAACTAAACACGCGGTTTCACTTGGAAATCGCAATGGCGAGTGGAAACCACCGGCTGATTTCTTTCATTTCATCCCTGTTGGATGAGAGTCAGCGCATTCGTCACATGGGATTGAAGACCGATAACGGTTGCACAAAGGAATACCGCATTCAGCACACACAGCTGATCGAAGCTCTTATATCGGGAGATGGGGCTTTAGCTGCGGAAATCACAGAAAGACATATCCGGGCAGGTCGTGAAATGACCGTTCGGGCTGTTCTATCAGGAGCAGATATTTTGGATAGGCCAATCAGTCCAGCCTTTGACAAGGGTGCTGGCAAGCTATTGGTCATAAAGAGGAAAGAGGAATCCGACGAGTAGCGGCGTCGAATTCCTCCAAATTGCGATCTCAAACGACAAGATTGGAGGATCACATGAATAAAATGGAGCGTTTTCACGCTGCGGTCAAGGGCGAAGCCGTTGATCGTGTGCCGATGACATTTTGGCTTCATTTTGTAACGGATGCACTGGACGGAGCAGAATCTGCACGTTTGCATGCGAGACTTATTCGGGAATACGACCTTGATTTGGCTAAGGTTATCAGCGACTACCGCCCAAAATTGGCGGAAGGTCTTGAAACGCTGGAAACCAAAGAGGATATGCTGAAGATCAAGGTAAAGGATCTGTCCGAACGGGAGTATCAGGAACAGTTCCGTTTGCTGCGCGTAATGCGCGCTGACTTCGGCGATGATGTGCCGGTAATCGATACGTCATTTGACCCTATCCAGCAGGTTCTACGCCTTGCTGGTGGTGAAAAGCGGAATATCATTTTTGATAATCCAAAAGAAGCTCACCTGATGCTTGAAAACGTGACTGAAACGCTCTGCCGTTATATGCGTCACATCAAGAGCATCGGCGTTGATGGTGTTCTTTACTCCACCCATGCTGCAATTACCGAAGCGTCTCCAGCGGGCGTTTCCGATGATATCGTCAAAGAATTCTATCATCCTTATGAAAAGGCTGTCATGGACGCCATGGAAGGAATGGTTCGTATCGTCCATCCATGCCTGACCCATTTGGATATGGATCGTATTCTTGGCTACGACTTCGAAGTTCTCAGCTGGTGGGATCGCGGCACTGAATGTCCGTCTCTTGCTGAAATGCGTGCAAAAACCGACCGTTGTTTGATGGGTGGTTTTGATCACGCCGGAGTTATCAACCGTCCATTGCCTAAGCTTCAAGACGAAATCTTCGACGCTTTGGATCAGGTTGACGGCCGCGGCATCATCCTTTCTCCGGGCTGCACCATCTATTCACAGGTTCCGTCCCGTACTCTTCGCACCGTTCGTGATGCTGTTGACCAGTGGTCTGCTGCTAACATTTCAGGTCTACGCCTAGCAGCTCAGTAATCGGGCTCACTGTCTATCAGTTTAAATCACATCCAAAGTCACATGCAGGGAGCTTGTGACAACCATAACCTATTGTTTTCTTTGGGAGGAAAACATGAAAAAACTACTCGCGACACTCGCCGCCACTACAGTTCTTTCCGTTGCAGCTTCGGGAGCATTTGCTGCAAAGTATGAACTGCGTCTTTCCACCGTGGTCAACGACCCGCATCCATGGACCGAAGCTGCTTTCCAGATGGCTAAGGAAGTGGAAGAAAAGACTAAAGGCGAAGTGAAGATCACCGTTTTTGAAGGTGGTTCTTTGGGTAGCGATGCTGCGGCAATCGACCAGATGCGCATGGGCTCAGTAGACTTCGTTGTTGGCGGTACCACCAACGCTGCTCGTGTTGCACCTGAATTCGGCGTGTTCTCTCTGTCTTACCTGTTTGAGAACATGGACCAGTTCAAACGCGCTATGGATCCGGCTTCTCCAGTTGTTAAGCAGCTGAAAGAAACCATTTCCGATCGCGGCATGGGCTTTGAACTGCTCGCTCTTGGTGGTGGCGGTACTCGTACCTTCTCCAACAACCGGCGTCCTATCAACTCCGTGGAAGACATCAAGGGTCTGAAAATGCGCGTTCCTGGCGCAAAAGCAGATGCTCTGATGTGGTCTGAGCTTGGCGCTCTGCCAACT
Source organism: Pseudovibrio flavus (assembly GCF_009711345.1). Lineage (GTDB taxonomy): Bacteria > Pseudomonadota > Alphaproteobacteria > Rhizobiales > Stappiaceae > Pseudovibrio > Pseudovibrio flavus. Next base: position 42,702 of record NZ_SMMA01000054.1, read on the forward strand.
TCCATGCCGTTCACCGAAGTATACTCTGCAATCCAGACCGGCGTTGTAGACTCCTTCGAAAGCACCATCTCCAGCTTCAGCTCTTCCAAGTTCTACGAAGTGGCGAAGTATCATGCTCTGACCAACCACCAGATCATGACCACTCACATCTCCGGAAGTAGCGCAACCATGAACCGTTTGCCAGACGAGTATGCTGCAATCGTTCGCGAAGCAGCAAACAACGCCGGTAAGGTTATCACTGAAGCAGGCGAACGCTTTGACGCGGAAGTTCTGGCAACTCTGCCTTCTAAAGGCGTGACCGTAACGACCGTTGATACCGCTCCTTTTGCAGCGAAACTGGTATCCCTTCACGAGGAAATCGCAGAGGACGCTGGCTACCCAGAAATCCTCGCTCTGATCCGTGAATCCAACGCAAAATAACAAGCGCTTTTAAGGGTCGGGGGCATTCCCAAACATGCCCCCGATCTTGATGCCAGTCTCGTTTGGCTCGAAGCCTGCATTTTTAAGCGCAACGAGTCAGACCTAATCACTAATAAAGGAACAGGTCGTGCTCACTAAAATCAATGACATTTTAGAGAAGCTGCTACTGACCATCGTCTGGCCACTCTTTCTTCTATATATCGGTACGATCTTTATGCAGGTCATGTGCCGCAGCTTCTTCGACGTATCTATCCTCTGGCTCGATGAAGTCGCCCTGATGTGCTTTATGTGGACCATCATGCTGGGCGCAGCTGTAGGTCTTCGCAGACAGGTTCACTATCTCGTTGAATCTATTCCAGATACCTATCCCCTCCCAAGCCTTATCCTGAAACTCTTCGCACACGTTGTTGTTGCCATCATGATCTACGTCTTTATCGACGCAGGTTGGGGTTACACGAAGATGAGCATGTGGAGCTTCTCTACCGCGCTCAGCGTGCCTTGGGGTTACGTCTACGTTTCTCTGCCTCTGTCGGCTCTCTTCATGATCCCATTCTGGGTCGAAGCAGTCATGAAAGACATTCAGGCATATCGCAATTACGACATTGCTTACGTACGCGATTTTGATAACGAGGTTTAAGCCATGCATCCTGTCGTACTATTGATTGGCAGTTTGCTGCTGCTTATTGCTCTTCGCGTTCCTATTGCTTTTGCTCTTGGTATTGCGTCCTTCATAACCATCAGTGAACTCGGACTGTCCTACATGACAGTGGCAAACCAGATGTTCACCTCCATCAACTCCTTTGCACTGCTTGCAGTTCCGTTCTTCCTCTTCCTTGGTCGTTTGATGAACGACGGCGGTATTACTGACCGCCTGCTGAAAGTGGCAGACGTAACCGTAGGTACCTTCAAAGGCGGTCTGGGCCACGTAAACGTTGGCTTCTCCATGATGTTCGCAAGTATCTCCGGCTCTGCAGCTGCTGATACCGCCAGTGTTGGCGCGATCATTATCCCTGCGATGAAGAAAGACGGCTATCCAGCTCCGTTCGCGGTTGCTCTGACCGCTGTGTCTTCCACCATCGGAATGATCATTCCGCCATCCATCATCATGGTTCTCTATGGTGCGTTCGGTAACGTTTCTGTTGGTGCACTGTTCCTTGGCGGCGTTGTTCCAGGTCTTCTCGTTGGCTTCGGTCAGATGGGCTATACCTACTACATCGCTTGCAAGTACGGCATGCAGCCATCCCCGCGTAAGCCTATGAAAGAAATCGCAGCGTCGATCTGGTATGCATCCCCAGCTCTGTCCCTGCCGGTTATCATTCTGGGCGGCATCATGGGCGGTATCTGTACCGCAACAGAAGCTGCTGCAATTGCAGTGGTCGTAGGCTTTATCCTCGCAGTAGGCGTCTACAAGAACGTGAAAGTTAGTGAAATCCCAGCGCTTCTTTCCGACTCTGTAATCTCCTACACCCTGCCGCTCTTCTGTGTGGCAACCGCAGGTATCATGGGCTTCCTGATTGCGTACCTCAACATTGCGCAGGACGTTGCAGACTTCATTCTCGGCATCACCACCGATCCGTACATGATCTATGCACTGATCGTTGGCTTCCTGCTCATCGTTGGTACCGTTCTCAGCCCGGTAACCGCTGTTGTGATCTTCCTTCCGATCCTTCAGCATCTTGGTCAGGTTGCTGGTTACGATCAGGTTCACCTTGGTCTGGTTGTTGTGCTTGCTCTGACCATCGGTCTGGTAACCCCACCATATGGCATCAGCTTGCTGATCGCTTCCCAGATTGGCGGTGTGTCTTCGGTCAAAGCGTTCCTTGCAGTTATCCCGCTGATCTGCATTTCGCTGGCAGTTATCGCTCTGGGCATCATCTTCCCTGATGTCTTCCTGATCCTGCCAAAGACATTCATGCCGGAGGCATTTGGCATCATTAGCTAAACAAAACCAATAGTTTGAATTGGGCAGATGGCTGGTTTCGACCAGCCATCTCTTTCGCGTTTAAAAGCAGGCTTTCGCCGTTTACCCTTGTCAGGAAATAAGTCATGACCGTTGCTCTTAATGCACTTTTGCCGGTTATCTTCGTCGTCGTTCTTGGGTGGTTCTTAAAAAACAAAGGGATCATCAAGCTAGAGAGTTGGTCGGGGCTTGAGGCGCTGTGCTACTGGGTTTTATTTCCTGCAATCATTTTCAGAAATTTGGGAACGGCGAATTTCAGCGAAATGCCTGTTGGGGCGATGACCGTTGTGGTCCTTGGCACTTTTCTGAGCCTTTGCCTCATTACGCAGTTACTCAAGCCAGCGCTTTGTCGCTGCTTCGGCTTTTCAGGACCACGTTTTACCTCTGTATTTCAAGGCATTGTAAGGTGGAACGCCTTCATCTCCATGGGTGTTGCAGGCTCATTCATCGGGGAAGAAGGTGTGACGCTGCTGGCTATCGTTATCGCCTTGCAGGTGCCGCTGGTAAACGCTATCTGCGTAACGCAAATCTCCATCTACGCATCTGGTACAAAACCGAATTTCAAGAAGATCTTTCGTGATCTGGCAACCAACGCCTATGTAATTGCGACCTTGCTGGGCTTGGCGCTTAACTTCTCCGGCCTTACGCTGCCAACAAGCGCCTATTCATTCATCTCCATGCTTGCAGGAGCTGCTTTGCCACTTGGCATGCTGTGCGTGGGTGCATCCATTAATCTGGCAGCGCTGCGCAGACCAAGTACAGCCTTGCTGGTTGGTAGCTTGCCCCGCCTCTGTCTTGCACCGCTGCTTGCCTATGCACTTATCCTCTGGACCGGCCTTGAGCCGGTGGCCGCGGCTGCCGTTATCATCGCTTTTGCAACGCCTGCAGGTGGCGGTGCTTACCTGCTGGCAAAGCAGCTTGGCGGTGATGCTGAGCTGATGGCGGAAATTCTTGTTTTCCAAACAGTTGTGGCTGTCTTTACGATGACTTTCTGGCTTTACGTGCTCTGTTAGATAACTGCTAAATTAAAGGGGTATAGCTCTTCAGGCGGAGAATTTAGTCTGGTGAGGCGGCGCGGGCCGGCGCGCGCCAGATACTTCTCTGCCTTCAGGTTGTCTTCAGGTTGAGATTTTACCTCAGCCTTAATGCATAGAAGAGGCACCCCCGATGAATATTCCAAGATTGTCGATTGTCATCATTACGCTGAATGAGGAAGTGCGGTTGCCGCGCTTGCTGTCTGACCTTGAGTGCCAGACTTGGAAAGACTTCGAGATCATCCACGTCGATAGCAACAGCACAGATAGCACCATTGATGTTTCGGCTGACTGGCAGCGCAAGTTTGCAAACTATTCAATTATAGAAATGGACAAGCGAGGCGTAAGTCTGGGTCGCAATACCGGCGCTTCTTATGCGCAAGGACAGCACATCCTTTTTCTGGATGCTGATGTGAGGCTCCATCCAAACTTCCTCTGGAATGCCATCTGCGAGCTTTACAACAAAGAGCTGGATGTAGCAGCCGTCTGTATGTCTGGCGAAGGTCTGCCGCTTAAACATCGCCTTGGGTACTCAGCTTTCAATCTCGGTATTCAGCTTACATCAGGCTTCTACCCAACAGCCGTTGGTGCCTGCATTTTCTCGACACCAGAAGCACATAACCTGATTGGCGGCTTTGACGAGCGCCTTCAGCTTTGTGAAGATTGCAACTACGCACTCAAGGCTAAGCGCGAAAAAAGCCTGCGGTTTGGTCTGCTGCGTACTAAGTTCTCCTTTGACCCGCGCCGCCTTAATCAGGATGGCACTTTGAAAACGGGACTGACCTACCTGAGAGCAAACGTGCACCGCTTTTTCAAAGGTGAGCTGTATCAGGGCGAGATCCGTTACGAGTTCGGACATTATAAATAGGCTTTGGTGTCATGGCTGAACTCGCATCCGCTTTTTCCGGTCCACTCGGGCTTGCCCTGTTGGCTGCCGTTGCATTTGGTGACGCGCTGATTGGTGTCAGTTTCTTCGTAATGGGAGAGGTTGCCTTTCTAGCAGCAGGTGCATTGTTTGCGATGACAGGGAGCCCGCTACCAATTGCGGTTGTCATGATCGCTGCTTGGCTGGCTGATCTGGCGAGCTTTCTGCTGGGCTATAAATTGGGAAGTCGCGGAGCTCTGCGGTTTTTAGGCAAAGCCAAAGCAAGAAAGGCATGGCGTAGAGCAGCGACAGCCCTTGCCAATTATCCTTTGTTCTTCGTTGTAGGCTCAAGGCTGCTTGGGCCAGTCGCGTGGATTACTCCGTTCATGGCAGGCTCCCTTTCTCTCTCGTTTCCGAGGTTTATGGCTGCTTCTGCGATAGGTGTGTTGCTGGGTGTGGGCCAGTTCTGCCTCTTCGGCGCGCTTGGGGCTACCGGCCTATCGCACGTGGGCTCCTACTGGGAGAGTATTTCCGCGTTTGCTATGGAGCACTTGGTCGCCATCCTGTTCTTTGCAGCAATGGGCGCCAGCGTGGCTGCTATTTTAATTGTTCCGCGCTGGTCCAAGGCGACAAAGTTTGCCGTTAGCACGCTAACGGCGACTTCAATTTTCGCTGCAACCAATCTGATCTACTTTTTCGGAACTGATGCCCATTCAATGACGGCTGAAGCGTTCCATGTTCGCACACAAAGCCTTTGTGAAGCGATAAAAGGACCGCTTGTCGTAAAACCGGGAAGAACCAGTCTGCATATGCCGCAACCGGTCAACGTGCTTTTGGTAAGCGATAAGAAACCAGAGCACATTATGCAGCAGATGGGATGGCACAAGAACCTGACCTACACGCGCGATAAGGTAGATTTTCTCACCTACCTCAAGCTTCTGGGTCAAAACCTCCTGCCAATTTCAGAGCTGTATCTGGATGAAGCTCCGGCCGATAGCGCATTCCAACTTCCGGGGACTCTTTCCAAGCGAGTTCATATGCGCTGGTGGCGTGTGGGGGGAACCGATGAAAGGTCCATCTACTTCGGCGCAATCAGCAGAGACGAAGAGCTGGCAATCAAGTACTATCGCGCCATTCCGGCTATCTTGCATGACATCGCTCCAAATGTGGATGTTGACCGCGACGCGCTAGGCCAGCAGGTGCATGAAGTCTCCGGCTATGGCGTAAGTGGTTATGCGGTTTTGACCGAGCCCGTTGTGGAGAGCGCTGATCAAGACTATGAAACCGATGGCCGTCTATTGATAGTGAATGCGCACACAACAGCCCTCACTCCGGCAGAAAAGAACTGTCTCTACAGAGAGGTTTAAGGAAGGTCTCATGCGCGCTCTATTGGTTGAAGACGAGTTTCTGGTAGCAGATGCTATCAAGGTGATCATGGAGCGGTCAGGCTATCATGTCGATCATGTTGGTGATGGCGAAAGCGCAATTGAGGCTATCCATAGCACAGCGTTCGACATCATCATCCTAGATCTGGGTCTGCCAAAAGCTGATGGGCTTTCAGTGCTTAAGGAGCTGCGCAAAACAGGCGCCGGTGTTCCGGTCATTATCCTGACAGCGCGTGAAGCCATTGAGAACCGGATTGAGGGACTAGACCTAGGCGCTGACGACTACCTTACCAAGCCTTTTGATATGGACGAGTTGCTCGCTCGTTGCCGCGCCTTGATCCGCCGCGCAAACGGCAGAGCGACTCCGATGCTGGAACATGGTCCGATTGCTGTAAATCCAGCATCGCAAACCGCGACCTATGAGGGGCGACGGGTCGAGCTGTCACCTCTAGCGTTTCAGGTTCTTTCTGTGCTTTTGGAGCGTAAGGGTAGGGTGGTTTCCAAAGATGATCTTGCTGAAGTGCTTTATGGCTGGGATGAGAGCGCCGAAAGCAATACAGTCGAGGTCTACGTTTCTCAGGTTCGGCGGGCATTCTTTCCCAAGCTCATCAGAACCATTCGCGGGGTTGGGTACATAATCGACAAGGAGTGAGGTGAATGCTGAAACGGTATATGCGCCGCATTGAGGCTGCACGTTCTATTCGCCTGCGTTTGTTGATGGTTCTTATTCCGGTGCTGGTCGTCGTTTGGGCGGTCGCATCTCTAATCGTCTACATTTTCGCTTACTTCGTCTTCATGGACACCATGCAGGAGCAGATGCTTCGCATGGCAACTGTTGCAGCGGACGTTCATCAAAGCACCATCGCTCGGCCAAAGTGGGACGGGACTGACGATGATGATGTAGATGAAAAGCACGAGCTAAAACGAAAGGACGACTATGTGGTCGTCATTCGAGATAGCGACGGCAATACGCTCCACCAGTCCCACAGCACGCTCCATTTCCCTAATGATCTGCCCTATGGCCGCAGTGAAGTGACAGTCGCCAACAGATCGTGGCTTGTGCTGCATATGAAGGCTGAGGACGGCGCGCGGTCTTTCATTATCGCCAGCCGTGAAAACGAGGTCGATGAAGTTATTCGCAGCTTGGCAGCATCTGCGGCTTTGCCGTTGTTTTTGGTTTTCAGTCTCTCTCTTATCACCGTGGTCTGGCTGGTTGGCTCAGGCTTGAAGCCTCTTAATCAGCTTTCTTCTGCCTTGAATGGCCGAAAACCAGATCAGCTGGAAGCCATTGAAGAGCAAGGGCAGGTCAAAGAGCTGCTGCCAATCGTTAAAGCGCTGAATGCTCTGTTCGCTAGAATTAGACGGTTCATGGATCGTGAGCGTCGTTTCATTGACGACGCTGCTCATGAACTGCGTACGCCTTTGACCGTCGTGAAGGCGCAATGTCAGGCGATTGACGAAACCCGCCTTGATGATGTGACTAAGCAGCGGATCGGACACATTCTAACGGGCGTAGACAGGGCAAATGCCATCTGCAACCAGTTGCTTGCTCAGGCAAGGGCTGAGCAGCCGAACGCTGCAATGAATGATGTAGACCTTAAGCCGCTTCTCTTTGGTCTGGTAGGTGAAATGGATGCACTTGCGCAGCAGCGCGGGTGTGAGCTTTCCGCCGAGAATGTGGAAACGGTGCCAACGGCATACGTATCTCAGTCCGATCTTTGGATGATCCTTCGCAATATTTTGGAAAACGCAATTCGCTTCGCAGGCGACGGCGGAGAGGTTCAGCTCTCATGCCAGCTTGTGAACGGGCAAACAGTGATTGCGGTTGAAGATAGCGGTCCGGGTATTGATAAAAGCGAGCGCGGTAAAGTGTTTGAGCGCTTCTATAGCACCAACGTTTCCGAAGGCGCTGGTTTGGGTCTTTCTATCGTCAATGCACTGGCCAATCGAAACCGGCTTGATGTTGTCGTGTGTGATCCGCTCCATCTAACCGGTGCAAGGTTCGAACTTCACTTCCCTCGCTAAAGGCAGATGCAGCCAAAAAAAGAGCCGCAGTAAACTGCGGCTAGTTGGTTGGACATCAGGATCTATTAGGGAGGAAGAAAGGATCTGGCTCGAACGGCCAAAGCCGTTAGGGAAGGTCGGAGAAAAGAAAAAGAAAGAGAGGAATGCCCGGGGTAGGCGTTCCTCTTCTTAGTTGGGCTATCAAGGCAATGGCCGCTTTGTCTTACTGCACGACGATGATGTGTTTTGCATCAAGATGCGCAGTACCGAACAACGGCTTCTCGTATTCGCCGAAAACGCGAATTGTGGCGGTATCGTTGAGCACGTAATCGCCTTTTCTGCTCACTTCCATTTCAACTTCCTGCACACCGTCGCTGAACACGAAGGTGTTCTTGTCGATCTGACGGATGATCTTGCCTTCAACAACGACATCTTGATCAGAAAACAGGCTCGCGCCTGCGATCATGTCGGCGATGCTGGTTGTCTCAACTGGGCCGGTGTAGGAGATTTCACCGCGCTTGCGGTGGTTGTCGCGATCGCCATCACCGTCGTGATCGCCGCCTGCAAAAGCAGCGCCAGAGAAGAGTAGGGAGGTTGCGACTGCGGTAGCAATCAGGGAGGTCTTACGGGAGATAAAAGTCATTTTGATGGGCCTTCTTGTTTGGAACAAGTGCAATAGGCACCGCCAACCTGAAGCCAATCTGAAGGGCGCAATTCTCTCTTAAAAAATACTGATGAGCGGTGATCGAGCCTGCCAAAGGGGCTGCGTAATTTAACCTAAGGTGGTGATCTGGGCTGCGAAATCTGTGCTAATTGTCTGGAACTAAAGTGTAATTCCTTTGAAGGCGCACGGATAACAGAGTAATTTACATCTTATGCGAAGGCCCGGAACTTGGTGGATGTAAAACAAACAAAAACCAAGTTTTTCTCACCAAGCAGTTCGCAGTTTCCGTCTATTTCAGAGGTTATTTGGCTCTCCGATAAATACTCAATTTTCACGGCTTGCTTGTATCTTCATTAATCCTTTGTCGATAATTAGCACTTAGTTTTGAGAGTGGTGTTTTTACCGGAGGGGCGAGCCCTTGTGACTCTAAGGGCTTCGGTAATAACGCCTAGTAAGTGAGTTGCTGCATGTCCGTAATTGTTATTGTTGATGATCGTGCGATTAACCGGAGTATTTTAAACCGGTTAGCGCTTGCTGTTGACGATAGCGTGGAGACTAAGTGCTTTTCCAAGGCATCTGAAGCGCTCGCTTATATGCGTCAGTCACCACCTGATCTCGTTGTTACAGACTACAGCATGCCGGAAATGGACGGCGCAGAGCTTACCGGTCAGTTGCGTGCAACACCGGGCTGTAGCGATGTTCCGGTTATTGTGATTACCGTTTTTACAGAGCGCGTGTTTCGCATCAAAGCGTTGGAAGCAGGCGCGACTGACTTCTTGCAAAGTCCTGTAGATCATAACGAATTCCTAAGCCGCGCCCGTAACCTTCTGGCACTGCGCAAAGAGCAGCTTGCCGCCAAGAACAGGGCGAGCGATCTGGAAAACCAGCTCTCCAGCGTTGAGCAGCGCCATCTGGTGGCTCTGCGTGACACCAAGGAGCAGCTGGGACAGGTTATCGATAGCGTGCCGGCGTTGATTACCGCAGTTGATCCCAGCGGCGTGTGCTCCTTTGCGAACACGTCTTGGGCTAGCTTTGTTGGAACTCCGCTTTCGGAGATCGTCGGGCGTCCGCTACGGGGCGAGCTGGGCAATCTAACGAACGATAGTAACCGTAGGCTTGATCGCAAAGTATTCCTTTATGGCAGGCCACTGCCTCCATACGAGGTGGAGGTAATTGCCCCGGAAGGCAAGCGCAGCCACTTTCTGGTTACGAAGGATCCGCTCAAGGATAGTAACGGCGCGATTACCCATGTGGTAACGACAGCAACCGACATCACTGACCGCAAACGGGCAGAAGCGCATCTCATTCATATTGCGCACCATGACTCGCTGACGAACCTTCCAAACCGCACCTATCTTAGCCAACGAATTGACGAGGAAATCGCATCACGCCGCAAGAACGGTGGATCGTTTGCTCTGCATTTCCTTGATCTTGACCGCTTTAAATCAATCAACGATGCGTTGGGCCATCGCACTGGCGATCGCTATCTTGAAATGGTTGCCGAGCGTCTTCAAAGCTGTGTCGGGCACAAGGATATGGTCGCTCGCCTTGGTGGTGACGAGTTCGCCATCATGCAGACCGACCTTCAGCGGCCAGATGACGCTACCGCTCTGGCGCGGCGTATTGTGGAAGTGATCGAAGAGCCGTTCTATCTGGACGGACAAGAGCTGCGCACTTCGGCAAGTATCGGCATTACGCGCTTTCCGCAGGATGGCACCAGCAGCGATGAACTGCTCCGCCATGCTGATATGGCTATGTACCAATCCAAGGCAGAGGGCGGCAACGTCTATCGCCTGTTCGCTTTCAGCATGGACCAGTACGCACGCGAGTCCATCGCTCTGGAAACTGATCTGCGCCAAGCGCTGCTTTCTGACCAGCTTGAGCTTTACTATCAGCCGCAGGTGGACATTGGTACGGGCCGCATTTTCGGCGCTGAGGCATTGCTGCGCTGGCACCGACCGGGCGCCGGGCTTGTTGCTCCCGATGCGTTTTTAGGCATAGCTGAGGAAACCGGACTTATTCTGCCAATTGGTGAATGGGTGCTGATGGAAGCGTGCCGCGAGGCCAAGCGTTGGCACGAAGCGGGATATGAAGACCTGAAGGTCGCCGTCAATCTATCACCTACACAGTTCCGCAAGCAGGTGGTGCCTGACATGGTGGCAGCAGCGCTTTCTTCTACGCGCCTGCCGGCTAGCGCTTTGGAGCTGGAGATTACAGAACACATCGTTATGCATGGTTCGGAAGCCGTCGAGAATGATCTGAAAGCCATTCAGCGACTAGGCTGCAAGATCTCCATCGATGACTTTGGTACCGGCTATTCATCGCTTATGTATCTCAGCCGTTTTTCTATCAACGGCTTGAAGATCGACCGCGCATTCACGCGCAGTATCGGAACGGAATCGAACAACACAGCAATTGCCAAGGCAATTGTTGGTCTGGGTACCAGTTTGGGCCTGGGCGTATTGGCAGAGGGCGTCGAGACGGAAGACCAAGCCCACTATCTGCTATCAATTGGCTGCGCTCAGGCGCAGGGATACTACTATGGAAAGCCTATGCCGGCCTCCGCGTTTTTGGAGTTAGTGGCTGGGCAGCATTGTCAGGATGAACTTGCCTGAACAACAATGCTCTGAGGGGGGTGTTGGAAGTGGAGTATTGGAGTAAATTCCAATTCCTTAGTGATGTAGGGAAGGGGCTTGCCTCCTTACGTGATGCTTATAAGCGCGTAAACGTTGCCACGCAGGGTGAGGCGGAAATGTCTCGCAATCGCGTGGTCTTTACGCTGTTGCTTATTCCCTATGCGCTCTCCGAGATAAAAGAGTTTGCTTACTATCCAGAACTCATCAACTGGATGATGATCTGGTTTACGTTTGGCACCGTGGCCTTGTGTGGTGCGATCTGGGCCAACCCTTGGGCCAGTCCCATTAGGCGCGGCTGTGCCCTACTTGTCGATTTGGGAACGTTGACCTGTACGCTCTATGTCGGGGGCGGCTACACGGCGATTATTTTCCCGATCTATCTCTGGGTGATCTTCGGCAATGGTTTCCGCTTCGGTTTGACCTACCTTAAGGTCGCGACCCTGTTCTCGGTGGCAGGGTTCTCGATGGTTCTCACCACCCCTTACTGGCTTGAGCAGCATTTGCTGGGCTGGGGTCTTCTCTCCTGCCTTATCGTTCTGCCGCTCTATGCAGAGCGCCTCATATTGAGTTTGCGTAACGCTAAAAGGGAAGCAGAAGCTGCAAACCTAGCCAAAACGCAGTTTCTTACCGCCGTCAGTCATGAGCTGAGAACCCCGCTAAACGCCATCATCGGCATGGGCGATCTTCTGCAGGATACCGAGTTGGACGGCGAGCAGCGTGAAATGGCCCGAACCATCAAAAGTTCGGCTGGCGCACTGCTATCCATGATCAATGGTATTCTTGATTTCTCCCGTATCGAAGCAGGCCAGCTGTCGGTGCATGAAGAGGTCTTTGACATCAATGATGTGCTGAAAGAAGTGGCGCAGATTGTAAGAACGCAGGCGCATGCGAAGAACCTTCAGTTCAACGTTTTCGTCTGCAGCAATCTACCGCCGCTGCTTATTGGTGATCGCCGTCATATCAAGGAAATGGTCCTCAACCTTGCCGGCAACGCTCTCAAGTTTACCGAAAACGGCTACATCGCTATTAGCGCTCAGGCAGAAAAGACATCTGGCGGCAAGCTAAGCCTGCGTATTTCTGTATCCGATACCGGTATTGGTATTAGCGAAGAAGCTCGTGAGCGTATCTTCGAGCGCTTCACGCAGGCTGATGCGTCGATCGTTGATCGTTTCGGCGGCACCGGTCTGGGCCTTGCCATTGTTAAGCAGGTTGTTGAGGGGCTTGGCGGAACGGTTGTTCTCAAAAGCCAGCTCGGCATGGGCAGCAGCTTCATTTTGAACGTGCCTGTTGGCCGCGCTGTAACGACCGAGCTTGATAAGCTCAAGTTCTCTGAAGGGGCTGCGCTTCTCGTGGGAGAGGCACCTGATAGAAGCAAGCGCTTGATCGAGTTCCTAACGGGTACCGGTGTTCAATATCAGTGCGTTGAGACAACTGCGCAGGCGATCCGAGAGCTGGAGCAGCTTGCCCGTCAGGGTGTTCGCAAGTCTGTCATCTTCTTTATGGCTGGCTCCAACGCTGCCCCGCTGGACATGCTCATCACTGCGGCGAAAATGCCAAGCCGTTTGATGGATGTTGAATTCGTTCTGGTCGATGGTAAAGGTCCTCTGACCACAGATGAAAGGCGTCCACTTCAGTCGCACTGCCTTTCCCATCTGGAGAACGATTTCGGCGCTCAGGAAATTACCAGAGTGCTTCGTGCAGCAGGAGCGCGCTCTGTCAGCTATGAAGTTGCGCCGGTGGCCTTCAACCGGTCACGGCAGGAAATTGGTACGACCATGAGTATTTTGGTGGCAGAAGATAACCGCACAAACCAGCGGGTTATCGAAAAAATTCTGCTTAAAGGCGGACACCGTTGCCATATCGTTGAAGATGGCGACAAGGCGCTGGATGCCATGGAAGCTGGCGGCTTTGACGGGGTTATTATGGACCTCAACATGCCAGTGCTGAACGGTCTTGATGCGATCAAGCTGTGGCGTATGGGAGAGCGCGGCGAAGATCACCTTCCGATTATTGCGCTGACCGCCGATGCAACGCCAACCGCTGCTCGAAACGTAATGGAAGCTGGGGCTGATGCCTGTGCGACTAAGCCTATCGAGCCAAATGCTCTGCTGGTGTTGATTGATGAAGTCTTCGCGAGAGGGCAGATTGCAGGCGCTTCCAACGGTGAAGTTGGTTCGGATGGTCAGACCTTGAGCTTTATCAGTGACCACCCACGCTTTGGAGCAGCGTCCGCTCCTGCGGATATGGATTTCACAGCGCTGCGCAGGCTGCATGACCTAGGCGGACCGGAGTTCGTTGCTGGAATTATCGCGGACTATCTGGATGATGCGACTACGCTTCTGCAGGACCTTTCCGACACCGTCGAGGAGAAAGACGCCAAGCTATTCCGTGAGAAGGCCCATGCGCTCCATTCGGCTTCGGTCAACGTAGGCGCTCATGAAGTGGCGACCTTATGCCGAAACTTGGAAACCATGCCGACCAAAGAGATCGAGGATAAGGGTATGACGCTTCTTCGGGAGCTGACTTGCCTACTGGATGAAGCGCGGAGCGGTTTGAGCTCCTACCTGCTTGATATGGCTGGCATGGACCCTGAAGCGGGATCACACCAGCCGTCAAACAACATTCATCTCTTCTGATTAAAGAGCAACTTCGCCTTGCGCTGCAGGGCGGAGTTTGTCCTGCGCTTTTGTAAGGCGCAGCATCTTCTTCATGTCAGAGTCTGTAAGCTGCAAAGCGGCTTCCACCCAAACCTCTACAACTTCTTTAAGCTCATCGTAGGTCACAGGCTGTACAATGCGTCCCGCGCGATAGATAGCGGAGTGTGCGTTGTATTTCTTGGAGTTGCGGTTTACGTACTCTGTTGCCGCTGCGCGCCCTTCACCGTTTTCAGCAAGAACGTCTACAATGCCCATCTCGAAGAGTTCTTCTGCCGTATACAGCTTGCCGCTCATAATCATCTTCTCGGCTTGGTAGCCATCCAGACGGCGAGCGAGGAAGCTATAAGCACCCATGCCGGGGAAGAGGTTGAACAGCACCTCAGGCAGACCGAACTTCGCCTTCTTTTCGGCGATAATCACATCGCATGATAAAGCGGTTTCAAAGCCACCACCCAAAGCATCACCCTGTACCAGTGCAACCGTGTTGATCGGGCGGTCCATGCTGACGTAGTTCTGATGAATAACGTCAATGCAGCTGATCGCATAGGCGGTCAGACCAGAGCGGTCCTGCTTTTCGATGTGCTTGATGAAGAGCCCAAGGTCACCACCAAGGTTGTAAACATTAGGAACCTTGGAGCCCACCACAAGATGACGGATCGGTGTTGCCATACTCTGAGAGAAAGTATCAAAGAGGCGGGTGATGATGCGCTGAGCACCTGCTAGGTCACGCAGAAGCTCGGGAGTGAAGGAAGGGCGTTCAGGGCTGTTCATGTCAGCCCAAACAGTCATGCTGTCTTCTTCGTAGCTTAGGGAAACTGTAGGGAGCTGCGCCGCCGCAAACATCTGCGTAAGCGACATCGGATTCACAGCGCCGCGCAGACTATGGACGTTGTTTGAAACTGATGCAGCGTCGCTCGTGCCATCATTAATTTGATGTAGGGAAGTCATGGAATCTTCGCGGGTTAAATCAGGCATGCTCAAATCCGGTTACAGATACCGGGGTGAAAGACAAACCGCCCGGCAATCAGAGGTGTAACTACAAATCCTCTCGAGTTGCCTCTAGGTGCTGTTACTGGCAGAAAACCCAAGGTCAACTTGATGAATAGTTGTAGCAAAAATTATTTCGCCGTAATTATGGTAAATAAAAGATAAACTAGTCAACATGAAATAGTTTCAAATTTTTACTATCTATTAGTATTAGTAAAAGTTGATTTTTAAATGTTTAGAGATTAACCATAACATGTATTTTGGCATCTACTTTAATATTTGAAAAAATCGATTTTGCGTCGTCATCCACGACATATAGTAACTACGGAAATTAAGGGTAGTATATTTGGTATATCAGTGTGCGCTGATGTGCGCTTGGCGTCATATCAGTATATTAACCTATACAATCGATTGATTAGAAAAATTAAGCTAAATTGATCTACGAGAGCGGCTCTCCCGCTCTGATAGACGTTAGTTATTCAATGAGTAAAAACGCGGGTACTTCGCAAAGAGTAGCCAAAAGTCCAATCGCGATTCGTAACGGAAGGTTCATTTCAAGCTTTAGGTTGATGCGGGTGGGTCGTCGCTAATCGCGTCCCTCATTCGTCTAATCCATTCAAAAGGTCATTGCCTTTCTATCTATAGAGATATATCACAGCGGAAATTTCTATCGAGATGCTTGTGGGGCAGCAGGCACTCTCGATGTTTCAGGAGGGCATTACTGTGACGAACAATCACTTGATCGGTGGGCAATGGATTGCCGCACAAACTTTGGCTATCGGCGAGGCTGTAGACCAAGCAGCGCAGTCTGCTGAGGCTGCATTCGATAGTTTTGCAAATACACCGGCAGCTCAACGGGCGTCCTTTCTTCGTGCTGTTGCGGAGGAAATTGATGCTCGCGGCGATCTGATTACAGAAGCGGGGGTGCGTGAAACAGCGCTGCCTGAGGCGCGGCTCGTCGGCGAGCGTGGCCGTACGACTGGGCAACTGCGCATGTTTGCCGATCATATTGAAGATGGCACCTATCTTGACCGCCGTTATGATGAAGCCCTGCCAGACCGCCAGCCGATGGCTCGCCCTTCCTTACGTCTGATGCAGCGTCCTATAGGCCCAGTCGCTGTCTTTGGGGCTTCTAACTTCCCTCTTGCGTTTTCTACAGCTGGTGGTGACACAGCTTCTGCTTGGGCAGCTGGTTGCCCTGTTGTTGTGAAGGCTCATCCTGCCCATCCTGAAACCGGCGTCATCGTTGCTAAGGCCATCCAAGCAGCAATAGAGCGCTGCGGTCTACATTCTGGCGTGTTCTCTTTTGTTCAGGGAGACGGAGTTGAGCCAGGCCAACTCCTAGTGCAGCACCCACTTATCAAGGCCGTCGGCTTTACAGGTTCACTTGGTGGTGGTCGCGCCCTTTTCGACCTATGTGCATCGCGCCCAGAACCTATCCCGTTCTTCGGTGAGCTGGGCTCCGTCAATCCTGTCTTCGTATCTGACACTACACTCAAGGCCAGAGGCAATGAGTTGGCAGAGCAGTGGTGCCAGTCTCTAACAATGGGTGTTGGCCAGTTCTGCACCAATCCGGGCATTGTCGTTCTGCAAGCAGGAGAAGAGGCAGAGGCATTTATAGAGGTCGCAACGAAGGCCCTTTCAAACAGCCCTTCGCAGACAATGCTTACTGATGGTATTGCAGCCGCCTATCACAAAGGCAGTTCAGAACTCTCTTCTGCTGAAGGCACCCAGACCTTGCTAGAAGCAGCAGGAGAAGGCCGCACGGTCACCCCAGCGCTGCTTAGAACAAGCGCGCAAAACTGGCTTTCATCCAAAGCGCTGGGAGAGGAAGTGTTTGGTCCATTGGGTTTGGTCGTAGTGGCTGAGGGGAGCGACGAAGTGCTTGCAATTGCCCGCGCCCTAGAAGGGCAGCTTACTTGCACATTGCAGATCGAGCAGAGCGATAAAGACTTTGCCAAATCGCTACTGCCTATTTTGGAGCGCAAAGCTGGCCGTATTCTAGTCAACGGCTTCCCGACCGGTGTTGAGGTTGCTGATGCGATGGTGCATGGCGGCCCATACCCTGCCTCCACCAATTTCGGAGCAACCTCTGTTGGTTCCATGGCAATTCGGCGGTTCCTGCGCCCCGTTTGCTATCAGAATGTAGATGAGGAGCTGATGCCAGAAGGCTGGCTGAGCTGATTCATCAAACTTGATGATCGGGAGGGCTCGCTCTCCCGATTTTCGCGCGGCACTCATCCATCAAATGTGATGGGTCTTGGCAATTATCTGTCTACAACTCGCGTGAAAACTTCACTCAAAAAATCAGCATTTTTGGGGCTGCACTTTAGAAGCATTTAATGCGCTGCGAAAAGCCGTTGAATATCAATGCTTCTAAATGTGATCGAGCGGCGCGAAGTCGCTTATTCTGTCAAATACATACCTGTAAAATTTGCCTGCATAATTTCGTTGGTCGGAGCCTGCCAACGGCTTCCTGCAATAGTGCCCGGACACGCCAACTTGTAACCATAGCCATAGCGAAATTGAACAGCGGTTGCTGTTCCAATGTTAAAGCAGGTGGGCGACATGTCTGAGTTAATAAAAGTGTTTATCGGGTACGATCCAGATGAGGTAATGCCCTATCACGTCCTTAGCCAAAGCATCATAGAAAACAGCTCCCTGCCTGTATCCATTGTTCCGGTAGCGTTGAAGAATTTAGGCAAGCTCTACTACCGCGATCGCAATGAGCTGCAATCGACAGAGTTCTCGTTCAGCCGGTTCCTTGCTCCCTATCTTTCCAACTATGAAGGTTGGGGCATTTTCATGGACTGTGACATGTTCGTGCGTCAGGATCTGGCAGAGCTTTGGGCCCTTCGCGACGATAAATACGCGGTTATGTGCTGCAAGCACGATTACCAGCCCAAGGAAGACGCCAAGTTTTTGGGGCGCGTGCAAACCAAGTACGAAAAGAAGAACTGGTCCAGTGTCATGCTGTTCAACAACAGCAAATGCCGCGCACTGACTCCAGATTATGTTTCAACCCGAACCGGCTTGGAGCTTCATCAGTTCAAGTGGTTGGAAGGTGATCATCTAATCGGTTCCATTCCATTGAAATGGAACCACTTGGTTGGCGTGTACGACTATGACCCTGCTGCGGCTCTTGTGCACTTTACCGAGGGTGGGCCGTACTTCGAAACCTACAAGGACTGCGATTATTCTGAGGAATGGGAGCGGTACAAAGCCCGCACCTTACACGTCGCAAAAGACACAGTTGCCCAACCGAGTAAGGAGGCTGCCAATGGCGTTAAAGAGCTGGTTTCCTCCTGAGCTCCATTCCAGCTATGTGGTAACGACAACGTTTCATCGGTCCGGCTATGAGCTCTACGGGAGCAAATGCATAGAGTCATTTCTGCGGTTCTGGCCGGACGATGTGAAGATGGTCGTCTATGCCGAAGACGTGGAGGTGAAGGAGCAGGACGACCGCCTGATCGTTCTGGACCAGCGCCCCACGCTGGCAGCTCTTCAGTCTTTCAAAGAGGCTTACGCAGGTGAGCCTAAGGCTAACGGCACCTGCCGTGCAGCTAGCGGTGAACCCTATAACTTTCGATGGGATGCGGTTCGCTTTTCCAACAAGGTCTTTGCTATCACCCACGCTATCAAAGCATGGCATGGTAGGGCAGACCACCTCATCTGGCTGGATGCGGATACGGTAACGCGTAAGCCAGTAACGGCCGAATTGTTAGAGAAAGTATCGCCAGCCCAAAACGAGCTTGCTGCCTACCTCAACCGGCGCAGCTATCCAGAGTGTGGTTGGGTTGGATATAACCTTAAGCATCCTCACATCTTGCGCTTCGCGGAAACGTTTGAGGACAGCTACACAAGTGGTGCTTTCATGAACATGAAAGAAAACCACGACAGCTACGTCTTCTGGCAGATTGCTTTAGAGATGGAGAACGCCGACGGCATTCCGTTCAAAAAGTTGGGCTCCGACCGCGCTCGCGGCCATATCTTCCTCAACAGCGAGTTGGGAAAGTACCTCGATCATTTGAAAGGGCCGAGAAAAAACACAGGTCGTAGCTTCGTGAATGACGTACGCCCATGGCGTCTTGATCGCATCTGGCAACTTCTTAGAGCACGGTGAGCGGATGGAGAACCCAAAGCACGTCGTTCATGGTCTGGTGCCAATTTGCTCAATGCCTTCTGATCAAGGGTTCTGGCAGGTTTTAGTGACCTGTAGCTCACGGGAGTTTCTAGAGTTTGGAGAGCGGTTTCTGGCAGGGGCAGAATTGCGTTCGCCGGGGCTGCGTATTGTTGTTTGTTTAAGTGACCATAACGATAAGGCGCTCAAGCTTCTCTACGAGATTGGAGATAAGCTGAAAGCTACTTCCGTCCTGTATTTACGCCATGGTTATCCATCGGATATCGGACAATCTGGTCTCGCGCTTTCATCTGCCGCTTGGTTGCTCCAGATTACCCGACTAGCGGTTTTTTCGCTGCCAGTTAACGCCCAGATCCAAAAGGCGCTTCATCTCCTACCGGTTTCAATGGAAGGGCAGCCATTTGTTCTTAAAGCGCTGATAAGTAAAAAGGGAAAGGGTGAAACACTCATCATATGGGCAAGGGCAAGTGCCCGAAACTCACGCCGCATATTGCGGATGCAGACCCTCTTATCCATCAGAGACAGCGCAGTGTCAGAAGGAGGGGCTTGGGAACCGAATTTGCCAAATCGGGGTTCGTTTCCCGCAGAACTCTTTGGCAGTGGCCCTGATAAGGAGCCAGCAGTTGAGCTAGAGATCGCTCTTGATTTCGATCGTCGCAGGACAGTTTCTGCAACCGAACAGTTAGCCAAAGAGCCGGACACTTATGTTCTTTTTCCCCGTCAGGACCTTGGAACCAAAGCGCCGCTACAAGACAATTCCTACGAAATGCGGGTGCGTAGGCTGTCTAAAGCTGGCCGGCAGCATTGGTTCAACATGGCCCGCGTATTGTATCAGCAGGCCATTAACGACGGACTGAACCCCAGAATTTTACCCATTAGCCAGTGGGAAATTTCCGCAAAGCTTCTTGCTTCCTTGGGAAACGCCAAACGAATTTACGTGTCCCACATGCTACGGGAGCAGCTCAATCACCCTGCAGCGGTCTTTTACATGCAAGAAATGCTGCCTTCTGTATTTACAGTTGGGAAGAACGGCTGGGGATCAAAGGGGGACGGCTACGGAAGTACCCAGTTCCTAAATGAACCCGCCGAGGAGCGCTTGGAGCAATTTAAAACCGAGTTCTCTGCGGGGCGCATAACCAAAGCACCGCAAAATGGAGGGGCTAGCGGTCAGCCTATGGAGTGCGATGTGTTGGCTCCCCTACAGGTGCCAGAAGATGAAGCGCTGACCTTTCACGGCATTTGCACACTGGATACCTATGTCGAAACGCTGGCTGAGTATGCTGTGAGGACAGGCAAGACAGTCTGTTTTCGCAAGCATCCGTTAGATCGGACCGCCTACTTTGATCAGGTGAAGGCGCGTTATTCCAAAGACAGGAATATCCGCTTTTCGAAAAAGGGGCACATACATGATGCTATAAGGGGCGCAAAGTCGGTTGCGGTTATCAATAGCGGCGTCGGTTTTGAGGCCATGTTGCTTGGTAAACCAGTGGTTTGTTTTGGCCGCGCTATCTACGAGGCCGCGGGTTATTTGGTGTCAGATGACGGGTTTGACAGTGCCATGGATCGGGCGCTGGCCGAACCAATGGAACAACGCATAGAACGCTACGACCGGTTTTTATCTTGGTTCCTCTACAAGGTCGCATGGAAGCTGGATGAGACAGTATTAAACTTCAATTCCGATAGGCTTGCAGAACCTCAATTTAAGATAAATCCGTGTCTTGACAGTTCTTTGCAGCCTGCTGGCAATTCCAATGTTGCCTCGCGGAGCTTCCTTTCCAGAGCGAAGCGAAAAGCGTCCAAAAAAGTCATTGGAACGGTGGAGCAGCGCATCTGGAAGCCGGTGCTGGAGGCGAGAAAAGCCTTTTGGTTGCCCCGCCTTGCAGCAAAACGAAAACCCTACATGAAGCCGTTTGACCCCGCTTCGCTTGAGGGGAAGCGAGTCGCCTTGGTAGGAAATGCAGCATCTCTTTTGACAACGCGTTTTGGGGAAGAGATCGATAGCCACGATATCGTTATCAGGATGAACCTCGGCTACCCCTTCTTGGCTAATCCTCGGCTGCGATCTCTGCTCATACCGGAAGCCTATATTGAGGGCTTTTTTACCGATCGTCGCTCGAGAGATTATGAGCAAATGGCAGTGCTACGTGCGGATGCCCCTTCTGAGGTGCTTAGGCACTGCACGAACATTGGTGCATTAGGCCGACGAACCGATATCTGGTCCTGTTCGACTGCAGATCAAAACCGTCAGCTTTTCTTCGCCCCTCTGTTCAATTGCACAACGGTCGCTTGTCATCCCTCCCACAATCACTTGTCTATGGAATTGGTAAAATCGAGGCAGGTGGAGGAGCTTTCAGATAGCACCTATCACAATCTTCGTAGCGGTTTGGGGATTGAGCCGTCCTCTGGCTTAATATGGATCGACTATCTACGCACGACTGGTCTTCAAACCCTATCGATCTATGGGTTCGATTTCTTCTCAACGGCTCATGCAGTCCGCAAAACTGTCAATCAGTTGGAGGCTCGCGGCGTCTGGCCCCATGCGCCTGATGTGGAGCAAGCATATGTGACACAGACGCTGTTACCCGCAGACGAACGCATCAGATTGGTAAACTCGAATACACCGCGCGAAGCAGAGAGTGGCGCGCCAGCTCACCAGCCTGAGAACGCCTGACCCATGGGGTTGTGACTGCGAACTGAGGCTATGCTGGTTTTCAGGAAAAACAGAAGGAACCCAAATGATGCTCTGCATTGTTTGGGTTGTTGGGCTGGTCAAGCGGCGTTGGAAACCGGCGGGTGCAAGTGGTGAACTCGCAGATGTCACGCCGTAGCCAAGTCAGTTCCATTGTTTGCGGCATGGCGATGCCACCAAGTACTCGCAGAGGGGAATTGTTGTTGCCATGAACGTGCACGACTTGGTGGGTCGCATGTAGATTTCTTAGCGCTTGTCGTGCCTTTCGGCTCCAGAAGGGCTTATGCAGTTTGTTGAGGTCGTGAACTTCCATCAGGATTTGGCGAAAACGCTGCAGATCGGCGGTGTCCATTTCTGCGAACACATCCCATTCATGCCCTTCAATATCCATTTTCAGCGTCATTTCGCGGCAGGTTTCATGACCGTTTTCGCGAAATTCAGCGGGCAGGGAAGTGAGTTCATCCGCCGCCAACACAGGGCTGGTAATGCCTAGTTTTTTGAAATGAAAGTTGGGGTGTTTTTCTGGAAGCTTTGAGATCGTGTGGTCGTATTGGAAGATCTGAAATCCGCGATTGGCCATCGCTTTATCCCAAGACACATCACGGTTGATGCCTAGGGAATAAGCAACGGCATCACCTGCTGCGATCTCTGCCATGATATAACCGCCATCATATTCCTGCCCCACCCGTTCAAAAGATAGTCCTACGGGGTCTTTCGGCTCGATCAGCTTGAGGAGTTCCTTCGCCTGCCGTTGAACAGCAACATCCATCTCTGGCGCTTTGGCGGGCTTTAGTCGCTCCTCCAGTCTTTCAACGCGTTTCTCAAGACGGTTATATTCGTGGGGTTTTAGGGACTTATCTCGCTTGAAGGCTCGCAAACCAAGGCCGAAGTGATCTGTTTTCATATGCCGCTACTAAGCCTCCAAGGCCCTGAATTGCTATCTCAAATTCAGTTCTAGGAAACGGGCGGCTAGGGCTCAATCCGAAGAGATCTCTGGTCAATTTTGGTTAGGCTGGAAAGGTGGGCTTTAGATACAGGCTGGTTCGTCCAAATAGAGCGGGAACAGCGCCCTCATAACATCAAGACTACTTACGGTGCCAATGAGAACGCGGCCGTCCATTACGGGGTAGCTTAGCGGGTGATCGGCAGGAACGCGCCGAAGCCGTTCATAGGGGTAGCAGTCGGTGGCAGCACTGTCGTTTTCCAACCGCTTGCGCTCTTCACTCATGTTTTCGGCAAGCGAAAACACGTCATCACGCGGAGAAACGGTTTTCACGTCCTTGCGCATTAACTGCTGTATTTTTTGATGATTCGAAGGTTGGAAGTCGGCGCTGTAGAGATTGACGATGGCGTCTTGAATGGAAAAGTACCCCACAAGATCGCGCATGTGATTGAGAACTGGTGCGCCAGAAAGGTCCCGCTCGAGTAGTCGGTCAAGGGCGTCCCTGACCGACATATCTTCACTCAAAATGAGCGGATCACAGTCCATTATTGCCTCAACGGCAATCGCTCTTCGCGGCATGAGCTGGTTCGCTTGTCTTTTCTTCGGTTTTCTTGGAAGCGTTTTCGTAGATCCACCAGTTGGCAAGGCCAACGAGACCAGCGCCGCCAACAATGTTGCCAAGGGTAACCGGAATAAGGTTTGCGAAGATGAAGTTGCCAATGGTCAGGTCAGCAAACTGGGCAGGATCAGCGCCAACTGCAGACCAGAACTCTGGACCAGCGAGAGACTGAATGGTGATGCCCAGTGGAACCATGAACATGTTTGCAACGCTGTGCTCAAAGCCGGTGCTCACAAACATCGCAACAGGCATCATAACCATGAATGCTTTGGTCATTGCGTTTGTGGAGCTGAAGGTCATCCAGGTTGCCAAGCAAACCATAAGGTTACAAAGCACGCCAAGAGAAAATGCCTGCAGCGGGGTGTGGTGCAGCTTGTGCTGCGCAATTTTCATTGCGTTAAGGCCCCACTCGCCATTGTGCAGCATGTGCACGCCGCCAGCATAAACCAGAGCAACAAGAGCCAGCGCGCCAACAAGGTTGCCCAAATAGACCTTGCCCCAGCCCTGCAGCATCTTGCTTACGGAAACCTGACGATTAGCCCAAGCAATAGCGGTCAGAACGGTACTGGTGAACAGCTCAGCGCCGCACAGCACTACGAGCATCAGGCCCATAGAGAACATGAAACCACCCAGTACGCGGCTTACGCCCCAGCCAATCTGGCTGCTACCGGTTGTGGTGGTGATGTAAAAAATAAACGCAAGACCAATGAAGGCACCGCCCATAACGGCAAGGCTCAAGGTCATGGTTGAAGATTTTTTGCATTTGTACAGGGCGTACTTGGCAGCCTGCGCCATCATTTCTGGCGGGGTAAGGTACTGCTTTTCGTATGTGGTCGGCTCTGCTGCCATGGTGGTGGCGCTCCCCCTAAAATCTCGGTCGCACATGGATCGCAGCCACAGGGATGGTGCGAGGAAACGCTTACGTTTATGCCCCAGTGACGTCGATAATTCATTGTTCTTGATGGCGCGGAATTTGGCTTAGAAATAGCCTTAAGTAAAATTGATTGTTTTGGATATCTATATCAAACGAAATGATGGATCGTGATAAAAGGGGGTATCAACTTCTCTATGTTAAGTAAAGTTGATATTCATATAGTGATGATATAATTTATTCTTATAACGATAAGCTGAGAATATACGGTTAATTGCTGTAATGCAATTATGCTAAGTATAGAAACGTAGGTTACTTGTGCGCTATTCCCTCAAACAGTTAGCGGTTTTCGATGCTATCGCGTCAACCGGCTCTGTAAGTCAGGCAGCAGATAAGTTGGCGATGACACAGTCTGCGGCCAGTATGGCCCTATCACAGCTGGAAAAGATGTTAGGTCGTCCGCTGTTTGAAAGACAGGGGAAGCGGCTTGTGCTCACCCACTGGGGCAATTGGCTTCGACCACGCGCAAAACACTTGCTATTCGACGCGCGCGAGATCGAGTTAGGCTTTTACGATCAACATGTTATAAGTGGTGAGCTTTCTCTGGGTGCAAGCCAAACGGCGGCAGAGCATCTCATTCCCGATCTTATCAGCAACATTGATGGAGAGTTTCCGGAGCTTCGTATCAACCTTGAAGTTCGCAACACCTCAAAGGTGATAGAAGGGGTGCGGGACTACGAGTACGAGCTGGGAATTATTGAGGGGCGCTGCGATGATAGCCGCCTTCACCAAGAAGTTTGGTGCCGTGATCATCTGGTGATTTTCGTCTCCAAGCACCACCCGTTTGCTACTCTGGAGAAGGTTAGCCTGTCTCAACTCGAACAGGCAAAATGGGTTTTGAGAGAGCCGGGGTCAGGAACTCGCAGGATTTTTGATAGTGCTATCCATGGGTTTATCGATGATCTTGATGTATGGCGCGAATATGAGCATGTGCCGGTTTTGCGCACACTTGTTGCAAATGGCCGCTACGTAAGTTGCCTGCCGTTTCTTGATGTGGAGAAATATATCGAGCGCGGGGAGTTCGTTGCTCTGAATGTTCCTGAGATCAAAATTGAAAGAACATTGTCTTTCGTTTGGCGGGCAAATTCGGTCGATAATCCTCTAAGAGATTGTTTAATAAGGGAAGCTAAGAGGCTGGTTAAGCTGCAGCACCGTCAGCTTCAAGTCGGGTTGCCTAATAATATTTGATAGTGATTATCAATAAAATTGATATGCGCTCTTAATGTTCGAACTGCTGATTTAACCCTCTGAATCTAATTGGAAAATGTCGAAATTGTCCGCCATTTTTCTGGCTGGGTAAAACGCGTATAGGGTGTAGGCGGTCATTCTATTTCTCTGCGAAAAAAGACCTATCCTACAGTACGGGTACGACGCTTTTTGCCAGACAATAAACTCCGCAGAAAATGGTCTGCAGATCCAAGAACGCCGAAGGTATGGACCCTGAAAGATAGCTCAGCGACCCGTTTGTGTCCGGCATCTTTGAAGCGCTTGCGAGCAGGCAGGCTGCGCTCACCAGAAATTCTGTCGATACTGGAGGCGAGGATGTTCGCGGTAGCCAGCGGCGGAAGGATACCGTAGGTCTGGATATCATGTTCCCAAGGTCTGCGAAGGTCCTCATCAATGGGGCGTTTGCGCAAAGCACGGTACTCCAAAAACTTCTGAGCGCCTTTCTTGCTAACGAGATAAGCGCCTGCATTATTGGGTACACGCCAGTATTGAACGACCTCGCCAATATTGGGGAGGTTTGCGACGGGCGTATATGTAGACTTGGAAGGGTTGCTTAAGCGGATTATCTCCCAGTTTTCGGGAAGTCCTTCGACGCTTCTAACAAATTCGGGAAGGAGCGGGCTCAGAGCCAAATCGTCCTCCATAACGAGGACCATGTCCTCATCTTCGCTTTTCAAGAGATCGGCCATAACAGCAAGATGGGAAGCATAGCAGCCAATCTCCGCTTCAGTCATCGCGCTATCAATGTCGCCGCGTTCATTCAAAAAGTACCGCTGTAGATCCTGAGGAATGGCCTTGCCGCGAAAAGCGTGTTGAACTTCGTATGGTAGGCCTAGGGTTTGCAGCTCTTGATGCATGTGAGCAAGGCGATCTTTGTCTTCTTTCAAATTGATAACGACAATCTTCATTGGAACTCCTTGCTACAGGCGAAGCCATTGGGGCGGGCAGATGTCGTCCATCTGCTTGCTTTCGGCTGACCCAGCTGCAAACCATTGCTTCGGGGCGTAAACCAACTTTTGATTGGAAGGATTGAGCCACGCGCCCCACCAACTAAACGAGCTGTTAGCGACAATGTGGTGCTGGCAGTGGGCCATCATGTATAGGTCGTGAAGTCGGTGGCCTGTGTTGCAAAGCATGCGATTAGGCCAATCTGCAGTGATAGACGCTGCGGCTTCAGGGTCATCGCTAAAAACCAGAAAGTGACAAGCACCCAAACGAGCTTCGATGTCTGCTCGTGCCTGCTCGTAATAAGGTTTTTCCAACAGACCGTGAATTGCCAGTGTTTCCGGCCGCAAGGCATAGTCACCGCGCCGGATATGGACAGAAACGGTGTTTGGGACGTCGAGTGCCGCGAGGAAATTAGGGGCGATATTGGAGCGGAAGTGAGCAAGATCGAACTCGGCTCGTATCTCCTCGGCAAACGGCTGGAAGAAGTATTCTGACTGGAAGTACCCGTTGAGATACGTTCCTTGCTTAACGCCGTAAATTTGCTCGTCAAAGTCTAATCGTTGATAGTCCAACCGAGCGCCAGTCCAAAATGAAGCGCGCTTCTTTTTTCCTCCCGAAAGCTTGCGCCATGCCTTTTGCAGCATTGGCTCCTTGAATTCCGGAAGGCTCCAAACGCGTCCGGTAATTGGAAACGCATCTAGCCCAAATACTGCGTGTTTGAGCTTTCGGTTGGTTTCAACGTGCAATAGGAGTTGGACGCCTAGTCGCCGCGCCTGCGTAAACCCAGCGGCATATTGGAACATCTGATTGCCTAAGCCGCCGAAAATTCGTGAGCAGATGTAACTATCGAAAGCGACAGGGGTAACGCTGGCCACAGGGCGAAAGGGCTGATCGTACAATTGCTGGGCGTTGTTCATTAGCCGCGCTCCAATATGGGCAGCGCAAAGCGCCAACAGAAGGCCCTGAGCCTCCGCGTGCTTGGAAGTAACTGCTGTAGCAATGGTTTGGAGTAGGATATGCGGGTGTGTTTGCTGGGGCTGATTGCTAATTTTTGGTCCGCGAGAGACGCGACCAGAGCACTACACTGAGCGAAAATATTGTAGCGGAACAGAAGTCTCTGTTTGTTTTCTGTCATTGCAGTCAATGCATCGGGCAGACTGGCGACATTTTGATCTAGGCAGCGCTCAATAACGTCAGCAGAATGCTGCGGTGCGCTTGTATCGATGGATAGAAACCCGCGACCATCGAAGTAGCGGTTCGCTAGCTGGCCGCCATTATAAAGCGGAAAGGCACCGGCAAGGATGGCGTCCGCTAGTTTTTCCGACCAGTAATGCGGGTGCCTACTGTTCTCCAACGCCAAGTGATAGCGGGACGAGAGCAAGATCGGCGTTTTTTCTGGAAGAGGCCTAAACCCTCTACCAAAAATCTGAAGCCGCTCTCCCAACCGCTTCTTAAGTACCTCTAGAAAGCGCAGACGTCTGACCTGCTCTTTGCTGATGCATTTCGTTGAGCATATGGCGGAAATTTCCAGCGGTCTCTCATCAGGGTTTGGTGGCGTGGCTAGCATCTCCTCCCAACCGGCAGAGGAACTTGGAGGCGAGGCAGGATCGAAAGAAAGGCCGTAGAACCAAGGAAGCGCAGGCTGAACCGGAATGACTTTGGAACCGCGCAAAGACTTACATGGAAACGGTGAGCAAACCACACCGAACTGGCCCATAAACTGCCTCGAGGATTGCTGTATTTCAGGCGGCTCTGTGAGAAAAAGAATACGCCGCTCTTTTGGAATGCGCGTGTTCAGCTGCCCGTCTGGGCGGTCATAAACCACCAGCCAATCCGCAGGCGTACTCTCCTCAGCAAATATAAAGCGCGTATCGCCCCACACACCGTCACCGGCAGGGGTTTGCCTAAAAAGCCAAGGCCCCAGATGGGGCGAGGAAAGCTGTATGATAGTCAAAAACATATGCCCGCTTAGATAGAGCGAGCATCATGGCGCAGAGACAGCAGTGGTAAAATTCCAAGATACTACCACTGGATTTTTTCCGGCAAATATTACGGGATTTTTTTAGCAGTAATCCTTGCGATAAGACTGGTGCTAATCAGGGGATTAATAACTGATCGGGGGCGCCTTGCCATTTTCATTTGCAGGTAAACGGGTGTTTGTTGCTGGCCATAAGGGCATGGTCGGAGCCGCTTTGTGCCGAGCTCTTCAAAAAGAAGAGTGCGAAGTGCTCGTTGCGGACCGCCGTGAGCTGAACCTGACGGATCAGGCGCAGGTCAAGCATTGGATGAAGATGCATAGACCAGACGCTGTTCTGGTTGCCGCAGCGAAGGTGGGCGGCATCCATGCCAATAGAAGCTTTCCTGCTGAGTTTCTCTATGAAAACTTGATGATCGAGGCCAATTTGGTCCATGCGGCTTACGAGAGCGGTGTAGAGAAGTTGTTGATGCTCGGTTCCAGCTGTATCTATCCTAAGCTTGCCGACCAACCAATGAGCGAGAATGCGTTGTTGAGCGGTCCGCTAGAGGAAACCAATAAATGGTACGCCATCGCGAAGATCGCGGGCATTAAGCTCTGTGATGCCTTTAGGCAGCAGTACGGCTGCGATTTCATCTCGGCCATGCCAACCAACCTTTATGGTTCCCGTGATAACTTCCATCCTCAAAACTCTCATGTGCCCGCCGCGCTTCTGGCTCGTTTTCACGACGCCAAAACCAATCAAACACCTGAAGTCGTTGTGTGGGGTTCAGGCAGCCCGCTTCGCGAGTTTATGTATGTCGATGACCTTGCCAGCGCCTGTGTATTTTTGATGAAGCATTACAGCAGTGCGGGACCTGTGAACGTGGCGAGCGGTCAGGAAATCAGTATCGCCGACTTTGCTCGGCTCGTAGCCCAAACGGTTGGTTATGAGGGCAACATCGTCTTTGATACTAGCATGCCCGATGGCACACCGCGAAAGCTGCTTGATGGCAGCAAGCTTACCGCAATGGGGTGGACTGCTCCAACCAGCCTAAAGGCCGGATTGAACTCCTATTACCAGTGGTTTCTTGAAAATATTGAAGGGTTACGCCAATGACCAAAACAGCTTTGATCACCGGCATAACCGGTCAGGATGGCGCTTATCTGGCAGAGCTTCTGCTTTCCAAGGGCTATATGGTTCACGGGGTTAAGCGTCGCTCCTCTTCGTTTAACACACAGCGTGTTGATCATCTCTATACTGATCCCCACGATGGAGAGCCGCGGTTCCGCTTACATTATGGTGACGTGACCGATGCAACAAATCTGATCCGCCTTGTTCAGGAAACGCAGCCAGACGAAATCTATAACCTTGCAGCTCAAAGCCACGTACAAGTGAGCTTTGACACGCCTGAATACACCGCAAACTCTGATGCCATGGGTACGCTCCGCCTGCTGGAAGCTATTCGTATTCTTGGTATGGGTGACAAGGTTCGTTTCTATCAGGCATCGACTTCCGAGCTTTACGGCAAGGTACAGGAGATACCGCAGTCGGAAACGACACCGTTTTATCCGCGCAGCCCGTATGCTGCTGCCAAACTTTACTCTTTCTGGATCACGGTGAATTATCGGGAGGCATATGGCCTTCACGCCTCCAACGGCATTCTGTTCAATCATGAAAGTCCACTTCGTGGCGAAACATTCGTAACCCGTAAGATTACCCGCGCTGTCGCCGCGATCCATCACAATAAGCAGCAGTGCCTTTATCTGGGCAATCTGGATGCCAAGCGTGACTGGGGCCATGCTCGCGATTACGTGGAAGGTATGTGGCGCATACTTCAGCAGGATATTGCGGAGGACTATGTACTTGCGACGGGCGAGGCGCACTCTGTACGCGAATTCGTTGAAGCAGCCTTTTCCAAGATAGATATGGAAATTGACTGGCACGGAACAGGCGTGGAAGAAAAAGGCTTGGACCGGAAAACAGGTCGTGTCTTGGTACAGGTCGATCCGCGCTACTTCCGCCCGACAGAGGTTGAGTTCCTTTTAGGGGACCCTGCAAAAGCGAGGCAGAAGCTAGGCTGGCAGCATAAAACTACCTTTAAAGAGCTGGTCTGGGAGATGATGGAGGCTGACCTCTCAGAGCTTGGCGAAAGTGCAAAAGCTGTTCATGAATTCGCCTAGAATGCGAGTTTAATGTACGTTTTTCGACACACCTTGAGGGGGTTGACTGGTCCTTCAGCCTTCTCTAACCAAGGGCCTCAGACTCTTATTTGCAAAGAATAGCTTATGTGCGCTCACCAACTGACTCTGGAAAATCAGCGAGACACCCTGACTTCATGGCTTTTTGAAAAAGCCTTGCCGCTCTGGAGTGAGACTGGTCTGGACAGAGTACAGGGCGGCTGTTTTGAAACAATCGGCCTTGATGGCAATGGCACAGCAGCTGCGCGCAGAGGGCGGCTGCACCCACGGCAGATCTATGTTTTCCAAGAAGCTGGACGCATGGGCTGGAACGGCTCTTGGGAGCGCGCTGCTATTCACTGCTATGACTACATGGTGAGCCACTACGCCACTGAGCAAGGGTACATTGCCAATCTCGCCTCCGCAGATGGCGAGCAGATAGACAGCTCCTTCATTCTTTACAATCAGGCTTTTGCTTTGCTGGCGCTTGCTTCACTTGCAGCAACTGCGGAAGGCGAGCGGAAGCTGACATACATCGAACAAGGCCGTGCTTTGCTAGAGCTGCTATTGCGACACTACAAGCATCCTACGGCAGGATTTGAGGAAGCGCAGCCTACTAAAGATACCTTGTGCTCTAACCCGCACATGCACCTGTTCGAAGCGATGCAGGCTTGGATGCCGGTAGACCATGCTGGAAAGTGGCAAGCGGTTGCACAGGAAATCGCTGACTTGGCGTTGGATCACATGTTTGATTATGAAACGGGCATTGGCGAGTTCTTTGACCGCAACTGGAACCCTAAGGATGGGGCTGCTGGAGAGCGGTTGGAGCCGGGGCACCAGTATGAATGGGCTTGGCTCCTTGCACACTGGTATCGCAAAACTGGACAGGTCAAGGCTCTTGAAGCTGCAAGAGAGCTCTACAAGATTGCCGAGCTTCATGGTCTGGATGAAAAAAGTGGTCTGGTGTTTATGGCGATGGACCGCTCTTACAATGTGGTGGAAGCAACCTGCCGCCTTTGGGGGCAGACAGAGCGCCTGAAAACCGCACTTGTACTTGGCAGCCTTGCGGAAAGTGACGTCGAAAAAGGTGAGTACGACAATGCTGCGATAGCTGCCAGTGTTGGGCTGCAGAAGTACTTTGAGGGCGTGCCCGTGGGGCTTTGGAAAGACAAGTACGAGCCTGATGGCTCCTTTGTTGAGGAAGCTGCACCTGCAAGCTCGCTCTACCATATCGTTGCTGCGATTAGCGAATTCCGGCAGCTTGTGCCAATTGAGGCCAAGTAGAGCAAGAGTTCAGCCTTTGATGGAAGGGCGTTCGCGCTTTCCAGCTTTTATCAGCAATTCGTATTCATAGAGCTTTGCAAGGCGCAGGTGCCGCGAAAAGGCGTAGTTGCGGGCATTGATAAGTCCCCACCATCCATACAGAAACCCACGTCTCAGAAAATAGCTTTTGAAGAATGAGAGACCGTATTCATAACTAAGACGAAGAGGATGGATATGCCGCCCTCTTTGCATGAGATCCCGAACCTGCATATCCGAGTATCGGTTCATTTTTTCGACAACCCAGTGAATGGACCGTTGGGAGTAGTGGGACACCTTCCCCTTTAGGCTCCCGATCTTCGCTTCCTTCAATGGCCGAACTGTATCGTGTACGGGCGACTCTGAAAAACGCCCCTTCGTCCGGTCATAGAGCCGATACTGCCAATACCCATAGGCCCAACGCTTGGGGCTTTCCTCATGGGGGAAGACATCGGCAATATGCACCCTGTAAACATCCAACTCGGGCAACGGATTGAAATGGAAGCGTATCTCTTCTGCTAACTCGGGTGTTAAAACTTCATCGGCATCAAGGTTTAGCAGCCACGTGTTTGTGCAGCAGTCCTCTGCGAAACGCTTTTGCCTGCCATAACCTGCCCATGGGTTATGGAAGACCTTTGCGCCTTTCGCTTCGGCAATTTCTACGGTGCGATCCTTGGAACCAGAATCCACCACAATCACCTCATCCACCCAATCAATCACGCTGTCTATGGTACGGCCAATGCGGTCTTCTTCATCAAGAGAGATGATGAAAACAGACAGCGGAGTTTTGGCATGTACGGAGGACATCGGATTACTGCGCAGCCTTCTTAGGTGTAAAGGGTGTATCCGTAAGATGCAGTAGGCATAAACCGAGGCTCTGTAATGCTTGCTGCATAGGTAGTGAGCATAGCGACATGCGGTTTCCTTACCAATCTGCCAAATGACAATAATGAAAAGGCTGGAGTTTACATGGAAGGATTGGCCAAAGACGGCGAACTCCCTGTATCTCAGAACCCTGAGGTCGATTTCGTCCGCGTAAGAATAGCCGGTGACTCGGGTGACGGGGTTCAGATGACAGGTACGCAGCTTGCAGAAAGCGCGGCCCGTTTCGGTAATGATATTGCAACGTTCCCGGATTTCCCTTCCGATATTCGTGCGCCAAGCGGCACCGTTTACGGCGTTTCGGCTTATTCGCTGAATATCGGTCACACAGAAGTTGCCACCTTTGGTGACGAGAGCGACGCTTTGGTTGCGCTTAATCCTGCGGCTCTCAAAAAGTACCTCAGCGGGCTCAAGCAAGGCGGCACGCTGGTCATTGACGGCGGCAGCTTTACAGATCGCGCTATCACCAAAGCAGGCTTTGATAGCGATCCGCGTGAAAACGGCATGCTGGAAGGTATGCGCCTGATCGATGTCGATATCACTGACCTGACAGAAAAGGCGGTGAAGGAAGCAGGCCTCAGCGCCAAGGATGCAAAGCGCTGCAAGAACATGTGGACGCTGGGCCTTATCCTTTGGCTGTTTGAGCGTGATATCGAGGATATCTCTCGTTGGATCGAGCGTAAGTTCTCCAAGAAGCCGGAGATCATGCAGGCGAACTTGTTGGCGCTGAAAGCTGGTCATCTCTACGGTGAAAATGCTGAACTAGCGCCGGATGTAACTCGCTTCCATATTCCGCCAGCGCCTGTCGCTGCGGGCGACTATCGTTCCATCAACGGCAACGAGGCAATGGCATACGGCCTTTATACGGGTGCTACGCTTGCTGGAGTTGATGCGTTTTACGGTTCCTACCCGATTACGCCTGCATCCCCGCTGCTTCATACGTTTGTTAAGCTGAAGGAACTTGGCGCTCTGTCCTTCCAGGCAGAAGACGAGATTGCGGCAGTGTGCGCAGCGCTGGGCGCTTCTTACGCTGGTCACTTGGGCATCACCGGTTCTTCGGGGCCGGGTGTTGCGTTGAAAACTGAAGCTCTGGGCCTTGCTATCATGACCGAGCTTCCGCTGGTCGTTGTCAATGTTCAGCGTGGCGGCCCGTCTACCGGTTTACCAACCAAGACCGAGCAGTCAGACCTTTATCAAGCAGTTCTGGGCCGCAATGGCGATGCGCCGATGCCAGTCATTGCACCTGCTCATCCAGGCGAATGCTTTGACATTGGCGTTGAAGCTTGCCGCCTTGCGGTGACCCATATGACACCGGTGATGGTGCTGTCTGATGGCTATATCGCCAACTCCAGCCAGCCTTGGAAACTGCCGGACTTCAACGACCCGAAATACGCACCGTTCCCTGTTACCCATCCAACGGATCCTGTGGGCTTCCTGCCTTACGGCCATGATCCGGAAACGATGGCGCGTCCTTGGGCTATTCCGGGCACTCCGGAACTGATGCACCGCATCGGTGGTCTGGAACGTGAAGTGGGCACTGGCAACATTTCCTATGAGGGTGAAAATCATCATAAGATGACTGAAATCCGTGCAGGCAAGCTGGAAGCGATCCGCCGTGCAATTCCGCTACAGCATGTGGAATCTGGTAGCGAGACTGGCCGCGTTGCTATCGTTGGCTGGGGGTCAAGCTGGGGGCCTATCCGCGTTGCGACCCGCCGAGCCATAGCGCAAGGCAAATCGGTTTCCCATATTCATTTGCGCCACATCAGTCCGATGCCATCCAACCTCAAAGAGCTGCTTTCCGGCTTCGATAAAATCATCGTACCGGAGATGAACTACGGCCAGCTGGCAATGCTCTTGAGAGCGCAGACAGGTCTTGAGATTGACGGTCGCAGCTGCGTTAAGGGCCGCCCATTCTATGTGCGTGAAATTTCCGCGATGATCGACGAGGCTTTGGAGGACTGACATGAACCAGTTGACTGCAAAGGACTTTGCCAGCCCCCTAGACGTTCGCTGGTGCCCGGGTTGCGGTGATTACGCACTGCTGAAAACGCTACAGAAAACGCTCGCAGATGAAGGCGCAAAACTGGAAGATACGCTCTGTATTTCCGGCATCGGCTGTTCTTCGCGCTTGCCGTACTACATGGCAACCTATGGCTTCCATACCATTCATGGCCGTGCTCCGGCCATTGCAACAGGTGTAAAGCTATCCAACCCTGAGCTGGATGTGTGGCTGTTTACAGGTGACGGCGATGGTCTTTCCATCGGCGGCAATCACCTGCTGCATCTGCTGCGCCGGAACATCGACATGCAGGTTATTCTGATGAATAACCAGATCTACGGTTTGACCAAGGGCCAGTTCTCTCCAACCACGCAAAAGGGCTGCCGTACGCCAAGCTCACCTGCAGGTGTGGTTGATAATCCGATGAACCCTGCTGCTTTCGCTCTGGGTGCTGGTGGTCGTTTCGTTGCTCGGTGCTTCGATACCCAAGCCAAAGTGCTAGCTCCGATCCTCTCCGCCGCTAAAGCGTTTGATGGAACCGCGTTGGTTGAAGTGCTTCAGAACTGCATCATCTTCAACGATGGTGTTTTTGATGGCTTGAAGGACAAGAAGCAGGGACCCGAAGTCACCATCGTTGTCGAGCATGGCAAGCCGATGGTTTTCGGCGCGAACTGCGACAAAGGCATTCGCCTCGCACCGCACGGTTTCGGCCTAGAGGTTGTTGAGCTCACTGAAGGTGGCATCACCGTTGATGACCTTCTCGTTCATGATGAGACCAATCCGTTCCTTGCAATGGCACTGGCGCATCTGGGCGAAAAAGAAGGGGAGCCGACTGTTCTGGGCATTCTCTATCGTCAGCCAGCTGAGGAATACAGTAAAGCAGCGCGTAAAGGTTTGCCGGAAGCTGAACTGTCTATGGCTGACAAACTCTCTGGCCTTTCCAAAACCCTTCGGAAAGCAGAGGTTTGGAGCGTGGAGTAATCCTCGCTTAGGGCCACATTGAATAAATTGGAGACCCGCTTTCTTGAAGGCTTAACGATAGCCGTCAGGGAGCGGGTCTTTTTATTGACCTCAGGGAATGTTCCTGCCACTGTTTTGGCAACAACAATAAGAAGCCAAGGTCACGTTTCATGCCAAACAGCATCTATGTTGCCGTCCGGTTTACAGCTCTACCGGGTGAGACAGTCAATATCATCGAGGTTTTGGAAGAACTCGCCCAAAAAACTCGTGAAGAGCCCGGTTGTCTTTCCTTTGACTATTTCCAGTCCCGCGATGACCCACTTCAATTCATCTCCGTAGAGCACTGGCAAGACCCTGCTGCGGAGGACGCGCACTGGCATACACCGCATGTTATTGATGCATTGCAGGATATAAAGCCATCACTTGCTGGCGAGATCACCAAGGCGAGCTATGCCAAACTAACCTGACTGGCTCACTTGTCCGCGAAATAGTCCCAGTACCAGTCAACAAAAGCGCTAACGCCTTCTTCAACGCAAGTTTCTGGAACATATCCGGTAAGGGCGTTGAGGAGCGATGGATCAGACATGGTCTGATGGACATCACCTTTTTGCATAGGCAGCATGTTTTTCTGGGCGGTTTTGCCAAGCGACTTTTCGATTGTCTCGATAAACGGCATAAGGCCGATTGGCTGGCCTCCAGCGATGTTCACCACACGCCATGGGGCGACAGGGGAAAGAGAGTCGACACCCTCTTCAAACAACACCGGTGAACCTTCAACAGGAACAGCATCTACAAGGCGTACAATACCTTCTACGAGATCATCAACGTAGGTGAAGTCTCGGCCCATCTGTCCCTCACCATAAACGTCGATAGGGCGATCATTCTCGATAGCATCAACAAACTTGAACAGCGCCATATCAGGTCGGCCCCAAGGGCCATACACGGTAAAGAACCGGAAGCAGGTGGTTGGTATCTTCCAAAGGTGCGCGTAGGAGTGCGTCATCGCTTCATTGGCCTTTTTGGTGGCCGCATAAAGCGTCATAGGAGAATCCGCTCGGTCTGTTTCCATAAACGGCATCTTCTCGTTGCCGCCGTATACGGAGCTGGTAGACGCTGCAAGAAAGTGCTTTGGCTGAATGCGCCGCGCAGCTTCCATTACGTTGAACGTACCAACGAGATTGGCACTTACATAGGCTTCTGGACACTCAAGAGAGTAGCGAACACCTGCCTGCGCAGCCAAATGAATGATGATGTCCGGCTGACTCTCATCAACTGCAGTATCCAGAAACTCTTTGTCCTCCAGCATACCTACGTAATGGCGATAGCCGTTTGAACGCTCCAGCCGTTCAACACGCGCGGTTTTCAGGCGCGGGTCGTAGTAGGGTGTCATTCCATCATAGCCGTCAACAAAATGGCCTTCGTCCAGCAAACGCCTTGCAAGATGATAGCCGATAAAACCTGCTGTGCCGGTGATGAAGAATTTCATTGATCTGTACCGCTTCGATGGATGTTGCCCCATTCCTACAATGAACTTTGGCCTCTTACCTAATAAAAAACTGACGGATTACACTTCAAACTAGCCTGATCCCATGGGTTCAATCAGAGCTTTTTGGCGGGAAGCATTCGCCCAAAGCAGCAGACCTTATCTCTTGTTTCCCCTTCGGTATTGAGGGAAGCTTGGTAAAGCACTTCCAGGGACGGAGAAAAGTGCTGCGCGGCGACCTTTGCCGCATCGGGGAGGGATGAGACAATGGCAAGTGTAACGCCTGCCGAAACCTACGATTTTATTGTGGTCGGGGCGGGTTCTGCGGGCTGCGTGCTGGCGAACCGTTTGAGCGAAGATCCAAAGAACCGCGTTCTGCTGCTTGAAGCTGGAGGGCGCGATAACTACCACTGGGTTCATATTCCGATCGGCTACCTTTACTGCATTGGTAATCCGCGCACGGACTGGTGTTTTGAAACCACTGCCGAAAAGGGGCTGAATGGCCGTAAGCTAGGTTATCCGCGCGGCAAGGTTCTTGGAGGATGTTCATCTATCAACGGCATGATCTATATGCGCGGTCAGGCTGCGGATTATGATGGTTGGCGACAGCTTGGCAACGTTGGCTGGGGCTGGGACGATGTGCTGCCCTACTTCAAGAAAACCGAGGACCACGCAAACCGGAACGGCGCTTATCACGGGCAGGGCGGTGAGCTTCGGGTGGAGACTCAGCGTACCCACTGGGACGTTCTGGATGCTGTTCACGAAGCGGCGCAGGAAATGGGCGTTCCCGTTTGCGATGACGTGAATGACGGCGACAATGACGGTGTTGCTTACTTCGAGGTGAACCAGAAAAGTGGTTTGCGGTGGAGTGCTGCCAGAGCGCTTTTGAACCCAGCCAAGAAGCGTAGCAACCTCACAATCAAAACACATGCCCATGTTCGCCGCCTTACGATGGACGGCAAAAAGGTAACCGGCCTTGTTTACGAGCAGAACGGGAACCCAGTTTCTGTGACAGCCAACAAGGAGACGATCTTAGCTGCTGGTGCAATTGGCTCACCGCAAATTCTGATGCTTTCCGGCATCGGCCCTGCTGAAGAACTAGCGCGGCATGGCATCACGCCTAAACATGTGCTGAAAGGTGTTGGCGGTAACCTTCAAGACCACCTGCAACTGCGCACCATCTACAAGGTGGACGGCGTTAAAACGCTGAACGAGATTAACAGCAATTGGTTTGGCAAAATGCAGATCGGCCTGCAGTACGCGCTAAAGCGCTCCGGCCCACTTTCCATGGCACCTAGCCAGCTTGGAATATTCACCCGTTCTCATGAGCACTACGCGACACCAAACCTTGAGTATCACGTACAGCCGCTCTCCTTGGAGAAATTCGGGGAGCCGCTCCATCCATTCCCTGCAATCACGGTCTCCGTCTGCAATTTGCGTCCGCAGAGCAGAGGAACCGTTTCGCTGCAAAGCGCAGACCCTTACGCCAAGCCCATCATCGCGCCTAACTACCTGAGCGCACAAGAGGACAAGGACGTTGCCGTAGCAGCGCTAAGGCAAGCACGTACCTTGATGGAAACGCAGCGCATGGCCCGCTACAACCCGCGTGAGATCAAGCCGGGACCGGAGGTTGAGAGCGATGAAGCTCTACTGAAAGCGGCTGGCGATGTGGGAACCACCATCTTCCACCCTGTCGGCACAGCCAAGATGGGGCATGATGACAGGGCTGTGGTTGATGACAAGTTGAAGGTGCATGGGCTGGAAGGGCTTCGCGTTGTTGATGCCTCTATCATGCCAACGCTTGTATCTGGCAACACCCATGCGCCAGTGGTGATGATTGCAGAAAAAGCCAGTGAAATGATTTTGGGCCGCTCCTAAGGCGGCCCATTACTGTTGCTTATGGCTTGTCTTGGCTCTCGATAATCCGGCGGCCAGTCATATAGGCCTTCGGATCATTGATCGCGTCCACCGCCACTAACTCGTTCTTGTGGTAGTACCAGAACGACATGGAACCTTCGCGACGACCAAGCTGTGTCACGACCATATCATAGCCGTGGTGTAGGCCAGCAATCTGCAGCTTCACATCATACTGGTCAGACCAGAACCAAGGGTGCGCAAGGTATGCTTCGTTTCCGCCAAGCATGTTCTTTGCAACGCATTCGGCATGTTCAACAGCGTGCGGAACGCTTTCCAAGCGGATGCGGCGGCCGCGAAACTCGAAAGATGCACAGTCGCCAGCAGCCCAGATGCTTGGGTCTGTGGTGCGGCCCAACTCGTCTGTCCAGATGCCGTTCTCGATCTGTAAGCCAGCATTTTCTGCAAGCTCGGTCACAGGATCAATGCCAACGCCTACGACAACGAAGTCAGCCTCAAGCTCTGTGCCATCGCTAAGTACGGCGGAGCGCACAACATCCTCGCCCTTCAGAACGGAAACGCCTACGCCTTCTTTGATCTCGACGCCATGAGAGGTGTGAAGCTTGCGGAAGAAGTCTGCGGTTTCTTTGGAGGCAACGCGCTGAAGAATACGCTCTGCCATCTCTACCAGAGCAACCTGCATACCCTTTTTCGCTGCAACGGCAGCAGCCTCTAGGCCGATGTAACCGCCGCCAACAACAAGAACACGGGCGCCTTGCGCAAAGCACTTGGACATAGCGTTCATGTCGGCAAGGGTGCGCACGGTAAACACGTTGCCCAGTTCGCCGCCAATCTGCGCCGGTAGCTTGCGCGCATAGCTGCCGGTGGTAATAGCAAGCTGATCGTAATTGATCTTCTTGCTGTCAACACTCACGGTCTTGCTGCTGCGGTCAATCTGGCTCACACGTTTGCCAACGCGCAAGTCGATGTTGTTTTCTTCATAAAAACGCTGCGGGCGAAGGTAGAGCTGGTCCTCCTGCATTTCGCCCAATAGATATTTTTTGGAAAGCGGCGGACGCTGGTAGGGAATGACCGGCTCTTCGCCAATCATCACGATTTTTCCGGTGAACCCCTCACTACGGAGCTTGGCGGCCAGAGAACAACCTGCCTGACCGGCGCCAACGATAACAAACTGTGCCATAAAAAACGTCTCGTCGATCCCACGGCTCATGGGCCGGAGCTGAACATATAACTAAACAATACTTGGCCCGTTCATTGGCGAAAAGCAACAATGAACTGTTGGGGAGTTGCCATGCATCCCGTGCGATTACTGTTAAGCTAACATATAAAAGACCCGCCTGAGTGCTTGCGGGGCTTGGAAAACTTCGTGCTACTCAAACGGTTAGAACGATTTTGCCAACGTGACTTTTTTCTAAAAAGCGTTTTTGTGCGTCTACAATGCTCTCAAGCGGAAACTCCATTGTAACCAATGGCTTGATGTCGCCATTCTCAATACGCTTTACGAGATTACCAAAGACTTCGGGCTCCAGAACCGTGCAGCCAAAGAAACTGAGGTCTTTCAGGTACAGGGTGCGCAGGTCCAGTTCCACAATTGGTCCGGCAATCGCACCGGAAACGGCGTAGCGGCCTTTGGGGCGCAGAACATCCAGCAGTTCCGGCCATTTATCACCGCCAACCAGATCAATGACGACGTCAACGCTGTTCTGCCCCAATACGGCAGCAGGTACATCGTTACGGTCCAGCGTTGCTTCTGCCCCTAGTTCCAGCAGCATTTGCTCTTTGCTGGCTGAGGTGACGGCAATAACACGGGCACCGCGTGCCTTTGCAAGCTGAACAGCTGCGGAGCCGACACCGCCTGAGGCTCCGGTTACAAGCACCACATCCCCTTGCTGCACGTTGGCGCGGGTCAGCATGTTCTCGGCAGCCGAATAGGAGCAAGGGAACGAGGCAAGCTCAACGTCGCTGAGTGTGCTTTGGATAGGGTAGGCGTGGGAAGCATCGACGACAACGTACTGCGCAAAACCGCCGTCACATTCTGATCCGATGTACCAAGGTGTCTCAAGTGGCTCGCCGTTAACGCGTTGAAGACAAGGCTCAACAAGAACGCGCTCACCCAAACGCGTTACATCAACGTTGCTGCCGACTTCAACGATCTCACCGCACATGTCCGCGCCCTGAATACGCGGAAAGGTAAGAGCAGTACCGGCCCAACCGGCGTCTTCCGAAGCGCCATCGTTTTTGGAGTACCAGCCAATGCGAGTGTTAATGTCCGTGTTGTTGACACCAGCAGCGCCAACGCGGATGAGAACCTCTCGTTCACGTGGTTTTGGCTTTGGTAGATCAGTCCGGTAAGACAGCGCGTCGTAGTCACCGTGGCCGGTCATTACAACGCCGTACATGCAGTCAGTCATCGACTATGTCTCCATTTATGATCTTATCTGCGAGAGAGTGGCCCCACGCCAGAGCCTCTTCACCGTAAAGCGGCCATGTTGATGAGAGCGCTTCATGCAGCAGGAAAAGCTCACCGGCTTTCTCTTTGCTGCCGACGATCCCTTCAAAAAACGCAAGAACCTGCTCTTTGTAGGCAGCAACGGCCTGCTTGATCGCAACGCTATCCGGATGGGCAGAAAGGGCTGCCACATGCATGCATCCGCGTGGAGCGGTAGTGCGCATCCATTGAGCCAGACAATCAAGTACATGACGAAGCGCAGCCTGCGGGTCTTTTGGGCAGTCCTGCTTAAGCAGAGCGATATAACGGGCGTGGCGATGGTCTAGCGCTGCAACGATCATATCTTCGCGTGAGGGGAAATATTTGTAGAGCGTGCGTAAACTCACATCCGCCGCCCGCCGTAGCTCGGCAACACCGGGTTCGCTGAAGCCCCGCTTGGAGAACGCGGCTTCCAATCGGGCCGCAATTGTATCTCGGTCAACTCTCATGCGAGGAAAGTAGAGCGAACATTCTACTTTTTCAAGATGGGGATGCTCTTTGTTAAAAATGGACCCCGCATCAAGTGCGGGGTGACATTGGGATATTGTTGCAACGCAAGCCGGGTCGCCGGCTGTCGACTGCCGGTGGTGCTAGGTGCCTCGCTGGTGACGAAGGAACGAAGCCTCTGGTGAACTGAGCGTTTCCACATTCGAGAAGTCATCCCGGACAAGCAAAGCGCTGATCCGGGATCCAGAACGGTATTTCTATCTGCCCCTTAATTGAGAGGCGCTCTCTCCGCCCACCTGCGATCACCCCGCATTTGATGTTTGACCCATCATCCAAACAAGCAAAGAAAAAGGCCAATGGTTTCCCATCGGCCTTTTGCATTTTCTTATCACTCACTCGTCGTTAGGCGAGGGAGCTTTGACGGACCTTTGCCTTGAGGGCTGGCAGGAGGGAGCCGGACGCGGAGAGCTTGGAGATACCAAGACGGAGCAGTAGCTCGGTTACCTTGGTGTCGCCCGCCATCTCGCCGCACATGCTGACTGCAATGCCTGCACGCTTGCCAGCTTCACAGGTCATCTGGATGGCCTTGAGAACCGCCGGTTCGTTATAGTCAACCAGCTCAGCCACCTGCGGGTTACCGCGGTCAGCTGCCATGACGTACTGTGTCAGGTCGTTGGTGCCGATGGAGAAGAAGTCAGCTTCTAGCGCCAGAGCATCAGCATCGAGCACCGCAGACGGCACCTCGATCATGATGCCAACCTGCATCGGAACCGTTTCTGCTGGCATACCCAGTTCAGCGCGGCACTCTTCCACCAGCGCTTTGACGGCTTTGAGTTCACGCACATTGGCGATCATCGGTACCATCATCTGGATGTTCGGCTGCTCGGCCGCTGCGCGGATCAACGCACGGATTTGGGTCTTGAACAGCGCCGGATCAGACAGACACATGCGCACACCGCGGTGACCGAGGAACGGGTTTTCCTCCTCCGCCATCGGGTAGCTTGCCAAAGGCTTGTCACCGCCAACATCCAGCGTACGGATGGTGATCGGGTTCTCGCCAAAAGCAGCTGCAATGCGCTTGTACTCTTCGTACTGGAACTCTTCGTCCGGCAGTTCTGCGCGGGACTGGAACAAGAACTCGGTGCGTAGCAGGCCAACGCCCTCTGCACCGTTTTCCAGAGCGCCCGCCACATCAGCAAAGCTGCCGATATTGGCAAGGATCGGATAACGCACACCGTCCTTGGTCACAGCAGGTTCAAGCGCTGCGGTTTTGGTCTGCTCGAGAGCTGCACGCCATTCATCACGGCGGCTTGCCAGAGCTTCACGCTCGTCAGCCGGTGCGTTCGTCCATAGGCGGCCGCTGAAGCCGTCAAGGATAACGTCCTGACCCGGTTTGATCTCGGTAAGACAGCCCGTTGCACGCACAATCGCCGGAATACCCATAGCACGGGCGATAATCGCCGAGTGCGAGGTCTTGCCGCCGCCTGCAAGGCAGATGCCCAGCACGGTGTTCTTATCAAGACGGGCGGTATCGGACGGGGTAAGGTCTTCAGCGAACAGGATGGTGTTCGGCTCGATGGTCGGCTGATCAGCTTCACTGCCGCACAGCGCGATCATCACCTGACGGGTGATGTCGAGAACGTCAGCGCCGCGCTCACGCATATAAGCGCTGTCAGATGCTTCGTACTGGGCTTTGAGGGTGCCCATCACGCTCATCCATGCAGCTTCCGCAATTGCACCCGCTTCGATCTCAGCGGTAAGGCGTGGCAGCAATTCAGGATCGCTCAGCATGCCAGCGTGAGCTGTAAAGATTTCCGCTTTTGCAGTGTCCTTGGCAGCTTTTGCGTGGGCAGCTTCTGCCTGCAGGCCTTCAAAGACTGCATCAATCGCATTGGTGAGGTGCTTGAGTTCAGCGTCGGTGCCCTCGCTTGCGCGGGTAGGAACCTCAGGCATCTTCACGGTAAAGAAGGAAGCTGGACCGAACGCAATACCGTCAGAGGCTGGCAAGCCAACAATAGCGCCGTCAATGGCCTCTACTGGGGCTTCAATTTCTGCCTCGACATGAACCTCAGGGGCCGCGTCAACGTCTTCACCAAAGCCTTCTTTAGCAAGGCGGGCAAAGGCATCAATGGCGGCCTGCGCATCTGGTCCGCTTACGTGCAAGATGACGTCTTCATCACGGCGCACAGCAAGCACTGCAACAGCGTTGAGGCTCTTGGCGTTTGCCTTCTCACCACGGCATTCTAGCTGCACAGTGGCGTCAAAGCCTGCCAGCGCACCAACGATAGCTGCTGCAGGGCGGGCATGAAGGCCGTTGTGGTTGAGAACTTTCCAGTTGAAGGTGAGCGCTGGACCATCCAGATGCGCGCCTGCATCTTCTGCAGGGCTGGAAGTGTCTTCTACGCCCAGATGCTTCTGCTTGGCCGCAAGAGCGCCCATGGCCTCCTGCTTCACCGCTTCCAGTGGAAGGCCGCTTGCAGCAGCAACAGCTGCGGCCATGGTTCCTTCCACGAGCGGGGCGGCACACATTTGAACTTTTTCCGCCAGTTCAGGGTCGATCAACTCGATGGCCATCTCCGCGCTCATCAAAGCGCTGCCAAGGTCCATCAGGATCAGAACACCGCTGTCATCAGCAACGGTTTCAATGGCGGTCATGACAGACACAGGGTCGGTGCCAATCGGGTTGGCGGGATCATCAATCCCGCCAGCAACTGCGATTGGGCACTTGCCTTGTGTCATCTGCTCAGCCAGCTCTGCCACACCGGCAGCAAGCTGTGCGCTGTGCGATACAACAACAATACCTACCAAGGGTTTATGCTCCCAGCACAGTCTCTTTCAAGGTCTTGACCATCAGCATGGAAGAGGTTGCACCTGCATCCTGATGACCGATGGAGCGCTCGCCCAGATAGCTGGCGCGGCCCTTGCGTGCCTGCATGTCAACGGTGGACTGAACACCAGCTTCAGCCGCTGTCACCATGGCAGGCAGAGCAGCTT
The DNA here is from genome assembly GCF_009711345.1 of Pseudovibrio flavus. Classification (GTDB taxonomy): domain Bacteria; phylum Pseudomonadota; class Alphaproteobacteria; order Rhizobiales; family Stappiaceae; genus Pseudovibrio; species Pseudovibrio flavus. Next base: position 87,377 of record NZ_SMMA01000054.1, read on the forward strand.
CCAGCGTGTCAGCAGCTTTTGCCGCTTCCAGAACCGGCCACCAGACATCACACATGGTCTTGTCGCCAGGTTCTGCTTTACCGCGGGCAACAACACCGGCAACAGCTGCATCAAGAACTGCAACCAGATCAGCCAGTTCCAGCTCTTCCTTGCCCTTTGCAGCAGCGGACGCGCGGATAAAGAAGGTGCCATAAAGCGGGCCGGATGCGCCGCCGATGGAAGACATCAGCGCCATGCCGGTTGCTTTGAGAACGCCTTCAATGTTCTGGTCTTCAAAGGTTGGCAGCTTTTCTGCTACCTTTTCAAAGCCGCGGTTCATGTTGATGCCGTGGTCAGCATCACCGATTTCCTTGTCCAGATCGGTCAGGAAGTCACGCTGCGCAGCGAAGACTTCAGCACAGGTTTTAAGCCAAGTGACAATTTGTTCTTGTTTGATTGTAGTCATTGTACTTCCTTAACGGCCCCAACGCAGAGACGGTGCTTTTACTGGTGCATCCCACAGTTCAAGAGTTTTAGCGTCTGCCTTCACGAGTGTGATGGAGAAGCCTTCCATGTCCAGTGCGGTGCAATAGTTGCCAATGAGGTTACGGGCGATTTTGAAGCCCTTGTCTTCAAGGCATTTATGGAGCTTGCGATAAGCGCCATAGAGTTCGGATTCTGGCGTGCCGCCAAGACCGTTCACCATCACGATGAACTCGTCGCCAGCGTTGAACTCGTCAATGGCAACGGTTTCTTCGTCGTACATGCCCATTTCGCGGTTCCATGTACGAACAACGCGGGTGTACGGGGTGTTGTCCAGCAGCTCGTCTACCATCTGCGCTACAAGCGTGTCGCAGTCGGTGTATTCGCGCCGTTCAATGCCCGGCTCACCGTGGATACCAACGCCGAATTCGATTTCGTTGTCAGCAAGGGTGAAGGATGGCTTGCCAGCAGCTGGCACGGTGCACGCGCCAAGGGCAACACCGAAGGAGCGGGAGCGGTTGTTGAGGGAGCGGGCCAGATCTGTTGCTTCATCCAGATCAGCGCCAGCTTCAATGGCAGCGCCCACCAGTTTCTCGATGAGAACGGTTGCGCCAACGCCGCGGCGGCCTGCGGTATAGAGGCTGTCTTTTACTGCAACGTCGTCATCAATGGTGACGGAAGCGACAGGGATGTCGTCAAAGTGCAGCAGCTCAACAGCAGATTCAAAGTTCAGAACATCGCCGGTGTAGTTCTTGATGAGAAGCAGAACGCCCTTGCCGGTGTTAACGGCTTTGCCGCATTCGTACATCTGGTCCGGGGTTGGGGAGGTAAAGACCTGACCCGGGCACGCTGCGGTCAGCATGCCTTCGCCGATAAAGCCGGCGTGCATTGGCTCGTGGCCAGAACCACCACCGGAGATCAGCGCAACTTTATCGCCGCAAACCTCACGGTAAACGTAACGTGGCTCTTCGCAGAACTTTAGCTCTGGATGCGCAAGTGCCAAACCTTCAAGCTGCTCGGCTACTACATCTTCAACGCGATTGATTAGCTTCTTCATTGTTTCCCAAAACTCCCAGAACAGTCGATGAGCTTCTACCCGTTTATCTTATCTTTATGGCGCAAACCCAGTTGCCTTGATGGCATTTTCAAGGGTGTGGCCAGTGGGGCTTTACAGGCTAAAACATCACAGAACAGACAGTGAGAAATCAGCAATTACGCATAGGGATGCGCTCTTCCGTACATTCATGTGGAATTAAAACGACAGAAAATGACAAAAACGTGCATTTTTCGGTCATTTTGGAGCGTGAAAGAGGTATTTTTCAGCTTCGCCGCGACATAAATGCTGTTTGCGGTCCTGAAAAAGGAGTTCCAGAAAGTGGAATTGCTCAACCTTTCTGGGGAAATCTAGCGCGCAAATCGCGTTTCTAGGCAATTTTGCGTGAAAAAAGTTTTCATTCTGGGCGCTTTTTAATGATTGGCCGCCCAATTAAAGGGTATTGGGCGGCTTAAGTCGCAAAATCCAGATGAAATGATGAACCACTCTTCTGGTTCAATATATCACTTAGGCAGCCTTAAGATTCAGTCTGCCCTCGGAAGTCACAGGTGGGCACCAGTAGTAGGCACCAGTGATAGGGCGGGAGAAACGGAACAACCCGTCAACGATGCCGTCATCCAGTCCGAGCATGCGCTTCATCTGAACTTCAAACGGCCAAAGCGATGCGCCGTAGGCAACAAACATGAGGCCCTTGCCATCGTCATCCATAAACGGCATGGAACGACGAACAACGAAGGCTGGCTTTTCGAAGCTGTTCTGGCCCGTGCGTTTTACGTGGGAAGAGATAGGGCTTTCTGGAAACTCGTAGTTATCTTCCAATCGGCGACCAATGACGTCGTCGCGTTCTGGTACCGGCAGGCTGTTGAAGTACTCCAGATCATGGATCCACTTTTGTACTGCAACCAAACTGCCGCCGCGCTGGTTCGCTGAACCTTCAGCAACAATTGCCGCTTCAACGGCTTCTTCGCCAATCGGGTTTTCTGTACCGTCTTCGTAGCCAGAAAGGTCTCGGCCACCTTTATATAGGAAGGCATCTGTCGCGTTTAGCAAAACAAACGCTTCGCTGAGTTCGCCAGTGACAGTTTTGGAGCGTGTTTCAACTTCTTCACGGTCAGCGCCGCGTACCCAAACCCATAGCTCATCTTGGGTTTCTGGGGCTTCAACACCGCGCACACCAGTAAGGGTGGTGAACGGCTTAAGACCGAGGGACTCAGCTTTTTCTCCGAGCAGGGCAGGGCCTACGCCAATAACGATGGTTTCGTTAACGTAAAGTGATGAGAGAACCTCAAGAGCCTGCTCATTTGAGCACCCTTCTTGCAAACCAAAATGCAAGTAGCAGGCAAAGAGAGGCAAATCGGCCAAAATGCCGGTTTGGTAGTTATTCATATACAGTGACCCTTGCAGCATAGATCTTATTAAGTGGGAGCTACCCCAGCTCCGTGTTCCTGCATCAAGTAATGCAGGCTTACATTTGATGGGTGCAGATTATTGCTTCTTGGTGTGATTGCGAGATTAGTTAAAGTCCCTATTCGGGTCTTTGGTAATTATCTTTTAAATTCATATAGTTCTAAGATATCGTCACTTTAATAACATATTCCGCAGGGTGATTTGGACCATGCGCCAGATGGTTCCGGCATGGCCCGATAGCGTGGATGTCACGCCTGCCGCCAGACTCTGATTCTGTCGTTAATCCCCAGTAGAAAGACGCTTCACAGAAAGAACCCTTAGTCGCAAATGATGCATTATTATGCAGTGTGATTGATTATTAATCGGGCACTGCCTGCGGAACATTCAACCAAATACGCACAAATACTTCCCTATCGTTATTAGACTTTCATTTAAGAAAATCTCATTTAAAGAAGCCGCTTCAACAGCGCATCGCTAGTCGATTACTTGTGATCCGCACCAAAAAGAGAACTTAAAAACCAATATGGCGAAGAAGATAGTTAAGCTGGGCACCATCGCTGCCCTGAGCCTCGTTGCGTCTGCTGGAGCTTCCCTAGCGACCGATTTGAAAATCTCCGTATGGGGCGGTGGTTACGCCGAAAAATTCGAGAAGCATATTGTTCAGCCTTTCGAAGAGGAAACCGGCATTTCCATTACACTCGACGGCGGTCGCAGCACCGAACGTCTTTCCAAGCTGATCGCAACACGCGGTCGTGGCGCGGATCTTATGATCATCTCCGATTTCCAGATGTTTGAAGCGTCCAAGCGTGGCCTGCTTCAGCCTGTAGATCGCGCAAACATCCCGAACATCGATCGCCTCTATGACTTCGCTCAGGACCCGATCGGCGGCGGCATGTGCCCGGCCTTTACCGTTGTTGCAGCTGGCATTGCTTACAACAAAGACCACTACGAGACCGCTCCTACAAGCTGGGGCCAGCTCCTCGATGGTTCTTCCAAAGCGAAGTCCGGTTATCCTGACATTGCACTTTCCTACGGCATCCCGTCTTTGATCCTGTTCTCCGAAATGAACGGTGGTTCTATCGACGATCTTGCTCCTGGCATCAAAGCTATTCAGGAAGCAAAAGACGATCTGCATTTCTTTGGCGGTCGTGACGTTCTGGAAAGCATCAACATGGGCGATGTTTCCATCGCTCCGCACCTGAACATCTTCGTGAAGAAAGATCCTGAAGCAACAATCCAGTTCACTTGGCCTGAAGAAGGCGCACTGGGTCTGCGTAACATGATCTGTGTAGTTAAGGGTTCTAAGGAAGCAGAAGCTGCCGAGAAGTTCATCAACTACTTCATCTCCGCTGATGTGCAGGCAAAGTGGCTTGAAGTTTCCGGTGACGAGCCAGTCAACAAAGACGTTGATATGAGCAAGGCTGATGAGCTGCCGCTGAACCTTCTGGGTAAAGAAGCGCTCGAAAAAGCTAACTTCTGGCCAATCGACAAGATCATCGCCAAAAAGCCTGAATGGGTTTCCATGTGGCAGGAAGAAGTGATCGCAAACTAATAGTGCGATCGAAACATCAATAAAATCAAGGAGAACGGCTTGCCAATGCGAACCGTTCTCTTTTGGCTTTTTAGGCCATGTTGAAAGACCCGGATACGGCGCTATGTCTTCTATTGAAATTCAAAACCTGTCCAAGAACTACGGTGAAGTAACCGCAGTGCGCGATGCATGCTTTGCAGCGGAACAGGGCTCCTTCGTTAGCCTGCTCGGCCCAAGTGGTTGCGGCAAGACCACAACCTTGCGCATGATCGCGGGCTTTGAGGATATCACAAGCGGCGATATCAAACTGGGCGGCAAGTCCATCAAAGGCACCCCGCCATGGAGACGCAACATCGGTGTTGTGTTCCAGTCTTACGCTCTATTCCCGTTCATGACTGTTCTTCAGAACATCTGCTACGGTTTGAAAATGCGCGGCGTTCCTAAAAACGAGCAGCTTGCTCGCGCCCGCAAGGTTATGGAGATCGTTGGTCTTCATGAGATGGAAAACCGCTACCCGCGTCAGCTCTCCGGTGGCCAAAAGCAGCGCGTAGCGCTTGCTCGTTCCATCGTAATCGAACCAGAGATCCTTTTGCTCGACGAACCGCTTTCCGCACTTGATGCCAAGATGCGTGACGAAATGCGTTTCGAGCTTAAGCGCATCCAGCGTACTTCCGGCGTTACTACTATTTTCGTGACACACGATCAGGAGGAAGCGTTTGCCCTTTCCGACAAGATCGTCGTCATGAACAAATCCGTTGTGCGTCAGGTCGGTACGCCTCGCGAGATCTGGGAAGAGCCGAATTCTGAATTTGTTGCAGGCTTTATCGGCGTAGAAAACCTCTTGCCTTGCCACATCGTTGCTGAAGACGGCCGTGCATTCGGTCAGTTTGGCTCCCACCGACTTGAAACCGATGCAAAACACATTGGCAAACAGGGTGAGTTCGTTCTCGGTATTCGCTCTACCGATCTCGTCCCGCTTGCGGACAACGGCCAGTGCGGTCAGAACAACACCATCTGCGGCGAAGTCGTGGGCGAAGTTTATACTGGTGAAGCGAACATCTACCAGATCAGCTCTCCAATGAGCGACAAGCCGATCACCGTGAAAACGCGTCGCGATCACCGCCTGTCGGGCAGCGTTTGCCTTGCCGTTGACCCTTCCAAGGTCATGGTTCTGGAGCGCGGTTGATTATGGCTTCTGAACGCTCTTTCTTTACGAACGGATACGCGCTTTCCAGTCCGGCCTTCACATTGGTTGGTCTGATTGCGCTGGTTCCGGTGTTACAGCTGTTTGCTTCGGCTTTTTGGTCTTTCACGACTGAAAGCTACACCCTCGCAAACTTCACCGCGCTGCTAGACAGTAAAATGGCTACGCAGGCATTCTGGCGCTCTATTCGCGTATCGCTTTGTGTAACTGTTGTAACTGTTCTGCTTGGCTATCCGCTTGCCATGGGTCTTTTGCGCGCTGGTAGCCGTATGCAGTCCTTGCTGCTAACGCTGCTTGTGTTTCCGCTGATGGTCTCTGTGGTGGTTCGCGCCTATGGCTGGCTTGTTGTACTCTCCCCATCGGGTGTGCTTAACAAGCTGCTGCTGAATCTCGGCATCATCAGTGAGCCTCTGTCGCTCATTCACAACGAGGCTGCGGTTATTATCGGTGAGTCACAGTTGCTACTGCCTTACATGGTGCTGGCGCTTGTTGCGACCTTGCAAAAGGTTGACCCAAGTCTAGAGGAAGCATCCCTCAGCCTTGGAGCGAACCCGCTGACAACCTTCTTCCGCGTTATTGTTCCGATGAGTATTCCCGGTCTTCTGTCCGGTACGTTGATGGTGTTCTCGCTGGCTATCACCGCCTTTGCAACACCGTTGCTTTTGGGTGGTGGCAGAACCCCGATGATGACCACGCTGGTTTACAGCTTCGCCTTCACCACCTTCGAGTGGGACAAAGCAGCAGCTGTCGGCATTGTTCTGGCGGTACTGGCTCTCTTCTTCGTCTGCGTACAGCGTTGGGCGGCGAAGGTCGGCCTCAAGTCTTTCGGGTGATTGGTATGTCTCAAGCAAATAACTATGCCGCCGAACGCATGATGTGGTCCGCAAGCCGCGGCCTGCTGTACCTCACCATTCTGGCTGGCTACATCTTCCTTCTGGCACCGATCTTCATCGTGGTGGTGGCTTCGTTCACAAACGATAACTACCTGCTGTTTCCGCCAAAGGAATTCTCGCTGCATTGGTACTATGAGGTTTTCTCGCTCTCATGGTTCCGCTCTGCGCTGCTTAGCTCGCTGGTGATTTCGGTAATCTCTACAACCATCTCTGCTGCGATTGGCATCTTTGTCGCTCGCGCACTGGCGCGCATTCCGTTCCGTGGTAAAGCTCTGGTGGAACTGGTTGTCTTGTCTCCGTTGCTGCTGCCAAGTGTGGTTCTGGGCTTTGCGCTCTTCAACTTCGCGGTCTACTTCGCGATTGAGAACAACAACTTCATCAACCTCGTTGCTGGCCACGTACTGATCACCATTCCATTCGTGGTGCGTTCTGTGTGGGCGGCAATGGCAGGGGCGGATGTCTCTCTTGAAGAAGCAAGCATGAGCCTTGGCGCAACGCCTGCACAGGCGTTCCGTGATGTGGTTCTGCCGATGGCGCGCCCGGGCATCATCGCTGGCTGTATTCTTGCGTTCACCTATTCGTTCAACGATGTGACTCTGTCGATCTTCCTCGCGGGCTCCAATACCACAACCCTGCCGGTACAGATGATGTCTCACATTGAGACTTCTGGCGATCCGTCTCCGGCGGCGATCTCTTCGCTGATGGTTGGTTTGACCATGATCTTCTTCGTGATCATCGCCAAAACCGTAGGCTTGAAAATCTTTACGGACCGATAAGTTCAAGGGGCGCTGTGGTGCCCCTTTTTCCTTAACCCTGTTTGTTTGAGAAGACCGAGTTATGTCTGATCTATTTTTCAATAAGTTTCCTAAAGCGGAACTGCACTGCCATCTCTACGGAACCATTCGTGAAGAAACGCTGGCCGACTTCGTCCGTGCTTCTGGCGAGCCTCTGCCTGTTAGCGAAGTGCCAGATTACTATGTTCGCGGTGATAAGCCGAAGGGCGTGCTACACATCTTCCGCATGATGGAAGAGCACATTCTAGGCAACACAGATCGTCTCTACCGCTTGACCTATGAATGCCTTGAAGATGAAGCGCGTGAAGGTGTTCGTTACATCGAGCTGTTTTGGAACTACACCGAAACCGGCCGCTTCTCTGGCCAGAGCTATGCGACCTTGCAGAGCGCAATTCTTGCCGCAATGCGCGATGCTGAGAAAGATCTCGGCATTGTCTCCCGTCTGATCCCGGCGGTTGACCGTGAGCGTTCTGAAGAAGCTGCAGCAGAACTGGTTGAGCTCGCTATCCAGCACCGTACCGACGAAGTTGTTGGCATTGGTATCGATTATCGTGAGAACGACCATCCGCCAGAAAACTTCTGGAAGGCCTATCAGTTGGCTCGCCGCGCTGGTCTTAAAACCACCGCGCACGCTGGCGAATTTGGCTGCCACCACCGCAATGTTGAAACCGCAATTGACCTGCTGAAGGTTGATCGTATCGACCATGGTTACACCGTGCTGGATTGCCCTGAGCTCACCAAGCGCTGCGCAGATATGGGTATGGTCTTTACCGTGGTGCCGACCAATTCTTACTACCTGCGTACTTTGAAGCCGGAAGAATGGGCGCAAAAGCATCCGATCCGCTTCATGAAAGACGCTGGTATCAAGATCCATCCGAACACTGACGATCCAACCTTCCATAACGTGACACCAGCGTTGGCGTGGAAGATGATGGTCCGTGACTTTGGCTACTCCATTGATGATCTTCGCGAATTCACGCTGAACGGCCTTGATGGCGCGTTCATTGACGACGTAACCCGTCGTCAATGGAAGCGTGAGTGGATTGCTGAGTTCGATGCACTTCGTGCCGAACACGTAAAAGACTAAAGCTAGTTTGCAGACGGTTTTTCAAGGGCCTGCGGTTTCCGCAGGCCCTTTTTTATGGGCAGGCCTAGTGGTTCAAAATGTGAGGAATAAGCTCGTTTCCTCGCTATGATTATTCTAGGGGAAGTTGGGTTTTAAGCGATGCATTCCAAGCTGAATTTCTACAAGCTTGAGATTTTTTGCAATGATCCCACTAGACATGAGAGCTTTACTTCAATATTAACTGCGCCTCTCCTGCATTATACTTCCTACAGGGAAATACGAAGAGTTTCCGTTTGAGGTTAGGGGCAATGTTATTTGCAGGTATAACAACTTAAACATAAGCAGCCTCAGCAAGGGAGCGCCATGTCTGCAAATAATCCTCGTCTGTACCAAGAGATTGGTGAGCAACTGAAACAGCAGATTATTGATGGCGTCTTCAAGGTTGGTGAGAAATTACCTCCCGAGAGAACAATTTGTACCGACTACGGCATCAGCCGCACAGTTGTTCGCGAAGCAATTATTATGCTGGAGCTTGAAGGCTTGGTATCTGTTCGCAAGGGGTCGGGAATTCATGTCATTTCCGATACGCCAAGAACGTCCAAGGCCGAAGATAATGTGATTGAGCAGGCTCTGCGGCGCTTAATCTCTGAAATGCAGTTTACCGGACCTTTTGAGATGCTTGAGGCGCGTCAGTACATCGAGTGCCTTACTGTTGAGTTGGCGGCCAGCAAGATAACGGATGAAGATCTTGGGAAGCTCGCTTCTATTCAAAGTAGAGCTAAGGCGGAAGATCGGGCTCGCGACTCTGATTGGGATAAGGATTTCCATATTCAGATCGCTAGGTCTACGGGCAATTCGGTTATCGCGCTGCTTGTTGAGATGATGTGGCATGGTCGCGCTAAAAATCCGCTATGGACCAGTCTGCACAAGCATATCGATGAGAATGATTTGAATAGCTGGTGTGCCGAGCATCAAGCGATCATGGATGCGCTTGCGGTGCATGATCCCAAAAAGGCCCAGTACGCTATGTGGTCCCACTTGGAGAGTACCAAAAAGACGCTTTATTCAGCTTCTTCCGCTGTGAAGGAGGAGTGAGCTTTTCTCACTGAGTTTGACAATTAACCCGCCTCTGGCGGGTTTTTTATTTTCGCCTACACCTATACGCGAGTTGTCAGACACCTTTTTCGGTGCTGGCAAAATGTATAATACCAATTCCAACCTATAATACCAATTTTCCAAGAAACAAGACGCCGCACGGGTGTTTATACCTATGTGCGTTTTGTCGCGCCATCCGTTGTAGTGAAATCATGTCTGAATCAAGAAATAGAGTCTATCCTGTTATACAAGATAGTATTTATTTAGTTCATGTGGAAATAAATGTCATGCAACTTCTATATTATTACATATAAATAAGATGAGGTATTGTTGGCTAGGCTTCAATATTGAAGAAAAATCTAGAATAAGTTCAAACAACATTGATTGTCTATAAATATTGCTCGTGAATGTGGCAAATAATGGCGACCTGCCACATTTTGGCAAAGATATATCGCGGCACTCTGCGAGACTAGCATGGTAGAAGGCTACGTCATTTTCCCAATTGCTGCATGTGAAATTGGTATGACAAAAGAGACCCGAGCACGGATACGAAGAAAAAGTTCTTATACCGATTTTCTAATAGGAGGCACTCGGTATGGCGCGCGATTTTTATAGCAACCCAAGCTTTGGAACTCGTCCCGTGACAACAAAAATCGGGAAAACTATTATGTCTGCAAATTTCACAAAGTTCGCACTTGGTCTGGCTGTAGCACTGCCAACTGCACTTGCATCTTTCTCTGCAACCGCAGTTGAAGCTGTTACCATTCGTTTGGCACATAACCTTGAGCCAAGCCACGTTGTTGCAATGGCTCTGGAACAGCTGGGTGACGACCTGAAGGAAATGTCCGGCGGCAAAATGAAACTGCGCATCTATGGCTCTGGCCAGATGGGCGGTCCTCGTGAAACTCTCGAAATGCTCCAGCAGGAAGCTCTGGACATGACCAAGGGTTCCGCAAGTGAGATGGAAGCATTCGAAAGCACCTTCTCCGTATTCTCCATGCCTTACCTGTTCCGCGACAAAGCGCACTTCCACGAAGTTCTCTACGGAGAAATCGGCCGTGAAATGATGGCTCTGCCGAAAGACAAAGGCTTCATGGCAATTGCTGCTTACGAAGCAGGTGAGCGCAGCTTCTACGCTACTAAGCCGATCAAGAGCCCTGCAGATATGAAGGGTCTCAAAATCCGCGTGGTTTCTACCCCAACCACCAACCGCATGATCGAGCTTCTCGGCGCTTCTCCTGCACCAATCGCATTCGGTGAAGTTTACACCGCGATCCAGCAGGGCGTTATCGATGGCGCAGAAAACAACGAGCCATCCTACTACCACACCCGCCACGTTGAAGTTGCTCAGCACGTTGCTCTCGACCAGCACACCTCCGTGCCTGACTACCTCGTAATCTCCACTGCTACTTGGGATGCACTGTCTGCTGAACAGCAGGAAATCCTGATGAAAGCTGCTCGTAAGTCTGAAGACTACCAGCGCGAACTGTGGGACGCAGAAGTAGAAAAGTCCATCAAGCTTTCTAAAGAAGCTGGCGCGACTTTCTATGAAGTAGACAAGACCGCATTCCGTGCAGCTCTTCAGCCACTGTACGACGATGCTGCTGCTGACCAGAACAAAAACGCTTGGATCCAGCGCATCGAAGCTGCTGGCAAGTAATCGCAAAATATCGAGGGGAAGGGGCTTTGTCCCTTCTCCTTCTTGTGGCTTGCCACGACAAGACTAGAGCGAAATCATGCTTCCCCAAAAAATCAAGAAACTTCTCGACGGCGTCATCGCCATGTTCAGCGCTTCTGTCATGGCACTTCTGGTGGTCTGCGTCACCTGGCAGGTTTTCAGCCGCTACGTTCTTAACGAGCCTAGCACCCTTACCGACGAAATCGCGCGCTTTGCTATGATCTGGGTTGGTCTTCTTGGCGGTGCTTACTGTGTTGGCGCAAAACGCCACCTAGCGATCGATCTGCTTACCGGCAAGCTGGAAGGCGCAAAAAGACATTTGTGCGACATCTACACCAACTTGTTCGTCTGTTTCTTTGCAGCTGCTGCGATGATTGTCGGCGGTATGCGTCTGCTTCTCAAGGTGCAGGCTACTGGCCAGATCTCCCCTGCGCTCGAACTGCCAATGGAATACGTCTATGCGGTTCTGCCTTTGAGCGGCGTCATCATCGTTATCTATACCCTTCATTTTGCTGTTGAAGCGCTGCGCGAACTGATCAGCAATAAATCCTCTGCTCCGAAGGAGAATTAAGATGGATTGGCTCATTCCACTCGTCCTTTTCGGATCTTTCTTCCTGCTGGTTTTTACCGGCGTTCCTATCGCCTTCGCTCTGGGCATCTCCGCGATCTTCGCTGGTGGCATGATGATGCCGGTGGAAGTCATTCTGGCTGTTATCAGTCAGCGTATGGTCGCTGGTCTTGATAGCTTTGCCCTGCTGGCAATTCCGTTCTTTGTTCTCGCTGGTGTGCTGATGAACAGTGGCGGCATTGCAAAACGCCTTATCGCGTTCTCCCAGATTCTGGTTGGCCAGATGCCGGGTTCCATGGCGCACGTAAACGTTATGGCAAACATGCTGTTCGGCTCCATCTCCGGTTCTGCAACTGCTGCTGCAGCGGCAGTTGGTGGCACCATGGCGCCCCTGCAGAAAGAAGCTGGCTACGACCCTGCATACTCTGCTGCTGTAAACGTCACTTCCTGTATTACCGGCCTTTTGATTCCACCATCCAACGTTCTGATCATTTATGCTCTGACCGCTGGCGGCATCTCTGTTTCCACCCTCTTCATGGCTGGCTACCTGCCGGGTATCCTGATGGGTCTTTGCTTGATGGCAGTTGGTGCAATCATTGCAAAGCGTCGTAACTACCCGCTGTCTCCAAAGCCAACTTTGAACCAGGCTCTGAAAATCACTTGGGAAGCAATTCCAAGCCTGATGCTGGTTGTGATCGTAATGGGCGGCATCATGGGCGGCGTATTCACCGCGACTGAAGCATCCGCTATCGCAGTGGTCTACGCTTTCTTCCTGTCCGTGATCATTTATCGTGAAGTGAAGTTCTCTCAGCTGCCTCAGCTTCTGATTGACTCAGTTGTGATGACCGCGATCATCCTCATTCTGATCTCCATCTCTATCGGCATGTCTTGGGTTATGACCCGCGCTGACATTCCGTTCATCATCACTGATGCAATGATGGCGATCTCCGAGAACCCGATCATCATCCTGCTCATCATCAACGTCATCCTCCTGATTGTTGGTGTGTTCATGGACATGACACCTGCAGTTCTGATCTTCACCCCGATCTTCCTGCCTATCGCACGCGACATCGGCATGGATCCAGTTCACTTCGGTATCATGCTCGTAGCGAACCTGTGTATCGGTCTGTGTACTCCACCTGTAGGTGCAGCGCTGTTCGTTGGCTGTACTGTGTCCGATGTGAAGGTTCACGACATGATCAAGCCAATGCTGCCATTCTTCGGCGCACTGCTCGTCGCACTCGGCCTGATCATCTATGTGCCTGAACTTTCTCTCTTCCTGCCGCGTTTCTTCGGCATGATGTAATTGAAAGCGAGTGGGGAAGCAGCTGCCTCCCCACTCAAATAACCCCCGCATAGTCGGGGAAGATACCGAACATCACCAACTAGAACGCGACAGTTAATACAACATAGGGTGGTCTTGCCGGGATGACCTCGGCAGGCAACGCCCCTCCCTTGCCCAAAGGCAGGCCAGGACTACCGAGACTCTCATGAAAACCACCTTAAAGATCCATCCAAACGATACAGTTTGCGTCGCCATTCAGGCGCTCAAGTCCGGTGATACTTTCGAAGGTGTAACGCTCCTTGAGGATATCCCAGCAGGTCACAAGTTCGCATTGAAACCAATTGCCGCCGGTGATGACGCCATCAAGTACGGCTATTCCATCGGCAAGGCGAAAAGCGACATTGCAGCTGGTGCCCATGTGCATGCGCACAACATCAAGACCGGTCTCGGAACCGACGAAACCTACACCTATTCCGGCGTGCCTGTAGAAGACGCCATTGTCAGCGATATTCCAACCATCAATGCCTTTGTTCGCAAAAACGGCGATATCGGCATTCGCAACGATCTCTGGATCGTACCGCTTGTTGGCTGCATCAACGGTGTAGCGCAAAACGTTGCGCGCCAGTTTGAAGCCTCCGGCAAACTGCCAGAAGGCGCTCAGGTTCTTGTTCTTTCGCACCCGTTCGGCTGCTCCCAGCTGGGCGACGATCTGGATAACACCCGCACAATCCTGCAGAACCTCGTTGTTCATCCAAATGCTGGTGGTGTGCTGGTTCTGGGTCTTGGCTGTGAAAACAACACCATGGCTTCCTTCAAAGAAGGCTTGGTACTGCCAGATGAGTCTCGCGTTCGTTTCATGGTCGCGCAGGACTTCAAAGACGAAGCAGAGATCGCTACCGGCTTGCTCGACGAGCTTTGCGAGCAGCTGCACAACGACAAGCGCGAACCGGTGGGCGTTGATCGTCTGCGCATCGGTTTGAAGTGTGGTGGTTCTGACGGTTTCTCCGGTATTACCGCAAACCCGCTTCTTGGCTCCATGTCTGATTGGTTGATCGCTCGCGGCGGCACTTCTGTTCTGACCGAAGTGCCGGAAATGTTCGGCGCAGAGCGTATCTTGATGGCGCGCGCTGAAAACCAAGGCGTTTTCGCGGACATCGTTACGCTGATCAACGACTTCAAGCAGTACTATGTGGATCACAATCAGCCGATCTATGAGAACCCGTCTCCGGGTAACAAGGCTGGCGGTATCACCACATTGGAAGAGAAGTCTCTCGGCTGCACCCAGAAGGCTGGTACTGCAATCGTTCGCGATGTGAAGCGCTATAAAGAGCGCATCGAAAAACGCGGTCTGAACCTGTTTGAAGCACCGGGCAACGACGGCACTGCGATTACCGCTCTTGCTGCATGTGGCTGCCATATGGTGCTGTTCACCACCGGCCGCGGCAACCCGATGGGCTCTGTTATTCCAACCGTGAAAGTTGCTTCCAACAACGAGTTGGCTGCCAACAAACCCCACTGGATCGACTATTCCGCTGGCCCTGTAGCGCAGGGCAATGCCAGCCTTGATGAAGTATGCGAAGATTTCGCAGCCTATCTGATGGACGTGGCCAACGGCACCCAAACCCGCAACGAGATTACCCGAAATCAGGACGTGGTGATCTTCAAATCGGGCGTAACGCTTTAAAGAACTCCAGCGCTCCCGACAGACTGAAATGCTTGTCGGGAGTATCTGCAAAATTAACAAGCTCACCACAAGAGAGATCACTGATGGAACGAGTGAATGCATCTAACCTGAATGGCCGTGCCCGCCCGACCGAGCGCGTTATTCAGTTCGGCGAAGGTAACTTCCTGCGCGCGTTTATCGACTGGAAAATCGATCGCATGAACGAAGAAGTCGGCACCGACTTCGGCGTTGTTGTTGTTCGCCCTATCGATGGCGGTATTCCAATTTCCCTGAACGACAGCGACGGCGTTTACACCGTTCTGTCTCGCGGTGTTGGCGAAGATGGCAATGCGTTCTCCGACGCTCGTCCGATTTCCGCAATCCGCCGTGAAATCTCCGCCGTTCATGACTGGGAAGAAACCCTGTCTCTGGCACGCAATACCGACTTCGTAGCTGTTGTTTCCAACACCACCGAAGCTGGCATCACCTATGTGGCAGACTGCAAGAAAGACGATGCGCCACCTGCATCCTTCCCTGCAAAAGTAACCCGCATGCTGATGGAACGCTTTGAAGCATGTGGCCAGTCTGAAGCTCCGGGCTTCCACTTCCTGCCTTGCGAACTGATCGACAAAAACGGCGACACCCTCGAGAAGGTTGTTCTCAAGCACGCTGCTGACTGGGCTCTTTCTGAAGAGTTCGTCGCATGGGTTAAAGAGAAGAACGCATTCTACAACACCCTTGTTGACCGCATCGTACCGGGCTACCCGCGTGACGAAGCAGACGCAATCGAAGCAGAGCTAGGCTACAAAGACCCTCTGATGGTTGCTGCTGAGCTGTTCCACTTCCTCGTTATCGAGAAGCGTGACGACCAGCCTGAACTGGTGATGCCACTTGCTGAAAAAGACAGCGGCACCATCGTTGTTGCTAATGCCGACGGTTACAAAGAACGCAAAGTAGCGATCCTCAACGGTTCTCACACCGCTCTGTGCCCACTGGCACTGGTAGCAGGTATCGACTCCGTTAAGGAAGCAATGGACAACGGTCCGGCAAACGCATTCCTCAAAGGCATGCTCGAAACCGAAATCATGCCGTACCTGTCTCTGCCACAGGACGAGCTGAAGGTGTTTGCTGAAGAAGTTCTACGCCGCTTTGCGAACCCGTTCATCGCGCACCGTTGGTACGACATCTCCCTCAACGGTATTGCGAAGTTCCACACCCGCAACCTGCCACGCTTTGAAAAGCACAAAGAAGTTTCCGGCCACGCACCTCGTTACATGGGTCTTTCCCTTGCTGCATGGCTTGCATTCTACACCGGCAACTTTGCAAAAGCTGCAGACCTGCCAGCACGTGACGCTGACGATGTGAAGGCAAAGTTTGCTGAAATCGCAGCGCTGAAAGACAGTGACGGCGTTGAAGCAATGGTTCGTGCATTCCTGCGTGAAGAGAGCTTCTGGGGTAAGAGCCTCGAGTGCTGCTCATTGGTAAAAACTGTTGTCGAAGGCTTCGATTTCCTCACCGAACAGCCATTCGATCTTGACCGTCTTGCCTTTTGGGATGTAGGCGGCAAGAACTGCCAATGCTGCGGATAATAAATTAACGCGCAGGGTCTCAGGGCCCTGCGTTTTTTAGAAGAATAATCAAATCTGGAGCCTCTCTAATGAGCAGCTTTCTGACTGAAGACTTCCTCCTTCACACCGATGTTGCACGTGAACTGTATCACGACTTCGCGAAGGACATGCCGATCATCGACTATCACTGCCACCTGCCTCCTCATCAGGTTGCCGATGATCACAAATTCGAAAACCTGACCCAGATCTGGCTGTACGGCGATCACTACAAGTGGCGCGGCATGCGCACCAACGGTGTTGCTGAACGTTTCTGCACCGGCGATGCTTCCGATAAAGAAAAGTTCCTGAAGTGGGCTGAAACCGTTCCTCAGACCCTCGGTAACCCGCTGTACCACTGGACCCACCTTGAGCTGCGTCGTCCGTTCGGCATCGATGATGTTGTGCTGAACCCAGAGACCGCAGAAGGCGTGTGGAACCGTGCAAACGAACTGCTTGCTACCCCTGAGTTCTCCGCTCGCGGTATCATGAAGCAGATGAACGTTGTGATGGCTGGCACCACCGACGATCCAATCGACGATCTGGCAGCTCACAAGAAAATCGCTGAAGACGCAGACTTCAACGTTCAAGTTCGTCCAAGCTGGCGCCCTGACAAATCCTTCGTAATCAACGCTCCGATTTACCCTGAGTACATTGCAAAGCTTGGCGAAGTTTCCGGCGTTGAAATCGTGAAGTTTGCTGATCTGTGCGATGCGCTTTCCAAGCGTATGGACCACTTCGCAGCACACGGCTGTAACATTTCCGACCACGCGCTTGACGTTGTTGTTTACGAAGAAGCGACCGAAGCTGAACTGGACGCGATCATTGCAAAGCGTCTCGGCGGTGAGCTGGTTTCCCAGCTGGATGCAAATCGCATTCAGACCGCAGTAATGGTCTTCCTCGGTAAAGAATACGCAAAACGCGGTTGGGTACAGCAGTACCACATCGGCGCGCTGCGCAATAACTCTGACCGTATGCTGCGTCTGCTCGGCCCGGACACCGGCTTTGACTCCATCAACGACGGCCTGGTTGCTGCTCCTCTTGCTAAGCTCCTGAACGCTCTGGACACTGAAGATGCTCTGCCAAAGACCATTCTTTACTGTCTGAACCCACGCGACAACGAAGTTCTGGGCACCATGTGTGGCTGTTTCCAGGGCGGTGAAACCGCTGGCAAAATCCAGTTCGGTTCCGGCTGGTGGTTCAACGACCAGAAAGACGGCATGCTGCGTCAGATGGAACAGCTCTCCCAGCTGGGTCTGCTGTCCCGCTTCGTTGGTATGCTGACCGACAGCCGTTCGTTCCTCTCCTACACCCGCCACGAATACTTCCGTCGTCTGGTTTGCCAGCTGATCGGCAAGTGGGTTGTAGAAGGCGAGGCTCCTCGCGACATGAAGCTTCTGGGCCAGATGGTTCAGGACATCAGCTTCAACAACGCAAACGAGTACTTCGGTTACAAGATCGAGCTCTAAACGTTAAAAGGCTGAAACTCCGCGCTAATTCTTTGATGAAACGCGCAGCAGCCTGACAAAAAGAAAATTGGCCCGCCCTCGGCTACCGAGCGGCGGGCTTTTTTATTTGCAATCACGCCAGCGAAAATCATAACCACGGTTTTAAAATGACTTTGCCTAGTACTTCGTGATTTTCGACTAGCCGGTGTGCCTCTCTAATTTCACGAAGAGGGAGCTCGCATGCAATTTGTGGCTTGATTAACCCGCGTGAAAGAGCCTCTAAAAACACTCTCTGGTCATTGAGCCGTGAGCCGCGGATACCAACCACATTCATCTCCTTGGAGACGAGGTCCATGATCGACCAAGGTAATGGGCCGCGCTGCACGTCTCCGCCGACGGGGCAGATTGTTCCGCCTAGTCGCAGTGCTGAGAAACTAAGATCTAGTAGATCCGGATTGCCTGTAAATTCAATGGAATGCTCAACACCTTGGCCACGGGTAAATTGCAATATTTGCTCCAGAGCCGAGGTGATATTAGCAGGGTCGACCACGAGATCCGCGCCCAACTCATACAGGGCTTGGCGTTTCTTTTCGCTTCTGCTTGTTGTGATAACAGATGCACCTGAAAGGCGTGCCCACTCTAAAGTGGCATATCCCAT
This sequence comes from Pseudovibrio flavus, assembly GCF_009711345.1. GTDB lineage: Bacteria > Pseudomonadota > Alphaproteobacteria > Rhizobiales > Stappiaceae > Pseudovibrio > Pseudovibrio flavus. Next base: position 105,787 of record NZ_SMMA01000054.1, read on the forward strand.
CCCTCCGGATGCGCCGGTAACGAACACAACATCTCCCGGACGGACATTGCACCGATCCACCACGATACGGTGACTTGTCGGGTACGACCAAGAGCCAGCAGCGGCAGCCTCGTAACTCACATTGTCGGGCAGCTTCATCCAGTAATGCTCTGGACGGGAGACGTACTGCGCGTTGCCACCCTTCATCGCATGTCCAGGGTAATCAATGCCAACCGACAGGTTACCCAGCCCGCGAACAGCATTCAGGTCCGATGGGTTTTCAGGATGAACTAGGCCAAGCACGCGGTCCCCGGCGGAGAACGCTCTCACATGCTCTCCTACCTCAACAACCTCGCCGGTTGCTTCACGGCCAAGCTGCTGAGGAAGGGGAAAAGCGGCCCTACCAGGAAGGCCCTTGTTCTCAAACTTGGCGAAGAGGTCGCCGTTTCTGTATTTGATATCCCAACCAGAAACAGAGGTCGCCATCACCTTTACCAGAACGTCGAAAGGGCCAACTTCCGGAAAGGGAAAATCTCCATACTCGAGAACGTCCAAACCACCACATTGATTGATGCGCGCTGCTTTCATCATTTTCTAACGCCTTCTTCTCTGTTATTGTCAATCTAGATTTACATTGAAAGGTGTCCGGATTATGTCAATCAAGATTGACGATGAGGCGGAGTATTTTCTTGCTGATAATGTGAAGGGGCTAATGCAAGACTATGTTTCGCGTACGAACGTGGAACTCATGGAGTGGAGAGAGGGTTCAAGCTTCGCCAACCTACGAGAGGGCGATGTGCGTTTGCTTGGTCTTTTAAGAGGCCAGACCCTGTCGCTTTCCGATCTTGCTCGAAAGGCTGGAATTACGCGGCAGGCTGTTCATAGCGCTATGCACCGTCTTAGTGACGAGGGGATGATTTCACTCGTTGCTGCCCCCGATGATCGGAAGCAAAAGAACATTCAAGTCACGGAAAAAGGGCATGCGTTTCGAAACTCCGTTGCCGAGATTTTACAGGCACAGGAACGGCGCCTTGAAGCGAAGCTAGGGGCTGAAGAATTTCAGAAATTAAAGGCACTTCTTGTGAAGGCGATAAGCTAGCGAAGGACGGTATAGTCGTTTGGCCCAATGGGGTCGGCCAACGATTTGGTTAGGGTTCTGTTGATTTGCCAATTGTATCGGCGTGTTCGCACTATGCCGCTGGTCCTGTGATTTTGCATAAACTGGACCTTTTAAAGATCCGGTTTGTGGGTAGTTCTGTCCGTAGATAGCGCTGAACCAGTTGGCGCATTTATGTTTTTAGGATTACAGCATGACCGGACTGGAAGACCTTTATCCGCGACCACTATCAGGGCACATCGTCACTACGCCGCCACCAGCCCTTGTACCGCCGCGCACCGCTATTGAGGGGCAGCATGTGGTGCTTGAACCGCTTAACCCTGTTGAACATTGCAGTGCGCTTTATGTGGCTAGCCATAGCAGCGAAGAAGTGCTTCATATCTGGGACTACATGAAGGTTGGGCCGTGGGCAGAGGAAGACGCTTATATGGCCTACCTGCGCCAACTTTCCTCCAGCTTTGACCCTGTAGCCTATGTTGTCCGCTCCAAGGAAACCGGCAGCATTTGCGGGCAGATCACCTTCCTCGACATTCATCCCGAAACCGGCGTGATTGAGATCGGTAACATCTGGTTTGCACCGGAGCTACAGCGTACCCGGGCTGCGACCGAGGCTCTATTCCTGATGATCAAGCAGGCCATGGATGATCTTGGCTACCGACGTATGCAGTGGCGCTGTAATGCGCTCAATAAAAAATCCCGCCAAGCGGCTCGCCGTCTAGGCTTCCGCTTTGAGGGGATTTTCTACAACGACACTATTGCGAAAGGTCGTAACCGCGATACCGCTTGGTACTCCATTCTGGACAGTGAATGGCCTGAGCTGCGTGGCATTATCGAAAGCTGGCTTGCGGACGATAACTTCGATGCGAATGGTCAGCAGAAGCAGTCCCTCTTGGAAATGACGGTAAGCAGAGAACCCACCGAACGCCGCTCACTCGAAGATGTATGACGGCAAACCCGCGACGGCTCCCAATCAGCGTTTAGCGTTTTGCTGACCCCGTTTCTTTCCACATTCTGAGCGCGGCAGAACGTGCTGCGCTCAGTATTCCCAGTTCTTCGCAAACTCGAAAAACTCCTTGGCTATAGGGCTTTGATACTTGTCTCGGTGGACAAGAAGAGAAAACCGGCGGGTGAGGGGCTGCTTTAATGAAACCTCGCATACATCGCCGCGCGCTAGCGCATCTTTCACCGCCAGCCGAGAAAGGCATGAAAGCCCTAAGCCAGCGCTAACCGAGTTGATAATTGCCACGGGGCTATTCAGCTCAAAAGCAAGTGTCCAACCGGTCAGGCTTTTTGTTATATGACTGGCAAAGAACTCCCTGGTGCCCGAACCTTCTTCCCGCAACACCCAATCTCGTTTGCTAAGGGCTGAAACAGGAATTGGTGCTCTGGAGGCGAGGGGATCATCTTTGGCGCAGATAATCACCATCTCATCTTCTCTCCAGTCTTCGCAGATGAGCTCCTTGGCGGAGACAAAGCCTTCCACCAGACCAATATCCAATTGGAAGGAAAGTAAGGCATCAACAACATCGCGGGTGTTTGATATCTCCAGCTCTTGGCTCATGTGGCCGGTTGAGCGCCTGAAGTCACCAATTAGGAACGGCGTGAGGTTGTTTCCCACCGTATAACTGCTTCCGATTTTGAGCGTTCCACGTGCACCGCCATCCTCAGCGAAAAGGTGGCCAATTGCCTCTGCTCGCTCAAGCAGCTCATCAGCCAGAGGTAGAAGCAGGTGTCCTTGCTCATTCATCAAAAGACGTTTGTTGAATCGGTCAAAAAGACGTCTTCCTAGTTGCCGCTCCATCTCGGCCAAAGCCATGCTCACGGCAGGCTTGGTGAGGTTAAGTAGTTCTGCTGCAGCGGTAATTGAGCCTTCCTGAGAAATGGCTCTAAAAACCTTTAGTTGTTTGAGCGAGACGTTCATGGCTTT
>NZ_SMMA01000001.1 GCF_009711345.1 Pseudovibrio flavus
GAGTTGCCGTTCACGGTGATGATGTCTTCGTGCAGTTTGCCGTGCTCGAGAAGCGCGCGCATAACAGCAGGTACACCGCCAGCGTAGTAGAAGTCTTCCATCAGGTACTTACCAGATGGCATCAGGTTCACGATGGTCGGAATGTCGCGGCCCAGACGATCCCAGTCGTCAAGGGTGAGATCAACGCCAACGCGGCCAGCCAT
>NZ_SMMA01000061.1:0-186360 GCF_009711345.1 Pseudovibrio flavus
TCGCAGGTTCGAATCCTGCTGCTCCGACCACTCTCTTCAAAAACCTTAGATGTCTTTCACCAGTTCAGAGCTTTCTTGTTTGCTCGGCATTGACAGGTTCCTTCTCTTCCCCGAAAACATCAGCAGGAATTCTAAGGTTCAACCGCGTATTGAGGCGACCTATTCATGCTTGCAAAGATTTTTCGGCCTTCCAAAACCGCTATGCAATCTGGCAAAGCCAAGACCCAGAATTGGGTTCTGGAATATGAGCCGTCCGTCGCTAAGACCATCGACCCGTTGATGGGCTACACATCCTCCTCAGACATGCGTCAGCAGATCCGCCTCACGTTCGATACCAAGGAATTGGCAATCGATTACGCGCAGCGCCAGAAGATCCCTTTCCGCGTTGTAGAAGAGAAGGTGCGCACCAAGCCACGCCAGTCTTATGCGGATAACTTTCGCTTTGAGCGCACAACTCCGTGGACTCATTAAGATTTCGGATTGAGATTGATCCGTTCCTGCCTTAAGAAGGCACATGTTTTCGCCGCGCCATCAAGCCGCGCGGTTGATGCGGCCCCTTAGCTCAGCTGGATAGAGCACCGGCCTTCTAAGCCGACGGTCGCAGGTTCGAATCCTGCAGGGGTCGCCACTACTTTTTTGTCCCATTAAGCTATTGAAATATAAAGACTTTCTATTTTTCATGTAGAAGGTTTCGTAGCAGTACTTCGTAGCAGTAATTTGCTGTTGAAAAGGGTGCGTCCAAAAAAGAGGGTAGAACACACAGAAGGTGGATCCCTCAGAATGTTTCCTGAGAGATCCATGCCCGTTACTGGCGCGCCTTTCGTTCCCGATTGACTACTTTCTTTGCCATCTCATTTGCTTGCAGGAGCAATTTGCAAGGCTCACTTTTGTAGGGCTTACACCAGAAGATGTCTCTACGTTCCCCCATCCCATATAGGAGCTGCCACTCCTTTGGGTTTTTGACGTTTTTCCAGTGCCTCTGTGGCCAAGGACCTTTGCAGCTTTCGATACCTTCAACCACATAGCCGCTAGAGGTTAGGATGAGTGCAGGTTTGCCGTCGTCGGGCAGGTGTTTAGTAGCCTTTATCACTCCAATCAGTGCTGTGTGAGGCGCATTACTGTCTATGATGTGCCCTCCATAGAACTCCTGTTGCCCTTCAAAGTCAAAGATAGCGACATGACCACCTATGGAAGGTTTAGAATGAGTATCGCAAGAGTGTCCGCAATAGACTGTGTAGTAGGGCACGAACTTAAGATGAGCGGGATCGTTTGCACAGTGGTGCATTAATGTAGTCCTTAGAATGTTGAAGAGGTTTTTAGGCGGCTAAAGCCAATGAAGAGGCGTTGGAGGCAGAGAGCCAATCCTTGAAAAGACCTCGCATACGCTGAGAAGGAATGTAGACCTTGATGTCTTCCCCTTTGCGAATACGAGATCGCCAAATCCACTGTAGCATCTCCGAGAGTGCCCATTGGTCTGCATCAATGGAAACACCCTTGTCACTCCAGTAAGTTGCGATGACCGGATTTGGCAGCAGGTTAATCAGATAACAAACGAGACTGCGATCCGAGTAGTCGTTGGTTCCCTTGGCGTTGCACGCAACGAACCCCTTCGTGTAACCACGCCCTTTAAACGCGCTCTTGTACGGCTGGTAGCAAGTCCACATTAAATCTTGGGAGCGCACTTTTGCCCAATATGAACAAATCTGCGTCATGCTCTTTTTGAGTTCAGGAGCTAACGCTTTATGATTTTTCTTCAGCCAATTGCCAGACAGCGGATTACTGTTCTTTCTGGTAGCTACCGCAATGTTGTTATGCGGGCCTTCATAGACATCGATATGACGTTGCAGCCTGCGAATTCCCTCAGCATCACACCCCAGAAACCACGGTAACAATGCGCCTTGCGACAAAGACATATGCCTGTAGCCAATCCCTGATGCATTCATGTGCGCACATAACCATGAAGCATTGAACATATAGGTCATGATAAAGACCTCTTTGAAGGCCTCTAGGAACTCGGCAGGCCAACGCCAGAGTAAGGTATTGCGATGCCGGACGATGTTTCCATTGAGGCCCAAAGCTTTGAATTCATTAAATTTTCCGTTGTATGGAGCATCTTCAGGATCCTGCCAGAGGACATTTTTGGTTTCTGGGTCTACAGACACCAATCCATCATCCTGCAGCAAACGCCAATCACTTTTCTTTAGATCCTTGTAAATATCTACGCAGCTTAAGACCTCATCCAAGATCAAGGTGTACCCCTGCTGCTTCAATGTCTCCACGACATCTTTGGTGAGACGCAGGAAAAGCGAGTGTGTTGTTACAATGTTCCGTCCTTCTTCAATCAACTTAAGAAGGTGAAGACCCTTTCTTCCCTCAATAGGCTGAGGGTCTACAAAACGTAGGTTGGGGCATTGTGCTTTGTAGCGCTTCACTTCCTCAAGTAAGGGAACAACGACTAGGAATTTATGGTCTTCCAAAGAACCATGGAACCGACTGAGCAGATCGTCTTTGTAGGCTTTATTGATGTGGTTGATGGCATAGGTGGACTTTCCCTCTCCCATGAGGGCGTCAATGATTGTGATGTGAGACAAAATAGGTCTTTCGTGATACGCAAAGCCAAAGCGGAACTATAGTCTTCTTTTAAGGATCTAGTCCAAAAAGCCTTGATTTTGCTGGGTTTTAGGATGGTTTCGGACTTTTCTATGGTGATTAAGTCCGAACAGAATTCACCAAACACGATGCAGCTGCATTCCGGTTGGTGGTTAAGCACCACCGAGAACCTCCTAGGCGCATTTCACGCCCCCTAAGACCAGAACGTTAGACGTTCGGGTCCAATGAGCATTCCGTATGGTCCGACTGAGCTGCCGAGAAGTACCTATATGAAAACCCAATCACTTCCTCCTACGCCTTGCCTTCCTCCAGCTCCTTGGCAATGCGGATCACACTTGCTCTGTTAACCCCTAGCTCCCTCGCTACATGTGTCTTGTTCATGCCGCCTAAGAGCAACTCCTTGACCTTCTCGCGATCTATAGAAGGCTTTCGGCCCGTGTAGACACCTCTGGCCTTGGCTGCACTGATACCTTCCGCTTGTCTTTGTCTGATGATCGCTCGTTCAAACTGAGCCACAGCACCGAGGACACCCAACATCAGGCTGGCGAGAGGATCAGACTGCGGACCAAACGTCTGGCTTTCCTTCAGAAACCGAATGGTGACACCTTTGGATGTCATCTCGTCCACTAGTGAATGAAGGTCCGGCAGCGAGCGGGCCAAGCGGTCCATGGAGTGGACAGTCACGTCATCGCCATCCCTGAGCTTGATCAGCAGCTCCTTTAGCTTTGGTCTTTCCATCGTAGCGCCAGAACACTTGTCGATGAGTATGGCACTCGGTGGGATACCTGAGCCAACCAAGGCCTCTATCTGTCTGGCTTCATTCTGTTCTTTGGACGAGACACGGGCGTAACCGAACTTCATTGTAGTCTCCGCAAAGTGGTGCAATTGGGTCGTTGCTCAACAGTAGTGTTACAATTGAATCAAAGATCACCCAAATGCAACATGATTTTCGGCGGATCCTGCGAAGTTGCGGTTGTTACTTATGAGTATACTCAATTGCACCAGACAGGAGCGGGGTAGCCTATAGGAGAACAGCGCCACACGAGGGGCGCGGGGGATTCTTGATAGTCTCTCTATAGGAATACGCCCGCACAGTTTTTGCGAAAATCACCCCTGTGATAAGGGACTTAAGTGCTCATCGGTTGCACGGGCGCTTTTGCCTCTCGGGTCTGCCATCGTTATCCCCGTGAATACCTACAGAGCCACGCAGTAGCGCCTTTACAGCCCAGACACTTGCACTAAAGTTGGCCACCAGTTTCTAATCCTGAAGGGTTCCATTTTCAGCCATGCGCGTTTCACAAGCAGAGATCAACAAGGCCGCTTGGGGTGCCTGCGATACCTTCCGTGGTGTCGTGGACCCGTCCATTTATAAAGACTACGTCCTCACCATGCTGTTCCTCAAATACATCTCAGATGTGTGGAAGGACCACTATGACAAGTTCGTGGCGGAGCATGGCGACGAGCCGGACCTCATTGCAGCCCTCATGGAGAACGAGGCCTTTGTCCTTCCCGACGGAGCCAGCTTCTACGCCCTATATGAACAGCGCCACCAGCCAGCCAATGGCGAGCGTATCGACAAAGCCTTGAGCGCCATTGAAGAGGCGAACGGCGCCAAGCTACGCGATGTGTTCCAAGACATTTCTTTCAACTCTAACAAGCTGGGCGATGAGCAGCAGAAGAACGATATCCTGCGCCACCTGCTGGAGGACTTTGCCAAGGATGCCTTGAATCTGCGCCCATCTCGCGTGGGCAATCTGGATGTGATCGGCGGAGCCTACGAATACCTGATCTCCCGCTTTGCAGCCACCGCAGGCAAGAAGGCAGGCGAGTTCTATACCCCTGCAGAAGTTTCCGAACTCATGGCAGAACTGGTGGACCCGCAAGAGGGCGACGAGATCTGTGATCCCACCTGTGGCTCAGGCTCTTTGCTTATGAAGTGTGGTCGCCAGATCAGCCAGAAGATCGGCAAGAAGGCCTACGCCCTCTATGGTCAGGAGGCCATCGGCTCCACTTGGGCGCTTGCCAAGATGAACATGTTCCTGCACGGCGAAACCAACCACCAGATCGAATGGGGCGATACCATCCGCAACCCGAAACTGCGCACCAAGGAAGACACCTTGCGCAAGTTTGACGTGGTCGTCGCCAACCCGCCGTTCTCGCTGGAAAAGTGGGGCATTGAGCAGGCCGAGAAAGACCCGTTCAAACGCTTCAGTCGTGGTCTGCCACCAAAGACAAAGGGCGACTACGCCTTCATCACTCATATGGTTGAAACCCTGAAGGAAAACACTGGCCGCATGGCTGTAGTCGTGCCCCACGGCGTTCTCTTCCGTGGGTCTTCTGAAGGCAAGATCCGCACTGCACTGATTGAAGAGAACCTGCTGGATGCCGTCATAGGCCTACCGGAAAAGCTGTTCTTCGGAACGGGCATTCCTGCGGCAGTCCTCGTTTTCAAAAAGAACAAGGCAGATGATACGGTTCTGTTCATTGATGCCTCCCGCGAATACGTTGAGGGCACCAACCAGAACCAGCTCAGCGAAGCCCACATCGCCAAGATCGTGGCAGCCTACAAGGCACGAGAAACAGCAGACAAATACGCCTATGTTGCCAGCTTGGACGAAGTGAAGGAAAACGACTACAACCTCAACATCCCACGTTATGTGGACACCTTCGAGGAAGAAGAAGAGATCGACCTTATGACTGTTCGTCAGGAACGCGAGGAGCTGAAGGCCGAAATGTCAGAGCTGGAAGCCAAGATGGACGCATACCTGAAGGAGCTGGGCTATGGTTCCTGATGGGTGGGAGTTAGTGAAGTTAGGGCAAGTAGCTAAAGTGTCCTCTGGTGGTACACCAAGCAGGGCAAAGCCGGAATACTGGGGCGGCACCATTCCATGGGTCACAACCGCAGAAATTGATTACAAGGGCATCACGAACACATCTGAGTTCATCACTGAAGCTGGGCTAACGAACTCCTCGGCAAAGCTATTCCCGACTGGAACACTGCTCGTTGCGATGTATGGTCAGGGCAAAACGCGAGGGAAGGTTGGGTACCTCCAGATCAAGGCGACAACAAATCAAGCATGTGCAGCATTCCTTCCATCGAGCGGGTACAGCTCTCACTACCTTTTTCACGTGCTTAGCTCTAAGTATGGAGAACTTCGCAACCTCTCAAACGATGGTTCTCAAAAGAACTTAAGTGCATCCCTGCTAAAGGCATACGAAATTGCTCTCCCACCCCTCGCAGAACAGAAGAAGATCGCGGAGATTTTGGGGACTTGGGATCGGGCCATTGAGGTCGCCGAGAAGCAGCTGAAGAACGCGCAGTCCCAAAAACGCGCCCTCATGCAGCAACTCCTCACCGGCAAACGCCGCCTCAAGGGCTTCGAAAGCAGCGAGTGGACGGAACCTTGTATCGATGACTGCATAAAGTTCGAGGGTGGAAGCCAACCACCTAAGCAGGTGTTTTCGCCTATAAAACTAGATGGATATGTGCGTCTAATCCAAATCCGCGATTTCAAGACTGACAAATTTGCAACCTACATACCTAAAGAGTATGCAAAGAACAGTTTCTGTCCTGATGACATCATGATTGGACGCTATGGGCCACCTGTTTTTCAGGTCTTTAGAGGTCTCGCTGGTGCTTACAATGTTGCATTAATTAAGGCGATCCCAAAACCTCATGTTGATAAAGACTACGCTTACTACTTTCTCTGCACTGAGAACCTCTTTAGGCAGATTGATGCTTTGTCTAGAAGGTCTGCAGGGCAAACCGGCATTGAGATGGATTTTTTAAAAAACTACCCGATGCCATTGCCAAGCCTACCGGAACAGAAAGCAAACGCAGAGGTGCTAGTTCAAGCTGATCGTTCATTAGCATTGAGCAACGCTAACCTTGAAAATCTGAAAGCGCAAAAACGCGCCCTCATGCAGCAACTCTTGACGGGCAAGAAGCGGGTTAAGGTGGATGAGGCAGCGTAATGGTTAAGCCCAATGATCCGTGTTCCCAGTACCAACAGGTTCCTGTAGAAACCTACACAAGCGGCTCTGCGAGGAAGATCCACGTACGTCCAATTGAGGGCCAACCCTATCCGGTCACCATGAAGGTTGAGTGTTGCAAGGGGATGCGCCAGTCGTTTCCCCTCGGCACTAAGTTCCGCATCTACGCTAAAGAAACCAACCGCCTCGGAGGCAAACCCTTCCTCTACAGCCACCACAGCTGGCCCTATGAGGTGGTCCGTTAAACGTTAGTAGGCCCAAAAGTTCGCGTAATTCAAGTAAAGTCTCAGGGTGAAAACTAAGGGAGTGTAAGAGGTTAGGCCAGCCTAATAAGGTATAGACCTCAATATGATCGACAGTAGGAACGTTGATCTATTTGAGCTGAAAAGCACTTTATACCGAGGAGGCGAGTGTCACCATGGATGACGGTGGAGATGGCGTAGGTATATTTTTCGTGATCATCATCATCGCGTTAGCGATTTGGTTCTTCAGACATCACGAAAGGGTGCAACAACGGCAACGACAGGAAGAACAGGAACGGGTTCGTAAGAGGTCTGAGGCCTATGAGGAATATGACCAGTACGTATCCCAGAAAATACCAGCTTCCGTTGCTCGCTCTAACGGTGAGTTTCTGAGGGATAACCCGTTACCCTACGGCGAAGATTGGTATGGTGAAGATGTTTCCCCTCTGACCTTCTATGGGTACCGTGTCGGCAAAACCCGAGGGTTAAGACCCAACGAGCGCAGAGCAATCATTAGCTACGTGATGCGTGCTCGCCTCACTGAACCTTTGGCTCCAAGCTATCAGCGTGGTTGGGGTGCGCCTCTCAGTTTTCGACGCCGAGAAGCCATTGTCTCACATATTGACAGGCTTGCCGCTCAACGCGTTACACGGCCGGGCTACGAGGTTGCCGTCTCTGATTGGGAGGAAGATAGTCTGTGGGCAATTGATGCATTGGACGAAGAGATTTCCAAATGGGGACGCTACGACTTTGAGTAGCTGCTTCCTATGTGGGAATTTAGTTAGACAGCTGGCATTTTTATTTTGATTCGAGTGATTTACCATGACTACGGCAACAGCCACCCGCCCAGATACCCGTGAAGACGCAGCCTCCAAAATTCCAGCGCTGGCCTTGATGATAAACATGGGGTGGTCCTATGTCGGCCCAGAAGACTGCACTCGTCGCCGTGGTAGCCTTCGGGGTGTCCTCTTGGAAGATACGCTTCGCAATCGCTTGAATGCCTACCGTACAGACGACGGTCATGCTTTAAGTGATGGCGCAAAGGCGCAGGTACTGAAGGCCCTCAAGTCTCTTGGTCTCACCGAAGGCTTACTATCAGCCAACAAAGCACTCTATAACCACCTGATCTATGGCATCACGGTCAACGAGGTGCGAGAAGGCAAGAAGCTCAGCCTCACAGTTCCTCTGGTAAACTGGAGTGATACCACCGCCAATACCTTTGAAGTAACCACAGAGATGTCTGTGGAACGCGAAGCGTCCAGCGAGACCTATCGCCCTGACATTGTCGCGTTTCTCAATGGTATCCCTGTTGTTCTCATCGAGGCCAAGCGACCAATCGGTGCAAAAGAAGATAAGATGGTGGACGAGGGGATTAGTCAGCACCTGCGCAACCAGCAGCAGGACGGCATCCTGTCCCTCTACGCCTACAGCCAGCTGCTCCTGTCTATTTCAGATACCGCAGGCCGCTACGCTACCACCGGCACCCCAAAGAAGTTCTGGAGCGCATGGCGTGAAGACGGTTTTTCCGATGAGCAAATCTACCGCATCAAGAACGCTCCACTGCCAGAAGCAGACCGCGCTCGTCTTTTGAAAGACGCAGATACCAGAATGAAGCAGCACTTTGCCAATCTCTGGTCTGCTGATGTTTGCGTGAGCGAGCAAGATCGCCTACTCATGGGGCTTCTGGACAAAACCCGACTTTTGGACTTCCTGCGCTACTATATTCTGTTCGACAGCAAAGCGGGTAAGATTGCCGCCCGTTACCAGCAGGTGTTCGGCGTCAAAGCCATGTTGGACACGGTCAAGAGCCGCAAGCCGGAGGGCGGTCGTGAAGGTGGTGTCATCTGGCACACAACAGGCTCTGGCAAGTCCTATACAATGGTGCTTTTGTGCCGCGCCCTTCTGCTTAACCCTGAGACAGCGAACTGCCGTGTCATCGTAGTGACAGACCGAACAGACTTGGAAAAGCAGCTCTCCGCCACTTTCCTATCTGGCGGCGCTTTCGGCTCCGCTGTCGGGGCAAAAAAAGATGGAGCAAGGGCGGTGGCAGGATCTGGAAGAGAGCTTGCTCAGAAGATCGGCAAGGGAAACGAGCGTATCATGTTCACCCTGCTGCAAAAGTTCAACTCCGCCACCAAGCTCCCTGAGTGTAAGAACACCAGCGAAGATCTCATTGTTCTCGTGGATGAGGGGCACCGCAGTCAAGGTGGCGAGAATCACGAACGTATGCGTCAAGCATTGCCCAACGCTTCCTATATCGCCTTCACCGGAACACCGCTGCTCAAAGAGGACAAGACCCGCAACAAGTTCGGCAAGATCCTCCATGCCTACACAATGCAACGCGCCGTAGAGGACGAAACCGTCACCCCGCTGCTTTACGAAGAGCGTATGCCAGAGCTGGACATTAACGACGACGCCGTCGATAACCAGTTTGATGATGCCACCGAAGATATGACCGATGCCCAGAAGGCGGACTTCAAGCGCAAGTACGCCAGTAAAGGGCTGATCTATGGTTCCGAGCGGCGCATCGCGATGATCGCTAGGGACATCTCCAAGCACTTCACGCAGGGCTTCAAGGACATGGGTCTCAAGGCCCAGTTGGCAACCGACAGCAAGCTCTCAGCAATCCGCTACAAGAAGGAGCTGGACAAGATCGGAAAGGTGACCTCGGCAATCGTCATCTCCGCGCCGGACACCCGCGAGGGCCATGAAGACACCAACAGCGCAAACGCCCCAGAGGTACAGCAGTGGTGGAAAGAGAACGTGGGCAACGACGCAGAGGCCTATGAGAACAAGGTCATCGAGGACTTTGGCACCGAAGGCGCTCCAGACATCCTTATCGTTGTAGACAAGCTTCTGACAGGCTTTGATGAGCCGAAGAACACCGTGCTCTATATCGATAAAAACATCAAGGAACACAACCTTCTACAGGCAATTGCTCGCGTAAACCGTCTACACGAAGACAAGCAATTCGGCTATCTCGTCGACTACCGTGGTATCCTTGCTGAACTCGACACCTCGCTGAAGGACTACCAGAAGCTGGAGGCAGCTACTGTCAAGGGCTATGACCCTGAGGATCTGGAAGGCACCTACACTCGTGTAGACAACGAGTACAAGCGTTTACCTGAGCTTCATAAGGCCATCTGGGCAATCTTCTCCAGCGTCAAGAACAAGCAGGACCGACAAGCATTCCGGCAAATCCTCGTTCCGCGCATGGCGGATGATGAGGCAGGTGTCCCATATGACCAAGCCCAGAAGGTGCGGGAGGACTTCTATGAAGCCTTGGCAAACTTCGGCATGTGCCTGAAGGTGGCACTTTCCACGTCCTCCTTCTTCAAAGATCCGGCGTTCACCGAAGCGATGATCGACACCTACAAGAAGGACCTGAAGTTCTTCATGGAGATCCGCAAACAGGCAAAGCTGGATGCTCAGGAGACGGTGGACTTTTCGGTCTATGAAAAGCAGATCCGTGATCTAGTAGATCGTGAGGTCACTGGCGTGAAAGTCCATGATCCTGACGGCATCATCGATGTAAACAAGGTCGGCAAGACGGGCGACGACTCTGACGATCCGAAGGACTGGAGCGACGAGAAAGCCAAGAACGAGGCAGACACGATCCGCAGCCGTATACGCAAGAGCATTGAAGTCGATCTTGCAGAGGATCCTTACGCGCAGGCGGTATTCTCCGAGTTACTTAGGAAGGCCATTGAAGAGGCAGAGGCCAACTTCGATCACGGCCACCTACAATACGATTTGTTTGCAGACCTTGAAGGCACAGTGAGTACAGGTGCTGCACCAGACATCCCTGAGGCCATCAAAGACAACAAGCACCAACGAGCTTACTACGGTATCTTCAAGCTAGCCGTATCGGATGGAGGGCTTGAGGATCTGGGGGATGACCACTTTGTATCCGAAGCTCAACATGTGGACACGGTTGTCAATGAAGCTGTTGCCGCAAACACGCTATCGCAGGAAGCGATCTACCAGCAGATCAAACAACGGCTCCTGCCGCATTTCTTCAAGCAGTACGGCGGTCTCGATATGGCGAACAAGTTGATCGACTTGGTGAGTGAGAAAACACGCAAAGGGATCGCCCGTGACAGCTTCTGATGGTGCCCAGCGGATCCTAGTCTATGGCTCAGAGCGAATTCCCTATATCTTGCAGTCCGCTAAGAAGGGAAAGAGGAAACTTTCGATCCATGTGGAACCTGATGGTCGGGTGATTGTTGAAGTGCCTTCAGAGGCCTCTATTGAGTCCGCAGAGAGAGCCGTAAAAGCTAAAGCACGTTGGGTATACGAACACGTAAAAGCCTCCCAGCAGCGCCGAGAACACGTTACAGAGCGTGAGTACGTTAGCGGGGAGACTGCGTTCTATCTAGGGCGGCGCTACAAGCTAAAGATATCCGAAGTTCCGAAGGCAGAGTCAGGTGTAAAGCTCTCTGGCGGTGCCATTGAGGTGAAGGTGGCAACTAAGGATCCGCAGATCGTTAGAGGGAGACTTAGAGGCTGGTACAAAGAACGAGCACGAGTTTACTTAGGTAAGCGCTTAGAGGCGGTGGCTAGCGGATTGCCATGGGTTACACAGCGCCCGAAGTTTCACCTCATGGAGACCGAAAAGCGCTGGGGTGGCTGCGCTGCCGATGGAACTATCCAGCTCAATCCGTTCCTCGTGAAGGCTCCAAGGGACTGCATAGACTACGTTCTGCTGCATGAACTGTGTCACCATAAAGAACACAACCACAGCCCTGAGTTTTATGCTCTGCTGGACCAGTATGATCCGAAGTGGAAACTCACAAAGCGTAAACTGGATGATATGGCGGAGCTATTGCTGAATGAGTGAGACCTTGCGAGATACAATACCTTCTTATCAGGAACTGATGCTCCCCGTTCTTCAGCTTGCCTCTGAAGGGTGCAACCGGATGTCTGATCTCATCGCGCCGATTGCCGAAAAATATGGATTGTCCGATGAGGCTCTTGAAGAGGTTGTTGGAGATGGACGTACACGCTTGATCTACAATCGCCTGCAATGGGCCAAAACATATCTTTCAAAAGCTGGATTGCTTGCCTCTCCAGCGAGGGGGAGCTTTAAAATCACGGAAGAGGGGCAACGTATTTTGGCGACAAGCCCTACTAGCCTCACAAACGCAGATCTCAAGCGGTATGCTCAGTTTAGGGAGTTTACAGCCATAGGTAAGGGCAGTCTCACAACCGACGAGGAAACTGGGTCATTAAACCTTCCAGCTGAAGACGAAAGAACACCTGAAGAGCAAATCGAGGCGGCTTGGCGGCAGATACAATCCACGCTTCAAACTAGTGTGCTTGAACGGATCCAGCAGAACACCCCCTTGTTCTTTGAAAGGCTCATCATAGAGCTGGTTGTGGCAATGGGGTATGGCGGTTCGCACTCAGGTGCAGCACGACAGTTAGGTAGGTCAGGTGATGGTGGGATTGATGGGGTCATTGACGAAGATCGCCTTGGTCTAGATCGTATTTACCTTCAGGCAAAGCGCTATGCGCAAGAAAATACTGTTGGCCGCCCAGAGGTTCAGGGCTTTGTTGGTAGTCTTGTAGGTCTCGGGGCAACCAAAGGTATCTTCGTGACAACCTCTAGCTTCTCAAAGCAGGCCAGAGATTTCGTGGCCGGACTAAATCAGCGAGTTGTACTCATCGATGGGCAAACACTCACAAAATTGATGCTGGAGCATGGTGTTGGTGTCCGCACAAGTCGGATCATTGAGTTCCAAAGGCTCGATGAGGACTTCTTTTCGGAAGAGGGGTAAGGAGCGACTACTCGTCTACTTGGAGTGTAGGTAGTTGGATGGCTTGGGCACATGCAAGGAGTTGCTCATCACTCGATCTTTTTGAGTATCTGCCGAGACCTTCGCCTTCTCGTTTGTGACCAAAGTAGCTATCAGCAACCCAAGGCTCTATTCCGCCATGTTCCGCGAGCGTTCTAGCGCGGTGTCTCCAAGAGTGAGCAGCTACCACTTCCTTATCTTCGCATATCTGTCGAAGTTTTAGGTTCAACCGCTTTGAAAGGGCAGGCGACTGTTCACCCAAAGTGGGAAAGATGAACAGTTCAGGGTCTTTGCTAACCAGACGGTTATGGATCTCGGTGGAAACTTCTGCAGGTACGACTGGAATACTGCGAATGCCCGCTTTTGTTTTTGCCTCAGTGATGCTGACCCAAAGCACCCCATTCTTATCGACGCAGTCCTTAACCTTTAAGTTTGCAGCTTCGCTAAGGCGTAGTCCGGTTGCCGCCATTAACAATGATACGGCGAAGTCGTCAGGGTTTTTGTTGGTTACCTTTTTCAGGCTTAAAAGCAGTGCTGAGGCCTCTGCTTCAGACAAAGGTCGGCGTTCAACAGATACTACCTTGTTTCTCCCCGTACTCGGGCGCTGGTTTGTCCATGGATTGATTACATTTTCATTGATTAGGCCAAGGCGTTCTAGCCATTTCCAAAAACCCAAATACGCAGAAAGCTTTTTGTTGACGGTTTGGGCGCTTCTACCTACCTGAAGGACAGTGCGGACAAAATTGGCAGCTGATTTTCTATCAACTTGCTCTACAAAATCGAAATGCGATGTAAGGTCCTTTATTGCACGCTGGTATTCTGCAAGTGTCTTGGGTTTGACATCGATTTCTTCCAACCAAGTGGTAGCGTAGTCCGATATAGGAGTATAGGCACCTGTGGCGACCTTGTAATACCGCTGTGCTTCTTCAGTTGTTGTTGTCCGGTAGTCTCCATCTGGCATAGGCACGACCTTACCGCTATCTTCAATTTGAGACGCCCGATCTGCTGCGTATTCTTTACAGGCATCTACCAGTGCATAGTCTTCGGAGTTTTGTATTTTAGTCCGTAACCAACGGGCCTCAAACAATGCTGAGCTACTTCCTCGAGCTGCCTCTATTTCTAGCTTCCACTCACCTAACAATTGATAGGCACGAATTTCAGCAATCCGTTTATCTCGTGTTTTTAGAGATTGAATAAAGCTAGTTTTGCCGAGATGTTCCCGTAAGTTTTTCGGGATATCTAAGCGTGCATAGTAAACAGGGCCACGTAGGAAAATATGCTTTGTCATACCTGCTTCGTAGCAGTTTTTCGTAGCAGTTCCAGTTGTTAAACTACTGAAATAGCGGACTTTTCCTGTTTTTGGAGCCTCTACATTCCCTTCCTGTAGGGATCGCCATTTACTTTTATCTCTTTGAAATCTTTATTTTATTTTCGTGACCTTCCCCTAACAGTTGCGTTGTTAGGGGGGGGTGGCGTGTTGAGGGCGCATCGCGGCCACTCGATTAAAATTTCCTCCGCTCAAAGCCGAAATTTAACTTCTCACTACTATTGGGACTCACCCAAGAGCTAAGTCGACCGATAGCTCGGGAGGCTGCGCGTGCTCTTGCGCCCTAACCAGAGAGTACTGTCCGGCTACCGTGGCCGCGATCAAAATAATATATTATTTTGCATCTGTGGGATATCACATAGGCGTGTGCAGCAAATCGCACATGTGAAAAATGCCCAATATGTAGGCATTTTATGTAGCATTAGCAGTGAAAATTGAAATATGCACGCAATTATTCGTATAATGAGGGCGAATTTTATCCAAAAATGCCCTCAAGCCTAATTTAAGCTACGAATATACTGCGAAAGATAAGAATATATGATCCTCAACACGCGATAAGAAATATCAGCGTTGGAGGCAATTATGTGTACTAGAATTTTCCTGAACCATAAAGATGGTTCTATGCTCTGCTCCCGCAGCCTGGACTTTTTTTCCCCAGTAAACCCAAGCATTATGAAGCGCGTAAGAGGCGTTAAAGAAACCAGCTCCGAGGTGAATGGTTTTGAATGGACGTCCAAGTACGGCAGCGTGGTGGTATACGCTAACGGCGTGTTCCCAATGGACGGCATGAACGAAGTGGGCCTTGGCTGCCACACTTTGTACTACGACAACGGCTCTCAGATTACCAACAAGCCCGACCTGCCGATGCTCGACAGCTGCAAGTGGCTTGTTTACATCCTCGATAATTTTGAAACCGTCGCTGATGCAGTCTCCGACATTTCTGCAAAAATCAACCTTCGCGCAGCGCCGCTAGAGGTTGAATATGCAACTGATACAAAACACATCGCGATTGAAGATAAGACCGGCGATTCAGCGATCATCCAGATCGATGACGGTGAGATGAAAATCTATCATTGCCGCGAAAAAACGCGCATCCTTACAAACCCACCTGCTTACAGCAAGCATATGGAAGTGTTCGCCGCGATTGAAGAACCGTCTCTCAAAACCATTCCTTGGTCTTTGTCTTCAACCGACCGCTTCGTGCGTTCCAACATGCTGATTGATAATCTGCCTCCAGCAGAAAACAACGAGCAGCTTCGCGCATTCCTTATGTCCATCGCGTATCAGGTAGCCTATCCATTTGGCATGTTCACCGATCCGTTGGCAGCTGCGGTGACAGAGCGCTACATCAAGTACAATACAACGCCGGAACATATCAAAGGCCCAGGCACCTACTGGTACACGATGATCGATTTCGTAACCAACGAATACATCTTCAAATCAACCTTCAATTTCGACACATTGGTTGTGAAGCTCTCCGACCTTGATTTCGACGCTCCTGAGTGCAAGGTCCTCGATAATTCTCACGTTTATAGTGAAGATCGAGCCATCGATATCTCCCCAATCCTCAACTGATCTTGTTCCCCCGAGAAATCCTCCGGCGCTGCTGGTGCCGGAGGAACCCTCGCATTTTTCACTCGTCCTCGCCTGAGTACTACCAGTTAAATTCGTGGAAGCACACAGGCCAAATTTCTGGATACTATGATGAGTAACAAGAAGTGGATTATTGGCTTCATCGTCTGGCTTACATACGCGCTGTTTGGCGCATCGTGGATTGCCAGCACGATGATGACGATGAATATTCTCGATACATACAATGTTGAAGGGTATGCCGCTGCAAGCTGGATTACCAACGCGATCACCATTTCCAAGATCATTGGTAACCTTATGGCAGCATGGTTCCTTGTGAAGCTTGGTCCAAAGTGGGCCTTTGGTATCGCATCTGCATTGATTGTTTGCGGTGGTGCCGCAGCCTTTGCCAACAGCTACCCAATGTACTTCGTCTTCCGCCTGATTATGGGTTTCGGCGGCGCATTCATTATCGTTTACTTCAACCCGATCGTTGTTAATTACTTCACCCCAGCAGAACGTCCGATCATCAACGGCATCAACATGACGTCCTTCAACACAGGTAACCTTGTTGGCCTCGTGTTTACCGGTTCGCTGTTGTCCATGATGGGTACATGGCAAAACGTGCTTCTGCTGGTGTCGGCAGTTAGCGGTATTGCCCTAGTGCTGTGGTTCCTGTTTGCCGATGACTTTGAAGTGCAGGGCAAAACGCAAAGCGGCACAGTAGAAACCTATGGCCTATCTGATGGTCTGAAAGAGCCGGTGAATTGGTATCTGCCAATCTGTTTCTCCGGTATCTTGTTCTGCTACATCGCAGCAGCTTCCTTGTTCCCGCTTATCCCGACATTCGCAGTAAAAGCAAACTACCTGTCTGCAATGCTGCTGGGCTTTGGCGTTATCGGGTCGCTTGCTGGTATTCCGGTTGCTCTCAAGTTCCCACTACGCAAGCCGGTCATCCAAGTTTGCGGCATCCTGGCAACGTCGTTCGTCGCTCTCATGGTCTTCACACAGAATCCGGTTCTGGCATCCGTTTCCGCGTGCCTTGCTGGTCTGTTCATGTTCCTGCCATCAGCAGCAATCTTCTCCATGCCACACGAATATCCAAAAGTGTCTCCAGCGCGTGTGACTGTTGCTTTTGGTATGTTCTGGTCCATCTCCTACGCTGTTGTAGCAGTGATGATGTATGTAGCTGGCGCATTGGCAGACTACACCGGTGACATTGCCAATGCTGCAAAACTTGCAGTGGCAGCATCATCCTCACTGTTTATCTTGAGCTTTATCCTGCCAGAAACAGGCAAGCGTAAGCCAAATCTGGATATTGCAAAGGTGGCAGAGCCAGCAGAGTAAACGGGCAAACCATACATACAAAAAAGGATCGCTTTGGGGTTCCTCCAGAGCGATCCTATGCTGTTTTAGGAATACTTAATTCGAATACTTATCAGGATTGAAAATGCGAGGAAAAGCGTTGGCCCAGTGCCAACGCTTTTTTTAATTGCGCTGTGGGTGATGTTAAGCCCACCCCCAGAGCATTATCGGAAGATAGGCAGATTGCCGGTGATCTCGAAGATCGAGATAATGAAGATCAGAATACCGAAACCGAACACCATTGCCTGTCTGAGGTTTCCGCCAGCAACCTGATAGAGGTTCGGATTGCGTTTACGGCAGATGCGCACCATCACAATTGGGCTGAGAAGCGAAAAGATAACCAGCACTACGCCCGCATAACCAATCGCAGCGATAAAGCCGTGAGGGAACAAAATTGCAAGAATGATGGTTGGAACGAAGGCGATACAGACGGTCTTCGCCTTACCAATCACCGTGGTGGTGTCAAAGCTGAACAAATCAGCGATGTAATCGAACAGGCTTAGCGAAACACCCAGGAAGGATGTTGCCACTGCCATGTTCCCAAAGAGCTGCAGAGCAAGGGAAATGTGGGTTGAAACACCAGAGTTGCCGAGTGCAGCAAGGATGTCGCCAATGTTACCGCCCTTGGCAATAATTGCCGGAAAATCGGAGCGCGGCAGATTTCCAAATACAGCCAGCATCCAAAGGAAGTAGAAGGCACCAGCTAGCAGGATGGCTATTACAAGTGCCTTACCTGTGCGTTTTGGATCAAGACCAAGATAGTTCGTCACTGTAGGGACAACGATCTGCAGGCCAAAGCTGGCGACAAGAAAGCTGATTGTATAGAAGGCAAACGGCATACGCTCGCCAAGGGTGAGGGGCGGAAACAGGTTCTCTGGAGACGCATTGCCGATCAGTGCACTCAAACCCACCAAGAAGGTAATCAGCATACCGCCTGTAAAAACAGTGGTGACACGGTCTACCGTCTTCGTGCCGCACAGTACGATGGCTAGTAGAACGACAGCGAACACCAAGCTGGCAGTGCACGGCGACAAGCTGGCATCCCCAAACAACGAAAGAGAGTTTGTGATAATCGAGCTGCCGCCTGAAATGTAAGCATAGGTTAGAACGTAGCAAAGAAAAGCGACGGACAAGCCGTTAATAAGACGCCCGAAATTGCCAATCGTGCCCTTTGCAAGGCTGTCATAGTTAGAGCCTTCCGGAAAATGGAGCGTGACCTCCATAATGTACATAGAGGCGCTATGCATGATGTAGCCCACTACAATCATCAGCAGTAAGCACACGGTGAACCAAACGCCGCTATTTGCGACAGGCAAAGAAAACATGCCTGCACCTACGGCAGTGCCTGCTGCAATGACGCTGGCACCAAGAATGGTTCCCGTCTTTTTCGTGCCATGAGGGGTTGCGGGTTTCTCTGTCCCGACTTTTGCTTCCGCTGAAACGGTCACTCTTGGGCCTCCCAACTTATAACTTCTTATTACCGAGACCAATCTGGAGTGTGCATCGCTAAGCGAATGCGAGGCACCTGCGCACGAACTCCCATGAACGTGTCTCAAGGACTTCGCCTTCAATGCGACTTGGAGAAAGAGGATGAACGGTTTTCCATCCTCATTGGTCGGCTTGAATGTGCCGATGTAGCTGGTAGGCCAAAGAGAATCTACCAGTGAAGAAACGTAGTTCCTCTGTCCCAGTTTCGGTTTTGTGCCATGATTTAGGTAAGGAAACCCAGTCGCATGCCAGCATCTTGGTACCACTGAGCAAAGCATTAGTAAGCGATGGAATTAAATGCCATAAACCATGCAGCATTTGGCACATGATCCATTCAACTAACTATTTATACGGGCGTTTTTTCTTGTAGTTGAGAAAGATTGGGCTCATCTTCGCTAACAGGAGAGGGGCACACAATGCAAATTAAACGACTGGAAGTATTCGACGCGATTATGCGCTCGGGCACAGTTTCTGCCGCGGCCAGAGAGCTGGGCATGACGCAATCTGCTGTCAGCCGCATTCTTGCGCGTCTTGAGGAAGAGCTTGGTTTTCCATTGTTCTACCGCGAACGGGGCACACTCATACCAGCACCGCGTTCCTCTGATATGCTTTCCAGAGTTAGGTCTGTTCTCGATGCTGTATCTTCCATCCGCGAGCTACAGAACGAAAGCAACAACCCAATTCGCGGCAAACTGAATTTCGTAACAGTGCCAAGCCTTTCCTTTTCGTTTGTGCCGGAAGTGCTGAAAGCCTTCTACGAGCAAAAACCGGAAACACGCGTTCGCTATGATGTACGCACCACAAGCGCTTCCATTAACGCGGTGATCTCACAGGAGGCAGACTTTGCCCTGCTGACGCTTCCAGCCTCGCACCCGACGCTTATCGTTACGCCGCTGTTTAGAACCAAAAGCAGTGCGGTCATGCATAAAGATCATCCCCTTGCCAAAAAGGAAAGGATCACCGCAGCAGACCTTGCAGACGAGAATCTCATAGTCCTATCTGTCCGCCAGCCAACAAGAATTCAGCTTGATGAAGCGTTCAACAGAGCGGGGGTAAAACAGAAAATTGCCATTGAGACAGCAAGCGTTGTTTCCGCCTGCAAATGCGCTGAACAGCGAATAGGAGTCGCGGTCGTTAACTCTTTGATGGCCTGTTACGCTGAGGCAGATGATCTTTGCATTCGCCCGTTTGATAGTCTTATCCACCACACTCTTGCTCTGGTTGAACCTGCCGGAAAAAAACGAACGCCAGAAATGGATGTCTTTTTCTCTTGTTTTGTCAATAACATAGAAGAGGTATCCCAACGGCATGGTATTGAGATTGAGGTGTTGCATCCGGGGTATTCCGTATCGGAATACAACTAGATGATAATCTCATAATATTGCGCTTCGCGGTATCCATCTGTGTAACTACGTAAAAACAGCAGAGGGGGTATTCCATTGAAGCATATCTTTAGCGCGGCAGTTGCCGCATCCGTACTGGCAACTGCACCTGTTGCAGCCAATGCCAAAACCCTGACAGCGGGTTTTGCATCGGAGCCAACATCCATTGACCCGCTTTACCACAACCTTGGCCCTAACAATGCGCTTCGCAAGCACATGTTCGAGTCTCTCGTTGGTGAAGACGAAAACCTGAAGATCATTCCTGAGCTTGCTGAAAGCTGGGGCACAACTGATCCAACCACTTGGGTATTTAACCTTCGCAAGGGCGTTAAGTTCCACGATGGTTCCGAGTTTACCGTTCGCGACTTCCTTTACACCGCGTGCCGTATTCCAAACGTACCAAACAGCCCATCTTCCATGAACAGCTTCATCAAACGCGCTGAAACCATGGAAGCAGTAGATGACTACACCTTGAAGGTGACCACTGCATCTGCATACCCGCTGCTTCTGTCTGACTTTGCAAGCTTCGGTATTGTATCTGCAAGCGCGTCTGGTCACGACGGTCCTGTGACCTACAAGAAGGACGGCTGTGAAGGCATCGCAAGCTACCCAGCTTCCGAAGCTTACAACTCTGGCGAAGCTGCAATTGGTACCGGTCCATACAAGCTGGGCAACTACACCAAAGGTGAGCGCATTGTTCTGACCAAGAATGATGACTACTGGGGTGAAGCTGCACACTGGGATGAGATCCTCATCCGTCCGATCACCAACGATGGCGCACGCGTTGCAGCTCTGCTTGCAGGTGACGTAGACATCATCGAAAAGCCTCCGGTACAGGACCTTGACCGTCTGCGTGCAGACGACAAGACCAACGTAGTGCAGGGCGCTTCTTCCCGCGTGATCTACATCCACTTCGATCATGAATCCGAGCCATCCCCGGGCATTTCCGGTACTGACGGCAAGAACCCGCTTAAGGACCTTCGCGTTCGTAAGGCAATGTCTCTTGCAATCAACCGTGACCTGATCACCGACAAGATCATGGGCGGCCTTGCAGTACCGGCTCGCCAGCTGGTTCCAAGCTTCATGCGTGGCTACAACCACGACATTCCGATGGAAAAGTCCAACGTAGAAGAAGCAAAGCGTCTTCTTGCTGAAGCAGGTTACCCGAACGGCTTTAACCTCGTTCTCGGTACCCCGAACGATCGTTACATCAACGATGCAAAGATCGCTCAGGCTGTAGCACAGATGCTCTCCCGCGTTGGTATCAAAACCGAAGTTGATGCGATGACCAAGAGCGTCTTCTTCTCCCGTCGTAACAAGTACGAGTTCTCTGCATACCTTGCAGGCTGGGGCGCATCCGGTGCAGGCATGGCATCTCCACTGCGTGCTCTTGTAGCATCCCAGAACAAAGATAAGGGTCTGGGCGGCACCAACCGTGGCCGTTACTCCAACCCTGAACTCGATGCGATTGTTGAAGAAGCACTGGCAACTGTTGATACAGAAGCCCACGACGACCTGCTGCGCAAGGGCAGTGAAATCGCAGTGAACGACATGGCAATCATGCCGCTTCACTACGAAGTAACCCCTTGGGCTACCCGCGCTGGCCTCACCATTACGCCGCGCGCTGACCAGCAAACCGTGCTGACTACTGTTCGTCCTACCAACTAAGGCATCTAGAGTCCGGCGCGGAAAACACCTCCGCGCCGGAACCGCCTAGGATCTTTTCACTATGCTCGCATATCTCATTCGCCGACTGGGGCAGTCCGTCCTCGTCATGAGCGTTATGGCTACTATTGTCTTTTTCGGCCTGTATATGGTCGGAAACCCGGTCGATCTCCTGATCAACCCTGAAGACGATCTGGCTGCTCAAGAAGCCGCTATTGCCCGTCTTGGCCTCGACCAGCCAATCCTTGTCCAGTTCTGGCACTTCCTACAAGGTGTTGTGCAGGGCGACCTTGGCACATCCTTCGTTCATAACCAGCCTGCGCTTGAGCTTATTCTAAGCCGCCTTCCTGCAACGTTAGAACTTGCAGCCTTTGCAATGCTTCTTGCGGTCATCATTGGTATTCCGCTTGGCATGTTTGCAGGCCTTTACCCGAAGTCTCCGGTCAGTAAAGGTATTATGGCAGGCTCGATTTTGGGCTTTTCAACGCCAAACTTCTGGCAGGGCCTGATGCTCATCATGCTGTTTGCTGTGTTCTGGCGTGTCTTGCCAGCCGGTGGACGCGGTGAAACCGCCGAACTGTTCGGCATCCCATTCAGTTTCCTAACGCTTGATGGTCTGCAGCACTTGTTCCTGCCTGCATTGAACATCGCTATCTATAAAATTTCGCTTGTTATCCGCCTCTCCCAAGCCGGTACAGCCGAAGTTTCCCTTCAAGACTATGTGAAGTATGCCCGTGCACGCGGTCTTTCGACCCGCCGCATCGTTGGCACCCACATTCTGAAAAACATCCTTATTCCGATTGTTACGGTTCTTGGCCTTGAGCTGGGTAGCGTGTTGGCCTTTGCGGTTGTTACAGAAACCGTCTTCTCCTGGCCTGGTATGGGTAAGCTCCTCATCGACAGTATCGGTCTTCTCGATCGTCCGGTTGTTGTTGCCTACCTCATGCTCACCGTCTTCCTGTTCGTCGTCATCAACCTTGTAGTGGATCTGGTCTACTCGCTTCTTGATCCGCGTATCCGCACGAAAGGAAAAAATGCATGAGTGCGGCTGTTGAAACTCCTTTCCGCAGGCTCGTCTCCGAGTTCTCTACCAGTCCGGTAGCAGTAGGAGCGGGCATCGCTGTGGTACTTATTATTCTGGCAGCAACGTTTGCCGAATTCGTAGTGCCGCAAAATCCATATGACCTTGCAAGCCTAAACATTCTGGATGGCAGCTTGCCGCCAATGTCTGAAGGTTTTGAAGGCAACTACTATTTGCTGGGAACAGACGAGCAGGGCAGAGACATGTTCTCTGCCATGATCTACGGCCTTAGAACCTCTTTGCTGGTGAGTTTTATCGCTGTTACCTCTGCTGTGCTTATCGGCATGACCCTTGGTATGTTCGCTGCATGGCGCGGTGGTTGGGTTGAAAGCCTGATCATGCGTATCGTAGACATCCAGCTGTCTTTTCCGGCACTTCTTGTTGCGCTTATCCTACTGGCTATTCTTGGTAAGGGCGTTGATAAGGTGATCATCGCGCTCATCATGATCCAGTGGGCATACTTTGCCCGCACGACCCGCGGTGCAGCGCTTTCTGAAATCCGCAAAGACTATGTGATGGCAGCTCGCTGTACGGCCCTTGGCCAGATGCGCATCCTGTTCCGTCACGTTCTGCCAAACTGCTTGCCACCGGTTATCGTGATCGCCACCGTGCAGATCGCAAACGCAATTGCAATCGAAGCATCTCTTTCCTTCCTCGGGGTTGGTGTTCCTATCACCGAGCCATCACTGGGCCTGCTTATCTCTAACGGCTTTGGCTACCTGCTTTCCGGCCGTTACTGGATCAGCTTCTATCCGGGTATTGCTCTGCTTTTGACCCTGACCTGCATCAACCTTGTTGGTGACCAGATGCGCGATGTGCTTAACCCAAGGCTTCACAAATGACCCAGCCAGTCCTTTCCGTTCGCAATCTTACAACCGAGTTTCATACCAAAGCCGGTATTGTTCGGGCGGTTGACGGCATCTCTTTTGATGTCGGCCCGGGCGAGGTTATGGCGCTGGTGGGCGAATCCGGTTCCGGTAAAACCATCACCGGTTTCTCCATCATGGGCCTTATCGATGAGCCGGGAAAAGTCGTTGACGGTGAAATCCTGCTCAACGGCCAGAACCTGCGCGGTATGAGCGAGAAGAAACTTCAGGGCCTGCGCGGTGATCGCATTGCGATGATCTTTCAGGACCCGATGATGACGCTTAATCCGCTGCTGCGCATTGAAGAGCAGATGGTGGAAACCGTTCTCGCACACCGCGACGTTTCAAAGGCTCGTGCTCGTGAAATGGCAACCGAGGCGCTTGCTTTGGTTGGTATTCCTTCTCCTGCCGAGCGTCTTCGCAACTACCCGCATGAAATGTCGGGCGGTATGCGTCAGCGTGTGGTGATCGCCATCGCCCTGATGCTGGAGCCGGACCTCATCATTGCTGATGAGCCGACAACAGCTCTTGACGTGACCATCCAGTCCCAGATCCTTTCCGAAATGCAGAAGCTTATGGCGGAACGCAACACGGCGCTCATCTGGGTAACCCACGATTTGACCGTTGTGGCAGGCTTGGCGCACAAAGTGGCCGTTATGTATGCGGGCCGCATTGTTGAGTATGCCGACGTTGATCCATTGCTTGATCAGCCAATCCATCCTTACACAAGCGGGCTTATTTCCTCCATTCCATCCTCCGTTCCACGCGGTCAAACCTTGCGGCAAATTCCGGGCATGGCACCAAGCCTGCTTAACCTGCCAAAGGGCTGCTCGTTCCAGCCACGCTGCTTCGCTGCAAGCGAACAGTGCGGTGTAAGCCGGCCGGATGAAACCAATGTTGATGGTGTGCGTCGTTACCGCTGCCACAACCCGTTGGAGGTGGCGTAATGTCTGCACTTTTGAAGCTTGAAGACTTCTACAAAATCTACCGCAGCGAGCCGGACTTTGCCGAGAAAATCGCAAACGTTTTTGGCTCCAAATACGCAGCAACAGAAGTGCGCGCTGTAAACGGGGTGAACCTTGAGGTTCGTCCGGGCGAGGTGCTTGGCCTAGTTTGGTGAAAGTGGTTGCGGTAAATCTACCCTCGGCCGCATTGTGGCTGGGGTTGAAAACCCTTCCAAAGGCACGCTTTCCTACGACGGCGTTGCTCTAGATGAGATGACATCTGCGCAAAAGAAGGCCTACCAGCTGGAAGTGCAGATGATCTTTCAGGACCCGTTTGCCTCGCTAAACCCGCGCCTGCGTGTAGAGCAGATTGTAGGTGAAGCACCCGTTGCCCACGGCATTATCAAGCGCAGCCAGCGTGCAGAATATGTCGGCAACTTGCTGAACAAGGTTGGCCTTGATGCCCAGTATATGAGCCGCTATCCGCACCAGTTTTCTGGTGGTCAGCGTCAGCGTATTGGTATCGCACGCGCTCTTGCTTTGAAGCCAAAGCTCATTGTGTGTGACGAGGCAACATCTGCTCTGGACGTTTCCATTCAAGCACAGGTTCTGAACCTCTTCATGGAGCTGCGCAAAGAGCTGGACCTCACATATGTGTTCATCTCTCACGACCTTGGCGCGGTAGAGCACATCTCCGACCGCATCGCGATTATGTATCTGGGGCAGGTGGTTGAAATCGGCACGACCGAGGAAATCTTCAACAACCCTCGTCACCCATACACCAAAGCATTGCTTGAAGAAGCACCGCGGCTTGATAAGCGTGGACAGGATTTCCAGCCGATCACTGGCGAAATCCCGTCTCCGCTGAACCCACCGTCCGGTTGTACCTTCCATCCGCGTTGTCAGTTTGCAAAGGACATTTGTAAGGCTGACATTCCGGCTTTGAGATTGGGTAATGCTGATCGCCTTACTTCTTGCCATCTTGAGCATATGCCTCAGACAGAGGACCAGCTGGTAAGCGCATGATCACGCAAACAGAGAAATTGGCCGGTCTCCTGCTTAGCGGAGAATGCGCATCTGAGCTTCGGCCAATTCTCCTGAAAGAAATGCAAAGCATGAGTGAACCGCAACAATTGCAGGCGGTCCACTCGGCGCTCCAATCCAAACGCTCTCCAGATAATAAATTTGTCGATGAAGGGGAAGGGAACCTCGGTGCGGTTTCCAGTGGTAGCCCTTTTGCGAGTGATCTGGCTATGCAAGTTCTGGAGCAAGGTGGTAACGCTATTGATGCAGCGTTCACCTGCGCGCTCACCATGATGCTGACGGACCCTGCCAACTGCTCGTTAGCGGGGCGTTGTCAAATCCTCTTCCAGATGGAAGGTGAGGATGCAGCAGCCATAGATGGCGCAACAAAAGCACCAAAGACCTTTGCGCAGGAGGGGCGCGGGCCGGCGCGCGCAGTGCCAATCCCCGGCGCCCTAAGGGCTCTCTTGAAAATGCAAGGTGAGGCGGGCACCCTGCCCATAGAGGTGCTCGTTCGTCCTGTCATCAAATTGGCACGAGATGGATTTGCTGTACCCGCCGCTCTTGCGGAAGTTTGGCAGTGGCGAGAAGGCTCTTTTGCGGACGAGGATTTGAAACGTTTCTATCTTCCGCAAGGCCGCGCACCGAAGGAAGGCGAGATCTTTAAACATGAGGGAATCGCAACATTTCTGGAAGACCTTCTTGCACTGAAAAGTGACCCGTTTTCCGATAGCAAAACAGCGAATAACTTCGTTTCCACTCTGAAGACCAAAGGCTTACGGTGGACTGAACAGGACTTGTTATCCGCTGAACCTTTGGTGGGTGAGATAGTCTCTACAGGCGGCGAACACTGGAAGTTGACAACCATTGGCCAGCAGGGCTGGGGGCATACTCTATGCCAGATAGTCTCGTTTTATCAGCAAGTTAAACCACACATTGATACTGCAGATAAGCGCCAGCTTGCGCTCCTGCACGCAATCGCCCAAGGGTTTGAGGATAGGCCGCAGCATCTCAAAACGCTCGCTATGAAGGAAGATCCGATTGCATGGGATGAGCTAATCTCACGGGTCGAAGATGAAAACTGCGGTGCATGGAAGAAGCGTACAGAGGCTTTCCAAGAGGGTTCTTTAGCTGACATTCTTAAAGCCCTTCCACCAAAGAAAGGCGCATGGACAACAAAGGAAGTCGTCTCCGAGGAGCGGGATACAACGCATCTAGCTGTCATCGATCGACATGGGAATAAGGTATCCATCACCATGTCTATCGGTCCTCACTTCGGCGCCCGTATTGCCGACCCGACCTACGGTCTGCTTCTGGCACACTCCTATACAATGGAGTCGGAACCCATTGAAGGCGCTCGTGATGTTACCGAGCAATGCCCAAGTCTATTCTCGCTTGATGATATGCATTACGCGATTGGTGGAGCAGGGAGCGAGCGCATCCCCGGAGCTATTGCAGCGGTGATAACCGCTCTCATCGACGGGCATGATCTGGGTGCTGCAATGGCATATCCACGCGCTAACTGGGCTGGACAGGAAATCAGAATTCACTGTGACGCTACAAACAGTCTCGAGCTTCTTTTGGAAGAAGAGGGGCTGGGCGTAACGATCACAGACCGCGGTCCGAAGGACCATTTGGGTATCGTCCATGCTGTCGGGAGAGCCAGATCCGGCTCATCAATCGCAGCAGCGGACTATGCCTATGCTGGCGCTGCAATGGCGCGTTAGTTGAGTAATTTGAAAGAAAAGAGATCATGAGTAAGAATTCAGAGATAATTTGGGACCTGGTTGAGAAAAGAACGCAGCGGTACATCAAGCTCTCTGATGACGTGTTTGATAATCCGGAAATTGCATATACGGAGAAAGAATCCGCACGCCTTCACAAAGAAGCCCTTGAAGAAGAAGGCTTTCGCGTAACGACCGACCTTGCAGGCATTCCAACTGCTGTTATGGGCGAAGCTGGAAGTGAAGGTCCGGTGATCGCAATTCTGGGTGAATTCGATGCGCTGCCAGAACTCGGTCAGGCGTCAGGTTCTGCCGATTTCGCGCCGCTGGTAGAAGGTGGAGCAGGGCATGGATGCGGGCATAACCTTCTTGGTTCAGCAGCACTTTTGGCAGCTTCCGCTCTCAAGGATTATATTGAGGAAAACGGAATTAAAGCGCGCGTTCGCTACTACGGCTGCCCGGCAGAAGAAGGCGGCGCTGCGAAGGTATTCATGGTTCGTGAAGGCTGGTTTGACGACGTAGATGCCGCAATATCTTGGCATCCATCAACGTTCAATGCGGTAAATGAAGCGCGTTCGCTCGCAAACATGCGCATCGATTTCACGTTCCACGGTAAAGCCGCTCACGCAGCTGGTTCACCTGATCTTGGCAGAAGCGCTCTTGATGCAGTTGAACTTATGAACGTTGGCGTTAACTACATGCGTGAGCATATGCCTGATAGTGCACGTGTTCACTATGCATACCTCAATGCCGGTGGTGCAGCGCCAAACGTTGTGCAAGCGAAAGCTACTGTGCGCCAACTTATCCGCGCGACCAACTTGCAAGACCTTTTCCCACTTATCGAACGCGTGAAAAAGGTTGCTGAAGGCGCAGCGCTCATGACCGAAACCAGAGTTGAGCACAAAATCGTCAGTGCGGTGTCTAACTTGATGCCAAACCGTCCACTGGAAGAAATCATGCAGGCTAACTTAGAACGCCTCGATGTGCCTTCCTACGACGAAGATGATTTCGACTTTGCTCGCAAAATCCGTGAGACCTACACACGCGGCGACATTGATGGAACGTTCCGCCGAATTGGAAAAACAGTCGATCCAGAAATGCTTCTTTGCGATTTCGTAGCTCCGCTAGATCGTAACGCTGAAGGCGGTTGGGGTTCGACCGATGTTGGCGACGTAAGCTGGGCTGTACCAACCGTACAGGCTCGGATCGCGACTTGCGCCGTAGGTACGCCTTTTCACACATGGCAGTTGACCGCCCATGGCAAGACGGCAATCGCTCACAAAGGTATGATTTACGCTGCCAAAGTAATGGCAGGGACGGCGCTAGATGTTATCCGATCACCTGAGGTTCTATCCGCGGCAAAGAAAGTACATCAGCAGCAATTAGAAACAAGTCCATACACTTGTCCGATGCCGCCTGAAGTTAGTCCTCCAATTCCATAATCTACATTCTGTCACGACAAAATCCGCAGTGTTTGGCACTGCGGATTTTTTAATGAAACGACGATCAAAAGACTAACAAGACATACAGTCAGTATTCGTAGAATACGGGTAACTGATTGATACCACAAAACAATCGAGCATGCGCATGATTGACGGGGTTCTGGGTCAAAAAATCAATTTATCGGATAATGTAGATTATGGAACCTTTATACTAGCAGTGTAGAAGGCTACGTATAAGTGCTGACTGATTGTCTTCTAAATCCTCAATCACTGTGAAATGGTTCTTACCATTCGCTTCATGATACGAGATCGCGCAATCAAAACCCGCCCACACTGTGTACAGCGTTTTGTTCTGACGCCGGAACTCTGAGAGCTCATCAGCGCCAACCCAGCAAACTATCTCGGCGCCATCTCGTGGTTTTGAGAAAATCGGACTTTCCAGTTCGGCTTCTTTTTCTGTTAGCCGCAATGTGTCGTTCATTTCAGTTCGCAGCAACGGCCTAAGATCTACCAATGCGCTGATTGGAACACATCTCGTAATCCGACCAGAAACTGCAGCACTAAGAAGATCATCATCACACATCAAACGCGCTACCAAATGACCGCCAGCTGAATGACCAGTCAGATAGATCGGACCAGCAACCTTGGATGCAGCAACTTCAAGTGATTTCGCAATTTGCTTGGTAATGTCAGCTATGGATACATTTGGGCAAAGATCGTAGCTAGGCATAGCAACAGCATAACCAGCATCGACGGCTCCCTTAGCCAAGTGGCTAAAGTCTTTGCGATCAAATGCCTTCCAGTATCCACCATGTACAATCAGCACCAGGCCCTTTGGCGCTCTATCTGGAAAGAATAAATCGAGCTTTTGCTTATCGCTATCGCCATAGGTTATGTCTAGTTCGGAATTAGTATCCTCTCTAAATGCAGTTGCAGCACTTGGCCACCGTGAAAAGATGCTTTCAGCATTGGCAACAGAGCCTTGATTACTATAGGCTTTATCCCAATCTTTAATGCGAAGTGCAGTCTGCATGAGAGTAATTCCTCCCTAATCTATACAATTACTTTCATTTGATCATGCGCAGGTATGATACCAGCAGGCAACGATGCGGCAAGTTCATTATAATCGAGGTCGCTATGCATATTGGTCAATATGACTTTCGCTGGCTGCAACTTGTCAGCCCAACGCAATGCATCATCTAAACAAAAATGGCTTTGGTGCGGAGCGCGCCTTAAGGAATCTACAATCCAGACGTCTAGTCCTTTGAGCGCTTCTTCAGCTTGCGGCGGAATACCGTTTAAATCAGGCGTGTAAGCCAAATTGCCAAAACGGAAACCAAGCGCATCAATATCACCGTGGTTTAGCGTAAAGGGCAGCGCCTCAATTGCACCGCCCTCGCCGTCAATTGAGAACCAAACATCAGGCAGAATTCGATGTTCGTCCATGATCGGCGGATACTTGGATCCTTCAGGCGTTCTAAAGCAATAATCAAAAGCATGACGAACACGCGCTGATGTCGGTTCGTCCATGTATACCGGAATACGGCGACGTTCGATCATCGCGAAAAAACGAAGATCATCAATGCCATGGATGTGGTCTGCATGGGCATGCGTATAGAGGACGGCATCAATCGTCTTAACGCCTGCGCTCAAAAATTGCTCGCGAATATCCGGACCAGTATCAACGACAATGGTTGTCTTACCGGACTCAGATTTCTTTTCTACCAGAAGAGCGCAGCGCCGACGTCTATTCTTCGGTTCGTTGGGATCACAAGCACCCCAGTCGCCATTGATCCGAGGCACACCGGTTGAAGAACCGCACCCCAAAATCGTGAACTCCGTTTGAGACCCCATGCCCCCTCCTTAAAGACCTGCAGCGGACTTCGGTACTTTTTTGAATAGTCTAAAGAAGTTCTCGGTCGTCTGCTTTGCCATTTCCTCTTCGGAAACACCAAACACATCAGCCAGAACCTTGTTGGTTGCGGCAACGTAAGACGGTTCGTTGCGTTTACCGCGCCATGGCTGCGGAGCAAGGTAAGGCGCATCGGTTTCAACGAGCAGACGATCAATTGGAATACGCGCTGCAATCTGGCGCAGTTCTTCAGAGCGTTTGAAAGTCAAAATACCAGAGAAGGAAACATAAAGGCCCAGCTCAAGGCCAGCCATCGCCAGTTCCTCTCCGGAGGAAAAACAATGGAGCAACGCCGGAAACTCGCCCTTCTCCATTTCTTCACGAAGGATAGCGATCATATCCTCATCAGCATCGCGGGAGTGGATTGCGAGTGGAAGTCCTGTCTCGCGAGCAGCGGCAATATGCTCTCTAAAAGCTGCGCGCTGTTTTTCACGCGGGGACTTATCGTAGAAATAATCCAGCCCGCTTTCACCAATAGCAACAACCTTCGGATGCTTGGCAAGCTCAATGATTTCAGAAGCGAGGATCCCCTCCTCTTCCTCCGCATTGTGCGGATGAGTACCAACACTGCAGTAAACGCTTGGATAGTTTTCAGCAATTTCAAGAATTGTCGGAAAGCGGCGAATGCGCGTGCCAATCGTGACCATCAGCTTGACGCCAGCATCATGAGCGCGCTCGATAATCTGGTCTCTTTCCTCGGCAAAATCCGGAAACTCCAGATGGCAGTGGCTATCGACAAGTGTAATCACGGGGGGCAGACTTTCTTCAGTACTCTGGAATGCATTAGTGCTTTTATTGCAGGCACGTATCTATACTTATCATTAGCGTGCAAGCAAGGGGAATGAGCAAAAAGAATGGGGGCATGAGCCCCCACACTTAAATCACAACTGTAGCCGAGCTTATTCAGCTTCTGGTTCTACAAAGCGTGGGAACACGCCTTCCGGCTTGGAGATTTCAGTGCCGGAAGCAAGGCGATGTTCACCGCCAACAAAGGCAAAGCTACGTTCTTCCGCAGGAACTTCAAGCAGGTTGAGCAGTTTTTCAGCAGACGCCGGCATAACCGGCTGCGCCAGAATACCAACCTGACGAATGATTTCCGCAGTGTTGTAAAGCACAGTGTTCATGCGCTCCGGGTCGGTTTTCTTGAGAGCCCATGGCTCCTGCGTTGCAAAATACTGGTTTGCCTTGCCAACAACGTTCCAGATGGTGTTGAGAGCGTGGTGGATTTCCTGCTTTTCCATGAAACCGCGGCATGCTTCCAGCATTGCATCGGCCTGATCAAGGATCGCCTTATCCGCTTCGCTCAGTTCACCACAGGTTGGAATCTTAGCATCGCAGTTCTTGAAGATCATGGAGATCGAACGCTGTGCAAGGTTACCAAGGTCGTTTGCAAGGTCCGCGTTGATGCGGTTTACAACCTGATCGTGGCTGTAGTTGCCGTCCTGACCGAATGGAACTTCACGAAGGAAGAAGTAGCGGATCTGGTCCAGGCCATATGCATCGATAAGGTCTTTCGGCGCGATAACGTTGCCAAGAGACTTGGACATTTTCTCGCCGCTGTTGAACAGGAAGCCGTGTGCGTAAACGCGTTTTGGCAGAGGAACGCCAGCAGACATCAAGAACGCAGGCCAGTACACCGCGTGGAAACGGATAATATCCTTACCGATAACGTGAACGTTCGCAGGCCAGAACTTGGCCATGTCGCCGTCCATATCAGGGTAACCCAGAGCGGTGATGTAGTTGGTCAGCGCATCAACCCACACGTACATGACGTGCTTTTCATCACCAGGAACCGGAATGCCCCAGTCAAAGGTGGTGCGGGATACGGAAAGGTCACGCAGACCGCCCTTTACGAAGGATACAACTTCGTTGCGGCGGGTGTTTGGACCGATGAACTCAGGGTGGGACTCGTAGTGGTCCAGCAGCTTCTGCTCATAAGCGGAAAGGCGGAAGAAGTAGCTTTCCTCTTCAACCCACTCAACAGGCGTACCCTGCGGGCCATAACGAACGCCGTCTTCACGAACTTCGGTTTCGCCTTCCTGATAGTAGGCTTCATCGCGAACGGAGTACCAACCGGAGTAGCTGTCTTTGTAGATGTCGCCTGCAGCAACCATCTTTTCCCAGATCGCCTGACACGCCTTGTAGTGGCGCTCTTCATTGGTCTGGATGAAGTCATCGTTAGAACAGCCAAGCATCTCAACCATTTCACGGAAGTGCTGGGAGTTCATGTTTGCAAGATCAGACGGGGACATGCCTTCCTTGACGGCTGTCTGTAGCATCTTCTGGCCGTGTACGTCGGTACCGGTTAGAAAATGTACTTCACGGCCATCCAAACGTTGGAAGCGCGCCAGCACGTCAGTCGCGATTGCCTCGTAGGCGTGGCCGATGTGCGGACGCCCATTAGGATAGGAAATCGCGGTCGTAATAAAGAAAGGCGACTTGTCGGTCATAGTCTTAAAGTGACCTCGTGGGGTATCAGTTAATTCGGTTTGTCGGGAGACTACAAAGCTTTATCTCAGCTCTGTGCGGGAAACTGGCGGAACGCGTCTCTTATCTCAAAGAGAAACGTAAGAACGGCCTGCTTCCTATCCAGATTAAGAGCATCCGTCAGTGCAGCTGTTTGGCCAACCTTTTCCCACAAGTCAGCCCACCTGACAAGGTGCCCTGCATGGAGCGTTTTGTCTTTCCGTAGTTGTCCGCTGATATAGTTGCGCACAAGCTCAAGAAAACATGCCCAGTTATCATCAGCGCCGCGCATTGCAACGCGGTCAGCAAAGTCGTGGGCTGTGCGCATATCAATGTCAGCCGGGTTGCGGAGCATGGAAAAGAAGTCGCGTGACAGCGCCAGAGCCGGACCATCAGCTGTCAAAATAGCCTGCCGCAAGCTGCCGTCTGCCATCGCCATGAGTGCATCAACTTCTGCGCTATCGTGAGGCACTTGCACGTTGTAAGCGCCAAGCCCGCGCGTAATTTGTTGGTCGCTCAGTTTCCTTAGCTCCAAACGGCGGCAGCGAGAGCGAATGGTAGGTAACAAACGGCCCGGATTATGGGAAAGTACTAGGAAGCAGGAGTTCTGTGGAGGCTCTTCCAGCACCTTCAAAAGCGCATTCGCGGCACTAGCGTTCATGTCATCTGCAGCATCTACAATGCAGATACGCCAAGAACCACCTGCAGCGGTGGACCCAAAGAAGCTAACCGTGCGGCGCACCTCATCAACGGGAAGGTCGCGTTTGAAACGCTTGCCTTTTTCGTCCCAAGGACGACGTAAATGAAGAAGGTCAGCGTGGGAACCAGCCGCAACCATGCGGGCACTATGGCTCTCCATAGGCACGGATAGATCACGCGCACTCATGACCTGCGCGCCAAAACGGTCAGGATTGGCCAGCGCAAAACGGGCAAACCGAAACGCGAGGGTGGCTTTGCCAACGCCCTTGGGTCCGCCGATCAACCAAGCGTGATGGAAACGTTGAGAGCGATAGGCATTCAGCAGCTCCTGCTCTGCCTCTTCATGACCAAACAGTTCGCTTCGTTCTCGTGGCAAAGCAATATCATCAAGAGCGTCAACTTCCGGCGTAAACTCGATTTCCGTTGCCCGTGCCATCGCTTAGCTCAGCTCCTGTTGCTTACTAAATTCAAATTCGGGGAACTGCTCTCTAACCGCTGCAAAAATTTGCTCTGTAACGCCAGACTGGTCTTGCGAACCATCAATAACTTTAAAGCGCCAAGGCTCGTTCTTCGCCATCTCAAGAAAGAGTTCACGGCGCTTTCGATGGGTCTCTAAAGTGTCTTTTTCAAAGCGGTCCGGACCTTCATCACCATTGAAAACAGAGCGGCTACCAACGCGAGCCAAGCCAATTTCCGGTGGAACATCGATAAGAAGAGTAAGGTCTGGAATATGGCCGTTTACGGCAAGATCCTGAAGGTTATCTATCAGCCCCTTGCTGACACCAGCTTCGCCTTGATAGACGCGCGAGGAATCTGCAAACCGGTCACAAAGAACCCATTTTCCTTCAGCAAGAGCTGGGGCAATCAGGCTGTCAACGTGGTCTTGTCGGGCAGCGGCAAACAGCATCGCCTCCACAGCGGGGCCGTATTTTTGCGCCGCGCCGCTAAGCAACACCTCACGCAGGACTTCAGCACCTTTAGAGCCGCCGGGTTCGCGGGTGACGATTGCAGAAATTCCGCTGTTTTTGAGAAAGTCGAGTAATGCGCGGATCTGGGTAGATTTGCCAGCGCCCTCGCCGCCTTCAAAGGTTATGAACTTACCGCGCACGTGTCTTGCAGCCTTTTGGTTTAGGATGAAGCATCACCCTATCTTAAAACACTTTCCAGACCAGTTCACCAAGCGCATCCCACGAACGCTGCTTAAGCGAACCAGTTCCGACTGCCTCTCCTGTAACCAGCGGAGCGCGATAAATCACGTCATTTTTTGAAACAACTTCTAATTCGCCAACTTTTAAACCGGGTTTTACCGGCGCGTTGAGAGGGCCACGGTAGTTGATGCGAAGGCTGTAGTTCTTCTTTTCCGCCGGATTGAGCAAGGCGGAAATGGTATCAGGAGCAACAAGCGCGATTTGCTGTTCGTCGCCTCCATAAACTGCGGCGTAGCCAACTCTTTCGCCTTTTTCATAGAGCGGTACCACAGCATGAGTGGTAAATGCCTGAACGAGAAGAGTTTTCATATCCGCTTCCCGCTCTTCTATTGTCTGGGCCCCTGCGATTGCCGCGATGTAGCGCTTGTTACCGTGAATGAGCGTCGCGATAGCAGAAAAGCCATGTTCATCTGAATAACCAGCACCAAAACCATCAAGCCCCTCGATCTTGCGTAGAAGTGGGTTCTTGTTGCGCTGGGTGATTTTATTCCATTTGAACTTTTCTTCACCAAACAAAGCGAAAAGACCGGGTTCTTTGCGATAAATGTGGTTGGCGAGCAAAACCATATCCGCAACTGTGGTTCTGTTATACTTGTGCGGATAGCCTGTCGCATTGGCAAAGGTGGTATTATCCATCCCAATACGCTGCGCTGCTTGTGTCATGCGCGTAGCATAATTTGGCTCATCACCAGCAATACCTTCTGCCAGAGCGATAGCTGCATCATTAGCGCTATGCACCACCAAACCACGCACGAGATGCTGAACTTCTACATTGCTGCGAGGGTTTGCAAACATTGTCGTAACACGGGCAGGTGCGCCGCCCGTGCGCCACGCATGCTCACTAATTTTGAATGGAGTTGTTAAAGCGATCTCTTCATTGCGGATAGCTTCAACCGCAACCAGCGCGCTCATGAGTTTGGTAAGATTTGCAGGTGCAATAGGTGCCTCGGAATTCTTGGAATAGAGTACCCGATCCCCCTCCAGTTCATAAAGTACAGCGGAGGAGGAGTGCAGTTCGATAGCACCTGCTGGGAGCGACAGTAAGCCGAGCACCATGAAGCTGATTACGCGCTTAAATACTGATACTCGTTTCATGCCACAAACCCGTCATTCTTGAACTTGGGGCGTAAACCGCAAAGCAGTTAAAGGTCTCGCGACCGCTGCTTGGAATATGCCTCCAGAATTGTCTTCAGGCCCAAACCGCCTGAAATCGCCGCAAACGCACTATGGCCCTGCTCTACACGCTCAACCGGTGCGTATGAAAGTTCCGCATTGCCGCTAATCAGATTAGGCGTGTTTGCACTTGCTGGCAAATACCCAAGGGTACCTGGAGGCAATATACCTGACGGAGCGTTTACAGGCTGTTGAACATTTGCAGGTGCAGCAGCGGGTTGAGCAGACAGAACAGAGTTGATCTGGCTGTTAAAGTCTTGGTTTGAAGCCAGACGAACCGGATTTCTCTGCGGTGTGTAAACTGTTGCCGGATCGAGACTACCGGCGGCATCAGCCATCATACGGTAGTTGTCATAGGCATAAGGGCGCTTTGTAGGCACAGGCACATTGCC
Organism: Pseudovibrio flavus; assembly: GCF_009711345.1. GTDB lineage: Bacteria > Pseudomonadota > Alphaproteobacteria > Rhizobiales > Stappiaceae > Pseudovibrio > Pseudovibrio flavus. The sequence continues at coordinate 36,370 of NZ_SMMA01000061.1, forward strand.
AAATCCGATAGGCGCGGGAGATTTCTGCGGTGCGTTATAGGCAAGCATTGTGCCCGGCTGCGTAGCTCCCGGAACAATCGCGTCTTTGTTATTCAGCGATGCTAGAAGGTACTTCTCATCCTTGCCATGCAAAGGCGCGCGGCCAACGTACTCCACTTTTACCTTTGCAACACCGGCCTGCTTGGTACCAAGCATGTCTGCAACACGCTCGGAAAGGTCAATTACACGGTTATCGTGGAAAGGACCGCGATCATTCACACGTACGATCATCGAGCGACCGTTATTGACGTTTGTTACACGCGCATAACTCGGTAGCGGGAATGTAGTATGTGCGGCTGTGAGCGCATAGCGATCGAAAATCTCGCCGTTTGCAGTCATACGGCCATGGAACGTAGGACCATACCAAGAAGCGTATCCGGTCTTTTTGTAGTTCGGATCATCCTTGGGATAGTACCACTTACCTGCAACCTTATAAGGCTTACCGACGACAGAGCGTCCACCACCTTTCGGCACAGATGCTGAAGACTTCACCATCCGAGGGCTTGCCTTCACGCCGTAGTCTTTCTCGCTGAACTTTACCTTTTTGCTATCTCCTCCGCAGGCAGCCAATAGCAGGCAAAGAGCAAGACCAGCGCCAATTTTCACAGCACGCCCAGTCTTGTTATCTTTCATGTTTGCGCCGGAATACGCGCAATCAGAGCTGATTGCATCATAAGAGCGGACGTTCCATGTGTCAGACGTCATTACGGTTTACTCAATACTAAAAACACCGAATTCCCGAAGGAGTTGAGAGCAAAAAGGGATATCTGGCAGCCCGTTTCGCGCAGCAAAGCCCACCTCGCTCGCGCTGGAGGATACAACACAAATCATTAAGCAATCACAAATCAGCGTTAATCAATTCGCATATCTGCAGGGTAATTTTGGAGCAATCTAGAAACTTCTCCATAGGCCTAACTGCAAATTGTGGACTGCGACATCAATGGCTTGACTTTAATACGCAATTCGCTGAAAAGGTCTCCACCACAAAGGCCGGAGAGGTGGCAGAGTGGTTGAATGCAGCGGTCTTGAAAACCGCCGGGCGTGGAAGCGTCTCGTGGGTTCGAATCCCACCCTCTCCGCCACTTTACCTTATAAGGTATTGTGATTTATGAACTTTATTTCATATACTGCCACCTACCCATCATTAGACCCATCAAAAAGAAATGTTCTTAGGTCAGTTCGTTTCCTGACAATCAAGACTACGGATCCCTTACATAGGGACATAATGCTGGTTTGGTGATTTTACTCAATTAATCGACAACGGGATAAAACGGCTTACCCCAGTTTTCATCTGGGTTATTCATCATAATGTCGATGAATACAGGCATCAGAAAGCCGAGAATTGCAGCGCCGTCCCGAACCTGAGAACGATTTACACCACTGTTCCATGTCGCCCCGCCGTGAATGAGTTGATTGCGCAGGACGTACAACCGGTCAAACACAAAGCTCAAAACGCGGGCGCTGTCACCTTCTTGGAAAGATCGTGCAAAAGAGCGAGAAGAGGCTTGGAAGCGCACTTCCCAGTTCTCGAACCCATCTATTCCATTGTGATATTGCCAGAATGGTTTGTAAACATAACGGTTTTCCATGAGTAGCCTGACCGGCCCGGAAAACCGCAGCCACAAGGCATTGTAAATGCGCTGGTCTCCATCTAAAGCCACGAGCCGATCGAAGTAGTCGGAAAATGCAGTTCGCTCGCGTGGGATCACCACTTGAAATTCCTGTTCACCTGCATAGGCAGCGTTGAAAGCGACCCAGAGGAAAATGAAACGTGCATCCTCATCCTTACCGCAATCCTCAGCGCGGCCGACCCAACTGATCGCGCGGTGGGCGCGTAGTCCCATGGTTTCGGGGAAGCTATCGCGAACGGCACGTTGTTTTGTTTTCAATGCTGTATGGTCGAGAGCATCTTTCATCGTTAAATCCCCTTCAAAAATGTCGTCACGGCAGAGAGTTGAAATCTGACCGCCGGTGCCCTGCAATAAGTTTCCGTAAGCCTGCAGGTTCCAAAACTTGAACCTTGTCACCCCATTGATAAAGGTGCCATGCCATTTCCAGCCAGCCTGCTGCCTTGAATCTGACGATTAGGCTTCCATCGTCCTGAGGCTCGATAACCTGAGTTGGGTGAAACCGAAATTCGGCGGCGCGCTCCGCGGCTTCAGGTGAAAATCGCCAAACAACTTCACCGTATTGTTCTGGATCTTGATAGACGCCAAACGCCATCGCTGCATAGCTTTCCAGGTTGAACCCCTCGGCCAGCTGAAAACTCTCGTTCAGAACCTGCGCATCGTAAATCCGATCCATACGGAAGTTAAGAATTTCGTTTCCACGCGCGGGCTGCCTTGCCACAAGATAGCTGCGATAGCCCAATAGTAGACCATGTGGCTCGATCACACGTGGAGCAGAGCCCAGAGCCCCGTAGTAAAGGTTTAACCGGAACGGGCCACGTAGCGCTTCAATGATAGAGTCAGTTATCGCTGGCTTCAGCGATACGGTGGGACCGGGTCTCGTGATCTGGCCCAATCCAGCCAAAACTGCCTCCGCATCGGCTTCCGACCGACGGGCGTCCCCTGGTTTCAAACGCGCTAACAACCCGTCGAGAAGATCTTCCAATGCACGATAGTGCCGGAGCCGCCCTTCATCGCGCGCTGTACGAGCGGCAAATTCAAGAGCCTCGATTGCCGTCTCCTGCCTTGGTTGAAGTTGGCTCGCCAACGGCGTATCTAACCGCCAGAACCGTCGTCTATCCGCATCGTCTCTAGTTGAAACACTTGCGAAAGCTGTTTCGAGTGCCTCTGTCATTCGCTGAGAGGTGCGGCGCGATACCCCAAATTCGGTACAGATGTCATCAAGGCTGACACCGCCCCGACGTGATGCAGCCATCTGGGCCAGTCGAAGCAGGTCCTGTGCTTTGGCAAAAGACATCAGACCTCCATGTCAGAAATTGACACCCTTGCAAGGTATAGTTGTAGTTACAGTAAATCTAAGTGATTCTTAAAGAGTAATTTGAACTGGAAGGATAAATGTATGACCGAAACGGTAATTCGGATTGAGCGTATTGAGCCTCGTGGCGATGTCTCCGAGGAACCGACCTATGGAACGAAAGGCTACTGTCTTGGGAATCCAAAATTCGGTCCAACTAAGCATCATGTCAAAAATGCAGTATATGTAAAAACCTTTGAGGAGGTGGCAGAACTTGTTTCTGCAGGATTCTCTCTGCGAATGACCGGCAAGGGCAAACGGCCATCATTGGTGTCGCCGAAAGGTCTACGCATCGTTCGCGGTTAGTTCAGAAAATTTCAATTCAATAGTTTTGGTTTACAATTGTGAAGGCCATAGGCACAAATTTTTTATTGTCTGCGTCCGACCTTATGCGCTTCATGGGGTGCGCACATGCGACCACCCTTGATCTGGCACATATGCGCGGAACGGGCCCGACGCCGGGTGAAGACACAGAGGACGCAGCGCTTTTGCAAAAGCAGGGCGATGCGCACGAGACAGCGCATCTGGTCTGCCTGAAAGACTCTGGGCGTGAGGTAATCGAAATCGAGCCTGGCAAGCTTGATGAAAACGCCGGGGCCACGGGCGCGGCGCTCGCCGCTGGTCCGGATGTTGTGTTTCAGGGCGCGTTTCTGTCGGGGAACTGGGGTGGCTGGTCCGACTTCCTGGAGCGTGTTGAGACCCCCTCGGCGCTTGGACCGTTCAGCTACGAGGTGGCCGACACCAAGCTGAAACGTCGGGCCGATCCCAAACATGTGCTTCAACTGGTGCTGTATTCCGATCTGTTGGCGGAAATTCAGGGGGTGGAGCCCGAGTTCGCGCATGTCGAATTGGGGGACGGCACCCGAGCGACGCTGCGCCTGGCGGACTACTCTGCCTATGCACGGATGGCGCGCGCGCGGCTGCAAGCCTTCGTCGCTGATCCGCAGCCGACACGCCCGGTGCCATGTCCGGATTGCAGTCTTTGCCGCTGGGCTGATCATTGCAACAGTGTCTGGCAGGTCGAAGACAGCTTGTTCAATGTCGCCAACATCAGTCGCGGTCAGGTGAAAAAGCTAGAAGCCGCGGGTGTTCACACATTGGAGGCTCTCTCGACGTTGGATCAACCAGTGCGCGGAATGGCCGAAAACACCCAGGCCCGTTTAGTCACGCAGGCCCGCCTGCAGCAGGCCCGCAAAACCGGAGAGCCAGATTTCGAACTGCGTGCACTGGAGCCCGGCAAAGGATTCGACCTCCTGCCGGAACCCCAGCCCGGCGACCTGTTCTACGACATTGAAGGCGATCCACACTACGAGGGCGGCCTCGAATACCTGCACGGCATCTGGTTCGACGGGGCGTTCAAGGCGTTCTGGGCCCATGACCACGACGCAGAAGCGCGGGCATTGTCCGAATTGCTGGCGTTTTTTCGCGCGCGGATTTCACTGTACCCCTCTGCCCGCATTTATCACTACGCGCCCTACGAGATCACAGCGCTCAAACGCCTTACCACGAAATATGGGATCGGAGAGGCTTTCCTTGACCGGTTGCTACGGGAACGGCGCTTCGTCGATCTGTTTGCCGTGGTCCGCGGCGGGCTGATCGGATCGGAACCGAACTATTCCATCAAATCGATGGAGGCTTTTTACGACCGCAAGCGCGACGGTGAGGTCAAGACGGCCGGTGGCTCGGTCGTGGCCTATGAGCGCTGGCGCGAAGCGCAGGACCAGCAGATTCTGGACGAGATCGAGGATTACAACCGCGTCGACTGTATCTCGATCGAGGAATTGCGCGACTGGCTGGTCGGAATCCGGCCTGCTGGCCCTTGGCCGACACTTGCCCCGGATGCAGGTGATAAAGAGGTCGAAGAGGACGCCGATACGCAAGCTCTGCGCAACCTGCTGGCAGCATCAGGTTTGCCAGAGGTGCGGCAGGATATGTTGTTCAACCTCGGCGTTTTTCACAGCCGCGAGGTGAAGCCCGCGCAATGGGCCGTATTCGATAGCGCTGCGAAGGACGAAGATGATCTGCTCGACGATCTCGATGCGCTTGGCGGGCTTGAGGCAGCGGGCCCTGTCGAACCCGTCAAGCGATCCTTTGCGCGCCGATACACCTATCCCGAACAGGAAACGAAACTGCGGAGCGGTAAGAAGGCGACGGTTCCGGTGTTCGACAGTCCCCCGACAACGGTCGGAATCGAGACCATGGATCGCCGCGCCCGCCAGATCACGGTCAAAGCAGGCCCGGGCAAGGCCGACCTACTGACGGAACAGCTGACGCTGCATCCGGACTGGCCGATCCAGACAGGTGTCATTGCCGGTGCTCTGCGCGATGTGATCGCCGATCAGTGCGGTGCGCGCCGGTACACGGCGGTGGTTGACTTGCTGTCGCGCTCAGCGCCACGCCTCCGCTCCGGCCCAAGGGGTGATCTTTTGGGCGGGGCAGACCCCGTAGCGGGCACCATTTCCGCAGTGAATGATATGGATGGAACGGTCCTGCCGATCCAGGGGCCACCCGGCACCGGCAAGACCTATGTCAGCGCCCGCGCGATCCTGTCCCTTGTCCGCCAAGGGTTCCGCGTTGGAGTCGCTTCGAATAGTCACGAGGCGATCAGGAATGTGCTGATGGGCTGTCTTTCAGCATTGGAAGACGAAGACCAGCCGATTAATCTCGAACTCATCCACAAAGTTTCTGGCAGCGAGGATGGTTATCCCGAAGGCTGCGCTGTTCATCGTACGACCGACAACGCAGAGGCCGCCAATGGCGGGCATGTCGTGGGCGGCACCGCGTGGTTCTTCTCGCGCAACGAAAATGTTCAGGCCTTTGATTGGTTGTTCGTGGACGAGGCAGGTCAGGTCGGACTTGCCAACATGGCTGCCATGGGTCGTGCCGCGCGAAACATCGTACTTGTGGGCGACCCACGCCAGTTGCCTCAGGTTATCCAGGGTGCACATCCCGAGCCTGCGAACCTGTCGTGCCTGGATTGGATGCTCGGTGAGCATGCGACGGTTCCAACCGACCGTGGCATCTTCCTTCCCACATCCCGGCGCATGCACCCGAAGGTCTCTCGGTTCATCTCGGAGCAGGTCTATGAAGGTCGATTGAGCAGTCATCCTGATACGGCTCACCAGTGCGTGACAGGCACTGCCCTCCCCGAAGTCGGAGCTTTCTGGGTGCCGGTCCCCCATGAGGGGAATGCACAGATCGCACAGGAAGAAGTCGCCGCTATTGGCAAAACCGTCACTGACCTTCTTGACGGCAGCTGGACGGAGAAGGACGGCAGCACGCGGCCGATGCGCGAGACCGACATCATTGTCGTCGCCCCGTATAACGCTCAGGTAAACGCTCTGCGAGATGTCCTTCCGTTGGGTGTTCGTGTCGGAACCGTGGACAAGTTTCAGGGACAAGAGGCACCGGTCTGCCTGGTTTCCATGACAGCTTCGTCTGCCGAAGAAACCTCGCGCGGGATGGAGTTTCTGTTTTCGCTGAACCGCATCAATGTCGCGGTGTCACGCGCCAAGGGCCTCGCATTGGTGTTTGGAGCGCCACGATTGCGTGAGGCGAAGTGCAATACTGTTGAGCAAATGCAGCTGGTCAATACGCTCTGCGCATTGTCGGCAATTTGATATATGGAATTAGCAAGTATGGATAATATGGCAGACGAAAGCGGCTGGCTTGTCATCCGCAAAGAGCAGGCGGAAGCCTACGGAAAGAAATTGTCCGAGGCGGAATTCTTGGTCAGGGCTGGCTCAACCGCAATGCGGGTAGGATCCCCAAATAAGAAACGCAACAGGCCCGAACGAGACCATTTGGTTGAACAGGGTATTCTCGTCCCCGATGAGAATACGGCACTTTTTCGTTTCAGCGTCGATCATATTTTCAACAGTCCGAGCCGTGCAGCGGGAGTAGTTATCGACGGAAATAGCAATGGTAGTCATTGGCGACCTGCAACGATGAACCTTCCCACACAGGTCGAAACGCCAGCCCCTTTTACGAGGCGAGAGATCGAAGAGGCGATTGATGCCTTTGATCGCTACAGTAAGAACGGCGAGGAAAGCGAAATATTCCGCCACTTCGATGATCCGCGGGACTACTGGGTGCGATCGAGCCGCGACCGCGAGAATAGCGTCTTCCCCAGCAAGCCGATCGTGGGATACCTTCTGAACAAGACAGAGCTAAACGGCGCTTGGGGACAGAAGTCGGATGCTACCGCGCGTCTTCACAACGCTGGTTTCATTATCGTTGACCAAAACGATCAGCCGATCGAGCGACCAGAACGCTACCAGCACCTGATGGAAGGCGCTGATCGGATCAGACTCTGCGCCCTGAACTATTTCATCGAACCTGCCCGGGAAAATGCAGCCAGGCAGGTCTCCATCCGCGCGGGCGACCTTGCAGCAGCTATGGGGCTCAAGGACGCCTTTCCGAACATCTGTCGGGCCCTTGGCGGTGAAAAGTTCCAGAATCTTGCGCAAGTACCGCCGCCCACGAGTACCGAACCGAACCCAAGCAGCTCGACCGTTTTCACATACACGCTCAATTCCCAACCGGAGGCGGACACCGTGACCGACACAAACAATGCGCCCTCTCCATCCGCCGTAAACTTGATCCTCTATGGCCCTCCGGGCACCGGCAAGACGTATCAGACGGCATGGGAAGCCGTGCGGCTCTGTGTCGGAGCCGAGGCCGCTGCGGAGCTCAAAGATGATAGAGACGCATTAACTGCTGAGTATCGGCGTCTCGCAAATGAGGGGCGGATTGAATTCGTGACCTTTCACCAATCCATGTCCTACGAAGAATTCATCGAAGGCTTACAGCCGAGTACGGGTGAAGATCACACTGAGGGGGGGCCGGAGACGGAGAGAACTGCAGGATTCAGTTTAAAGTGCCACCAAGGCATCTTTAAACAGATAAGCGAACGGGCAAGACTGGACCCAGGCAAAAACAGCAGTACGAAGCGACTTGACCGCAATCAGGGGCTCTTCAAGCTCAGCCTGATTGGCGAAGATTGGAAGGATCAGCTTTCTGCGGCAATTCGTAATAATAAGATTTCGTGGGGATTAGGCTCAGGGATCGATTGGTCTGGGCCAGAGTATATAGATTTTCAAGCAGTCAAATCTCGGTGGCTCGAACGCAACCCTGGCATTGACGGACGTGCAGCGGATATAACTGGCACATGGTACTTCCGAAGTGCTGTTGAGCCAGAAAGTTACGTTTTACTGACTGTAGGCAAAAACGTGTTAGTCGCTTTGGGGCGGGTCGTTGGGGACTATGAATTCGACCCGACGTCGACCGGCGCACAGCACAGTCGCAGCGTAGAATGGATTTGGAGCAACGAACAAGGAGCAAGACGCTCCGACTTTTATCCCAATACTTTTAGCGCCTTCCAGCCGATGTACCAACTAGCAGCAGACAAGGTCGACTGGGACGCACTTGAAAAGATCACTTTCGACGAAGGCACACCGCACGTCGGAGGTACGGGGCGGAACCACGTCCTGATAATCGATGAAATCAACCGTGCCAATATTTCAAAGGTCTTCGGCGAATTAATCACTCTTCTTGAACAAGACAAGCGTTTAGGGGCACAGAACGAGCTCTATATCACGCTCCCTTACTCCAAGAAGCGTTTCGGTGTGCCATCCAACTTGCACATCGTGGGTACGATGAACACAGCGGATCGCTCCATCGCACTGCTCGACACAGCGTTGCGCCGCCGTTTCACGTTTCAGGAGTTGATGCCCGACCCGACAGTTCTTTCTGAGGATGTCGGCGGCATCAACCTTCGCGCCCTTCTGTCAACGATCAATGAGCGCATCGAATATCTGTTTGATCGCGAACATCAGATAGGACATGCCTATTTTACCAGCTGCCACAGTCGGGCGGACGTAGAAGACGTAATGCGCCACAAGGTAATCCCTTTGTTGGCTGAGTACTTCTATGAGGATTGGGCCAAGGTCGCTGCGGTGTTGGGTGACGGACCGGGAATGGCCACGGAGCATTTCCTTCAAGCTGTCAGGATTGCGCCTCCGAAGGGAATGCCCGAAGATGATATTAACGGTGACAAATTCCGTTGGAATGTGAAGAAAAACTTCGACTTTTCGGAGTTTGAGGCCTGATGCAATCCTATACCATTCGCGAATGGGAGAATCTCGCCTACGGTGATGGTGAAGGGCAAATCCCCGCACACTACGCGGATAAACTTGCGGCTTTGGCTGTGCGCTCACCCTTCGCTGGAAAGGGTGGCAGCGGGGTTCTCGAGCATGGACGGCATGCTTTGCGCGCAAGAGGCGTCGTCGGAATTCTAGCCGCTGCGGATTGTAGTCTCGAGATCCTGCCTAAGATTGACGTGGGGACGACAGGAAATGTTGAACAGCAGAATGCGGCGATTAGGAAGCGGCTGATCCACATGCTTGCCGTCGCTCTGAAGCTGAAACTCGATCTTGGATCGATAACAGATTTGGCGTGGCAACGAGAAACCTTGCTTGAAATTCTGATCCGGGTCTTTTGTGACAAACTCACCGAGGCCGTCCGGAAAGGAATGCCTCGCCGCTATGTCGAGCAAGAGGACGATCTTTCTGCCTTGCGCGGCAGACTGGACGTAGCACGACAGTGTACCCGACATGCAGTTAATCCGTCCCGTCTCGCATGCCGATTTGATATCTTGTCGGAAGATACGTCGTTGAACCGGATCATGAAAGCCGCCTTGGTACACCTTTCTCGGATGTCTCGGAGTTCGGGAAATCAACAACGGCTGCGAGAACTGGCTTTTGTATATGCGGAGATCGCGGATATTTCGCCCTCGGCATTGCGGTGGGATGACGTGGTGATTGACCGCACCAATCGCCGCTGGCGGGAGCTTCTGAGCATGGCCCGTCTCTTCCTGGAGGGCCGATATCAGACGACGACTGGTGGCGTGGGTCAGGGAACAGCGCTGCTGTTTGAGATGAACACACTGTTCGAGGAGTATGTCGGGCGTCTGATTTCTCGGACGCTGGCTGGGACGGACCTGACGGTTTCCCTTCAGGGCGGGCGTCTGTTCTGCCTGTCCGCAGAATCGACCGAGCGAGGGCTTTTCCAAACTAAGCCAGATATCCTGATCCGCCGTGCTGGCACCGTAACTCATGTAATTGACACCAAGTGGAAGAGGATCTCTTCCCGGATCGACGATCCAAAACAGGGCGTCTCACAAGGCGATGTCTACCAGATGATGGCCTATGCGCAGCTTTACCGCGCGCCGCGTCTTACCCTTCTGTATCCGCATCATCCGGGGCTGGGTGCAACAGAGCTTGTTCACGCTCGACACCGAATAACCGGTCACGAGACAATCCTGGAGACTGCAAGCATTGATGTGGCAAATGGTGTAAGCGTACTTGACCGACTGCGAAGTCTACTTCTCGGGGATGAGACTGCACCCTAGCTATTGAGGAAATAGAACGGCTAGCGTGCGCAATGCCTTAAATGGCAGAGGAGGATCTAAACGAGCGCCCGCCCCACCACGTTACGTACTAAGGAATTGTGAAATGTGAAACCAATTTCATAGTTTGCAGTCTACCTATCATCGAACCTATTAAAATCTTACGCCTTAGAAATCGCTGAGGATGACTTTGTGGTTGCGAGCGTATACGTAATTGCTGACCAACAATCCACCCGAAGACGTTAACCCCCTCACCTACTCTACTTGGCTGACACTCTTCTCCTCGTAGAGCATATCAAGAAGCAAGTGGGTGATCTGCTCCATCTTTTTCGGATTGGACAATAAGTGCAGCATCATCTTCTGGTGAACCTCGCTGCTTGTCAGGATTGCGTCATCAACCGCGTTCTTGAAGCCGCCCAGTATTGCCTGCTCTTTGGTGTTGTTCTCGATCTGCGTCATGACCTCTTGGTTCTCGGAGATCTTGTCTTTTAGAACCTTGACGTAGTTGACCTTGTCCTGCTCGGTTAAGCCATCTTCGGCAAACAGGTCATTCACCCGTTCAATGATGCGGGAGAGCAGCTCTTCCTTTCGGTCTTTTGCCTTACCACTGCCCATGTCTGCTGCCGGATCGAGTCCCTCGGCGCCATCATCGACAAGAATTATGCTCTGCTGTTTGATCTTCGACAGGCGGTAGTGACTAAGCTCCACATTCTCAAGATCAACAATATCGTCTTCGATAGCTGCCTCCCGCAGCATGGGGCGAAGGTTGCGAGCGTAAAGAGACAGCTTTTCCAGATCCTTGTTGTCATAGTCCACGATCTGGGAAATGAACTCATAGAACCGCACATAACTGCCCAGATCCTTCTTGAACAGCTCCAGCCCATCCTTCTCTTGTTTGCACTCTTTGAAGGTCATATCAGCGTTGGCAATGAGCACGGCATCGCCTGTCTTTTTGGCTCGTGCAAGCATGTCCTGTGCTTGCTTGTAGGCGGCGACAGCGCTCTTGTAGCGGTTCGTCCAGCGCTCCACTGCGGGCTTGCAGATATTGGCGATAGCCGCGCTGCTCTTGTTCTTCTGGAGGTATGCTTTGCAGAACTGCTCCACCTCGGCCCAAAGGAAAATCTGCGCCGCACAGAGCTTGTCAAACAGCTCGAAAACAAGATTGGGGTTGGAAACGTCCGTAAGGGCTGCTGTCTGGTAATACTGCTGGAACGGGGCGAGGATTTCTTCCGGTTCATTAAAGAAGTCCAGAACGAATGTGCCGGACTGCGCCTTGCCCGGATAGGTGCGGTTTAGCCGTGAAAGAGTCTGTACGCACTCAACGCCCGCCAGTTTCTTATCCACGTACATGGCGCAGAGCTTGGGTTGGTCGAACCCGGTCTGGAACTTGTTTGCTACGATCATCACCTGATACTCATCTGTATCAAAGGCCTTGCGCATGTCCCGCCCCTTGAGGCCGGGGTTCATGTTGATCTCGGTGAACTTCTCGCCAATCAAGCCATCGGAGTTCGGGTCTTTGTCCGTAAACTCCACCTCACCGGAAAACGCTGCCATAGCATGGATCTTGTCGTACTTCTTGGCGCGGATGTATTTGTCAAAAGCAAGCTTGAAGCGTACCGCCTCCTTGCGTGAACTGGTGACAACCATCGCCTTGGCTTGCCCGCCAAGCAGGCCCATCACGTTGTCCTTGAAGTGCTCGACAATCACCTGAACCTTTTGGGAGATGTTGTAGTCGTGCAGGCGAACCCACTGGTTCAATTTTACCTTTGCCTTCTTGCTTTCGACCTCGTCGTCTTTCTCCTGCATTTTCAGAGCAAGGTTATAGGCGACCCTGTAGTTGGTGTAGTTCTTCAGGACATCGAGAATGAAGCCCTCCTCGATGGCCTGCCGCATGGAGTAAATATGGTAAGCCATCGGCTTGTTTCGCACAGACGGGACTTCATCCGGCTTTGGTAAACGCCCGAACAGCTCTAGTGTCTTTGCCTTGGGGGTTGCCGTGAAGGCGAAGTAACTGAGGTTCTGTGAGGCACGGCGCGAAGCGACAGCCGCATCCAGAATGTCTTCGGAGGACAGCTCTTCATCGCCCTCTGAAGCGTCCTTCATCAGAACCTCTTTCATCTGCCGAGCTGTGGAGCCGGTCTGCGATGAATGTGCCTCATCGGCGATAATGGCGTAGCTACGTTCTTTCAGGCTAGTGCTGTTCTCAATGGCCTTGAGTACGAACGGGAAGGTCTGAATGGTTACGATGATAATCGGCTGGGAGGCTTCCAGCGCCTTTGCCAGTTTTTCCGATTTTGAGCCGTCGCCCTCGGCGTTGTTGATACGACCGACTACCCCATCAACATGTTCGAACTGGTAGATGGTGTCCTGAAGCTGGGCATCCAGAACCGTTCTATCGGTCACGATGATAACGGAGTTGAACAGCTTCTCGCCTCTATCATCATAGAGAGAGGATAGCTGGTGGGCTGTCCATGCGATGGAATTGGATTTTCCAGAGCCTGCACTGTGCTGGATGAGGTACTTCTGCCCTGCCCCTTCAACCTTTGCCGCGCCAACCAGTTTGGTTACCACGTCCCACTGGTGATATCGCGGGAAGATCATGGTTTCTTTTTTGGAGCGCTTGCCCTGCCAGTCTTCCTTGTCTTCAATCTGTAAGTGAATGAAACGGGCAAGGATATTTAGCAGGTTATCGGGCTGCAGCACCTCACGCCACAGATAGGCAGTGGCGTATTCACCCACATCTTCCGGCACATCATTGCCCGCTGCGCCTTCCTTGGTGCCCTTGTTGAACGGCAGGAAGAACGTGTCCTTGCCCGCCAGTTTCGTGGCCATATAGACCTCATACTGACTCACGGCAAAGTGCACCAAAGCCCCGCGCTTGAAGGTAAGCAGCGGCTCTTCTTTCTTGGTTGCAGGGTCAACTGGTAGACGGGTGGTCTTGTATTGATAGATGGCGCTTTCTACTGCCTGCTTGAACTCTGATTTCAGCTCAAGGGTGGCGATGGGCAGACCGTTTACAAACAGCACAAGATCGATACGCCAGCTCTTGGCCTTCGCGCCCGTCTGCACCATGTGCTCTGCTGTTGCCCAAGGGCTGTAGACCAGTTCCGGCACCACGCGCAGGCGGTTCAGTTCATAGCGCGCCAACGTGTCCGGATTCAGGTCATGATCCGGTCTGAACTGGCAGAGAGAGAAGCGGGCGTTCCTATCACGCAGGCCGTGGCGTAAAATACCAAGGGTGCCGTACTGGCGCATCTGGGTGTTAGCCGCACGCGGGTCAGCCTTGGCGAGCTGAGCGGCTACGCGCTCCAGAAACTTTGAGTCCGTATCATGCGGGTAGTTCTTGGCAAACTTCTGCCACTCTGCGTCCTGCGTGTCTTTGATGAAGCCGAGCAGGTCTTCCTCGTAAATAGCAAGAGAGCGGTTATAGCCCTGCGGAGAGCCAAGCTTCCAACCGGAGGAAACAAGCTCTGCAATAATATCATTTTGGAACTGCAGCTCCGCTGCCTTGTCGCTCCCCGCCATAATCAAATTCCTAAATAATAAAAAATAAATCAGAGCGCCATTACGCTGGCTCGAGCTCGTTGGCGCCTTCGGCTAGTTGTTCGGACTCCCAATCTTTATAGGTCTTGCTAGTACCCTCCAGTTGCCATTCAAGTGGGCCTGCTGCAGGGCGACCACGCACTACTGCAGCAGCTGGGCTAGGACTGGAGAACGCGTAGTCCGCAGTGAACTTACAGACACCGTCCTCGCTTCGAATGATGCCAGACCGAAACAGCTCCTCTCGTAGACTTGCGTAGCTATGGTTAACAGTCTTCGCTCCAACCCATTTATCCCTCACTTGCGAGCCCGAGAGGATAATGAACTCGCCATCTTCTAACCGTGCTTGCGCTTTCAGCCTGTCTTTTCGCTCAACCAGTTCAAATATGGTTGGAACCTGCAAATCCCTCGTTTTGGTAGGGAGCTTATCTTTAGTCTTGCGCACGCTCTCAACGAATAGATCAATCCCAATTGCTGGCAAGATCATACGGAGGTTTTCTAAGAACCCCTCCATATTCGCCGCAATAGCTTCCGAAACTTGAGGAATTTGCGGAGCCTGTGAATTCTCAAGAATAACACGGCCGACAGAGTTGGCCCTCTCGTAGCTACGCGCCTCCAAATAACGAACGTGTGCCTTGTTGAGCTTGTTGTCAGCGGTGGTGACGAACACAGCCTTGGTCCACCAATCTCGCTGACTGTCATGCGTCCGGATTCTCTTGCCGATGTCTTCGCTCTCTCCTATGTATGAAGTAGGCTCTCCATCTTTATCTCCCAGAAGGATATATATGCCAGTGCGTGAAGTTTCTTCACGTTCCAGCGCATTCTTTAACTGGGTGCGTGGAACAAGCAATACATGGCCCGTCCAGTTAAACAGCTCTGCCACCAGCAGGCCGTCCGGCCTGCCATCAACAAAAAACAACTCCAGAGAGCGCCCTTTGGTCATTTGTCTTTTCTCCCCGCACCGCGCGTCTACGCGACTTCCTGCGCCAGACTTTCAGATTCGTCAGGGGCATGCCAATCACGCACATCAATCTTGCCTGTCACAGCCGCTGAAATCAGCGCGGTACGGCGTTCTTTGAGAAGGACTTTTGCCTGCAACGCATTCGCGGTCAGCTTCCGGAATTTTGAATGCATGCCGGTGAGGTGGTCCAGTATTGATTGTTGCTCGTCGATGGGCGGCACTAAACAAGGAAGGTTTCCTACTTCACCGACTCTCAAATGCCCAACCGTACTACCCTTGCTTTTCTGTTCGATCTGATCCCGGACTAATGGCCCATAAATCGTATAGAGCAAGAATTTTGATGTCATAATTTGTGAATCTGGACGCAGTGCCATAGTCCTCTGCCCAAGGCAGAAGTCCAAATTGGCCGGAGCCAGACAAGCCTCCCCGGTTGGGGCCTCCCTAGTGAATAGGATATCACCTATCTTAGGAACCCCCCGCTGTGTCCATTCTTCAAAGCTGGCGTAATCGGTTTGATAGCCACCCTCTTTGTGAAACTCACCATCTCTAATGGAAGACGTTCTCACGACATAGTAAGCGCCGTTTGGTACCTCGTCTGGAGTTCTGTTCTTACAATCTATAATCTTAGAGCAAATATTTTTGATCTTATTCACCTCCCAATGCGCGGGGATGTCACCAAGCCAGTCGATGCCAGAGTGGCGCATGGGGGCGCCTGGGTTGAGGCCCTTGGTGACGGCGTGGGAGATGACCGCCTGCCGCTTTTCCTCCAGCAACGCAATCAGCTTTTCCTGCCGCTCAATCAACCGATCAATCTTCGCGGTCTCATGATCCAGAAACTTGGCGATCTGGCGTTGTTCTGGGAGCGGTGGTGCCGCGAAGTGATAGTTTGCAACAAAGGAGTCCGCTACCCGCTTTTGTCCTCCTGCACCATACATCGAGCCTTCTGCTTGTTCTTTAAAAGGTGAGCAGGTAATCAGGTAGTATAGGAACTCTGCGGTGCTCGTGGTTCGGCACCGGAGTGGAATAACTTCTGTGGTGGCAAAAGCGATTCCATTTACCAGCCCCCGCATGATCGCGGCTTTTCCGTTTTCAAAGCAGGGTGTTATCTTGGCGAGGCACACATCTCCTTCGCCAAGATAAGTGTATCCATTGATGACTTCACGAATTGGTTTAATTCGTGAACAGTCTATAGAGCCTGTTTCACCAATGGCCTCCATCGGAAGAAATGTGATATCGGTATGCGCGGCAATACTTTGAAGCTCCGACTTTGAAGGATTCAGTTCCGCAGTATTTTTAATTCTCTTGACTTCCCATCCACTCGGAACTTCCCCCAGCCATTCAACATCGCTCGGCTTGTATTCTGGATACGCCCTGTACTTACCAACCATCAGGAATGCACCTCCTGCAGCAGGGCCATAATCTCGGCGCTTACAGCGTCCAGTTCTGCGTCAATCTCTTCTAGTGCCCTCGGCGGCTGATAGACATAGAAATGGCGGTTGAATGGAATTTCATAGCCGACGATGCCGACCTCTCCATCCAGCGCGTCTCGCTTGCTGCCATCAATCCAAGCGTCTGGCACATGGGGTGCAACTTCGCGGGCGAAATAGGCTTCGTTCACCGCGTTTACCGTCTGGCTTGGGTCTAGCGGCACATTCTCATTATCGCGCAGGTCTCCATCAGGTGAATATTCCACAGTCTGGCCGTTCACATCAAACAGGCCGTAGGTGGGGTTCGGCGCGGTGCTTTTATGCACCTTCTTGATGACCTTTTCAGCATCAGGGTTCTTCCAGCTTACCGCCGCTACAATCTGCTTTTTACTGGTGGCGTCCAGCTTGGCTCCGCTGCCTTTTATAATGGCGTCGTACTGGTTCATATCATCATGTTGCTCTACCCCGATGACCGCTTGCAGGCCCTTTGCTGTGCGCAGGATCTCCTTTTGCTCTGCCCATACCTTCGCGGAGAGCGCGTCTTTGATGGTCTTCTCTTTCAGTTCAGGGAAGTTTGTTTTGATGTGGGCGCGGATCTCTGCCTCATAGTCTCCCAAAACGCCATAGAGCGGGCAAGACGGCGCGTCTGACCAGTTCTTCCCGTAGGTCTCATAAATCCACTGCATGACGCCTGTAAGCGGCTTAGGCGCAAAGCGTAACGACTCCAGCCGTTCATCGGAGAACTGGAAGCTTTCACGCAGCGGGCGTTCAATCGTCAAGCGGCGGTAGCCGAATTCATGACTCTCAAAGATTTTCGAGGCGAAGGTTTTGGGCGTTTCCTTCTTGCCGTTCTCTGCTTTGCGCCCGCGTGTACTGGCGGCTTCCTGTGGCTTGTCCTGCTCCCGTGCATCTACCACCTCAAACGCGCCAAAGCATTGGGTGATGGTGCGGATATCAGCATCACTCATCATGTTGCGCTTGGAGCCAAGGGACTTGCGCATCTTGGAAGAGAGGTTCGCGCCGTTGATGAGCTGAACCTTGCCGCGCCGCTCCTCGCTCTTCTTGTTGCTCAGCACCCACACATAGGTTGCTATGCCTGTGTTGTAGAACATATCCGTAGGCAGTGCGATGATGGCTTCCAGCAGGTCCGCTTCCAAGATGTAACGGCGGATCTCGCTTTCGCCAGAGCCTGCGCCACCTGTAAACAGGGGCGAGCCGTTGAGGATGATGCCGATGCGTCCGCCGCCTTCCTGCGCGTCCCGCAGTTTGGAAATGAGGTGCATGAGGAACAGAAGCGAGCCATCTGACACACGCGGAAGGCCGGGACCGAAGCGTCCGTCATGGCCCTTCAAGGTGTGCTCGTCCTTGATGGTGGTTTCGATCTTCTTCCAGTCCACACCGAAGGGCGGGTTGGAGAGCATGTAGTCGAACCTGTCAGCATAGAGCTGGTCATCACTCAGGGTGTTGCCTTGCTTGATGTTGTCTACTTCCTGCCCCTTGATGAGCATATCCGCCTTACAGATGGCGTAGCTTTCCGGGTTCAGCTCCTGCCCGAAGGCACGCATGACAGCACGTGGGTTCAGCTCGTGTACATACTCCATGCCCGATGAAAGAAAGCCGCCTGTACCTGCTGTCGGGTCGTAGATGGTGCGGATAATGCCTTCCTTGGTGAGGGCTTCATCATCTTCAAGAAACACAAGCGCAGTGGTGAGGCGCACTATATCGCGCGGAGTGAAGTGTTCACCCGCTGTCTCGTTAGAGCTTTCCGCAAAGCGGCGGATCAACTCTTCAAACACAAGGCCCATCTCACGGTTTGAAATCTTGGTTGGCGAAAGGTCTGCCTCTCGGACCCTCTGTACAATCTTGTAGAGCAGGTTTGCATCTGCCAACTGGGCGATGAACTCACCAAAGTTGAAATACTCGAAGATCTCGCGTGCGTTCGTTGAAAAGCCCTGAATATAGCTTTCTAGATTGTCTTTGATACCGTTCTCACCCAGCTTCGCCATATCCATCTTGGATGTATTGTAGAACGACAGGCCGCAGGCGCGCAGCAGCATCTTTTCCCGCGCTTCTTCTGGCAGGTTCATGGGGTGGAGCTTTTCCGCCTGTTCCAACACGGTTGCCTTGCTCGGGGCCAGCACACACTCAAGACGGCGCAGAAGCGTAAACGGTAGGATGATGCGGCCATACTGGCTTTGCTTGAAGTCTCCACGCAGCAAGTCGGCAAGAGACCAGATGTAGGCGGCAAGGTTATTGGTTTGTTGAGACACGGGAGGCTTCCGAAATGGTTTGAACTCGAATTAGCCAAGCTTAGTAGCAGACCCAGTTCCTTTGCAAAGGTGGAATCCCGTCTATCCAATGATGAGAAGTCGCGGAGGTATGGGTTTGTGGGGAGGTGCTTTGGGGAAGAATTTGACAACTTCAAGTTGGTTGCAATTGATCCTTTAAGCCAGGGAGTAAAACTCTGTGCCGGTTGATGGTGAATTAATGGTGAAAATAAGCTAATAAAAACAGTTTTCTACAGGAAGGGCGTTGCCCGCCCGTACGGGGTGAACAGGAGAGAGTGGTTGAAAAAGCATTGTAGCAGAGGCCGTCGTAGGGCCTCTAGGTAAAGTCCGCCGGACTCTTAAATCGAAGAGATATTCCGGCTAAAAAGACATGCTAAAGCTACAAAGAGCTAGAGATTGCTGGCCTAACATCGAACTCGAGAACACCCATAGTCAGTAATCTTTGATCCAGCCTCTTCGTAATATGCTTGCCACAGGTGACCAATCCCGAGTTGCGCTGCATCTTGCGAAATGTCCCACCCCGGGAATTCGACCCATCTGTAACGATCAGGCAGTGCTCCCTCGTCATCTTCGAAAGCACCATTGGAAAGATGCTTCGACCAAGCACGAAGACACCACTTCCACCCTCACCCGTACTGTCGCGACGATAGAAAAAGACATCTATATGAGGGACTTCCTTCAATGCGTCGCGAATATCCTTCCGCCAAAATATCCTGGTCGGACCTACATTACCTATTGCCGGGTCGTCACAAAGAGCTGGGCTCTTGTCACAAAAAATGATCTCATCGACCAAACCCGCAAGAGCTGTCGATGGATCACGAATATCGTGTGCGCAGCAAGGATAAAAGCCAATCCGCCTCAAATCAGGCAACCCGGTCGAGCTGCTGAAGCGCCCTGTTACTTGATTTCAGCAGAAGCTCGCACCAATCGTTCCAGAAAGCACCCAGAGCGTCGAGCCCGAATTCCATCACGATCCACCCAAGAACAACTTCGCCACGGGCACCTGTCGTCCACTTCGAAACGAAGTAAACCCTGTCGATTTGATCTGAATGTTTCGCGAGACTTAGGCCTACGGGATCCGATTTGCAGCGTCTTTGCCCAGCTTGACCAGGTGACATGGGCAGTCCCCCTCCGTGAGCGAACGAGTTTCGGAGCGCCCTCATGACCCCATCGAGGCTCAAGTCGTCAATCGGTCTTACCTCGGCTCTTTTTAGCGAGGAGACAATGTTTCGTTCAGAGAGTCGACCTCTGAGGCTATCCTTTGGTACGCATAAATAGGTCCAATCGTTGTACGTGCGGAACTCCTCGAAGAAAACCTTACCATCAATTTGTACAGGGTTTGCGAGCTTGCTCGTGCAAGCTTTCCGCACCTTTTTCCAAGGGTCTTCTATTCTGAGCCCTTTGTCATTAGAGACGTCCCAGTCTCGTATACGATCCCGCACCAAAGCAAACCCGGTATTTATGAGAAGCAGGTGCCGCGTGACATTCAGATCATCGTGCGCTTCATTCTTGAGAAGATCTTGACTTCGTTTGATAAGTGTCGAGACGAATCCATTATATTCCATGAAGCAGAAGTCTCCACCTATTCAGATATAGCCATTCCGTTTTTCTGGAATGGCATCTATGTGGAGGTTATCCGTTTTAAAATTGGCTTTGCATCACCAAAAAAGCACGGTGTCTGTCATCAGCACCTGGCGAACAAGTTTACGGATTTGAAGAGCGGAGTGTTTGGGCCCATGATCAGGACGATAGGGGGAAGTAATGGAGCAAAACACAAGGACCGCCAACACTGCAGTTGAGAAGACGGGCAAGGATATTCCATTTTGATGGGCTTGATGATGGATATTTACTCGCAAACAAAATCCATATTTTACAACACCTACTAAGCAAAGGCTGTGCTCGGGTTGATGTCGGTATTGCTGTGATGATGAGTAGTGATTGGGTTGCTTCTTATGTCTAAGGAACCTCCGCGTAGCGGGGGTGGCAGTCTTGATTGGAAGTTGCGGGAAACACTGTTAGTCGTTCCATTAAAACGCGAATCAGAATTGCCAAAATTAGTCTTCGAAAAACAGTCATATTCTGCGCTGCGCCACACCCGCGGCGGGGTGCTTCACAAGGAACCTAAGCCGGGGAGAGTAGAGCATGCGTCCCTAGCTCATCAGTTAATGGCCCACTCCTCAGTCCCATGTGAGTCTGTGCCATGTCCCTTGAGGCAGGCTCTGCCTAAACTCTCTACCTCTGCTCTTGTCTGTTGGTGAAGGGTTGTTGTTTTTGGGTATAGAACGACTTAGCCCCGTGTCCGGGGATCAGTCTCCATACCCTTGGTGGTCTTGTCCGATGGAGCCGGGCCGCCGCCTAGGGTCCCAACGGTCAATACCAGTGCCGAGGGTTGCTCCCTACTTTAACATGAGAACTGGTTTTCTCATGGCCGCACCCCTCGGAGCTTTAGAACCGGGGTTTCTGTTTGCGGCGCCCCACAGTACAGAAGGACGTGTCAAGCACGCGAACAGCGCTGCCGTCATTGTACGTTTCGTACAAGCCTTAACCGACCACTGTTCTAGAGTTGGTAGGTTCTCGCACTAGATTGCGCGAGGAACCAATCCAGATACTATTTTCTAAAATTAATAAAGATCCGCGCCGCGGGCCTTCTCCCATTCCTCCACTTCAGGGAGGCGCCAGCGCGTGCAGCGTGGCGAGAGTTTAACTGGTTTAGGAAAAGTAGGGTCGCTTTCAATCCAGCGCCAAATGGTTTGCCGGGAGACGGACCAACGTTCGGCCAATTGTTTGTCGGAAACGTACACATTGCTCAAATTTATCACCCTTAATGTCGATGGGAGAAAACAGGGTGACCGCAATGTTACGTAGTGTCTACTGCAGCAAAGACTGCGTTCCTGTACAATGTTTATCAGGGATGAAAGAAACGTAGTTCGATAAAATTATTCCTTGAATTGCCATACTATGATGGCGTCTAGCAAAATAATTCGCTGAAGACGGGATTTTCTAGAAACTAATTTTCACAAATAGTTATGGGGATAACGTTTCCTGCACGTAATCCAGAGAGGTGCAGAGCCCAGTCAGATATCATATGGCGACGACGCTCCAAGAGATCTGTTCGCATGTATGCCCGCTCTACCTCGGTTCCAACTTTGTGCGCTAACGCAATCTCTGCCATCTCCCATGGGTAACCAGTCTCGGCAGCCCAGTTTCTGAATGTGGAGCGTAAACCGTGCGGCACCGCTGGGCGTTTACTTTGTGGATCTAGCCATCCCTCTCCGCCAGTCTCAGTCGAACGAGCATGCATTCGTCTCATTACGCCGCTGATGCTCATATCAGACAGGACCTTGCCCCGTGGCCCGGCGAAGAGAAATGGAGAGCTCAGCTGTTTCGGCAGGGACTCTACAAGTGCAACAGCAGCTTGCGAAAGAGGGACACGATGCTTCCTCTTCATCTTGGTTCTCTGTGCTGGAACGGTCCAGATACCAGACTTAAGGTCTAGCTCATCCCAAGTTGCAAACCTCACCTCGCCAGAGCGAGAGGCGCATAGCACAGCAAACTCAAGCGCTCGAGCGGCTATACCCGGTTGCGATTTCAGGCAATCGAACCAGTCCGCAACCTCATCAACGGCAACTGCTGGCCAATTGCGCTTCTGTGCTAATTTGTTTGGCGCTGGCAGTAGCTCTTTAAGATTACCTTTCCACCGAGCTGGATTTTCACCTGACCTTCGGCCGCTGACCGTCGCCCAGGAAAGGACAGCCTCAATCCTTCCCCGTAGGCGTGAGGCCGTCTCAGTTTTCTCCTGCCATATCGGTTGTAGCACACGTAGAATATCTTGAGTTGTAATCTCGTGGACGTAAAGACTGCCAATGTGAGGGACTGCATAAGTGCGTAGGGTACTTGTCCATTGCGCCTTGTGTTTCGGATTGGAGAGTTCCTGCTCCTTGATATCCATATATAATTCGATGGCTTTCTCGAACGTCAACCCTCGCCGTTGCACAGCGGCAAGTTCAGCCTTTTGTCTTTTTCGTGTTTCGACCGGATCATTGCCTGACGCGATCAGCTCTTTCTGGTCACGAGCGATTTGACGAGCTTGCGCCAGGGGCACGTCTGGATATCCCCCTAGTCCGATGTCACGGCGCTTCTCTCCGATTTTAACACGAAGTATCCAAGACTTCGCACCAGTCTTCGATACTTGCAATGCCAACCCAGATACACCACCCACGAAATAGAGCGTATTGTGTTGATTGCCCTTATATTGAAGCCGTTTGACCTCTAATGCTGATAGCTCTTTAGCTTTGCGCGGCATACCCTACCCATCATCCTACCCATCATAAATAAAGTGATATCATGTTACGCTATATTACGTAGCTGAACAATGGATTATAATAAGCCTATGATAAGTATAGGTTTAATGTACGTCCTGTGACGCTACATGACGAGATGATGGCGGCCACCCTCTCCGCCATTTGTTATCTTATTGATAACAAAGAAAAACAACTCGCTGCAAGGCGGGTTTTTCTTTGCCCAATGGCCTAGTTGGCAATTAAAAAACACCTAATGGGTGGAGCTGCTTCTTGCTGCAGGACCAACCACTTTGGCATTAAAAAAGACCCTGAATTACTTCAGGGCCTCAGATCTGTTTTCATACATATTGAAAGTTCACAGGACCTTTTGCTCTCTATTCAAGCTTGGCCACAACCAGCAGGCGACCAGTCCATAGACGCCGCCAAGGGCGATAAATAGCAGCTCCCCATAGCTCGGTGCGAAATCTCGAACGCGCCACTTTTTCATTGCAAGAACGAAGCCCAAGACCAGAAGGTTACCGACTAGAAAAGCTTGCATATTGATGACGGGATTTAGCTGAATGTAACGGGTATTATCCGCAGACATCTGAAGCTCAAAGGGAACCAGAAAGTGCCAAACCTCGTCCACAAGGCGTGGCTCCGCTATTGCCATCGTCCGCTGATAAGTGGCAATGCTAGTGAAATCGCGGTCCATTGCTACTGAGTAAATGCGCTCATTGTCTGAGTAAATTGCGGTTCTGTAGAGTGGATCAAAAATAACCTTTAGTTCCATGCTGTCAGCATCAAAATCAGGAAGCTGCAGCGGAATAAGGTCAAAGTTCCCTTCTGTCAGCAGATACACTTCATCTTCAGTACCAATCACGATTCCGAGAATTTCTCTCTGTTTGCTTTCGGTGATGGCTACGTGCCGCACTTCAAGGCCCGATGGTAGCTCGATGCGATTAATAACAGCCTCTCCATCACGCTTTTTAAGCTTAAACAGTGCTCCGTTGCTGTCTTGAAGCAAGAACCCAGAATCGTAAGCCTTCAAAATCGATACGCGGCCAAAGACTTGGCTAACAGGGAACTCGAAGCCGGCACCGGCCAGTGCCTGTGTGAACTGATCGGTCAATGCCGGGTCGAAGGCATTAAGATCACTGTCTACGAATTCCAATTGATCAGATGGCCTGAAGACATTCGTTGGGAAGCTTAAGCGAACACGCCCGGGATTAGATTCCAGCAAGGGAAAGAGTTGTACACGCGGCGAGTTGCCAGCGAGGTCTCGAGGTTTGATTTCTACCACCATTCGCTCGCTGCGGATCGCCTGCTTGTCATAGGTATTCCCATCTATCACCAATGGAAGATGGCCCCACATCTCCATATTTTTGTAATAGATGAACGGGTTGAGGAACTCGAATTCCTTGCGCGAGTAATCGTTTCCTTTGGCGTCACGGTAAGCCAACTGGTGCCCCTCGCCCACTAGCTCTTTGTAGACAAACTCTTTGATCGTAGGGCTGTAAAACAAATGGGTTTTCCCGAACCGCTCTTCAAAGAGCATGGTGTGGAGCATCGGAAGCCAAATAGCCAAAAGCAAGGTGGTAAGCATCATCAAGCTGATGCGTGCAATACGGGTAGACATCGCGGCTCAGCTCCGATGACGGTATCGATAGGCGGGATAAATGACGCTTGCAGGAAACAGCATAGCGGCGGCAATAAGCACAGGCAGGATCTGATCATATTCCTGATAACCCCGCTCATTATAAAGCAGGCCAAGAAATGCACATCCCAGAAGCGCATAGGCTACTCTTTTAACAGGCTGCGGTTCGAGCATCACAAGCGCAACCGAGAAATAAGCAACCCAACCTGCAAGTAACCATGGAGCAGCAGTAAGTACCGCACTTACACCAGCCTCAAACGGAAACCACAGGGTGACGATGCAAAACAGACCAATCGCGATGATAAAAGCGATTACAGCACCCAGTGCCGCCCCAATACCAACCCAAGACCAAACCTGAATATCGGCACGAACGGGCAAATGGAACGACAGCCGGAAACGATTGTTGACCATCTCAGGCAAAAACTGTGCCGCAGCAATTGCGCCGCCACTAAGCACCGCGAGATATTTGACATCGCCATATAAAATACGCCGAAGTTCGAAGCTCCAGTACCAGATCATCTCCGAATGCTCGTTATGAAACTGGTGGCGCATGCCCAAATAGAGATAGAGGAGAGCTGCAAGATTAAGGGCAAGAATGAGAAACCAGACTTTGCGAACCTTAATCCACTCTTTTAGAAACAACGCTTGCAACATGCCTAGTATTTCCCGGTCAGGCCAATGAAGGCATCTTCTAGGCTCATATCAATCTGCTCACCGATGGCCACATTAGGGTAAAGGTGGGCCATATGCGCGCGCACCTGCTCGCGGTCACCGAAGCTAAAGAGCTTTGGAGATTGTCCAACCAGATCGACATTCCTGATAACATTGTCTTTTTGAAACTGAACGCCTGCGACATTCTTTATTTCAAAACATCTGAAGTTCGAAGAAAAACAGGAGAGCGGCATCTGGATCAATTCA
Source organism: Pseudovibrio flavus (assembly GCF_009711345.1). Taxonomy (GTDB): domain Bacteria; phylum Pseudomonadota; class Alphaproteobacteria; order Rhizobiales; family Stappiaceae; genus Pseudovibrio; species Pseudovibrio flavus. Next base: position 61,870 of record NZ_SMMA01000061.1, read on the forward strand.
CCACCTCGCTGCAAGAAAATCACATCATCAACGAGCTTTTCCATGTCCTGAATGACATGGGATGTAACGAAGACAGTCTTGTTTCCTTCAGCCAGAAAGTCTCGCAGAAAATCCAAAAAGAGATGACGGTAGCCGGGGTCAAGACCCATAGAGTAGTCATCAAGGATCATCAACTCTGGATCTTGAGCAAAGATCAGGCCCAAAACCACCTGAGATCGCTGGCCGCAAGACATGTTTCCAATGACATGGCTGTGGGGCAAGCCCAGTCGGTCAACCAGATCATAAAAAATTTCACGTCGCCACTTTGGGTAAAATGGCGCATAAAACTTCTCGATTTGGCTGATTGTCATGAACTCGTAGGCAAGATGTCCTTCAAACAGCAGCCCAATTCGTGCCCTCGTAGCAGCACTAAGCAAATGAGACTGTTCGCCCAGAACCTCGCACCGACCACCTACCGGTTTCAAGAACCCCATTAGGATCTTGATCAGGGTCGTTTTGCCAACACCATTCTTACCAAGAAGAGCAACAACGCGCCCTTTCGGGACACTGAAATTTAGGTTTTCGTAGATTGTTCTCTTGCCATACCGATGGGTTAATCCCTTCACCGAGATAGCCGCCTCGTGGGAGCAGCAGCAGGATTTAACCTGCTGCGCCTTACCGGTATTTTGCGAAACCATCAGTGATCTCGCATTTCAGGCTTACCATCGCTGCTTGCCTCAGGCGCGCATCCGGAACAGCAGGATTTCTCTTGCGAACAAGAGCCGCAGGACCCGCGCTTAAGCCATAGCTTTCTATAGAGATAGACAATCGCGATTAGAGTAATACCAATGAAGACAAGGTAGTCTGTCCACGCATTGGCACTCGAGGCTAAAAGGCTTGTTTCACTCATAAGGAAACCTCGCTGGAGTGCCTATTGTTGATTAGTGTTCCTGAATTCGTCCGCTCACTCTTGAGGCCAATCGCGATTACAAGCGCCAAAGCGGCAAAGTAGACTATAGACATGGCCTCGATACCTGTAAGGGAGAAGTACGTACCAGCAGTGAACACGATGCTGGACACGGTGAGCCCGAGGAACGTCGGGAACAGGATAGAAAAGACCATCCATAGGTAAGAGCCGGTCTGTACGCGCACCATGACCGTTGTTGCCAGACACGGAGGGTAAAGCGCAAAGAACAGGATCATCGAAACTGCCAAAAGCGCGGTAGCACCACCTGCCTTTGTTTCATCGCCCATACGTTCCTCAAGAGAGGCATTTTCGCTATCGCTTTGCTGGAACAAAACACCGAGGGTCGCTACGCTGCTTTCGCGAGCAGCGAAGGAAGACAGGAGCGCAATATTAATTTTCCAGTCGAAACCGGCATACTGCGTGACCGGCTCCATAGAGCGTCCAATAGCACCAAGGAGCGAGCTGGAAAGACGCTCTTCTTTGAGGTCTCGGCGCAAAGAGTTACGCTCTTTGATTAGCTTACGCAGTGCGCGGCTAGCAGCCTTCGCATCCTTGTCGCCTTTAGGAGGCTTAACAACGGCATAAAACTCCGCATTACGAGCCTTAAAGTCCTTCGCCACTTTGCGGGATGCTGCAGCGCCTTTGGCGTTTAGCTTGGCACGGCGGTAATCGTTGTAGAAGTTTACCAGCCCGACAACCTCGGCTTCGCTTGCGAGATTTTCATAGGCACTGCCTGCGACTTTGCTCTGGAACTTATCGAGAGCAACAACTGCCTGCGCCTCATAGTGCTGCATTCTGTCCTCTGGCAACCCCGGAAACTGGAGCAGCGTGAACACAACGACGGCGACAGCAACGACGATGGTACCAACCTTCTTGATATAAACCCATGTGCGCTCAATTGAGCGACGCAGAACGCCGCCAATCGTCGGCACGTGGTAACTAGGCAGCTCCATCACGAATGGAGAAGTCTCCTGCCCCTTCAAAACCGTTTTGGTCAAAAGTTTGGAAACCAGCAGCGCGAAAATGACCGTCATCGTTGAGATGTAGAAGGTCATCAAGGATTTATCTTCAACGAAGAAAATACCCAGCAACAGTGTGTAGAGCGGAACCTTCGCAAGGCAGTTCATGAACGGCACGGCGAAAATGGTTGCCATTCTGGCGCGGTTATCTGGAATGCCTTTTGTCGCCATAATCGCTGGCACAGCGCAACCACCGGCAAACACACCACCCAAGATAAGAGGTAGGGTACTTTGCCCATGTAGACCGAAGCGATTGAGAATGCGGTCAAGAATGAAGGCGATACGCGCCATATATCCGGAGTCTTCCAAGATTGCGATAAGCGCGAACAAAATCAGAAAGATCGGCACATAGTTCAAAAGCGTATTTGCAGAATCGATAAGCCATAGACCCAGTGCACGGGTGTAAGGGTCTTCGATAAAACCGGCAGCAGGCAAGAAGCCAGACAAAATTTCACGGGTCTTGGCCAAGTACGGCCATGTGTAATTTGTTAGTTCGTAGCCCCAGACAATCGATGCCTGATAGATAAGATAAACCGTCAGGATCAGGAAGATTGGCGCACCGATACGATTGAGGACAACGCTGTCGATTTTCTTGGAAACAGATCCGCGCCCCGTGCCTTTTGTGGTCAATGCATCGGAAATAATTGAGCGAATAATAGCGTTGCGAACATTAATGACGTGGTCGCTTATGTCTGCTCCGTACTGATCGAAGAAACAACGATTTGCCTCAGAAACCTTCTGCTCCAACTCTGTGACTACCGAGGCCTCGCAAAGTTTGGTGATCAACTGTGTTGCGTACTGGTCTTGCTCCAAAAGCTTGATTGCAAACCAACGAGAAGAGGCAGGAAGGCTAACATTCGTGCCAACAAGCATTGCCTCAATATCTTTAATCGAACCTTCAAGTGGCCCGTAGTCGATTTCATAGGCAGAGGAATTTGTAAGTTGCTCGACTGCTGAAATCTCTTCCTTAAGGTTTTTACAGCCCTGCCCTTTACTGCCTACTGTCTCCACAACCGGAATACCGAGCCTGCTCGACAATTGATCTACCGATATCGTAATGCCGCGGCGGGTTGCAACGTCTAGCATGTTGAGCGCCAGAACCACGTTCTGACCCATCTCCAACAACTGCATTGTCAGGTTCAAGGACCGGCGCAAGTTTGCGGCATCGACAACGTTCACACAAACCTGCGGCTTTTGCGTCAAAAGAAACTCTTGAGTTACACGTTCTTCTGGCGAAAACGACGTCAGGCTGTAAGTACCGGGAAGATCGACAACAAGGGTACTTTGGCCATTGAAAGAGTAGCGACCGGACTTTTTCTCGACAGTGACACCCGGATAGTTCGCAACATACTGCCGCGCTCCGGTTAGAGCATTGAAAAGCGTTGTTTTGCCAGCATTCTGCTGACCCAGCAGCGCAATGGTTGCCTCTTGTCTCATCTAGTTGATCTCCACGACTTCAATTGTCGCGGCTTCAGCGCGGCGCAATGCAACGTTGTAGGTGTCTAGCTGGATCTGGATAGGATCTTTCAGCGGCGCGGTACGAACCACGTCCACAGGCGTGTCTGCAAGCAATCCAAGATCCATAAGCCGCTGACGGATTGCCCCGGCTGAATGGTGCTTTTTCACCAACACTCGTTGACCGGGCAACACATCGTTGAGGAACAACGCCACTCCGGCGGAGCGTTGTTTTCGATCGTCTGACATAGAATATTCCGAAGTTATACTTATCGCGTATTTATTGGCTGGAAATAATTCATATACGTATGCTTACAACTTGAAAATGCGAATGATTACTATTTACAACATTACCATCTTAAATGGCGAAGCGGCTCATGCAATTTTTGCAACCAGAAAAGCAAAACTAAACATATTACTTAGTAATCAGCACCTACACGTGCAGTTTGCTAGAGGCTTTTTGGTAAGAGCCCAATTGGGTGGAAAGAAAAATGAAACTACTCGGCATTGCTGCTGTACTGGGTTTTGCGGTGGCCTCAACCTCTGCGTTTGCTCACACACCTCTTTGTTCCTGCTATGACAACGGCGATGGTACCGTTCTGTGCGAAGGCGGTTTTTCTGACGGTTCTTCTGCTTCTGGCGTGGGCGTGCTCGTTATGGATGCCAACGGCAACACCTTGCTTGAAGGCAAGATGAGCGAAGACAGCGAATTCGAATTCGACAAGCCGGATGGGGACTACAAAGTTGTATTTGACGCAGGCCCAGGCCACGCAGTTGAAATCAACGGCTCCGACATCGTCGAATAAATAGAATTTGGCGCACTAGCGCCGCCAAATACAAACAAGTTGAAGTTTAACGCAGATTGCAACGCATTCTGTGAGCGATCTTCTATTACCTAACTTACAAAGCTTGGTTCACAAATGAAAAAGATCCTCTTGGGCGCAGCCCTCATCTCCGCAGTTGCTATGGGCTCTGCACAGGCACACTTCCAGCTTCTCTACACTCCAGAAGTTATGCTAGACGCACCTGCAGAAATCGATCTGAAGCTCGTATTCGGTCACCCAATGGAAAACGGTCACGTTATGGACATGGGCGAGCCAGAAGCATTCAACGTGTTCTTCAAAGGCAAGTCCAAAGACCTACTTTCCACCCTGAAGCCGATCACCTGGAAAGGCCCACACAACGACGCGAAAGCTTATGAAGCAAGCTACAAAGTGAAGCGCAACGGCGACTACATCTTCACATTCACCCCTGCTCCATACCTTGAAGAAGGTGAAGGCGTTTACATCCAGCAGATCACCAAGAGCTTTGTAAACAAGGCTGGCCTTCCAACCGGTTGGAATGAGCCTGTTGGCCTCGTCACCGAAATCGTTCCACTGAACAAGCCATACCAGAACTATGTTGGCGGCACCTTCACCGGTCAGGTTCTGAGCGAAGGCAAACCAGCAGCTGGCGTTGAATGTGAAATCGAGTACATCAACCCACTCGTTGAAATGGACGCAAACGCATTCGGTAAAGAAGCAGGTCCAAAGCCAGCTACCGCAATGGTCGCGATCACAGATGCAAACGGCATGTTCACTTTCGGTATTCCACGCGCAGGCAACTGGGGCTTCGCATGCCTTGGTTCCGGCCCAGCTAAAGAATTCAACGGCAAAGAACTCTCTCAGGATGCAGTTCTCTGGATCAACGCAACCGAATTCAAATAAGCTACTTACGTAAGTGGTAACAGGTTCCCGAGCACCCGTTCGGGAACCTTTTTCTTAGCCTGACTGTAATCGATAAGGCCGAGGCAACCGAATATGATCGCACATAGCCCCTTGTGCCCCGGAAACATCATCAAAGAGCAGTATCTACAACCGCTCAAGCTGACGCCCTATACCCTCGCCAAGCGAATGGGTATTTCACGCCGTAGACTCGAACGTGTTCTAAGAGGCGAAAGCAGAATTACCGTCGACACTGCAGCGCGCCTTGCAAAGTACTTCGGTACAAGCGTAGAGCACTGGCTCCATTTGCAGCTGAACTTTGATGCGATGAAAGCAACCAGCATTCCTAACGACGAGCTAAGCTACATTCGCCCGCACTGTGATTGGTAAAAAGCTGGATTAGCTGGTTTTCATAAAAAGCGACCGAAACCAGAGATCGTCCATTACACGGATAACAAGATCAAGGTTGGGTGGCTGTTCACTTGCATCCCATTTTGCCATTCGGTGAACGTCGGCAAGAAGAGCGTCCGACATATGGATGACTGCACGTACCTTCATTCGCAGGAAGGCCAGATCAGCCTCGTCATCATGCACCCGTTCCCGCCTAGCTAAATCACGCACAATTCGCTCTGCCCATACCCTATTAATGGACTCCATACGCTGAAAGATCTGCTGGTCTTCTCGCAGTAAAATCTCACGCGCTTCAAGCAGTCCGGGATTAAGCGCAGCGAGCATAACCGTATAAGAATTGGCGCGGTGTATGGATTCTCTGAGGCCAAGCCCGCCGCCTCGTGGACGATGAATGCGCATCAAGGCCCAGTATTTCCAAAGAACAGCTTTTATGATGTCAGCACGGCTGTTGAAGTAGAGATAAAAAGTCCCTCTCACCATGCCTGCGGCAGAGACCAGATGGTCAATAGTCAGCGAATCGTACCCTACCTTTTCAATCTCACGCGCTGCCACGGCGAGTAATTTCGCCCGCGTACGCACTCGTTTCTTGCGCTTGGATAGCGAATTTGCCCGCGCCTCCAAAAGTTCGGCAACGTTAAAACCCTCTGAAGGGGGACTTTTTTCGAGATACGGACTAATACTCACAAAATGCATGAATAATTATTGACAGAGTGTCTAATTTTGGTCAACGTTTAAAAAATAGATACAGCGTCTAAAAATGGAGTAAGTGGTGCGAGGGTCCCGCATTCGTTTCGAAAACGTCAGCAAATCATTCGGTGCTACCGTGGCCCTGAGCGAATTCAATCTGGATATAGAGCCGGGTGAATTTGTTACGCTTCTGGGCGCATCTGGCTCTGGTAAGTCCACAGCCCTCAATATTCTCGCAGGGTTCTCGGAGGCAACTTCAGGCGACGTTTACATCGACAACCGGCCGTTAAATGGGGTGGCTCCAGAGCACCGTAACATCGGCATGGTGTTTCAAAACTTTGCCCTTTTTCCGCATAAGACCGTTGCTGAAAATGTTGCGTTTCCATTGCGTATGAGAAAAGTTCCAAAGGAAGAGATTGCCCGCAAAGTCAAAGAGGCTTTGGCCATGGTGCGTCTTGAGGGATACGCTGAACGCAAACCTCAAGAGCTCTCGGGCGGTCAGCGTCAAAGGGTTGCCCTAGCCCGCGCCGTTGTGTTTGAGCCTCCGGTGCTGCTGATGGATGAATGTCTGTCAGCATTGGACCCGAAACTTCGTGAAGAGCTACAAGAGGAAATCCGCAGCATTCACAAAAGCATCAACACAACGGTTCTGTTCGTAACCCATGACCAGTCCGAGGCGCTTACTCTTTCCGACCGTATCGCGATCCTGCAAGGCGGAAAGATTGTGCAAGTCGATACTCCGGTATCCCTTTACGACCGGCCAAAGACCCGTTTTGTGGCGGATTTTATAGGACAGTCAAATATCTTCGATCTCTCCGTTATCACGAATGGACGGGCCGACATTCCTGAAATGTCGCTTGATATTCCTATGGCAAACCCGGAGGCCACAGCAATTAGCTTGAGGCCGGAATGCATATCCTTTGCGAAGGGGCATGAAGGTGACGATCAAACAACATTTGAAGGAACAGTGCACGACGAAGTGTTCTTCGGGCCAGTGCTTTCACAATCAGTGCGCCTGAATACCGGTCGCATTATCGAGGTTCGTTGTCCGCGGTCTACCCGCGAAGAACGCCCTCGCGTTGGAGAGACGGTGAAACTTGCATTCAATAACGAAGATGCAGTGCCGCTGCTCGCAGATTAACCAGCTCAACGTTCTTGGGGAGGGAACTATGGTTATAAGACAACTATTCGTTGGATTCACTTGTGCAATTGCAGTTGGAACGAGTTCGGCTGCTGCAAATGAGTCTATTACATATGCAGGTGCTGGTGGCGGACTAGCACAGGTGATGAAGACCGTCTTTGACGACCCGTTTGCAGAACAGACCGGCGTTGCGGTCAATGCCTTGGCAACGAGCGATCGCGTATCCGCGCTTAAAGCCATGCAGGTAGCTGGCCGAGTTACTTGGGATGTAAGTGAACTCAACCCCATAGAATATGCAACTGCGTCGCTTTCCGGTTGGCTTCAGCCACTTGACTGGGCAGTTATCGATCCGCTTGGCGTGCTTCCACCTGAAGCAAAACTGCCAGATGCCGGAATTGCAGCTACATTTTCTACCGTTCTGGCCATTCGTACGGATAAGCTTCCAGAAGGCAAGACAATGAATTCGTGGGCCGACTTTTGGGATGTAGAGACATTCCCAGGTGGCCGGGCACTTCAAAATCAGCCAATTGATAACCTTGAGTTTGCCCTTATCGCAGACGGCGTCGCGCCCGCAGACGTCTACTCGGTGCTTTCAACCGAGGAGGGGCAAGACCGGGCATTCGCCAAACTTGATGAGATCAAGCCCCATATCACGGCATGGTGGACCGCTGGTGCACAACCCGTTCAGCTGCTCTCTGACGGCGAAGTAGATTATTCGTCAGCGTGGAACGGGCGCATAACCAAGTTGGCTGAACAGGGTATCCCTGTCGAAATCAACTGGAATGGCGGCGGCATCAAAGGGTCTTATGTTGCGATCATCAAAGGCTCCCAAAAGATAAAAGCCAGTCAGGACTACATTTCATTCTTGATGACTGATGCGCGCCGATCTGCAAAGTTTGCATCCATGGTGCCTTATCCGGGCATGGTCAACGGCCTCTATGAGCATTTGGAGGCCGATACGGGCTCAAATCTACCTACCCACCCAGACAACGTTACCGCACAGTTCGTGACCGACGCGGTTTTCTGGGGCAAGAACCTCAGCGCACTCAAAGAGCGTTGGGAAGACTGGATTTTGGAATAACCCTACCCTTCACTATTTCTGGCCGCCGGAAGTATCCGGTGGCCTAATCCCTAACGCTATGGAGTTACCGGATGAGCAAGCGTATTGCGCTGCTGCCAGGCCTCGCCATTATTTGCGTGATGTTTCTGGTGCCTGTGGGGTTTGTTTTCCAGCACGGCCTTTTTGATCCTTCATTTACGACAGAGCACTTCACCCGATTTATTAATCGAGGTGCCTATATGCGGATCTTTTGGACTACCTTGCAGGTCTCCTCGGTCGTAGCTCTTGCATGTTTGATAATCGGGTATCCGATAGCCTATTTCATCGTCCGTCAACCTAGTCGCCGTCGGCCAATGTTAATTTTCCTTGTGCTGGTTCCAATGTGGATGTCCATCCTTTCAAGAACCTACGCTTGGATGGTTGTGCTGGGCAAAGAAGGCATCATCAATCAAACTCTCCTTTGGGTCGGATTGATTGACGAACCCTTGAAGCTCCTCTTCACGACCGGAGCGGTCTACGTCAGCATGATCCAGATCATGCTTCCGATATTGATCGTAACTTGTTTTTCTTCCATGACAGAAATTGATCAATCGCTTATGCGCTCGGCCCGAATTTTCGGAGCATCCCCCTTCAAAGCATTTAGGGAAGTGTTTCTCCCGCTTTCTCTTGAGGGTGCCATTACAGGAACACTCATCGTCTTCATTTTGTCTATGGGGTTCTTCATCGTGCCCGCGCTGGTGGGCGGGCGTAAGGACACTATGCTGGCGAATATCATAAGCAGTCAGGTTTCTACCGGAAACTGGGGTTTTGCAGCTGCTCTTTCAATTGTTCTGCTAACGGCAACGCTACTTGTAATGTTTGCTGTGCGGCTCTTTTCATCCCGCTTTGTCCATCACCAAGGAGAAACGTCATGATGGATAAAGCAATGCGCCCACTCACGCTCTTCTACATTCTGATCGTGTTGTTTCTATTCTTTCCGATTTTGATCGTTGTTCCGATTTCGTTTTCTAACGGTCGTTTTTTAAGCTTTCCACCCGAAGAGTTCGGTCTTCGGTGGTACCGAGAGTACTTTCAGGACCCGATCTGGATATCGGCAACACTGCGCTCGGTACGCGTTGCGATTAGCTCCAGTCTTGCGGCCGTCTTTGTTGGTACACTTGTTGTGATTGGCTTGGGGCGTCGCAGAACCCGTAAATCCGGCGCGCTCACATCCTTGTTTTTGGCGCCTGCAATCGTGCCCAACATCATTGTTGCTCTAGGCGTTTTTATTCTGGCGATTAAAGTGGGGCTACCTGATAACGAGCTAACTCTGATTGCAGCCCATACAGCCATTTGCCTGCCATTCGTTATTCTGATCGTCGGATCTGCTTACAGACAAATCGACCCCACCTTGGAAAAAGCGGCGAGAATTATGGGTGCAGGGCCAGTACGCGCATTCATGGCAGCAACGTTCCCTGCCCTAGCTCCCTCATTCATTGCCGCATCGATCTTTGCGTTCTTCATTAGCTTTGACGAGCTGATCATTTCACTGTTCGTCATGTCCAGTGCAGAGACCTTGCCCATGCGCATCTGGAACGATTTGCGCTTTGAAATTAACCCGACAATTGCAGCGATCAGCGTCTTTTTCGTGGTGATCACCACTGCGACTATGACGTTTGCCGAACTGCTTCGCCGCAAGGCGGAGCGCCGAAACAGAGTACCATCTACTTGATGGCGGAGAGACCATGCTGAACTATGAAAAAATCGATGACATTGCGATCATCACCATCGACAATCCGCCAGTGAACGTGTTTACACCTGCGATGCATCGCCAGCTTTTCGACATCCTGCAGGACTTCAACGCGGATCGAAATATCAGGTGCGGAGTCCTCACAGGAGCTGGATCGCGTTCTTTCTGTGCCGGCGACGACATCAAGTCGGAAAGACCGGCAAGAACACGGGAAGAAGTGGTCGAACGTCATCTTCAACCATCCCGCTCCTTCGATAGCGAGGAGTACCCGGGATGGGAACATGAAGTAATGACAATGGCGCGTTATAAACCCATCGTTTCAGCGGTAAACGGGCACTGCTTTGGTCAGGGTTTCATTTACTTCTGCCTACTGTCGGATATCCGCTACGCAAGCCCTAACGCTCAGTTTGGTATGCCTGAAATTGCCTATGGAATGGCAGGTGCAGGTGCAGGCCTGTCGTTGGGTAAGGCGATACCGCACACGGCCGCAATGGAACTCTTGCTTTTGGGCGAGAAAATTGATGCGAACAAGGCTCAGCGCCTCTTTTTGATCAATGACATTGTTGAGGCCGATGCTCTCATGGACACTGCGATGGCCGCAGCCCGTAAAATCGCTTCTCATCCACCTCTCGGTGTACGGATAGAGATGGAAAGTTATCAGCGCAGCCTCGATATGAGCCGCAGCGACAGCATGGCGATGGCAGGGCATATGTACCGTCTGGCCCGCTCCGTTCAGTCTACGACCCCACCTCTTGCCAAAAGTGAGAGCAAAGCATGACACAGCACCCCGGCCAAATTGAAATTGAAGCTTTAAAAGAAGCCCTTGAGCAAAAGGGCTTTCCAGAGAGTATTCCCTCATTTTGCGCCGAGCAGGCAGCGCGCTATGGTGATGCGATTGCAGCTGACTATTTTCAGGACGGAATTCGGCTGACTTATAAAGCCCTGCACGAGCGTTCAAATAGAATTGCCCAGAACTTATTGGATAGAGGTCTCCGCAAAGGCGCACATATCGCCGTCATGTTGCCTAACGGTTCTGGTTCAACGCTTCTATGGTTTGCCATTATGAAGCTGGGCGCGGTTATCGTTCCAATTAATACCGCTTACCGCGGCAAGGAACTTGATTACATCGTAAACCAGTCCGATGCGCAGGCGCTTATTATCGCAGAACAGTTTCTAAGTGCCGTAGGCGAGATGGAACATCTCCCAGAGGAGATTATGAGCCCTATCGTTGTTCAGGATAACGACTTGGGCCTGCTGGAAACAGGCGGCAACCTGGAAGAATTTGACCCGGGGTATCCCGTGGTCGCCACCGACTTGGCCAGCTTACAATACACCAGTGGAACCACCGGCTTTCCAAAGGGCTGTATGCTAAGTCAGGACTATTGGCTTGTGCTTTCCCACTCGATTGCGCAGGTGCATCGCCACTACGGCAATAGCAGGCTCTTTTTCTGGGCTCCCTTTTTCTACATGGATGGTCAATGGTCGTTTCTCTCATCCATGGCGATTGGCGGAACCGCTATAATCGCGAAAAAAATGAGCCTTACCAAATTTCTAGACTGGATACGGGAAAACAACGCCCATTACTGCGTGCTGCCTGAACCGTTGTTAAAGGCTGTTCCTCCGTCTGAAGGCGATAGGGATATACCTCTGAAGTTCGTCCACTGCTTCGGCTGGCGTCCAGCAACCCGAGCAGCTGCAGAAGAGCGCTTCAACCTTGTTGCGCGCGATAGCTTCGGCATGACGGAGGTTGGTCCGGCAATTATTTGCCCACACAATTCAGCTGAAAAACTGGAGCTCAACACCTGCGGGATCGCAGCCCCTTACAGGCAAACGCGAGTAGTCAACGATGCTGGTATTGAATGCGCCAGCGGCGAAGTAGGCGAACTACAAATACGCGGGCGTGCGATCATGCAGGGCTACTACAAAAAGCCAGAGGCAAACGCTTCAGCATTCGATGGCGACTGGTTCAATACGGGCGACCTTTTTACCAAAGATGCTGATGGCTATCACAGGATCGTTGGGCGCAAGAAAGAGATGATCAAGCGGGCCGGAGAAAACATTTCGGCTAAGGAAGTAGAGGCCACGATAGCTCAAGCTGCCGAAATAGCGGAGGTAGCAGCGATCGCTGTTCCCGATGAGATGCGACGGGAAGAAGTTATGGTTCTGGTGAAAATGACCGATGGCAACGGACCGGACCAGTTACCGCCGGAGCAGGTAAAAGCGCAGGCAGAGAGCTTGGCGCCTTTTAAAAGGCCGCGATACATTGCTTACGTGGACGAATTTCCCCGCACTGCGACGAACAAGATTGCCAAGGCCAAGATAACTCAAGACGACCTTTCAGGCCCTGCATTTGACTGTCAATCAATGCAACCGGTTACAGATAGCGAACTAGAAAAACTGCTAAGCTAACTTACGAGGCATCTATCGTTTAAAATCCAGCGTGTCGGAAAATACAGTTTCAGGTCACGCCGGAATAACGCTCCGCTAAATCGATCTATGTCATGACCAGACGGATCTGCTTCCAGTTAGATACATTTTCACTTCGCGCCGCGTGACTTTATGATGGAGCAAGGCCGGTGTTTGTTTGCGCCGCCCTTCTCTTTGCTACCAAAGATAACTCCCAGCAGATTGAGCGGTGTCGTCAAAACTTCGCCAACAACACGCCCTGCACTGCTGTCTTTCGTTTTAAAGCGCGGGTGTTTGATCGGACCAACAACTGTAAAGTCCGACGCCATATCAACCACATCAGGCGCCAAAGCACGGGGGGCAAATTTCAGCTCCAACTTATCGTCTCTCAGATCAACCTTCCCACCACCGACCACTTGGACGTTTTCTGTCTCGACAACAGCGTTTTTGAGTTGCCCTCGCCCAGCCTTAAGCGTGAGCGGAAAAACTGCACAGACTAGCTTGGCTTGATCCTCCTTCGATGTGTTGGAGAACATCCATCGCACCAAACTTTGCCCGGCAAGATCAATCAGTCTCGTACCAATGGTGCCGCCCCAAAGGGAAGCGACAAGCTTGCCACTTGCTGAACGTCGGAAGCTTTCAAAGTTTGAACCAGTACCGGTAAGGTTATAGCTCATGCTTAAAGAGCCACTGACAAGACGCGGAATGCCCAGTTCCTTTAAAACTGTTCCCATCTTTAATTTATCAATGCGTCCGTCTGCGGTTATCTTGGCGGGCTTGGAATGAGTATCGACATGAACCGTAGCGTTGGCTTTACCGCCAAGGTAAGTCAAGCGGATTGGATTGAACTTAAGCACCTTGCGGGCATACAAAAGCTTCGCGCTCATATTGCTTGCTGTCTTACCGCCGCCAGCAATACTCTTTGCAGCAAAATCAACGGACGCGGTGAAAGGCGCGGTAAACACCTCTTCAATTGCAACGGCTTTGTTCCGCTCCCCTTCGATAAAGCGGTAAACCTTAATGAGGCTCTCCACATCAGCGAGATAAAGCTTGGGCGTATTGAGGTCTCCCGTCAGCTTCAGGCTATCTTCCAAAACAGCCAAACTCAGATTTCCCGCTAGATTGGTCTGCCCAACCAGACCGGCGCCTTTCAGCGCAACACTGTTTTCCTGATAGGTTGCCGTCCCTTTGTAAGCGACCTTTTTCACCGTGCTGCCTTTGAGACCCAGCCTTTTCTGAAGCGCGTTGAAATCAGGCACCTTCACGTCAATCTCAAAGACTGGAAACCGGCCCGTCTCCGGTTTGGCGTTATCACTTGGTCCGATCTTAGAAACGGATAAATCAACGAGCTTGGAATTTCGGGTTCGCCCGTCAAATTGCTCCAACTCCAGAATTCCGGAGGCATCGGAGATGAAGAGAGTTCCTGCAAAACTTCCCGCATCAATTTTTGCTTTTGGAGCATTTGGCGCAATGAACTGGCCAAGACCAAAGTCAAAAGAGCCCCCAATACGAATGCCGGAAAACTTGAGAAGATTGGTGATGGAGCCTTTCAGATCCAGAACAGGATCATCGGCTGGACCGCTCAAGATATTCAGCCCAAGAAAACCGACATTGCCCTTTGTATCTCTAACGATCCGGTCCACCCAGATAGGGCCAATCTCTTTTAGTTCGCCCTCTATTGCGTTTGTAAGCAGCTTGAAGTTTTTCAGATAGAGGCGACGCTCATCACCCAATATCTGACCAGTAAGCCCAGTCAAGGTAATCTCGGAGGGGTCCTTGGGTTTGGCAGGGTCACGCCCTTCGGGAAAACGGCGACTATCAAACAAAAGATCGATGCCAGTGCCTTTGGGCAGGTTTCCTACAGTTCCCGTGAGCTTCATGCTGGATCCACTAACCAGCTTTACGTCCAGCTTAATGTTATCGAGCCCCAACGCGTTTAAGGGGCCAGCAAGAGCCATTTCTAAACGCCCGTCGCCCTCAACCACGCGGTTGATATCAAACAAGCTCTGAATATCCCCCAGGCTTGAAATAGGAGCGTTGAGTTTTGCAGTTATCTCAGCGGTAGGCTCTTTCAAGTCTAAGCTGCCAGAAACGTAAATTGCGAGACCTTCAGTAGTCACTGCAATGTTTAGCGGACCCTTTGGCTTGCGGTTGGGATCAGGAAATGTCGCCTGCACAGCAAAAGGTTTCTGGTTCAAGCTGCCTTGGACAGCCATCACAATGGTATTCTCATCAGACTTGGCCTCAGAAGACCATCGCTCGATTTCAAAAACCGCCTCCCAGCCGTTTCCCCTGTCAGGATAGGAGAGTGTCAGGTCCTCCAAAACAAAATCGCGAGCAAGTGGGTCTTTTAGGAAATTTCCAGTGAACTCGGCAACGTCGCTATAGTCCCAATGCCGTTGCTTCAGTGGTTCATCTTTTCCTCGTTGCTCAATAAAGGCCTTAGCACCCTTTAGGCGAACACGGCTTATATGCGGCTCTCCAAACAGCAACGAGGTGTAGGGCAGCGAAAGCGACCCGCTACCAACACTATGCCAGCGGGTTTCCTGCCGCGTGTCACTAACACGGGCAAGCCGAATAGAACTCGCAGTGATCGTAAGTTCATCGCCAAACTGCAGCTTCGCGTCACCGTCAATCTCAACATGACGGTCCAGTACGCGGCTAAGCACCCGTTCAAGCAGCACAGTTCGTGTCGCCTGCGAATAGGGCGAAACGAGATAGGCGATGCTCAGGCCAAACAACAAAACAAGGGCCATTAGAACACCGGCAAGAAGTCGCTTTATCTTGCGCAAACGGGGCCTCTTTTTGGGCTAGTATAGCCGACTTTAATCCGCAACCACGCGGTAATTGTCTAATGGTTACCGGCGGCCCCTCAAGCGACAAAGAGCTCATCAATCCAATTGCTAGTGCACGTACCCTTGCGTTTGCCAGTCATGTCTATTGTTATTCCCCCAACGGAGGAATCGGGATGGCTCAAGAAAAACGCAATGTACTTTGGATCATGTGTGACCAGCTAAGGTTTGATTATCTGAGTTGCTACGGCCACCCGCACCTTCACACGCCAAACATCGGCCGGCTTGCTTCAAGGGGCGTTAAGTTCAATAGAGCTTACGTGCAGTCTCCAATCTGCGGGCCATCACGAATGAGCTTCTATACCGGCAGATACGTTCGCTCTCACGGCAGTACATGGAACGGAATTCCGCTTAGAGTTGGTGAACCGACACTGGGCGACCACTTGCAGGAAATCGGCGTTAGGAACGTCCTGATCGGCAAGACACATATGAGGGCCGATAGCGAAGGAATGGAGCGTCTAGGCATCCAGATGGATAGCTACATTGGCGCCCGCGTTTCCGAATGCGGCTTTGAAGTATTTGAAAGGGATGACGGCCTTCATCCAGACGGCCCTTACTCGCCAAACCCTGTCTATGACAGCTATCTGGAAGAACAGGGATATGAAGGCCCCAACCAATGGGAACGCTGGGCGAACTCTGCTGAAGGAGAGGATGGAGAAATCCTTTCTGGCTGGCTGCTAGGCCATGCGGATAAACCTGCTCGTGTGAAGGCGGAACACTCTGAAACGCCCTACATGATCAAGCGTTTCAAAGACTTCGTTGAAACCGCCGACGAACGGCCTTGGTGCGTGCATCTGTCACTCATCAAGCCGCACTGGCCCTATATAGTTCCAGCGCCCTATCACAACATGTACGGGCCAGAACACGTTGCAGCCCCTGTTAGAAGTGAAGCAGAGCGCCAAGCTCCCCACCCAGTTTTTTCGGCATTTATGAACGAGCGCGTAAGCAAGGCGTTTAGTAATGATGAAACGCGGGAAAAGGTTATTCCTGCTTACATGGGGCTAATCAAACAGATCGATGATGAAATCGGCGACCTTTTAGCCTTTATGGAAGAAAAACAACTGCTCGGTAATACGATGATCGTGTTTACTTCCGACCATGGCGACTATCTGGGCGACCATTGGCTTGGAGAAAAAGAGCTGTTCCATGAGCCATCGGTCAAGGTTCCGCTAATTATTGTAGACCCACGCAGCGAAGCTGATGCATCACGCGGTAGCTCTTGTGACGAGCTCATAGAAGGTATCGACCTTGCCCCAACCTTCGTGGAGTTTTTTGGCGGCACGGTTAAACCAAATGTGCTGGAAGGGCGCTCACTACTTCCGCTTTTGGAAGCGTCCGAACAGGTAAAGTGGCGTGAGTTCGTTATCAGCGAGTACGACTATTCCATGCGCCGCGCCCGCTTGGACCTTGATCTACCTGTCAGCGATTGCCGCCTAGCCATGATCATGGACAAGCGCTGGAAATACGTTCACGCGGAAGGGTTCCGCCCAATGCTCTTCGATCTTCAAGAGGATCCGGATGAGCTGACAGACCTTGGTGACCATCCAGATTATGCAGGCGAAAGAGAGCGGATGAACAACGCGTTGTTTGCATGGTATCGCCGCCACCATACCCGCGTAACCATGACGGATGAACAGATCATAGCGGCATCAGGCAAAGAGCTACACGCCGGTGTTTTGATCGGCTACACGGATGAGGAAGAAGTGGCTCAGGCACGACGAGAAGTCGGCCTTGATAGAGATACAGAGCCAGCCTAACGCGACTTTGGAGCAGCGGGGTGCTCTATCTATGCAGCGACCCGCTATTACTCTTTTCGAACGAAACGATTTCGCCTCGTTTCACATTGTTCCGAGTGTTTTTCGCAGGAAATGACGCGTGCGCGGGTCTACGGGGCTCGTAAACATCTGCTCTGGTGGCCCCTGCTCTACAATCTTCCCGCCTTCCATAAAAACAACTTTATCGGCGATCTGACGGGCAAATGACATCTCGTGGGTCACGACCAGCATGGTTCGGTTTTCATCTGCTATGCGCTTGAGCAGTTGGAGAACTTCATCCACCCATTCAGGGTCCAAAGCAGAGGTTGGCTCGTCAATAAGCATAAGCTGCGTGTCAGCCGCAATAGCCCGCCCGATACCAACGCGTTGCTGCTGCCCGCCGGACAGAGAAACCGGATAGGCGTCACCTTTGTCGCCTAGGCCAATCATCTGCAAAAGGTCATCTGCACGCTTGTTCGCTTCCGCTTTCGACCACCCACGAACAACCATAAGCCCTTCAGCAATGTTTGCACGTGCAGTTTTGTTGGCAAACAAGGCGTAGTTCTGGAAAATGAAGCTGGTTGCAAGGCGTAGAGCCTTAATCTGCTTCGGCGTTGCTGTTGAAACATCAACGCTTAAAGACCCTATGGAAATAGTCCCTTCATCTGCATGATCAAGGAAGTTGATGCAGCGAAGCAAGGTCGATTTTCCTGTGCCGGATGGCCCAATGATTACGACATGCTGTCCGGCCTCAATATCCAGATCAATTCCGTCGAGAACGGGCACCCCGCCATAGAACTTTCTAAGCCCGCGAATTTTGATCATCGTGCAACAGCTTTCGATAAGCGGGCTTCCAGCGCCTGCTGAACAAAGGAAAGAACCTCGACAATCACCCAGTAGAAGATGGCAACGACGATAAAGGTCTCGAAATAGAGAAAGCTGCTCGCAGCTTCTTTCTGGGCTGCCCCCATAAGCTCGGTAACACCAAGAGTGAAGGCAAGAGAGGTGCTTTTGATAAGGTCGATGAAGTAGTTGACCAGCGTAGGCGCGGCCACTCTAGCAGCTTGCGGTAGAATAATACGGCGCATCATCTGGGCCGTTGTCATGCCGATAGACTGAGCAGCTTCCCATTGGCTTCGATCAACCCCTATTATTGCAGCACGGATGCTCTCTGCCATATAGGCTGAGAAATGCAGCGTAAGGCCGATGATTGCGGCAGTAACACCTGTCATTGCCGTGAGTGATGGAAAGAGCTGCGGCAGGCCGTAGTAAAACAAGAACAGTTGTACCAGCAGCGGCGTGCCGCGAAAGAAGCTGATGAACAGCTTGGTGAACTGGTTCAATACCGGTACACGAACAACACGAACCACAGCAAGCAAGCACGCAAGGACCAGAGCCAGTGCCATTGAGACACTGGCCATACCCAAGGTTAAAGGCACGTACTTAAGAAGGACAGGAACAAGCCCGACCATATATCCCAGATCGAAGACGCTCATAGGTCTAGCTTATCGCCCGCTACGTTAGTTTTTCGTTGTAATGTCGGTTCCGAACCACTTTTGGGAAATTTCAGCAAGCTTTCCGCTCTCTTTGAGTTCCGTCAAAGCTGTATCGACCTTCGCGGCCATCGCTTTTCCCTCAGCATCAGAACGAAACGGTAGTGCATTGCGAATTTCCGAAAACGGCTTACCGGACAAGGCAAGTGGTAGCGGCGTTTCTTTAATCAACTGCGCTGCACTCACACGGTCCATCACAAACGCATCGGCACGGCCAAGGGCGGTTTCCTGTTCAATATTGCTGTCATAGGTCTTGATTGTAATCTCGTCCGCAAATGGAAGCTCGCGCAGCAATTGCTCAAAGTTGGAACCAAGATTAACCGCGACTGTGCGATCCTTAAGGCCCTCAACGCCGTTGATCTCAGCCTCATTGCCTTTCTTCGTTACCACCTGCGCCCCATCGTAAACGTAGGGCTGCGTAAAGGTAAACTGTGCTTCACGCTCCGGTGTCACGGTAATCTGGTTTGCAATCGTGTCGATGCGCCCCGCCTCCAGCGATCCGATAAGGCCGGAAAAGCTCATGGTCACGAACTCGATATCATCACCGGTCTGTTCACCAATTGCATTCATCAGGTCAACTTCAAACCCCTGAAGCTTGTCGGACTTCACAAAGGTGAACGGGAAATAGCTACCGGACATCCCGACGCGGATGGTTTCAGCTTTAACGGGAAGCGCGGCAACAAGGGCCGCCGCTAGAACAAGAGCACGCATGATCTGACCTCGGCTAGAGACTGTTTTTCTTAAGCACTATGTAGCCGAAATAGATTTATTTTCCCATATTCGGAGAAGTAGACGGTAAAGATAAGAGAAATAAGCTCCATATTGAGCCTCGATTAGAAACTCATTCTACAATACCAAAACCCGCCAAAATAGGCGCACTAAAATCGAAGGTTAGTTTCCCTATTTGATTGTGTGTCTAAAACCGTACAATCGAAATATTTTATAATATCAAATACCTACTTGCGGGGGTGGCCGTCAATTATCTGACGAGAACACCAGTCTTTGCACATTCAGGCGCATCTCTTAAGCATTAGCTTTTGTTCCGCTTAAAGCTTGCTGGGGTCGTACCGGTCCATCGCTTGAATGCAACTGTAAAGGCTGCCTGATCTGCAAAACCCAAAGCATAAGCAACCTGCGCAGGCCTATCCCCGCGAAGGAGCAGGCGCTTTGCCAAATCACACCGAGCAAGCTCAACGAGCCCTTTGAAGCTCGTACCTTCAGAGGACAAACGACGAGAGAGCGTTCTTCTCGTCATGCAAAGTACGTCAGCCACTTCATCCCCATTGGGCAGAGTACCAGGAAGCTGCGCCCTTACAATTTTGAGCACTTTTTCTGAAAGCCCCTCTTCTACCTTCGGCATCTGGCGTAAACGCTCCTCACCATGCTCAAGAAGGTGGCCAAGCAGTGCCCCGTCAGAAGTTGGAATTGGATAATCCAAAGCATCTTTTGGAAGCAAAAGGCCGCTGTATGGCTGGCCACATTCGATAGAGAACCCCAATAGCTTGGAAAGCTGATTGCAATGACCTTCATCGCGGGTCTCAAGGAATAATTTGAAAGGCTGAAGGTCTGGCCCAGCAATTTGTCTTGTTCGCTGGTAAAGCCCGAACAGCAGAAACTCACGGTGACGAGCATATTTGTGTGCGCTAACGGCATCACTGCCCAGTTCGATAAAGGGCTGACCATCGTAATCGCGAACACTGAATGTCATATCAGGGTCTTCCAGTGCATAAAACCGCTGGGCGAATTCAACGACCTGTCCCAGTGTACCGCTCGCGCTCGCAAGGTACGCCATTAGCGTCTTGGAGCCCGGCGCGAGCAGACCAGCACGCGCACCAAACGTTTTGTCGCCAAGCACTTCACAACAAAGCTCCAGAACTGTCGCCTCGGCTAGCAGCGGAATACGCGCGTCTTCACCCTCCAATATATCTTCAGACAGCCCCGCTTCTTCTAGAAGCTGCGAGAACGGCATGGCTGCGCCCTTCTCTGCCTCGTAGATCTTGGCGACGTGCTTCAAACGGTAGGCGCTTATTCTAGACATCGCTTCGCGCTGACCTCCCTTTCCGGCCACTATAAATACGTATCGATACGTATTTGTCCAAAACCAAAAAACAGATGGCCAGAAGCATAAAGAACGACCTTTGCCGATCGCTTAATTCTCCTGCCAAGCAAAAACGCCGCGAACCGGCACCCAAAACACGATGCAAAAAAGGACATAAGCTGTGAAGCCCATCGCTATCGCCGGCTCCATACTTCTTGGAGTTCTATCGACATCAGCAAACGCCAGCCAAGCCATTCCCAGCTGGTGGGTCATGCCCGGAGAATCCGATTGGTATTCAATCGTCGGCTTGATCGTCTTCTTTCTCGCTCTTCTGCTGGTCATGCATCTTTATGCCCGTTTTGACCACTTTGCAGAACGCAGAGCAAAGGGAACGCCGCTACGCACCACTATTCCCATGATGCTAACGGTTGCTCTTGCCTACGAGATTATGCCTGCGCTTAGCCACTTCAGCATCTTGCTGCCAGCTGCGCTCATACTCACAGCTATTGCGAGGGATTTCATGTTGTGGTGGCGCCCTGAAGCCAATGAAAAAACGCTGGAGGCATACAAATGATCGAGATTCTGGTAACGTCTTTCCCGTTCGTCCTACGCGTTATGTATCTGCGCTGGAAAGGGCTTCCCATAACTCTCTATTCGGTGCACCAAGCACTGTTCCTATGGCTCGTTCTCGCGCTCATCTTGTTCTTCGCGGTGTTTTATTATTACCCGAAGTCCTTTAGCGGGCTCGTTCCGTTCAAGACGGTTCCGGTTGTTGCAGAAAATGGCGGCACTGTAACTGAGGTGTTCGTAAAAGGCGGCGATACAGTCAAAGTCGGCGACCCGCTGTTTTCAGTCGAGAACTCAGCTGAGCTTGCCAAGGTCGAGGTAGCCAGAATGAAAGTCGCTGAAATTAAAAGCGCCATAACAGCGGCCGAGCATGAAGTAGACATGGCGCAGGCTCAGCTTGCAGCAGCAGGCACGAACCTTAAGCAGGCCGAGCTGACACTTGCAGATCATGAGGACCTAAAAGGAAGGCAGTCTGTTGCCTTTCAGCCTAACCAGTTGGAACGTGCATCGACCCGCAAAGAAACAAGCGAAGCCGACTGTCAGTCAGCGCAAGCCAAATTGGAAGCTGCTAAGGTTCAGGCAGAAAAAGTTCTACCTGCACAGCTCTCCAGTGCGATTGCCAACCTAAAACAGGCAGAAGTCGAACTTGGCAAAACACGGGTTGTTAGTTTAGTAGATGGAACCGTTGAGCAAATGACACTTCATGTCGGCTCCCGTGCTGGACAGGCAGCGATGACACCGGCAATGCTAATCATACCGGTGCGAAACGAAGAAGAGAGTTCGCGTATCGTTGCTGGCTTCTCTCAAGTGTCCAGAACCGAACTTTACGAAGGAATGGCGGCTGAAGTCGCATGTGAAAGTAACTTCAACATAGGCATGATGAATACAGTTTTGCCAGCGCGCATCACCCGAATTCAAGAGCCGATTTCGGCCGGCCAGATGGGACCAAACGGCCGCCTTATGGAGCCGAACGAAAAGGCGAAACGCGGACAGGTTGTTGCCCACCTTGATCTGGTTCACCCAGAACACAAAAAGCTTCTGGTTCCAGGTAGCGGCTGTATTGTGCAGACCTATACAACCGACCTGAAAGGCTCAATGCAAGGTTCCATGACTGCTCATGTAGTCGCTGCGATGGGTATTATCAAAGCCGTTGGTCTCCGGATTAAAGCATGGTTGGGCCTCGCATCTGGCATCGGCCTTACAGGGTCAGCCCACTAAACCAGCGGAACATTTCGTTAAATACGAGAGAGGCGATCAGATCACCTGACCGCCTCTTTCCTCAATTAATTCAATTTTCTATATAATTTATCTAAACAAGACTCTTAGCGACATGTTGTACCGCATCATGAGCTGCCTCTACGATTTTATCAGCTTCTGAACGTGTCATACATAGCGGCGGAGCAAAGCCGAGAATATCGCCTTGAGGCATCGCACGGCCAATTACACTTGAGCGCTCCATTAGTGCCGCAGCGATTTGTGGACCCACTTTTTGTGAAGCATCAAAGAACACACGATCATCCTTATCCTTCACGAACTCGACGGCTGCTAAGATACCTTCACCGCGTACTTCACCAACGATAGGTGAAGTCGACAGCACCTCTTTGAGCTGATGGTTGAA
This sequence comes from Pseudovibrio flavus, assembly GCF_009711345.1. Classification (GTDB taxonomy): domain Bacteria; phylum Pseudomonadota; class Alphaproteobacteria; order Rhizobiales; family Stappiaceae; genus Pseudovibrio; species Pseudovibrio flavus. The sequence continues at coordinate 84,809 of NZ_SMMA01000061.1, forward strand.
GTATGCGCCGGTGTCACGGGCGTTGGAGACGAGGTCCAGCTTATCGATCAACTGAAGGTTGGCAACGCCAGCTGCAGCACCGATTGGATGGGCTGAGTACGTCCAGCCGTGGCCGATTGGTCCAAGCTCATCTGTACCCTTCTCCAGAACCTTCCAAACCTTATCCGATACGATAGATCCGGACAGTGGTGCGTAAGCGGAAGTTAGGCCTTTAGCGATGGTGATGATGTCAGGCTCGATACCGTAGTGCTGGGAACCGAACATAGAGCCGAGACGACCGAAACCGGTTACCACTTCATCAGCAATCAGAAGAATATCGTGCTTCTTCAGAACTGCCTGAATAGCTTCCCAGTAGCCCGCTGGCGGAGGCACAATACCGCCAGTTCCCAGCACTGGCTCGCCGATAAAGGCTGCAATAGTATCTGCGCCTTCCTTTTCAATCAGCGCTTCAAGGCTTGCGGCGCACTGGGCAACAAACTCTTCTTCGCTTTGGGAAAGGTCATCCCTGCGGAAATAGTAGGGCGCGTCAGTATGGATCACCTGCTCTAATGGCAAATCGAACTTCTTGTGAAAGAGCTCAAGACCAGTAAGAGAGCCGGTCATCAATCCAGAACCGTGATAACCGCGCCAACGAGAGATAATTTTCTTCTTCTGCGGGCGGCCAAGCACGTTGTTGTAGTACCAGACGAGCTTGATGTTGGTCTCGTTAGCATCCGACCCGGAAAGGCCGAAATACACCTTGGACATGTTGTCCGGCGCACGATCAAGGATCATCTTTGCAAGGGTGATGGATGCTTCGGTGCCATGCCCCACATAGGCGTGATAGTAAGCAAGCTCACGCGCCTGCTCAGCAATCGCTTCGGCCACTTCTGAACGGCCATAACCAATGTTTACGCAGTAAAGACCAGCAAAAGCATCCAGCATCCGGTTGCCATCCTGATCTTCGATGTAAACACCCTCACCCGTTTTGATAACACGGTTGCTGAGCTCCCCACGAGCGAACTGGGCAAGGTGGGTAGATGGATGGAAAAAGTTTTCGCGATCCCAATCAGCCAACTGATCGTTTCTAAGCATTCTAGTATTCCTTTAGGTCTGAATTTCAATGAACTAGGAGTAATCGCGGCACACGTATTTAATGTCTGTGAAAGCCTCCAGACCTTGGCGGGCGCCTTCGCGCCCAAGGCCGGATTGCTTCATGCCGCCAAAGGGAATTGGGGCGCCGGTCACTTTGGTTCTGTTGACCGCGACCATGCCGTATTGAAGCTCACGCGTAGCGCGGTAAATGCGTCTGGCATTGGTCGTATGAATGTAGGCAACCAACCCGTACTCACTCTCGTTCGCCATCGCGATAACATCATCATCACTGTCAAACGGCGTGAGAGCTGCTACAGGGCCGAAAGTCTCTTCGGTATTGATAAGCGCATCTTTTGGAGTATGCCCAAGCACCGTTGGCTCAAAAAACAGCGGACCAGCGCGGTGTACATTGCCGCCGCACAAAAGCTGCGCACCCTGCGCGACCGCATCGCGCACCTGCGCGTTTTGCTTGTCGATAGCCGCTTGGTTCACCAGTGGCCCGATATCAGGATCATCAAGCCCACAGCCGACGCTTAACTCCTTCACCGCCGTAACAAAACGCTCAGCGAACACATCATAAATGGACCGCTCAATAAAGAAGCGGTTAGCAGCTAGGCAGTCCTGCCCCGATGTCGCGAACTTTGCAGAGATTGCGCAGGTCACTGCTTTCTCAAGATCAGCATCTGCATGAACGATAAATGGGGCATGCCCGCCAAGTTCAAGCACAAGCCTTTTCACTGTCTCTGCGGAACTACGATAAAGAAGCCGCCCGATTTCCGTGGAACCCGTAAAGGACAAGGCTCTCACGCGATTATCTTCAGTCCATGGGTTCACAATTGTCTGCGGTTGACCCGTTACGACATTGAAAACGCCAGCCGGAATGCCTGCTCGTTCGGCAAGCTCGGCAAGCGCAGTTGCTGAAAACGGCGTTTCTTTTGAAGGATGCACGACACAAGTACAGCCCGCTGCCATGGCTGCAGCAGCTTTTCGGGTAATCATCGCGCAAGGAAAGTTCCAAGGCGTAATAAGAGCTGCAACACCAACCGGTTCACGCCAAACTTCCACTTCGCCGTCTGCCAAGTGAGAGGTTACACCCTCAATATTGGGACGCTTGGTCTCCTCTGCATAGAACTCAACGAAGCTCGCTGCATAGTCGATCTCGCCCCGTGCTTCCGAAAGGGGCTTCCCTTGTTCCAGCACCATAAGAAGCGCAAGGTCTTCGCTGTTCTCGCAAATAAGACGGTACCAGTTTCTAAGTAACCCTGCCCGCTCTTGCGGCAGCATACCGGCCCAATTCTGAAACGCACTTTGGGCAGCCTCAACTGCTCTTACACTGTCATAGGCACTAAGTGCCGGCACCGTCCCCAAAAACGAACCATCGCTTGGGTCACAAACTTCAATTGAAGCACCATCTCCGGCGGCGCACCACTCCCCGCCAATGTAACTAAACTCTTTAAAAAGTTTGGGATCTGTAAGTTTGGAGAGCGCGCTACTGCGCGGCCTTTCAAGCGTTATACCCATACCTTTGCCCTCTTGGTTGTATGGGTTAGTTCTGCCCGAAACAGAGCAAAAGGTGCTTTCGAATTACCGACTACGGACTAGCCATTTCTTTGGAAATTGATCGGCTAAACAGAAGGTTTCAAGGCCTTCTATACAAGAGCATCAAGCGGAACCTTGCTTTCGGATTTAACCTGCTTGGTCACCACGTAGGTGTAATAGCGGCGAAGCCCGATATCAGCGTCCAGCATCCGATCGATAAAGCGCTGATAGCTATCAATATCTTTTGAAAAAACCTTCAGAACGTAGTCAATTCCGCCGCCAACGGCCCAGCATTCCAATATCTCGGGATAGTCATGGACGGCGCGCTCAAAACGTTCAAAGTCGGCCGTCTTGTGGCTATCTAACTCCACCTCCACCAAAACCATAGTCAGCGGTGAAAGAAGGCTCAGCGACAGCTTGGCCTCGTATCCAACGATAACCCCTGCCTTCTCCAGCCGCTTGAGGCGCTCCCAACACGGCGCAGCAGAAAGGTTGACCCGCTCTGCCAACGCTGCCTTGGTGATCCGCCCTTCTTCCTGAAGGATCTTGAGGATTGCAAGATCCCGATCATCGAGCTTGATGCCTGTCTTCAAAGCGTCATTCCCGCTTACATCGCTTGATACCGCGCAACGCTGCGCATGAATTCAAGGCATCTTTGAAGTTCAGAGGTCTCGATGAACTCGTCCGGCTTGTGTGCCTGCTCGATACTGCCCGGACCATAAACCACAGTTGGAATGCCCACGCGCTGAAAGTAACCGGCATCGGTTGCAAAGGAAACGTTCTCGCTCGTATTCGCACCGGTGATTGCCCGCACCAGTTCCATCGCGTCGCTACGTTCGTCAAACTTCAGTGCAGGAACATCGGCGATAATGGTAGTTCTGATGTCAGCGCTGGAAGACACAGATTTCATCTGCGGAAGTAGCTCTTCGCGGGCGAAGGCAAGAATTTCTTCGATAATCGCCATCCCGTCGGTACCGGGTATCGGACGGATCTCCCAATCAAAAGAGCAATAGCCAGCAGTGATATTGCGAGCAACACCACCGCCTATCTGGCCAACATTAACGGTCGTGAATGGTGGAGCGAACTGACTATCAGGAACCTCAATTTCTCTTTGCTTATCAGAGTACTCTAGAATCTTGTTAATGTACTTTGTCGCAAACTCAATGGCATTAACGCCCTTGCTTGGGTCTGACGCATGAACTTCAAACCCAAAGATTTCAGTTCGCAGTTCATAGCCACCTTTATGACCGGTCACGAGGCGCATGGCCGTAGGCTCGCCAACGACAGCCAACGCAGGCTTCACCTGTCTAGAGGCAAGATCCTGCGCTAGGATGGATGCTCCATAGCCCCCGATTTCCTCATCAAAGCAGACTGAGAGCTGAACCGGACGCTGCAAGCTTTGCTGCTTCAACTCCGGCACTATTGCCAGCATGCAGGCGATGAACCCCTTCATGTCCACTGCGCCGCGGCCATATAGCTTGCCAGCTTGTTCCGTCAGCTCAAATGGATCATTCGTCCATTGCTGACCGAACGTTGGCACCACATCACTGTGGCCGTTGAACATGATGCCGCCTTCAATCTCTGGCCCAATGACAGCGTAAAGGTTCGCCCTTGCTCCGCTCTCATCATAAGTTAGCGAGCATTCGATGCCGTACTCTTCAAGAAACTGCTGAATGTAGGCAATCATCTCCAGATTGCTCTCACCGGACAGTGTTGGAAACGAAACCAGACCTGCCAGCAAGTCCTTCGTAAGCGCCAATGTGTTTTCCATTGCCCTAGCGCCCTCTATAGCTAATCGACGACGAAGAGGTGCCGCGGCACATCGGAAAGGCACTCAGGCCCGCTTTCGCCAATGGCGATGCTCTCGGTAATCTCAAGACCCCAGTCATCACGCCACAGCCCAGTCATGAAGTGGAACGTCATACCTGCTTCAAGAACAGTCTTATCACCGCTGCGCAAGCTCATGGTCCGCTCGCCCCAATCCGGCGGATAAGAAAGCCCAATCGGGTAGCCGGTACGGCTATCTTTGTGAATGCCGTGCTTTTTCAAAACAGCGAAGAATGCATGGGCGATATCTTCACAAAGGTTCCCGACCTGAGCCACCTCAAGCCCAGCCTCAATACCCTCCAGAACCGCTTTTTCGGCATCAATGAAATGCTGAGGCGGCCTGCCGAAGTAAATCGTACGCGACAATGGGCAGTGATAGCGGCGGTAACAGCCTGACAGCTCGAAGAACGTACCTTCGTTGGCACGCATGGGTTTATCATCCCATGTTAGGTGAGATGCCGCAGCATCCTTGCCTGACGGAAGCAAGGGTACAATTGCAGGATAATCGCCGCCATGCTCGGCCGTGCCGCGCAGGCCAACCTCATAGATCTCCGCGACGAGATCGTTCTTGCGCATTCCCGGACGCGCGACGTTCAACACGTGCTCATGCATCTTTGTCGTAATTTGCCCGGCGATGCGCATATATTCCAGCTCACGAGGAGACTTTACTGCACGCTGCCAGTTCACCAGTCCGTTCACATCCTTAAAACGTGCATTGGGTAGATGCGCCAAGAGCGAAGTATAGGCTTTGGCGGAGAAGTAATAGTTGTCCATCTCCAAGCCGATCACCGAGTTTTCCCACCCCTTGTCTGCAAGAGTGCTGGCGAGGTGATCCATAGGATGACGCTCAGTAGACTGAACGTAGTGATCTTCATAACCAAGGATGTTGTCGTGGCTCAGGTACGTTGTACGCTTTGCGCCGGCTGAATCCATTTTACGGCCGTACCAGATCGGCTCACCTTCCATGCCAACGATAACGCATTGATGAACGTAGAAGGACCAACCGTCATAACCGGTTAGCCACGCCATGTTGGAAGGATCTGATACAACTATACAGTCTACGCCAGCCCGCTCCATAGCGCGGCGGGTCTTGGCAAGACGGGCATCATATTCGGCCCTATCAAATGCAAGTACAGGTGCTTCTAACACTGTCATAAAGACCTCCTATGAAAACTTTCTCTAAAAGCTGGGCGGAGCACCGCTCCAACACATCAACAACAATGAAATTTGGAAAATAAACGTCCTGCTTTTCAGCCTTTAAAATATGGCTAGGCAGTAAGCGCCAAGTGCCTTTCGCTGGCAGAACGAACGGCCCGTTGAGCCATTACAGCGTCATCAAATGGTAACCCCAAGCCATGCCACGCAGACCAAATGGCAGCATGATTGCTGGTAACCACCCGTTTGCCAGTAAGGTGCTCTAGCTCTGGAATGAGAGCAGCAACGGGTAGCGCTGTGCAGGAGATGAACAGAACGTCTGACTGAGGATCAACCGCCATTTGCGCTGCATTGAGCAATGTTTCACGGTCAAGACGGGCCATCACCCGATCATCTGCAATTCCCAAGCATGTATGCTTGCAAACCTTGTAGCCCTCTATTTCCAGAAATGCCTCAATCGGAGCACTGGTTTCAGGCAAGTAAGGTGTCAGCAAACTGATCTTCTTAGCACTCAAGGTCTGCAGTGCCTCCAAGAGCGCACTTACAGGCGTAATAACCTTGGCTTCAGGCTTTGCTTCTACAAGCAGTCTGCGCACCTGCTCATCGCCCAAAACGACGGACGCAGAAGTGCAGCTGTAGTAGAGAACGTCGAGCTTTTCCTCCGGCAAAATCAGCTCTGCGGCTTCTTTAATGCGCGGAAGCATTTTGCCAAGGTTCGCAGGCGTTGTCGGGTTCTCATAGGCAACGCGATTTGCATATATCCCAACCCTGTCGAGGGGAAATGCTCTGGCGAAATCCAGTTCGCTCATATGATCTGTCGCGAGCAGAACCAAGCCGATACGCTTTTCGACAGGTTCTGCGACAAAGGAATGCGGAAGATCGAGTTTTGTAATCATGCAGTACTACTTGTAGTGCGGGCTGTATTTACGCTCTAAACGGCGAAGAAAATAAACCGATGGGATACTTATAAGCAAAAAGAACACGCCAACCAAAGTCATCGGTTCCAGATAACGGTAATGGAAGTTGGAAATGCTTCGCGCCTGATTCATCAACTCCAATACCGTAATGGCGCTAAGGAGCGGTGTCTCCTTAAACATTGCGATAATATAGTTGGCTAATGCCGGTATCATCGGCGGAATAGCTTGCGGCAAGATGATGTGTTGCCAAGTTTGCGGTGCAGTCAGATTCACTGCCTTGGACGCCTCCCACTGGCCCCGTGGAATATTGTCGATACCAGCGCGGTAAACCTCTGCAGTATAGGTTGCGTAGTGCAGCCCCAGCCCGATCACACCAGCGACAAGCGGCGATAGCAAAATCCCGACATCAGGCAGAATGAAGAAGAGGAAATAAAGCTGCACAAGCAGCGGTGTACCTCGAATAAACTCAAGGAAAAAACTGGTTGGCCGAGAAACAAGCTTGTTTTGCGAGCGCCGCATGAGCGCAAACACAAGACCCAACGCCAACGCTAGAACAGAGCCAAGCACGGTTGCTTGAATTGTAACAAGAACACCCTCTCCCAACACGGGCAATGTCTTGATAGCAAAGTTCCAATCCCACTCCATAATAGCCTCCTACTTGGTCACGTCGAGGCCATCGGAAAGGTGCCTTTCAAGGGCACGAATTCCCCTTGAAATGACCATGGCCATCATGAAGTACAAAATCAAAATTGTAAGAAACGGTATTGCGGTGCTGCCTGTTTGCGCTCTCACCACCTGAGACTGGAACGTCATATCCGCTAGCGAAATAAGCGATACGACAGCAGTACCCTTTAAAAGCTCAATGGCGTTGTTGCCAAAGGTCGGCAGCATAATAACAAACGCCTGCGGGAGTATAACGTGGCGCATGCGTTGGTAAGGCGTAAGGTTCAATGCAAGAGCCGCTTCGCTCTGCCCCTTATCGATAGACTGGACTGCCCCGCGAACCACCTCGGCGCCGTATGCGCCTACATTGAGACCAAGCGCCAGTACACCTGCAAGGAACGGCGAAACCGGAATACCAACAAGCGGCAATACGAAGTACGCCCAAAATAGCTGAACGAAAATAGAGGTGCCGCGGAAGAACTCGATATAGCACGTCGCAGCAATGGAGATGGCCTTCACCTTGGACATGCGAGCAAGCCCGGCGATGATAGCCATGAAAAGCGCAAGGGCACAGCCAAGTACGGTCAACTGTGCCGTAAGCAATGCGCCTTCGAAGATAAGTTGCAGATAACCGAACCAGTGCTGCATGCAAAACGCTCTTAAAATAAATGAGAGAAATCCGAATACTCAGGACGGGAAAGGGGCCCCGCCCTGAGAAGCTGTAATGACCTTAGTTTGGACCACCACAGAGTTTTTCACGGCTTGTCAGGTTCGGCGCTTCGCCAGGGAAACCAAAGGAGGAAACAAGCTCGGAAAATTCACCGCTTGCCTTCATTTCGGCAAGAGCAACGTCATAAGCATCACGCAAAGAGGTATCCTGTTTACGGAAGGCTGCACCAGCGCAATAAACCGGAGTGCCTTTAATTGGCGTAATCAGTTCAAGCCCCTCGTCCTGCGCCTTGCCAAGCAAGTCGACAAGAGAAAGCGTTGGCAGCGCGTATACATCGATACGGCCATCCTGCAGCATCTTGATACCGGACTGTCCGTCTGGAACGACAACCACACGGTCACGCGGAACACCTGCTTCAAGAGCCAAACGCTCTTCAGTACCACCACCAGGCGCGCCGACCTTTGCGCTCGCATGAGCAGCAAGCTCAGCATACGTCGTTAGGCCAAGCGGGTTACCTTTTTTGACAGCAAAAGCCTCAGCATCACACAGATCCGGCTCAGAGAAGACAACTGCATTACAGCGCTCTGGCTTGATGAAAAGACCAGCAGCAACAAGGTCAAAACGTCCGGCCTGCAGACCCGGGATCATGGCGCCGTATTCGGAAACAGAAGCCACAACCTCTTTAATGCCCAAGCGCTTGAGAACGGCACGGGCTACTTCAGGTGCTGCACCGGTTACTTCACCGCCCGCGGTTACTTCAGTCCATGGCGGCTCGTTAGCAATTGCGATACGTGCAAAGCCCTGTGCACGCAGTTTCTCTAAAGTGTCTTCAGCGTTCGCCTTGCCTACCACTCCGTGAGAAAAGCCGGTTACAGCTACAGCGGTTACTGCAAGAGCTGTTTTCTTGAAAAGTCCCTTCAAATTCATAAATTACCCCTCCGTTTAAAATTATATGGCAACCGCAGCGCTTTCAGCGCGGGACACTCCGGCCGAGAGAACTTTTCTCAAGAACGTGCGCGTTCTTTCTTCCTGCGGATCGGTGAAAATCTGTTCTGGTGGCCCGCTTTCAATGATGCGGCCCTTATCGAAAAAGAGAACCCTGTCAGCGAAATCACGGGCAAAGCCCATCTCGTGGGTCACAAGCAACATAGTCATGTCCGTCTCCTCTCCCAGGCGACGCATGACGTTTAAAACTTCGTCGACAAGTTCAGGATCGAGCGCTGATGTCACTTCATCAAAGAGCATGATCTTGGGTTCAAGCGCCAAGGCTCTGGCAATCGCTACGCGCTGCTTCTGACCACCGGACAACGAGGCCGGCTTTTGATCACGCTTGTCGGCAAGGCCAACCAGATCAAGTAGCTCCAGAGCGCGTTCATCTGCCTGCTTCTTTGCGACACCGCGTACAAGTCGAAGGGCGAGAGTGACGTTTTCTAAAACCGTTTTGTGCGGAAATAAATTGAAGTGTTGGAACACCATGCCAATGCTGTTTCGCATCTTGTGCAGATGGGTTTCATCAGCATCAACCAGCTTGCCGCCCCGCTCCATGTGCCAGAGTTGCTCGTCTTCAATCAGCACATGGCCGGAAGTGAGCGTCTCCAAAGTCATGAGAACGCGCAAAATTGTGGTCTTACCAGAACCGGAAGGACCAATAAGCGCAAGCTTTTCACCCGGCGCCACCTGAAAAGACAGGTTGTCCAGCACCGTAAGGTCACCAAAGCATTTTGAAATGGATTGTATGTCAATAATTGGCTGCACCATCGCCCCCTCGACTTGCAATGCAAGGAGACTTAAACAGAGACAATTACCCGTCAATATTTATATTAAATCAGTACAATTTAGACATTTATATCTTGTCAGAATGACAAAATTATACAGAGATTAGATCTCCAAAACTCAAAGCTATGGAAAATAGAATTAGAAAATTGGCAATGGTTTCTCTGCGTCAGACAGAATCAGATTCGCCAAAATACCAAGGGCGTATTCAAGTCTGCGCTCGTCAACAGAGCCGACTGCAACGCGAATAGCGTTGTGGCGTCCGGGCGCGCCAGTACTATACTCTTCCGCCATTACGAACGGGAGACTGCCTGCCACAGCAATGTTTGAACGTCTTGCTTGATTGATCAGCTCAGCCTCTTCAACCCCACTGGGTAACGGCACCCATATATGGGTACTATTAGGATGCCCAGTGTAGGTGACATTGACGAGTGCTTCCTTGGCAATTGAATGCCGCCGCTCCAATGCATTGGTTTGCCAGTTGATTAGTTCATCAGCTTTTCCGTTTTCCATCCAGCGACTTAAGATATCGACCATCAATGGATTTGCCATCCAGCTCGTTACTAAATGACGGTTTGCAGCCGCGACAGCTGCGCTCATTGGCGATAGCAAAATTCCTATCCGCATACCCGGAATTATCTGCTTGCTAAAAGCGGTAATGTAGAAAACCTGGGCCGGATCAAGCGCTTTGAACGTGGGCGGAACGCCCCGTACTGTTGCGCCCATAATGTCGTTTTCAATAATGAAAACATCATACTTACGGGCGATCTCCAAAATCTCAAGCCGCCGCTCCAAGCCCATAACCAACGACTTAGGGTTAGCAACACTAGGCGATAGCAGTACAGCCCTCACCTTGTCTCTTATACAGCTTTGCTCAAACCCTCTTGGCGTTAAACCCTGCTCATCCATCTCAGCGATGCTGAGACGAACGCCTAGATAACCAGCAAGCGGCTTCACGCTGTGAAAGCTCACCTCCTCCACACACAAAGCGCAGGCAGGCGGCGTCGCTGTCATCAATGCAGTGGCGACCGCTGATGTTGCACCGTTGGTAAATAAAAACTCAGAAGGTCTTGCCGGAATGCCCTTATCCTGCAGCCAGTTACAAGCAACATGTGTTTGTTGCTTAAACACAGCCTCAGGCCGAAAAGACTGCAGCAGGTTAGGCGTCAGCTGGCCTGAAAGGTCCTGAAGCGCTTCTTGCAGCGCTACGTGATGCAAGCTGTCAGTCACCGGTTTCAGCATCGAAAGATCGATCAGCTCATGATCCCTCATCGGTAAAAACGGCATAGACATATCCGCTGGCGTAGAGCGTACAAACGTCCCCCGCCCCACTTCGCCGCTTAGGTACCCAAGATCCCGCAGGGCCTCATAGGCCCTCGTGACGGTCTGAACGGATATGTCGAGAGAAAATGCCAAATCACGATGGGTCGGCAATCGCTCACCGGGAAGCAAGCTGCCTGACTCTATCGCTTTTATGATGAGTTTTTGTAGAGACTTATAAACCGGTCGGGTTAATTGATCTCTTTCTGGCTGCCACATTGTCATGATTTCTTTTAGCAGCTACACGAATTCATAACAACATAACTATCATAAGTTGTTATTGCAGTTCCAAATGCTGATCATTCAAATCGTTTTCTAATGAAATGGAAGGCCCAACCCGCTGAAAACCCAAGCCCATTTCAGCGATGCACAACGTGGTCACCGAAAATCTCGCCAAGGGACATCAGCAGAGCACTGGTATTGTTTACACCAAACTTTTTCAGCAATTTGGCGCGGTAGACTTCAATGGTTCGGTAAGACAGGTCAAGTTCAATTGCGACCTCTTTGCTCGTCAACCCATTTGCCAGTAACCCAACCACCTGCTTTTCGCGGCGTGTCAAAGCCACATAAGGACGTTGATCGGAAAGGTCTGCAAACGTCCACACGGCACGCGCTAGCGGCTCATCAGGAGTGAAGGAGTTTCCTCTCACTCTGCACCAGAACAATTCTCCGCTACGACGAGCCATAATCCGCTCATCCCAATAGGCATTTTGTTTTTTGAGATCATCAACTCCGCGATTACGAACATTGATGAACTCTTCCTTCGTTGGATAGAGCATTGCAAAGAGTTGGTTCTGTAGGTCTTGCCGCTCGTAATCGAACATTTTCGCAAAAGCTAGGTTACAATCCCTAATCACTCTGTTTTCGGTAACAACAATACCGATAGGAGCGTGAACAAACGCCACCTCATAAAAGTCGCCTTCTGTATAGGCTTGCTCTATACGTGTTTCCACAGTATTGCCCCTCAACTTCCCGACACCCTACCCTTTAGGCGAGTAAATTGCGCATCAACAAAGACTTTTGCGTGCATGCTTTAGTTAGCGCTGTTTGCCTTGGGAGGGAAATAATGAAATCGTTTATGAAGAAAGCGGGCCTTGGGCTGGCCACGCTTGCTATTTCTACGTCAGCATGGTCTGCTGATCCTATCAAAATCGCGCTTATTCATGGCCTTTCAGGAAGTACCTTTGAGGTATTTTCCAAACAGACCCATACAGGATTTGAAATGGGGTTGGAGTACGCTACGGGCGGCACCAATATGATCAAGGGTCATCCGATTGAGATCATCAAAAAGGATACTCAGTTCAAACCGGATATTGCCCGCGCAATGCTGGCAGAAGCCTACGGCGATGATGAAGTTCTTCTCGCTATCGGCGGCACTTCTTCCGGCGTAACAAAGGGTATGTTGCCTATCGCTGAGGAATACGAGCGTATCCTGCTTGTAGAACCTGCGGTGGCGGACTCCCTCACAGGGCCAGACTCCAACCGCTATGTGTTCAAGACCAGCCGCAATTCCTCAATGGATATGCAAGCACAAGCGCTGGCGCTGAAGCCGGACGATAACCTATATGTGGCAACCCTTGCCGAAGACTATGCCTTTGGGCGTGACGGCATCGCAGCATTCAAATCTGCATTGGAAGGTACAGGTGCAAACCTCGTGACTGAGGAATATGTACCGCTGAAAACCACTGACTTTACAGCAGCAGCAGAACGTATGTTCAACGCGCTGAAAGAAAAGCCGGGTCGTAAGGTTATTTTGATCTACGTTGCAGGTGGCGGCGATGCCATGGGCAAAATCAAAGCTATGGAACCACAGCGCTACGGTATTGAAATCTCTACAGGCGGCCACATCCTTCCGGTTCTGCCAACCTATAAGCGTGTACCGGGCATGGAAGGCGCTATCTATTACTACTACGAGAGCCCGAACAACGAGATCAACGACTGGCTCGTTGAGGAGCATGAAAAGCGTCACGGCTCCCCGCCTGACTTCTTCACTGCTGGCGGTATGGCGGCAGCGCTCGCTGTTGTTAAGGCTATCGAGACTGCCGAAGAGCTGGAAACCGAAGCAATCATTGCCGCGATGGAAGGAATGAGCTGGGAGACGCCGAAGGGTACCATGACTTTCCGTCCTGAAGACCATCAGGCGCTCCAGTCTATGTACCACTTCAAAATCCAGGTGGACGACGAAGTGAAGTGGGCTATTCCGCAGCTTGTTCGCGAAATCAAGCCGGAAGAAATGAACATCCCGCTGGGTCGCACAAACTAAGCCCCAAGCAAACCCTGACACATCGACCATATTTTGTGCTCTGGCGACCCATAAGTTGCCAGAGCCTGTCTCTAATAGTGTCACAGGACAATGCGAGCACCTTCACTTTCCACGAAAGACCTCACCATCAATTTTGGAGGCCATGTCGCGGTTGATCATGTGAGCTGTGATTTTTATTCCGGCGAACTGACCGTAATCGTAGGCCCAAATGGCGCAGGCAAGACAACCTATTTCAATCTCATCTCCGGTCAGCTGAAAGCGTCCTCCGGCACTGTCATTAAGGATGGCGAAGACATCACAGCAACAGCTCCCTCTACAAGAGCCAAGAAAGGTGTAGGCCGAGCATTCCAGCTTACCAACCTTTTCCCGCAGCTTACTGTTTTGGAAAACATCCGCTTGGCGGTGCAGGCGCAAACAGGTGATGGATGGCGAGCCTTTACCCCAACAAACAAACTGACAGCCCTTGCCGACAAAGCAGAGCTTTATCTGGAAGCAACGGGACTTGAGGGGGTAGCCAAACAAAGAGCAGCCGCCCTCTCCCACGGGAACCAACGCAAGCTGGAAGTCGCCCTTTTGATGGCGATGGAGCCAGACATCTACATGTTCGATGAACCAACTGCGGGTATGTCCATGGACGATGCACCAGAAGTGCTTGAGCTCATCAGCAAGCTAAAAGCAGACACCCGTAAAACAATCCTACTGGTAGAGCACAAGATGAATGTTGTTCGCTCACTGGCAGATCGCATCGTCGTACTGCACAACGGCGCTTTGGTTGCAGATGGCTCACCTGAGCAGACCATGAACTCTGAGGTTGTTCGCGAGGTATACCTTGGCAACGCGGGGGTTATGGCATGAGCCTATTAAGCCTAACCAACATGCAAACGCAGATCGGTGAGTATCACGTTCTGCATGATGTCTCCTTCGACGTCTCGGAAGGTGGAGTATTCGTTCTCCTTGGGCGCAATGGCGCTGGAAAGACCACAACCTTGCGGTCCATCATGAATATGTGGACCCCGTCAAAAGGCTCGGTCAAATTTCGCGGTAAAGACATCTCGCAAATGCACACCAGCGATATCGCTCGAATGGGAGTGGCATTTGTGCCGGAGGATATGGGTATCTTTGGCGGTCTGACAGTAGAAGAGAACCTCGTGCTGGCAACAGCGTCAGGCTCCTTTGATCCTCAGAGGCTGGAGCGGATACTGGAGCTATTCCCCGCTCTTAAGATCTTCTGGAACAAACAGGCGATGAAACTCTCAGGTGGGCAAAAGCAAATGCTCTCTGTCGCCCGCGCAATTATCGAACCGCGTGACCTCATTCTCATTGATGAGCCGACCAAGGGCCTTGCACCTGCAATCATCTCGGGAATGCGCGATGCGTTTGCCGAGATTGCCCAGAACACGACCATCCTGCTTGTTGAGCAGAACCTACCGTTCGCACTCTCGCTTGGACGAGACATGGCAGTAATTGATGACGGTCATGTGGTTCACACCGGAAGCATGAAGGCGTTCGCCGAAGACAATGAATTGCAAAACACCCTGCTGGGCCTTGCTTAAGGCAGCATGGAGGGAGCTTTCACTATGATTTCTAAAAGAATTGAGCAGCTTGGCGGGGTATTTCTGTTACCTGTCGCTATTGCCGCCCTCGCCTTTGTGCTGATTGGAGCCCCAGCAAGTTGGGTAACCCTGACCATTGCTGGCCTTTCCATGGGCATGATGATTTTCCTTATGGCCTCCGGCCTCTCGCTTGTTTTCGGCCTTATGGACGTGCTCAATTTCGGGCATTCCGCTTTTGTTAGTTTCGGCGCGTTTATCGCCGCCAGTGTACTTACATGGAGTGCGGGTTGGCTTACGTCCGATAGTATCGCGCTGAATGTGCTTGCTCTGATGCTGGCAATAATGGCTGCTATCAGCTTCGGCCTTCTGGCGGGCTGGTTTTTCGAGGTCGTAATTATCAAGCCGGTCTATCATGACCACCTGCGCCAGATCCTCATTACAATGGGCGCGCTGATTATCTCCGAGCAGCTCATTCTCGCCATTTGGGGTGGCACACCGCTTTCTGTACCCCGTCCTGAATTTCTGGAAGGTGCGGTCATCTGGGGCGATGTCTCCATTGAGATTTACCGCGTCTTTGCGTTTCTCGTAGGCGCGGTGATCTACGCTGGGCTCTACTTCCTCTTCAAACGCACTCGGATCGGCCTTTTGATCCGTGCAGGCGTAGAAAATCGTGAGATGGTGGAAGCGCTTGGATACCGCATCAACCGCCTGTTCCTTGGCGTCTTTGTGCTAGGCTCGGCCCTCGCCGCGCTGGGTGGCACCATGTGGGCAGGCTACGAGACACTTATCTCACCGGCGCTGGGCTCGGAAATGATGATCGTTGTCTTTATCGTCGTCATCATTGGCGGATTGGGCTCCATTGAAGGCACTCTGCTAGGCGCGCTCATTGTTGGCCTCATGGGCAACTACGTTGGCTATCTTGCGCCCAAGCTCGCACTCGCATCCAATATGCTTATCATGATGGCAATTCTCATGTGGCGCCCTAGCGGCCTCAAGCCAGCAGTGAAGTAGGAGGCCGCAATGGAAAAAACCAACGGAAACCTTCTCGTCAAAGGCACTGTTTTCCTCGTCTGGGCCATCCTACTTTTCGCACCATTCCTATTTCAGGATGTGCGTTCAACAGAAGTAGCAGCCCGCATTCTTGTCTTCATCGTGCTTGTCTCAAGCTATGACCTGCTCATCGGCTACACAGGCATTGTATCCTTCGCCCACACCATGTTCTTCGGCCTTGGTGCATATGGAACCGCGATTGCGTTAAAGACCATGGGGCCAAGCTGGAGCGCCGTTATATTGGGCGCGCTTATCGGCCTTGGAATCTCGCTCGTAATCGCACTTGCTGTGGGGCTATTATCGCTGCGCGTGAAGGCAATCTTCTTTGCGATGATTACGCTCGCAGTTGCCTCAGTTGCACTCGTCATGGCCTCCCAGCTCTCCGGCCTTACGGGCGGCGAAGACGGCATTACCTACCGCCCTCCGTCTATCTTCAAGCCAGCTGCTAAGCTGCTCACCGATGAGAATGGCAAAGTGCTGCGCATTTTCGGCGTGAAGATGAACGGTAAGATCGCAGCCTACTACTTCGTCTTCTTTAGCTCGCTAATACTGTTCTGCGTTATGCTCCGGCTGGTCGTCTCGCCAATCGGATCGGTCCTGAAAGCCATCCGTGAAAACGAAGCGCGAGCTGAGGCTATTGGCTACCGCGTCGTGGCTTATCGCACGCTTGTTTTCTGCGCAGCAGCTGCCTTTGCCTCACTCATTGGCTCGGTTTACGCAGTTTGGCTCAAGTACACCGGGCCGGATACTGTCCTGTCCTTTGCCATCATGATCGATATCCTACTGATGGTCGTTATCGGCGGCATGGGCACCATGTGGGGCGCGGTAATCGGCGTAGTGATGATGACACTGGCACAATACTACCTGCGCGATCTTATGGGCGTTGTTGCTGACGCCACCCATAATCTGCCTATCGTACCGGAGCTATTTGATCCAGATCGCTGGCTTTTGTGGCTCGGCCTCTGCTTCATCCTTCTCGTTTACTTCTTCCCAACGGGCATAGCCGGACGCCTTATGGCAAAAGGAGAACCAGCATGACACAGCCACGTTTTTCCTTCGTGCCGGTTATGGACCACATGCTGCACGTCACCGAGTGGGGTGATCCTAAAAACCCCGCAATTGTTATGTGGCATGGCCTTGCTAGAACCGGACGCGATTTCGACGAGTTAGCTGCGGCCTTGAGCGACAAATATTTCGTCCTGTGCCCGGATACCATCGGACGCGGCCTTTCCAGTTGGGCCACAAATCCGGAGGCCGAATACAGCATCGAGTATTTCACGGGCCTCGCCTCGGATATGCTGGAGCATTACGGTATTGAACAATGTGCGTGGATCGGTACGTCCATGGGCGGTTTGATCGGCATGCGCATGGCATCCGGCCCGCTGAGAGACCGGATTTCGCAGCTCGTTATCAACGATATTGGGCCGGAAATCCCTCAGGAAGCCATAGACCGTATCCTGACCTATGCAGGCAAACTTCCCCATTTTGAAGACATTCAAGAAGCGGAAACTTGGCTGCGGCAGGTGTATACGCCCTTCGGCCCTGCGGACGACCAGTTCTGGAAGCGTATGGCGCATTCCTCGGTTCGGCGAATGGAAAGCGGCAAGCTGACGATCCACTATGATCCGCGTATCATCGTTATGTTCTCCGCCTCCAGAGAGGAAATGACGACTTGGGATCGTTATGAAAAGATCCGCGTTCCAACAACGGTCATCTGGGGCAGAACATCTGATATTCTCACCGAAGAAATTACAGGGAAGATGGCAGCCCTCGGACCCAAGGCAAAGGTTCTAGCGATAGAAGATTGTGGCCATGCCCCTACTCTATCAAGGCCAGATGACATCGCATTGCTAAGAGGTATTCTGGAAGAGCAAGCAGAGCAGTATTCTCTAGCCTAACTTCGCAGACAAAACTCAAAGCACATTCCGTGAACTATTATGGAAGCGGCCTCCTATAAAACCAGTTAGTCTAGCACCTCTGGATTTATGGGAGGCTTTTTGTGTTCAGGTTTACAGCAAGCTCTTTATTTGTCGCTTCAGCGTTTTTCTTAGTACCCACTGCATCTGCTCAAAACAATTTCAACGCGTCTCCTCCGAACGCAGACTGGCAGAAACCGGCATTTCCCGGTCAGACCCGAGCCCCCATTATTGAAGATGACATTGATTTGTCATTGGAAACGATTGTTGACGGCCTTCAACGACCTTGGGGCATGGCGCAACTTCCAGATGGTAGCTGGCTAATTACCGAAAAACGCGGACGTTTACGTTTGGTATCAAAGGAAGGAAACATCTCCGCCCCGATTTCAGGCCTACCCTCTGTCGATAGCAGCGGACAAGGTGGCCTTCTAGACGTTGCAGTACAAGATGATTTCGACAATACGGGCCGTTTGTGGTGGAGCTTCTCTGAACCTCGGTCCCGAGGAAGATCTTCTACGTCTGTGGCGACAGGCGTTCTATCAAAAGATCGCACCACAATCTCAGATGCCACTGTGATTTTCCGCCAAAATCCGGCGTGGGCGTCCTCCCGCCACTTTGGTTCCCGTCTCGTCTTTGATAAGTCGGGCGCCCTGTTCATTACAACGGGAGACCGAGGAACGCCAAGAACCAGCCAGATGGCGCAGGACCCCAAAACGCATATTGGCAAGGTATTGCGCATCGACCCGCTGACCGGTGAGCCCAAAGGCGCCACCGACAATAAAGGGTTTGCTCCAGAGGTGTGGTCTTACGGGCATAGAAACATGCAAAGCGCGACACTCGGGCCCGATGGTAACCTCTGGACAATTGAGCACGGGCCACGCGGCGGCGACGAGCTAAACAGGCCGCAAATGGGAAAAAACTACGGCTGGCCGGTTATCACTTACGGCGAGACCTACAGCGGCCGTCCAGTTGGCAAAGGCCAAACACAAATGAAAGGCATGGAACAGCCTCTCTACTACTGGGACCCTGTGATAGCACCAAGTGGCATGGCCTTTTCCGACCCGAAAGTTTTTCCAGAATGGAAAACAAGCATTCTCGTGGGCGGTCTTGCAAGCCAGTCTCTAATCCGGCTGGAAATGGACAGAGCCAAAGTAAAAGGTGAAAACCGCTACCTTGAAGGGATGGCTCGTATTCGTGACGTCGCAACCGGCAACGACGGTGCCCTTTATATCCTCACAGATTCCAACAATGGTGCTCTGATCCGCATCACACCTAAATAGTGACGCCTGCTTTTGGGAAAGAGATGAGAGGAACCTTCGTCGGCTTATAGCTGAACGACGGTTCCTCCCTGTGCTTTATCAAATATGGCTTTACGCTGGTTCAAGCTCCGCCATGACCTCAGCAAACGCCTGATCAAGAACGCCTAGTAAAAGGTCAGCATTCTTCTTTGAAAACACCATTGGAGGACGCATTTTGAGCACGTTATCGTAAGGTCCTTCCGTTCCCATCAGAACGCCAAGCTCCTTGGCTCGGTTTGTGATCTTTCTGGCAGCAGCAGTGGCTGGCTCCTTCGTTTTCCTATCCAGCACCAACTCGATACCGAGGAACAGCCCCATTCCGCGAACATCACCGATGATCTCGTAGTTTTCTGCCAGCCTATTAAAGCCAGAGATCAGATAGTCTCCAGTAACTTCGGCATTTTCACGCAAGCCTTCGTTTTCAATTGTATTGAGAACGGCCAAGCCAACAGCGCAGGAAACAGGGTTTCCGCCGAAGGTGTTGAAGTACTCCATACCGTTATTGAACTTGTCTGCGGTTTCCTTTGTCGTTACGAGCGCTGCCATTGGGTGACCATTGCCAATCGGCTTACCCATTGTAACGATATCGGGTGTCACGCCTTGGGATTCAAACGCCCACCAATGACGTCCCACTCGGCCGAAACCAACCTGCACTTCATCAGCCACGCAAAGTCCGCCAGCCTCACGCACCAAACGATAGACTTCCTGCAAATACCCGTCCGGCATAAACACCTGACCAGCAACGCTTGGAATGGACTCGGCAATAAAGAACGAAGGTGAAGTGCCCCTTTTCGCCATATCGCGGATTTGCTGCTCCACGCTTTCAATGTAGCGGGCGACTATCTCTTCCTGCGGCCAGTCAGCTGGTGCACGGTAAACGTCAGGAATTGCAGCCTCATACACATGATCAGCGCGCCCATTACCACCCTTTCTTTTGTATTTATATGGACTTAGATCGATCAGTTCCGGTGTCGTCCCATGGTAAGCCCAGTCTAGAACGATGGCGTCACGCCGTCCGGTAACGGTCTGGGCCATTCTAATCATCAGGCTATTGGCTTCACTGCCGCTACACACAAACGATGCAACTGACAGACCTTCCGGCAAGGTTTCTGTTAGACGCTCTGAGTATTCTGCAATGTTATCATGAAGGTAGCGTGTATTCGTGTTGAGCTTGGCGGCCTGATTTGCAAGGGCCTCAACCACTGCAGGGTGCGCATGTCCCAGATGACAAACGTTATTAAAGCAGTCCAGATACGCCCGCCCTTTATGATCGATAAGAAAAGCCCCATCACCGCGCACGAACTTGATCGGCTCCTCGTAGGACATGGAAAGGTTTGGCAGGAGGCGCGCTTTTCTTACGCTAATGATCTCTTCAGGCGTACGCCCTTCGCTGCCATACGTTTCAGGCGGAAGCCCTGCAAAGTCTGAAGCATCTGGGAATAGGTCTGCCCAAACATCCATGTACTCGGCTTCACCCACGCCCAGAATTTCCGGCGCAGAAAGTTCAGCATCCGCGCTAAGCTGGAGGTGAAGATGAGGTGCCCAGCCCCCGTTTTCGCTCGGGTTCCCCAAGTAACCGACAAGATCACCAGCAGCCAAGGTATCACCAACAGATAAGCGCTCGGCGGCCTCATGAGCCATGTGCCCCCAAAGACTCACAAACGGCACGCCGTTATCTGTCTGATGTTCAAGGGCGATCATGCAGCCATAGCCAAGCGGATCAACTTCCACCTCGACGCTACGAACAACAGCGGGCATAGGCGAGAAGACTTTGGTTCCTGCCCCTAAAAACAGATCCACACCTAGATGATGCGTACGGCGTTGGCCTTGGATGAACTTGCTTTCAAAGATACTGGAGGAATAGACGGACCGCTTTTCTCCCCATGGGCCGATACCAAGTTCAACGCCCTTTTCCTTTGCATATGCTTCCCACCACGCTTGCGCAACATCCGGCTGCCGGTTTCGGCTGGAAAGCGTCATGACATGCTCAGGGTCTATAAACGGCACAATATCCTTAGCCATCATCGCTGGATGACGTTCAAACACAGAGGCGAAGCTATCTCTGTTCTTGCTGCAAAAGCGGCGGATTTCATCCGCACCGCGAACAGCTTCAAAGCCACAAGCCCTGCGGAATATTGCAGTAGCAAATGCTGGTTTGATCGCAGCAAGCTTTTCTAGCAAGTCCCAAGCTGGCTGCTCGCTTACTGCAAGGTATGGATTATCTTCAGTTTCATCTCTCCGCAGCGCTGAAAGGCTTACGCTTGTGACCAAGCGCATGGCGATAAGATCGAAGAGAAGATCAACTTCCTCTTCTTCGAGCGGGTATTCAGCATGGTACGCTGCAGCTAGATCAGCCGCGACACCAATCGGGTCTTTGGTATCCATGATGGAATAAGCACCAGCGATTGCCACCTCGGCAATAACTGGTGTGTGAAGGCTATCACCAAAGTCAATCAAACCGCAGACATGGCTCGGATCATTTTCATCAACCAGAACGTTCCAATCGTTAGCATCGTTATGGATAACAGCGGCTCTCAGACCGGCAAACTTCGGCTCAACATGCCTTTCAAAGCGATCAAGGAAGTAGGAAACAATCTCACGCTGTTTGTCATTGGCAAGAGCATCGAGACGGGAACGCGCATGGCCTGCGCTGCGGATGTCCCAATCGAACGTGCGCAGAGCGCCGGGGTGCACGAAACCGCGGAGGGCTTTGTCCAACCGGCCAAGAAGAGAACCAAGGCTTGATATGACAGCTCGAGAGCGTTCGCTTTGGGCTAAAGGCACACCCGCAACCCACGAGACGACGCGCATGGAATGCACCGTCCCTTCCGCACTATCAACTTTCTGAGTTGCCATGCCCTGCTTTGTCTTTTGCAGGCGTGGCATGGGAAGCTCTGGGGCACTAGTAGCCAAGTGCTCCAGCATCGCTGTTTGAAAATCGGTTTCAGCAGCAGGTTCGCTAGCGTTGACAATTTTTACAGTAAACCGCTCACCGGATGCTGTTTGCAGGCAGTGGTTCTGGTCTCTTTCACTTTCAAGCGGTGTAAGTGCCCCTTCAAGTCCCCAATGAATGAAAAGAAACTCTGCAATATGCTTGGTATCGAACGCTGGCGCTGGATGCGTGATGTCGGTCATGGTTTCCTCCGTTACATCCAGCATACCGACCACTACGTATTTCGCTTCCGACCAAAGGACGGTTGCACCGACATAACGTCGGAACTAATAAGTATTTTACCGGCATAAAGTTTGGAGCGCTCAGTGGACCTCGACAGCAAAGATAGAGAGATAATTGGCATACTGGCGAAGGATGCCCGCATATCAATCAAAGCTCTGGCTGCAAAAATCGATCTGAGCCGCAGCGCCACAAGTGAAAGACTTTCAAAACTAGAAAGAAGCGGCGTCATTCGAGGCTATCGCGCCGATATCGCCTCTCAAGACCCTGCCCTGATTTCGGCCTTCCTCCTAATTCGCCTTGAACGAACTCCCATGCATTCATTGCTGGATACGCTCGCTGCATTTCCGGCGGTTAAGCGGGTTAGCTCGGTCAGCGGAGAACTGGATCTTATCGTTGAGGTCGAAGCACAAACCATGGAAGCGCTGAACACCGTGCGAGATAGAATTGCAGTAAGCGGTGGTGTTTGCGACCTTACTACCTCAATCATTTTGAGAGATGAAATCCAACGCGCTTGACGGTTTGCGCCCTCTCTGCAAGGCCAAGTGAATGGGCTTATCAACGGTACGATTGAGGCTGGTAATATCTTTATTTAGACGATTGTAATCGCTCAATATTATTATGGAATAATATTACATTATGTAGGTATGGATGATTTGCAGCTATCTAAAATTTAGAGATCAACTTATCGATGGAACCACCCTCCCAATGACGAAATAACCGCCGCAAAGCCTATGCGGCTAGTTCCGACGATATCACCTGCCCTCACCTTGAAAGCCATGCAACGTCCTCGAAACGAAAAAGGGGCTCGCGGCATTTCTGCTCGCGAGCCCCTCGTCTATTCGAATTGTTTAGGTTCTAAGTTCAGGGAGAATGCCCCCTCTTACTCACCCAACCCTTTGGAATACTTATCCCAGTTACCAATGATTTCCTGCGCGAATTTGTTACCAACGCGGAACGCATTTTCTTTTGCAGGAGGGAAGCCGCCGGAGTTTGCTTTCAAAGACTCGATCGCGGTCTGATTATCGTTCTGACGATCAAAATTGGAAGCGGTGCGTAGAACAGCGATACGCTCGAAATCAAGCTTACCTGCATCCGCAGCGCGGCGCAGTGCTGTAAGGGTCGCGTTGTCTTCCATCTGGCTGGTGCAGTAGTCGCCTTTGCCTTCAGTCAGCGTCGCAACGTGTCCAGCTACTTCTTCAGCCGTGATCTTGCCGTGCCAATAGGTATCAGTAGATGCGGTAGAGCAAACCATTACATTTGGCGCACCCTTTGCAGCATCCTGCGAATACGCAGCACGGTACGCTTTTGCGATATCACTATCAGCCAGCTCTACGTCTTTGGTGGTTTCGTAAGCGAGCTTTACGAGCGCCGGGTTCAGCTTGAACACCTCGTTACCAGCGCCCCAAGTTGCCTTCTCACCCGGCCCTTTAGTGCCAAGACCGATGATCTGGCTGTTCCATTCTGCTGGCGCTTCGCGGTCATCAATACGGTGGAACAAACCAACGTCCACAACGTAGTCAGCCCAAGTCGCAGCGCTCAAAGTGCCGTTGTTAGGATCGATGCCCGCAATACCGGCAATAAGGAAGTAAGTCTGGCTGAAGTCAAACTTATCAGAAAGCGTCAGCGCAAGAGTCGTACTCGCTGCATTTGCAAAACCCATTGTGGTTGTTGCCACGCAAAGGTCATCATTGCACGCAACGTCTTTGTTAGACGCTGGCAGGCCCGGTACTTCAATCTTGTTGGAGAGGTCCAGATTGGTCAGCCATGGCTTCGTTTCACCATCAAACATAGTGATAACCATAACTTTAGGCGCGACAGGTTGAGCCTGCGCAACAACTGGTAGAGCCAGTGTAGCCAAGCACAGAGCAAGTGATCGCAAGTTCATTTGAACTTTTTCCTTTTTGGGAAGGGACAGTTTGTCTAGAGCCTCCCATTAATGGAAGTGCAAAATGTATTCATTGAGCAAACTAGACTAGTCCACTGCTTTGCACAGGTATCTCAGTATCAAGATGTGCGCAGTTTTAAGAGCTGCAGTGGCGTATCAATCTCGCGAAAACGAGCTAATTGCGACCCTGCCCTTTCCAAATAGGAACTAACTCATTGTTATTTATAACGAATATACAAAGTTAGCCACAGCATGCACCACTCGTGCGCGGGTATATTTCCACTTAACCATTAAACGTCAAAGTTTCGTCCAGATGTGGGCCTAGCAATTTACGTGTTCGCACATAACAAAAGGAACAAGCGAATGAAAAAGCTCCTATCTGCTGCACTGGCACTTTCTTTGGTTTGCTCTAGTGGTCTGGCATACGCTGCAAGCCCAGCTCAGACAGGCACACACGCTGAAGCAACAGCAAAAGCTGCAACAGCTGAAAAAGATGGCGCTAAGGTGAAGCTCAAAGGGAACATCGACAAGAAACTGGGTGATGACAAATACCAGTTCTCAGATGACTCCGGCATCATCATCGTAGAAATTGACGAGGAACTCGCTGTGCCAGATAAACTGGCCGCAGATACCCCTGTGTTGATCTTCGGTGAAATTGATCAGGACGCTCAGGGTAATATCATCGAAGTTGAAGCAATCGAATTCCTCAACTAAGATCAGAAATAACGCGATGCACCTCCCCTTTCCTTTAGGAGAGGTGCTTCCCCTAAAGAAAAGCTTTAGGCCGTTTTGCCAGCTACAATCTCTGCCGCACTTGCGCCGACGCGCACCTGCCCGCGCATGAACCTATAAAGCAGCGCACCAGTTAAGGCACCAGCTATAGGTGCTACAATAGGTACCCAGAGATAAAGCGAACCTGCACCATCATAGAAAACCTGCGCACCCCAGCCGTTCAATGCCATAAATAGTTTGGGCCCGAAATCACGCGCGGGGTTCATTGCAAAGCCGGTCAGCGGGCCTGTTGCTGCGCCGATCACGGCTACCACTACGCCAATGAGAAGCGGTGCCAAAGCCCCCTTCGCGGCGCCATTGCGTTCATCTGTAATGGCGAGGATCATACCCATCAAAATACAGGTAATCAGGAACTCGACAATAAAAGCGCCTGAAACACTAAGGCTTTTATGGGGGAAGGTTCCGAACAAAGCCGCACTTGCCATTGCTTCAGGGTTGCTCCGCACGACACCGTTCTGCAGTTCCCATTCAAGAAACAATCCTTGGTAAATGGCGTAGACAATGGCAGCGCCAAAAAGCGCGCCAAGCAGCTGAGATGCGATGTACGGTAACACCTTGTGACGCTGGAACCCGCCGAAAGTGAATAAGGCGATCGTAACAGCAGGGTTCAGGTGCGCGCCGGAAGTTCCCGAGGTCAAATAGATCGCAATCGTTACCGCCAGACCCCAGATCAGCGCTACTTCCCAGTGACTAAGCTGAACACCTGCAAGAAACGATGCGCAGAGTGCGCCAATACCCAGAAATAGGAACAGTGCCGTTCCAATAAACTCTGCAAGACAGGCTTGTGTTAGGTTTTTGAGTTTTTCTCGATTAGGCACGACGACAGCTTTCTAACTATCTTGTTATTTTTGGGCTGCTCCACCTGATCGCTTGGTAGCGAAAACGTTGTCAGCCATTTTGTGCCTGCTCATACCAAAACATGACTTCTTTACAAGACTAATCTGTAACACTTCACCCAAAAACCTAGGTATATCAGTGTAATACATCAAACATATTCCGCTAAGGGAGATATGACAGATAGTACCGGATATCACAGGTCGATAACCCTAAGAGTTAAAGAACCACCCTGTCACATTATTGTTTGTCTGAGGTCTCTTCTTCTCGCGCAATGCGCAGTTCTCGCCTGTAGATCAGCATTGCAGCTGTAAGAAGCAAAATGCCCGCAAGAACATAAAACAGGGTGTGAAACGCTTCTGGTGGATGCTGTCCCGAAGCTGTGCGCGGATAAAGATCAATGACGAAACCGGAGAGCGCCTGTAACGCGAACATACCAAGCGAAAACGTAAGCGAGGATACTGCGAGCGTTCTAACAAGTTGTTCCGGCGCGACTGCGCTGCGCATTTCCGTTACCAGAACCATTGCCGGTGAAAGCACAAGCCCAAGGATCAGAAGAGCTGGGAAAATTAGAACCTCAGACACCTGGAAGTAGGCAATTGCGACAAGGAAAAAGGCCGCAACAATTGTAAAAACCGGAACCGTTCTTGTACCCAGATACTGGGCAATCTCAGCTGCAAATAATGAGCCGCCAGCATAGCCAATCGCCATGACACCAAGCGCTATACCCTGCTCATGGGTAGACATAGCGTATTCGCTGTGCAGCCACGGCGCTCCCCAAAGCGCAAGAATGGTTCCATTCACGCCAACGATCGTGGTGATCGCCAACATTCTGGAAAGAAGAAACCCGTTTAAAAGAAAGCGCCAGCCGTGCGCCTGTGCAACACTGTCGGCAGCAGGCTCCCTGCCCTTGGCACCAATCACGGCCAGAAATGTTGCAATAGCGCAAACCACAGCAAGGCTGAACATCGCGCCGCGCCAAGTAAGGGCCACCACTAATAGCGCAAGCGGGGCAGTCGCGAACAGCGCACCCAAACGGCCCACAAAACTCGTTTCACTAGAAAGGAAGCGGAACTTGTTGTCGGACGCACCAGACTGGAGCACATAAAGGCCAGCGGTGGAAAGCGGTCCTGAACCAACCCCCATCAAGAAGCGCGCAAGAAATAGCTCGGTCAAACTATCGGCCATAGAAAAGGCGGCTGTTCCAAGAGCCATAAGCAGCCCGAAACATAGGAAGACAAACCTTGGCCCAAAACGACTTACCAGCGCAGCACCCGGCAGTAGCGAGAAACAAGCACCAAGCGAAAAAGCACTAGCCAGAGAGCCAATGGTTTTCGCATTCATAGAAAACTCCCGTTCAAGAGAAACGGCTATGAGCGCAGTGCTGTTTCGCAGAATTTGCGCGACAAATGGATCGAGAGCCAAAATCAGAACAAGAGCCTGAAGAGATAGAATTGCCTTGGTATCGCTTTTCATTACACATGCCAGTCATAGGAACCTTTGAAGACTAGCGGACGAACCATGAGGAATTATGTCCATTCTAGGTAGAAAATGCGGGCACCCCCAAACATGGTAAAAGCAACGTGGTTCAAGTCCCGCGCCCGTACACCATTTCCATAAAATACCCTTCGATTTTTACCTCCAGACCTAACAGAACAACCATAGAAGCTGCCTAAACTCGCTCTGTTGCGCAAAAAAAGAAAATGGACCGCGCAACCATTTGACTGGTGTGAGGAGCGTTAGGATATGAGTTCGAAAAAGGAAGATGGCCTTCAATTTGAACCAACTCTGGAGCAGCTGGGTATCGTCAACTCCCAACCCGAGCAGTGTTTCGATACCATCACTAGCCTGACCTCACAGGTTCTCGGCGTTCCTGTTTCGCTCGTCTCTATTGTCCAGCCAGAAGAAGACAGACAATACTTCAAAAGCGCTCTGGGCTTGGGAGAGCCTTGGGCAAGCAGAAGACAAACGCCTCTATCCCATAGCTTTTGTAAGTTGGTTTGCGCCACAGATGAGCTACTTAATGTTTCAAACGCCCCTGAGGATGACCGTGTAAAGAACAATCTGGCAGTCTCAGAACTGGGTGTAGTGGCGTACCTTGGTGCTCCGATCCGCATTGGTCAAAGCTCTCCTATCGGCGCACTATGCGCTATCGATGGCAATATTCGGGAGTGGTCCAAAGCGGATGAAGATACACTGAAGACCCTTGCCCGCGCAGTCACAGATCAATTTACTCTGCGCCGATTACTGGCAACCTCAAACGATGAGCTAGACCAAGCCAAAAGCAGCCGCCTGACACACGATCAATTCATCGCCACCCTTTGTCATGAAATTCGCAATCCCTTGCAGGCAATCACAGGCTCTATGGAGATGCTGCGCAAAACACCGTTAGATCCTGAGCAAACGCGCTATGTAGACGTGACAATATCAAGTGCCCAGACGCTTCAGGGGCACGCTGATGATATTTTGGAAATCAAACGGGCAGACGAAGGGATCATCAAGCTACAAAAACACCCGTTTTCTTTCCAGTCTCTCCTGTCGGAAGTGCAGTTTAGCTGCGGCCATAATATGAAAGAAAACAACAACATATTTCATATCACCACGAAGTTGAATGCCCTTGATTATAACGGCGACAGACGGCGGATTTTCCAAATAATCTCCAACCTCGTGAACAACGCCTCCAAGTTTACCAAGGACGGCAACGTGGAGCTGTCGATTACCTCCGAGAGCCTACGAGAAGGAGAAGATACCCTCGTAATTTCAGTGTCGGACAACGGCTGCGGTATCTCGCCAGAGCAATGTGAGCGGATATTCGAAAAATACTATGTGGGTGACGCCTCAAATACTGCTGCCCAGCCCAGCACAGGTATTGGTCTATCGGTTTGCAAATCACTTATTGAGGCAATGAACGGCCAGATTGGCGTAAGTAGCGAACTCGGTAAGGGAACGAGCTTTGAGGTTCGTATCCCAATGGAACGCGCTGCACCGGAGCCTGCAAACCGTATCACGGTACCAGAACCTGAAATCGAATCTGGTCCCAACCTTCTAGCACTCGTCGCAGACGATAATGATCTCAATCGCCAACTCACGAGCGCGATCTTGAAAACTGCTGGCTACACAGTAGACACCGCTGCCACAGGTCTAGAAGCACTCGGAAAGGCCGAGCAATCTGAATATGCGATCATCCTCACTGATATCGGAATGCCGGACCTAGACGGAATTGAGTTTACAAAACAGCTTCGCAGTTCCACCTCGCCAAGTGCCAACAGCCCAATCTGGGCTGTCACCGGTAACGTGATGGAGGAAAAGGCGAACGAGTATCTGGCTGCAGGCATGCAAGGCTATCTGCCTAAGCCAATCAACCTCGATAAGCTCAACACCCTTTTGAAATCACTGGGCACTAATCAGAGCCAACTGAAAAAGCACGGATGACCAACCGCGCTAAAGCGGTTGGCGCCTCAGCTCTTCTGCCGCGGTTTCAACAAGCATGACATAGCGCTCTTTCAAGCTCGGATCGAAGCGCGTCTTGGGTCCGGATATAGTGAGAGCACCTGCAAACTCTCCGCTCGGCGTAAACACCGGTGTCGCAATAGACGCGATATTCGGATTACGCACGCCGTCCATACACACGGTAAAGCGGGAGTTGAACAGCTCTCTTTGCTCGTCCGACACCGCTCCTCCTGAAAACTGACGAAGCACTAAACCGGAAGCGCCGGTATCAAGGCTCATACGCACGCCTTCATCAACGCCATAGACTTCAAGCTCACTGCTGTTTTCGCGGTAAAGGCAAACGCGGTCGTTTCCTGCACGAACATAAAACGAAGCAGTCTCACCGGTATTGCGGACAAGCATCTTCAAAAACGGACGGATGTTTTTGCCTTGGTTGAACTCGTCCCTGAAAACAAGACCCAACTGCCAAACACTGGCCCCCAGTGAAAACTGGCCGTCCAGATCTCTATTGAGAAAACCATAGAGCTGTAACGAACGGGTTAGCCGTAGCAATGTTGTTTTGTGAAGTTCGGTTTCGCGGGATAGTTCGGTAAGGGTCAATCTCGTCTTTCGCTTCGAAAAAGACTGGAGGACGGACAGCGCTCTTTCCACCGACTCATTACGTTGAGCAGGCATTTGTTTCTCCTAGTGCAACTGACCCCACTTGAATATTGCTCCCAACGGATTTCCCTGTCTAGTATTCACTTACGGATATACACGTATCACTAGACCAAAGACTGAACAAAAGGTCTGGTGAAGGGGAATTTGGGACGTGAAAAGAACAAAAATCGCTGGAACTGACTACTACGGTATTGATTACAAGCGCGAGATCTCATCTGGATTCGGCGCTCTACCCTACTCTTTGCGCGTTCTTGCAGAAAACGTAAGCCGTCAGAACGATGGCAAGGCCGACATCCAAAAGGTCGTTGCCCGTCAGGCTGGCGCTGTTTCTTTCCGTCCATCCCGTCTTCTTCTTCAAGACATGCTGGGTCTTGCCCTTCTTGTAGATGTCATGGCCATGCGCACGAAAATCGCGCAGGAAGGCGGAGACCCTACCCGTGTAGATATGACCCTGCCCGTTGATCTGGTGATCGACCATTCCATGACGATCAACCATTGGGCAGACAGACTTGCCCTCTCGCGCAATCAGCAGCGGGAATTTGAAGTCAACAAAGAACGCTTTTCATTCATCAAGGCCTGTGAAGCACGCTTCCCGAACCTGCGGGTTATTCCGCCGGGTGGCGGCATCATGCATCAGGTCAACATCGAATACCTGGCAACTGTGGTTTCCAAGAGCGCAGCTGATGAGATGCTGCTCACGCCTGATACCAATCTGGGTACTGATAGCCATACAACCATGGTCAACGGCCTTGGTGTATTGGGCTGGGGTATCGGTGGCCTTGAGGCAGAAGCCATCATGTTTGGCGAAGCCACATCGGTTAACGTGCCGAAAGTCATTGGGCTTGAGCTGAAAGGCTCACTTGATAACTCCGTTACAGCGACCGACCTTGCACTACACGTGGCTGAAAAGCTCCGCGCTCTGGGCGTCGTAGATTGTTTCGTTGAGCTGTTTGGTTCTGGGTACAGCTCATTGAGCGTTGCGGACCGCGCAACGGTTACCAACATGTCGCCGGAATACGGTTCAACCTCCGTCTTCTGCCCATGTGACAGCAATACCATCCGTTATCTGCGTGAGACCGGCCGCAACCAAACAAATACCTTCCTCGTAGAGGCCTATAATCGCCAGCAAGGGCTTTGGTTTGGCGAGAACAATCGCTCTATCGAGTTTGAAAACACCGTAGAAATTGATCTCGGTTCCATTGGCAGAAGCGTAGCAGGACCAAGCCGCCCGGAACAGCGCATCGATCTGGCCAAGGCAACATCGACGCTGACCTCGGCAGAGGAAAAGACCGCGCAGCGTTTCCCGATTGGTGACAGTGAAGACACCATTGGCGATGGCGACGTTATCATTGCAGCTATCACCAGCTGCACCAACACTGCAAACCCGCGCAATATGCTGCTTTCCGGTTTGCTGGCCCGCAACGCCGTTGAAAAGGGCCTGAAGGTCAAACCTCAGGTGAAGACTTCGCTTTCACCGGGTTCGCGTGTTGTAGCTGCCTACCTTGAAAAGAGCGGGCTGCAAACTTCGCTTAACGCTCTTGGCTTTCACATTGCTGCATTCTCATGCTCCACCTGCAACGGCATGTCTGGCCCGCTCTCACCAGAACTGGATGAGACAATCCGCAAGAACGATGTCAAAGGCATCGCCGTTCTATCGGGGAACCGGAACTTTGCAGGCCGCATTCATCCACTGGCCAGCCGCAATATGATCGCCTCACCACCACTTGTGGTCGCTTACGCTCTGCTTGGAACCGTAACGAAGGACATCAGCAGCGAGCCCCTTGGTCATGATCTGGAAGGTCAGGCAGTGTTCCTGCAAGATATCTGGCCGGATGAGAATGAAGTGAACGCTATGCTATCCGAGTGCCTCACGCCTCAGGATTACAGCGAGAACTATGCAGAAATATCCAAGGTAAACCCGCGCTGGAATGATCTGTCCGTCGATGATGGAACATATGACTGGCAGCCATCTACCTACGTCACCTACCCTTCCTTTGTGGGCGGATTGACACGCGAGACAACGCCTCTTGCACCATTGGAGGGTCTGCGCCCACTGGCTATTCTGGGTGACAGCATTACAACGGACCACATCTCGCCGTCCGGTGCCATTACGCCGACTTCCGATGCAGGAAAGTTCTTGCTGTCCAAGGGAATTCCGGAAACAGATTTCAACTCTTACGGTACGCGGCGCGGCTCGATGGATATCGTTGTCCGTTCCACCTTCTCCAATACCCGCCTTCTCAACGAGATGGTGCCAGGCGAAGAAGGCGCCAAGACCGCTCTTCAGCCTGATAGCAAAACCGTTTCTATGTATGAGGCCATTGAAGCCTATCAGGAACGCGGACAGTCACTCATCGTCATCGGCGGCAAAGAGTACGGCTGCGGCTCCTCAAGAGACACAGCAGCAAAAGCGCCGTGGCTTGCTGGGGTTCGCGCAGTCGTCGTGGAGAGCTTCGAGCGCATTCACCGCTCCAACCTTGTCAACATGGGTATTGCGCCTCTGTGCTTCCCAAGTGGGGTTACACGCAAGACTCTGGGCCTCACTGGTGAAGAGGTCTTCGATATTTACTTCACGCATGACCTGAAGTCCGCAAAGATGGTCATCTACCGCGATCAAGAAGAGCCAGAAGCGATTTCACTCAAACTGATGCTTTACAACGACGCTGAGCGGAACACTTTCCGTCATGGCGGCCTTCTTGCCCGTTCCTTCCGCAGCTTTCTTGGGGAGGAAACCTGATGGCCTCCAAGATTAAAGCAGTCTTTGCCCGAGGCGGCACTTCCAAGGCGGTGGTGTTCAACAAAGCAGATTTACCAAAGGACCGACGCGAGTGGGATCACATTTTCCTCTCCGTACTCGGCAGCCCGGATCCCTATGGCCGGCAGCTTGATGGTATGGGTGGCGGGATCTCCTCACTCTCGAAAGTCGTTATCGTAGAGCCGTCTATGCGGGAAGACGCTGATATCGACTACACATTCGTACAAATCGCTGTAGGCGAACCTGTAGCGGATTACGGTGCCATGTGCGGGAATATGGCCTCTTGCGTCGGTCCATTCGCAGTTGAAGAGAAAATCGTACCTTGTGAAGACGGCCTAGTGAGCCTTCGGATTCACAACACCAACACCAGCAAAACGTTCTCCGCTCATTTTGAGGTCCGCGATGGCAACGTTATTGAGGAAGGTGATTTCACAATACCGGGCGTTACAGGTAGCGGAGCAGAAATCCGTTTGGATTTCCATGATCCGGGCGGTGCGAAAACCGGAAAGCTTCTGCCAACCGGAAACGCCAAGGACACCCTAGAGGTTGCTGGCATGGGCTCGGTGGAAGCGTCCATGGTGGATGCATCCAATCCGGTCGTGTTTGTCAAAGCTTCCGATCTTGGTGCGGACTGCCGAGCCCTGCCCCAAGTATTGGACGCAGATACTATCTTGATGGACAAGCTGGAGCGCATTCGCAAAGCCGCATCAGTAGCCATGGGCATCTCCAATACCGAGGAGGACGCGCTGCTTTCCAACCCGAAGGTAGCAATTGTTTCCCAGCCCGAGGACTTCACTGCTCTTGATGGATCTGGTCAGCACGCGCAGGACTTTGATGTAGCAGTTCGCCTCGTTTCAATGGGCAACTTCCACCGGGCAATCACCCTTACCGGAGCAATGTGCGTTGCTGTAGCTGCAAAGGTCAATGGAACGCTACTGGCAGATATTGCCGGTAACACTGATCAGCTACGCATCGGCAATCCATCCGGCATTCTGCCCGTTTCAGCGCTTGTAAGCGAGAACGAGGGCAAACCGTATGCAGTGAGCGCCACCACCTACCGGACCCAGCGCCGGTTGATGGAAGGCCATGTACTCGTTCCCCAGACGAAACTGGTGGAGTGCGCATGACCTACGCTCTTACCCCCTATCCGACAACAGACCTTAACGACGCTCACCCTGAAAAGGTGAAGCAGGTCATGCTCGATTTTAAAGATTTCGGCGCCCAGCGCATGTTTGCAGGCCGGATTAAGACGGCTGTGACCATGGAAGACACCAAGCTGGTACAGGAAGCGCTTTTCAAAACACCGGGCGATGGCGGCGTCATCGTTCTGGATGGTGGCGGCTCTTTCAGGAGCGCCATGTTGGGAGATTTGAATGCAGAACTGCTCAGAAAGAACGGCTGGGCAGGCATTGTAATAAACGGCGTGGTTCGCGACAGCGCACGCCTAGCAAACATAGACATTGGCATTAAAGCCCTTGGCACCACGTTTGTCCGCTCCGGCAAAACCGGAATTGGCGCACTCGACGTGCCGGTCGCCTTCGGCAATGTCTATTTCGAACCGGGCCAGTGCGTCTACTGCGATGAGGACGGCGTACTGGTATCGCAAGATCCGCTTACACCCTAAGCGGCCGGATTTTACTGAAAGCTTGTCATAAGGGAGGAGAAATATGACAGTTTTTAACATGACCCGCAAAACCGCCCTTGCTGTATTTGCAGCATCCGCACTTAGCTTTGCAGCGCCACTTCAGGCAGCAGAGCAGGTTCTGGAAAAGGTACACTTCCTTATTCCAGGCGGCGCTGGTGGTGGCTGGGACGGTACAGCCCGCGGTACCGGTGAAGCACTCACAGGTTCTGGCCTTGCAGGTCAGGCTTCCTATGAAAACATGTCCGGCGGTGGCGGCGGTAAGGCGATCGGTTACCTGATCGAAAACGCTGAAAGCAACCACGACACAATGATGGTTAACTCTACACCAATCATCATTCGTTCCCTCACCGGTGTGTTCCCGCAGAACTTCCGTGACCTGACACTTGTGTCTTCCACCATTGGTGACTACGCAGCAGTTGTTGTTGGTAAAGACAGCCCGCTGAACTCCATGTCCGATCTGGTTGAAGCTTACAAGGCTGATCCAAACGGTACAGCAATCGGTGGCGGTTCTGTTCCAGGTGGTATGGATCACCTCGTTGCAGCAATGGTAATGGAAGGCGCAGGCGCTGACCCTGTAGCTGTCAAGTACCTTGCATACGATGGTGGCGGCAAGGCAATGGCTGCTCTGCTCTCCGGTGAGATCAAAGCCCTTTCTACCGGTTTTGGTGAAGCAATCGAACTTGCAAACGCTGGCGAAGTTAAAATCCTCGGCGTAACGGCTGATGAGCGTCAGGATGTATACGACGCCCCGACCATGAAAGAACAGGGTATCCCTGTATCCTTCGTTAACTGGCGTGGTTTCTTTGCAGCTCCAGGTCTTCCTGAAGACAAGCTTGCACAGTTCCAGAAAGCAATTGCTGAAATGTACGACACCCCTGAGTGGGAAGCTGTACGTGCACGCAACGGCTGGGCAAACATCCACAACTCCGGCGATGACTTCAAGGTGTTCCTCGAAAATCAGGAACAGGCTATCGGCGACCTGATGAAGAAGCTGGGCTTCCTCTAAGCTAGTGAAAAATAGGTCGGTCCTACGGGGCCGGCCTTTTCCTTTTTCTTGCAATAAGAACGCGACCTCTCAAGAGGCACCGATTTACTCAAAGGGCAACTTTATGCTGCGTCAAAAACGAAACCCGCACGAAAAACGCAAGCAGCTTAGAAAGGCGATTGCGTCTCAATCTATTGTTCGCGCTCCCGGAGCGTTTTCTCCGCTTGTGGCAATGGAAATTGAAAGACAGGGCTTCGAAGCACTTTACATCTCCGGTGCAGTGATCTCTGCCGACCTCGGTCTACCGGATATTGCGCTAACAACTTTGAGCGAAGTAGCAGATCGCGCCGAACAAATTGCGCAAGCAACCAATCTCCCAACCATCGTCGATTGTGACACAGGCTTTGGCGAGCCCATGAATGCAGCCCGCACAATGCACATCATGGAAAGCCGCGGTCAGTCAGCATTGCAGCTGGAAGACCAGCTTGCGCCCAAGCGCTGCGGACAACTCGACGGTAAAACCCTTGTTTCGACCGAAGAAATGATCCAGCGGATCAAGGCTTCAGTCGATGCCCGCCAAGATCCCGAAACGGTTATAATTGCCAGAACTGATGCCTTCGCAACCGAAGGCATGGATGGGGCAATGGCCCGCGCAGCGGCCTATGTAAAAGCTGGTGCTGATGTTATCTTTGTAGAGGCATTGAAAACACCAGCTGAATGGCAAGAAGCAGCAGAGCGTACACCTGCTCCTATCCTTGCTAATATGACCGAGTTCGGAAAATCGGAGCTTCTTTCTGCCGCGGAACTGGAAAAGCTAGGCGCTTCCATTGTGATTTATCCAGTCACGTTGCTTCGGCTCGCAATGAAAGCCGCAGTTCAGGGTCTTTCTGAAATTGCAGAAAACGGAACACAAAAGGCTATACTTGATCAAATGCAAACCCGTGAAGAGCTCTACGGCCTTCTGGGATATGCTGATTACAATCAGCTTGATCAATCAATATTCAATTTCAAAATTACTTCCGGAGGGACTTAAGATATGGCCCTTGACCGATGGATCGCTTTATTCATCCTGATGATCTGCATAGCCTATGGTTATGCAGCATGGTTCACAATGGATGAGCTGTTGCCACCGATCATGCGACGCAATCCCGTCTGGCCTTCCAGCTTCCCGAAAATCCTTTCCATCCTTGGCATTGCGCTCAGCCTTGTCGTGGTTCTTGGTCTGGAGAAAGCTGAACAGACGAAAGCACCCGAAATTAATTACATGCGCTTGCTGGACTATAAAATCTTCCACGCAATCGCTCTTCTGGCCTTTATGGTCATCTATGCGCTGACTTTGAGACCTGCAGGGTTTCTCCTGTCCACGTTCCTGTTTCTTTCTGTAAGCAGTTTGATGCTCGGAGAGCGGCGTTATCTCGTCGTTATTTTGGTATCTGCCATTGCAGCAGGGTCCATTTGGTATCTGGTGGAGCAGATCCTTGGAATTTACCTTCGCCCGTTTCCTAGTTTTGTGTGAGGAGGCGCACGATGCTTGAAGGATTATTAATCGGCCTGTCTACGGCCTTTTCCATCTCCAATCTCCTGATGGTTATTGGTGGGTGTCTTATTGGTACCTTTATCGGCATGCTACCGGGTCTTGGCCCTATGTCGATTATCGCGATTATGA
This sequence comes from Pseudovibrio flavus, assembly GCF_009711345.1. Taxonomy (GTDB): domain Bacteria; phylum Pseudomonadota; class Alphaproteobacteria; order Rhizobiales; family Stappiaceae; genus Pseudovibrio; species Pseudovibrio flavus. The sequence goes on from NZ_SMMA01000061.1 coordinate 121,674, forward strand.
TCCCAGTCGCGATTTCTATTGGTGACCCTTCCGCTGCGATTATTCTATTGGCTGGCGTTTACTATGGAGCGATTTTCGGCGGGTCCACGTCGTCAATTCTCATTAACGCGCCAGGTGTTGCCTCAACCGTGGCAACAAGCTTTGATGGTTATCCGCTTACCCGTCAGGGTAAAGCAGGTAAGGCTCTAACCGTTGCAGCGATCTCATCCTTTGCTGGTGGTACAATCGGCGCAATTCTCCTAATGGGTTTTGCTCCTGCACTTGCGTCTGTTGCTCTTTTGTTCCATTCGGCAGAATACTTTGCTCTCATGGTTGTTGGCCTTTCCGCCATTGCAGCGTTCGCAGGTACCGGTCAGGTTTCCAAAGCGCTTCTCATGACGGTTTTAGGACTGGTAATGGCAACCGTGGGCGAAGGCGTTCTGTTTAACATGCCGCGCTTCACCATGGGCATTATGGATCTACAGTCTGGCTTCGGGTTCATTACGCTGGCCATGGCAATGTTTGCGCTGCCTGAGGCTCTCTATCTCGTGCTTGATCCGACCCGTTCTGGACGTTCGTCCGGTCAAGGTAACGAGATCAAAGACTTGCGCATCACCAAGGAAGAAGCAAAGTCTATCGCACCTGTTATCGGCCGTCAGTCTATTCAGGGCTTCCTGATCGGCGTACTTCCGGGCGCAGGCGCAACAATTGCCTCGTTCCTCGGTTACGCTGTGGAGCGAAACATTGCTCCGCGTGAAGAGCAGGAAAAGTTCGGCAAAGGCTCTGTTAAAGGTCTTGCTGCACCAGAGAGTGCAAACAACGCTGCATGTACCGGTTCCTTTGTGCCATTGCTCACACTTGGCATTCCCGGCTCTGGTACCACGGCCATTCTGCTTGGAGCCTTGATCGCTCTTAACGTTTCACCAGGCCCCCGCCTTATGGTGGATCAGCCGCAGATCTTCTGGTCTGTTATCATCTCGATGTATATCGGTAACGTGGTGCTTCTCATCCTAAACCTGCCACTCATCCCTTACATTGCTAAGGTACTGGCCGTTCCGCGCACGTTCCTCATTCCGTTCATCCTGTTCTTCACCTTGATGGGCGCATATATTGGGCAGAACAACGCAACAGAACTGCTAATTTTGGTAGGTCTTGGTGTATCGGCAACCATCTTGCGCTTTGGGGATTATCCTCTCGCGCCGCTGCTGATCGGCTTTATTCTGGGCCCAATGCTGGAGGACAACTTCTCCCGCGCGATGCAGCTTTATGACGGTATTGGCTTTATCTGGGAACGCCCAATGACATTGGGCCTTCTGGCTCTGGCTCTGGCTCTCATATTCCTGCCAAGCTACCGCGCATCCCGTGCAAGACTGAAAGCACAAGGTGTTGCAGAGGGCGACTAACCGCCCGACGAATAACGGCTGGCTGCTACGGCAGCCAGTCCATCCTCCCAAGCCTGCGATAATCCCATGACCGCTTATTCTAAACTATTCACTCTGGGCCTGTCGGTTCCGGGCGTGATCGCATTTTATCTTCTGGACCTTCCGCTTCCCTTCCTTCTTGGGCCAATGTTCGCCTGCCTTTTGGGTGCTCTTGCTGGCCTTCCACTGGCTGGCATGGGTCAAGTTGGCACTGCTTTCCGTACTATTCTCGGTGTCGCTGCCGGTTCTGCTCTCGGCCCAAGTGTCGTTGCAAGACTTCCAGACCTTGCCGCCTCTCTTGCCTTTGTTCCGCTGTTTGTGGCTGTTGTTTTTTGCCTTGCCTATCCTTTGCTAAGACGCGGTTTCGGGTTTGACCCCATTACCAGTTACTATTCAGCCATGCCCGGAGGTTTGCAGGATCAAGCTGTTTATGGAGAAGAAGCTGGTGCAGATATGCGCACGCTCTCTCTTATCCACGCCACAAGAGTGTTGTTTATCGTCAGCATCGCGCCGTTTTTTATGCAGCACTATTGGCAGGTGGACTTAACCCAGCAACCGGGAGCATCCAGCGCAGACGTTCCACTGGAACAAATCCTCATTCTAATTGCATCGGGACTGATCGGTTGGAAAATCGCCGCCTATTTTAAAGTGTTCGGCTCCTCTATCCTCGGCCCGCTTGTTCTCACCGCGATACTTACTCTCTCGGGCATAATCACAATCCGCCCGCCTGCGGAAATGATATGGGCTGCACAGCTGTTCATCGGATTGTCAGTTGGTGCCAAATATACAGGCATCACCTTCAACGAGCTTCGCCACTTTGTCTTAGCAGGGGTAACCAATGCCATCCTGCTCGCAGCAGTCAGCGCTCTTTTTATTGCAGCTATAAGCTACCTTGGCATCGCTCCGGCACTAGATGCTTTCCTTGCATTCCTGCCGGGTGGTCAGGGCGAAATGTTGGTGATCGCTCTCATAGCAGGCGCTGATGTAACCTACGTTTTGCTGCACCACATTTTCAGGCTCGCAATTGTCGTGACATGCGCTCCGATCCTGTTTCGCATTGGCAAATTCAAAAGGAATGAAAACCAATGAAGCCGCTAGAAGGTATCCGCGTACTGGACCTAACAAATGTTCTTGCAGGTCCCTTTTGTTGCCATCAGCTGGTCCATCTTGGAGCTGAGGTGATCAAAGTTGAAGCACACAAAAAGGGAGATCTTGCCAGAGAACTTGGTGCTGACCCTGAACTAAGCGCCAAACTGATGGGTGTATCGTTTCTCGCGCAGAACGCGGGCAAAAAATCCATCACGGTGAACCTGAAGACAGAAGCTGGCAAAACCCTGCTGAAAAAGCTCGTTAGGACCGCAGATGTGCTCGTAGAAAACTTCAGGCCCGGTGTTATGCAGCGACTTGGTGTTTCCTATGATGTTCTGACTGAAGAAAACCCGAACCTCATCTACTGCGCTATCTCCGGTTTCGGTCAGGATGGACCATGGGTTTCGCGGCCAGCCTATGACCAGATTATACAAGGCGCTTCAGGCATTATGTCGGTGACGGGTGACGAAGAGAGCGCCCCACTGCGCGTCGGTTACCCGATAGCGGATACTGTTGGCGGCCTAACCGCTGCTATGGCAATCAGCGCCGCGCTCAATGCGCCAAAACGCGGAACATTCATAGACGTATCCATGCTGGAAGCAACGCTCGCCACTATGGGCTGGGCTGTCTCCAACTATCTCATCGCCGGAGTTCAGCCAACTGCCAACGGTAACGAAAACCTGACGTCCGCTCCCTCTGGCACATTTCAAACGCGCGACGGCCTTATGAACATCGCCGCAAATAAGCAGGAACAATGGGAGCTTCTAGCAAAGCACCTTGGGGTTTCTCACCTGCTGGAAGATGAACGCTTCAAAACCCGCGAAGCGCGTAAGAAACACCGCTTTGCCTTAAAAGGTGAGCTGGAACAGGCGCTTTCATTCAAACCTGCCAGTGTCTGGGAAGAAGAACTCAACGCTATTGGCATTCCATCAGGCGCGGTTCTCTCAGTACCGGAAATTCTACAGCACCCTCAAATTACCGAGCGCGGCATACTGGAGACCTTCGAAAAACCAAAAGGCGTGGGACGTGACATCTCGCTCCTTAAAACTGGGATCAAATTGGATGGCGAAGCACCCTCGGTCGATAGCCCGCCCCCCTTACTTGGTGCCGACACCAACGAGATTCTTACAGAGCTAGGCTACTCACCTCAGCAGATTGAAACACTTCGAAAGGAAGGTGCCATATGAGCGACGTATCTGACTGGTGGCGCACCTCAATCATAGACATGGAACCGGGCCGTATCGCTTTTAGAGGCCATCCAATCGAGCAGCTTATTGGCTCTGTTTCATTTCCGCAGATGATTTGGTTGATGCTTCGCGGCAACCTTCCAACAGAAGCAGAGGCGGCATTGTTGGAAGCGGCTCTCGTCGCGGCGGTGGATCACGGCCCGCAAGCCCCTTCCATTGCCGCTGCACGTATGTCGGTCACCTGCGGCCTTGCGCTGAACGGAGCCATGGCAACCGCCGTCAACATGCTAGACGACGTGCACGGCGGCGCTGGCGAGCAAGCGGTAGAACTTTACCGTGAAATCCAACGAAATATGCAGGATGGAACCTCACTCGACAATGCAGTTGAAGCAGCATGCCAAAGATGGAGAGAAGAGCGCGGCAAGTATATTCCGGGCTTCGGTCACCGCTTTCACAAACCCGTTGACCCTCGCTCACCACGTTTGATGCAACTCGTCCGCGATACAGCAGAGGCTGGTCACGTTTCTGGAGACTTCGCCAAAATTGGAGAGGCTGTCGAGCGTCATCTTTCCCAAAGCAAGCCCGTGCCAATGAACATTGATGGCGCAACAGCCGTTATCTATGCAGAGCTTGGCTTTGCCCCGCCTCTAGCTCGCGGACTGTTTTGTCTTTCACGTTCCGTCGGTGCCCTCGCCCACGGCTGGGAACAGATGGAAGAAGGCGGGCGCAACAAAGGCCCAACACCACCACGCTACCGTTGGACCTACGAGGACCAGAGCGAGCCGGTGGACCATAGCTAGGCCGCCAACGCCTGCATTTTAAGGCGCCCATAGTAGCGGAGCGCCTGCGAAGCACGGTACCACTTGGTAAGGCGGTAGAAGCTTTTAGCGTAGCTGGAGCTTTGGCTATGATCAGACTGTGTGGAAGACGGACATTCTCGCCCCGGAATAGTCGTAGGCAGAGCTGCATCAATTAACGCGCTGTCCCGCATCTCCAGCGTGTTGAGGTGAGCTGTTCCATAAACAAACAGCTCATCATCAAGGGGTAGCCGTATATGCGTACAACTCAGCGCATTCAAAGCCTTTCGCGCCCCGTCACGGGTAACAATGTAGCCTTGCGCGCCGAAGGTACCAAACGGACGAATGCCGACGGCATTGCTACCTACATTGGCCATAGACCAAAACGGTCCTTTTCGCCTTGTAAACAGGCTCTGTAATTTCAAAAATTCGAAGTGCGCTCGGTTGGCCATAGCAAAACGGACAATTTCAAATATCGACTGCGAAAGCCCCATATCGTCTTCGAGGATGATTGCCAGTTCATGTTGCTCCTGTACGACCTTTTCTAATGTTCGGTAGTGAGAAAGGTAACAACCGACTTCGCCGCCTGTTAGGCTGCGGCCTTCCCGCATGTGATATGCCTGTTCGATGCCATAATCATCGAACCTGTCCAAACGGCGTAAGTCGAGCGCATCCAGCCATCGAAAATTAAGCGCCAGGGTATCAAACGCCTGCTGGACGCGAGTGCGCCTTTCCGTGGCAGTTTTGAGTGAGATCACATAGCAAGGCGGAAAGCCTTCAGCCATAGTCAGGCTCCAATGCTGGCAACGTCTCCTTTGCCTAGCACTGCGTTTTATTCCTGCATAACCTTCAAATCCCGATAGCTAGATTTTGCCTAACTTTCGCTACTGTGATGGGAGCCTAGCTTTTCAAGCCAGCGAACCAAAGCCTCAACAGCATATCCCATATCTTCAGTACTGCAATGTTCGAGAGGGTTATGGCTGATACCACCCTTGCAGCGCACGAACAGCATACCAAGATCGCAAAGCTGCGCCATCACTTGCCCGTCGTGACCAGCACCGGACATCAAACGAAAATCAGGAAGCCCCATATCCTGCAGGACCTCACCCGCCAGCGTCTGAAGCCGCTTTGAGCAGTGCACGGTATCAATGGCCGTATAATCGATGATTTCGACAGGGGTATTGTTTTCAGAAGCGATCCTATTTGCAGCAGCAACAATCGCCGCCTCCGCCTGCTGACGACATTCATCGTCCTCGCAGCGGACATCGAGGGACAGCATAGCCTCATCAGCGATGACATTAACCGCTCCCGGTTTGATGCGAACGTCCCCAACGGTCGCCACGAGGGAGAACTGCTCTTCCGCCTTGGCTACCTTGTCTATCTCGCAGATGAGCTGCGCAGCACTTACCGCTGCATCTTTGCGCAAGCCCATCGGCACTGTGCCAGCATGTCCTGCCACGCCTTTGTAGGTAAAACTGAAACGACGCGCACCGGCAATTGCCGTAACAACTCCCAGTGGCAGGTCTTTACTTTCTAGAACCGGCCCCTGCTCGATATGCACTTCAAGATAGGCAAGCGTTTCATCGCGGCTGTAGGCTAAAGCAGAGGCAGAATCGGCATCACCACCCAATGCCTTCAGCGCATCGCGAACGCTAATCCCGTCAGCGTCGCTTAAATCGAATTCGGAAGGGTCCAGCACGCCAGCAATCGCAGACGCGGAAAGCAAGGTGGTCGGAAACCGAACGCCTTCCTCATCGCCAAATGCCAGCACCTCAACGTCGAAGGGCAATTTAATCCCGCGCTTCCGAATTTCCTCCAGTGCGAGAATTCCTACGACAACGCCCAGATTGCCGTCATAGGAGCCGCCATTACGGACTGTATCAATGTGGGAGCCGATCAGAACACGCTTTGATGGGTTGCCCTCGGAGGCCTTCAGCAGCCCATGAACGGTGCCTAGCGCATCTATGGAGGCAGTCAGACCTACCGTTTCCATGGCCGCGCATACATAAGCGCAAGCCTCTTTGTGTTCTTTGGAAAGGTATAGACGGGTGAGTCCGTCCTCTTGGCTGGAAAAAGCATTTAGCCCTTCAATAAGGCTGGAGGCCCGCTCGCCCAAGGCTTTTATCGCTAACCCGTCCAGAGTGATCACGCTGCTATCCTTATTCGTCAGGCAGAACAGCGTCCTCTAACCGAAAACGGAAAATCCGTGCGATCTGGGTGAGCGCTTCTGCAAATTCTTCTTGAGCGCTGTTTTGCAACCGTTTTTCGAATGCCTCAAGAATAATGTGCTTGGTCGCGCCTTTTACTGCCAGAATAAACGGGAAACCGAACCGAGCCTTGTATGCATCGTTCAGTTCCGTAAATCGCTGGAATTCTTCGTCCGTGAGCTGATCAAGCCCTGCACCTGCCTGCTCATTGCGAGAAGCCTCTGCCACTTGCCCAGCTCGCGCAGCTTTACCGGCGAGATCTGGGTGAGCGCGGATCAGCGCCAATTGCGCACCTTCATCCGCACCGTTCATGCCCTTGGCAAATGAATCAATCACATCGCCTCGGCTAGCGTAAGGGCGATAAGCTGCTGCCTTCTCTGCCACCCATGGGGAGTGCTCGGCGATATCGCCGAACACATCCACAAATTCGTCTTGAGAAAGTGCGTTGACTGCCTCTAGTGAATACGCCACACGAACCTCCCCGCTAGTGACCTGCCAACCAGGCGCCAAGCTCCTGACGCTCTTGCTCGCTCATATTGCTCATATTGCCAAGCGGCATAGCATCGGACTGAACAGCCTGCGCATAGACCTGATCGCTATAGCGTTTCAATTCGGCAAGCGTTTCAAGGCGAATGTCCTTTGGTGCCTCATCAAACCCATTAGCCGTTGGCACAGCAGCATGACAAGTGGCGCAATGCTTCTGGGTAATTTCAAGCGCATCCATGTCTGATATCCGCGCAACGCCCTCGATCTTCTGTGGCGCGGTAATGATGAGCGCTGCCATAAGACCAACGGCTGCAGAAGGCAACGCCCACCAGTAATTGCCGAAATTATCATGCGCATCGTGCCGGTTCAGGAAGTGACGCACCATTCCGCCAATAACGAGGATCAGCGCTACCAAGAGCCACGAGTGACTATGCCCTGTAAGCAGAGGATAGTGGTTAGACACCATCATCAGCAAAACAGGAAGCGTGAGGTAGTTGTTATGCATGGAGCGCTGCTTACCGATCTGCCCCAGTTTCGGGTCAGGTTCACGGCCCGCCAACAAGGCATCAGCAATCTTGCGCTGGTTTGGAATGATCACACGGAAGACGTTGAACGCCATGATCGTACCAACAAGCGCGCCCACATGGATCAATGCACCACGACCTGAAAAGACGTGAGAGAAGCCATAGGCAGCGCCAATAATTAGCGCGAAAAGAACGACCGCAAGCAGCGGAAGGTTTCTTCCGATTGGCGACTTACAGATCTGGTCATAGATGACCCAGCCACCAAAAAGCGACGCGACAGAAATGAATATCGCTTCTGACGGCATCAACTTTAGTACTTGCGGATCAATAAGATAGGCAGAAGCATTAAAGTAATACTGCAGAACAAGAAGAGCAAAACCCGTCACCCAAGTGAGGTAGGCCTCCCACTTGTACCAGATCAAATCATCCGGCAGTTCCTTGGGTGCAACGCTGTATTTCTCGACGTGGTAAAATCCACCGCCGTGCACTTCCCAAGCCGTTCCCATCACACCGGGTTTCATGTTCGCCCGTTTTTTGAGGGAAAGATCAAGGGCGATAAAGTAGAACGATGTCCCAATCCAGCCAACACCTACGATCAGGTGCGCCCAACGGAAAAGCAGATTGAGCCAATCGACGAGAAATGTAGCCGTCATGGTCTCAGCATTCTATTTTAAAAGCGTAGTCCCGAAAAGCTAAAGCACCTGACGGGCAAAGATACGCGAGAAAACAAAGATCTAAGGCTCCGCAAAAACCGGATTAAAGCCGAAACACCCTAGATAAATTCAAAGGAAAATTGAAAGGAGCCGGAATGGGACAAAGTTGGCCCCACTCCGAAAAGTATTAGAAAAGCGTACCACGCAAATTACTGCGGCAGCTTGTCGTCAATGCCTTCAACGTAGAAGTTCATGCCAAGCAGCGCACCATCATCAGCCACTTCGCCTTCTTTCAACCATGCAGAACCGTCCTGCTTGTTGATTGGGCCAGTGAAAGGATGCAGGTCGCCGGAGCGGATTGCTGCTTCGGTCTTTGCAGCATCAGCAGCAACGTCTTCAGGCAGGTTGGTGTATGGCGCCATGTGGACCATTTCTTTGTCCAGACCACCCCAGGTGTCGCCACCCTTCCAGGTGCCGTCCAGAACTGCCTGTACACGCTCGATGTAGTATGGACCCCAGTCATCAACGATCGCGGTCAGCTGTGCTTCAGGAGCGAACTTGATCATGTCAGATGCCTGACCAAAGCCCTTGATGCCGCGCTCTTGAGCAACCTGCAAAGGAGCTGGAGAGTCTGTGTGCTGCAACATGATATCAACGCCCTGATCAACCAGAGCCTTTGCAGCGTCGGCTTCTTTGCCTGGGTCGTACCAGCTGTTTACCCATACGGTCTTCACTTTGAAGTCAGGGTTTACAGACTGAGCACCCAGCATGAAGGAGTTGATGCCGCGAACAACTTCAGGGATCGGGAAGGAACCGATGTAACCTGCAACGCCTTTTTCGGAGGTTTTAGCAGCGATCTGACCGAGGATGTAACGACCCTCGTAGAAACGGCCGCCATAAGTGGCAACGTTGTCTGCCTGCTTGTAGCCGGTCGCATGCTCAAACTTCACATCCGGATACTTCTTCGCAACCTTGATGGTTGGGTTCATGTAACCGAAGGAGGTGGTGAAGATCAGGTCATGACCGGAGCGAGCGAGGCGCTCAATTGCGCGCTCGGCGTCAGGGCCTTCAGAAACGCTTTCAATGTAGGTGGTTTCGACCTTGTCACCGAAGTGCTTTTCGATCGCCTGACGGCCCTGATCGTGCTGGTAGGACCAGCCATGGTCAGAAATCGGACCAACGTAGATGAAACCCACTTTAAGCGGGTCTTCAGCCAGTGAAGTACCGGCGGAAAGGCCGAGAGCGAGGGCAGCGGTGGCTGCCAGGCCAAAAATCTTGCGCATAATGCGCCTCCCCTTGTCATGCAGTCCGAGTGGTAGAGGGCTCCTCAATGCCAATGGACTGCATCACCGGCGCAAGGAGAAGAAAGGCCCTCGTTATCCCGGCAAGACACCCCCAACAGATGCCAAAGCCAAGATTATCTTGGTGTTTCCTATCCATCGGAAGCGGGGGCAAGCCCCCACTTCGTCTAGCATGCCTTGATGGCTTATTATTTTTAAATCGCTTAAGGCTTTTGGCCTCTTAGTTCGGCAAGGAGTCCGTGAAGCCCTTGACGTAGAAGTTCATGCCAAGAAGGGTGCCGTCATCAGCGGTTTCACCTTCTTTGAGCCATTCAGAACCATCCTGCTTCATGACAGGACCGGTGAATGGGTGGAACTCACCAGCTTCAAGCTTAGCAACGGTTTCGTTTGCCAGCTTGATGGTTTCTTCAGAAACGTTTGCGTATGGAGCCATGCGAACCATTTCAGCTTTGAAACCACCCCAAGTGTCGGAGGATTCCCAAGTGTCGTTCATGACAGCTTCGACGCGGTTTTTGTAGTAGCTCTTCCAGTCGTTAACCAGAGCAGAAGCCTGTGCTTCTGGAGCAAACTTGATCATGTCGGAAGCCTGACCAAAAGTCAGAACGCCGCGTTCCTGTGCGATCTGCAAAGGAGCTGGGGAGTCAGTGTGCTGTACGATAACGTCTGCACCCTGGTCGATCAGCGCTTTAGCAGCGTCAGCTTCACGGCCCGGATCGTACCAGCTGTTTGCCCAGATGATCTTGATTTTGAAGTCAGGGTTTACGGACTGAGCGCCCAGCATGAAGGAGTTCATACCACGAACAACTTCAGGGATCGGGAACGCAGCAACGTAACCTGCAACGCCGGTTTTGGATTCAGATGCAGCGATCTGACCCATTACGTAGCGTGCTTCATAGAAACGTGCGGAGTAAGTGGAAACGTTCTTAGCGCGCTTATAGCCGGTTGCGTGTTCAAATTTCACGTCCGGGAAACGCTTTGCCACTTTCAGGGTCGGGTTCATAAAACCGAAAGAAGTGGTGAAGATCAGCTCGTGACCGCTACGAGCAAGACGCTCGATTGCGCGCTCAGCGTCAGCTGGCTCAGTAACGTTTTCGATGTAGGTGGTTTCGATCTTATCGCCGAATTCTTTTTCAAGATACTGACGAGCCTGATCATGCTGGTAGGAGTAACCGAAATCGGAAACTGGACCAACATAAAGGAAACCAACCTTCAATGGGTCTTCAGCAAGGGCTGGGCCGGCAGCAACACCCATAGCCAAAGAAACAGCAGCAGCGATTTTAGATAGTTTGCGCATTAAAGCACGTTCCTATTTTATAAGGTAGTAGTCCTGTTTTGCTTTAGCCACCGGCGATGCAGGACTACCCTCACCGCTGGCGGCGAAGTCGTTTAGCGGTCTGGCACGAAAGCCTTGCCAAGACACGCTGGCGTATTGGTTTTCGTCAGCGTTACGTTTCTGGAGATGATGATCAGAACGATGATCGTCGCCAGATACGGCATCGCAGACATCAGCTGCGACGGTACACCGATACCGGCAGCCTGCGCGTGGAACTGCAAGATGGATACTGCACCGAACAGGTAAGCACCAATCAACACGCGGTTTGGACGCCAAGAAGCAAACACCACCAGAGCAAGAGCAATCCAGCCGCGACCGGCGGTCATACCCTCAACCCACTGCGGGGTGTAAGCCAGAGAAAGATAAGCACCAGCAAGACCTGCACATGCGCCGCCAAACATCACTGCAAGGAAACGAACCTTGATTACGGAATAACCAAGAGCGTGCGCAGAGGTGTGGTTGTCGCCAACAGCGCGCAGGATCAGACCAGAGCGTGTGCGGAACAGGAAGTGATAGGTGCCGATTACAAGCGCGATGGACGCGTAAACCAGAATGTCCTGAGAGAACACGATGGAGCCAACCAGCGGCAGATCGGAAAGCACAGGAATGTGCAAAGCAGCAAGACGCTGACCCGGTTCACCGATAAAGCCTTCACCGATCATGCCGGAAAGGCCAAGACCGAGGATGGTAAGCGCAAGACCTGTCGCCACCTGATTTGCCATCAGGTTAAGTGTCAGAACGCCAAAGAGCACAGACATTGCAACGCCAGCAAAAAGCGCAGCAACAACGCCCAGCAAAGGAGAGCCGGTGACGTGGGCAACGCCGAACGCGGCAACTGCACCCACAATCATCATGCCTTCAACGCCAAGGTTCAGAACACCGGAGCGTTCCACAACGAGTTCACCGATAGCAGCCAGAAGCAGCGGAGTAGAAGCGGTGATGATCGTTAGAACAAGAGCCTCAAACCCGTTCATGGGCGCCTCCAGCAGTTGGCTGCGGCTTTACGAGCCGAACCTTGTAAAGAATGAGCGTGTCACATGCCAGAACGAAGAACAGCAGCATGCCTTGGAACACGCTTGTAGTCTTGTCTGTCATGCCAAGGGTCACCTGAGCAGCTTCACCGCCGATGTAAGACAGACCGAGCAGAAGACCTGCGAACAAAATGCCAATCGGGTTCAGACGGCCAAGGAAGGCCACGATAATTGCGGTAAAGCCGTAGCCCGGAGAGATAACAGGGGTCAGCTGACCAATGGTACCGGATACTTCAACAATGCCCGCAATACCGGCAAACGCGCCAGAGATCAGGAAGCTGAACCAAACGATACCCTTGCGGGAGAAGCCAGCGAACTGACCTGCACGCGGGGTCTGGCCCATAACCTTGATTTCAAAGCCCTTGATGGTCTTGGTCAGCATGAACCAGACTGCAATCACTGCAACAAGTGCGAAGATCGCGCCAAAGTGCATACGGCCATCGCCAAGCATCCACATGGTGTGGTCAGCTTCATAAAGACGGCTTTCAGGGAAGTTGAAGCCATCTGGATCACGCCATGGACCACGCACGAGGTAGTCCAGAATATACTGCGCAATGTATACCAGCATGAGGCTGGTCAGAATTTCGTTGGTACCGAAGCGGGTCTTCAAGAACGCCGGAATAGACGCCCAGAACATACCACCCAGTGCACCCATGATAATCATCGCAGGCAGTGCCAACGGACCAGTAAATCCGTGGAACAATACCGGAATGATGGAGCCGAAAATGGCGCCCATGGTGAACTGGCCCTCTGCACCAATGTTCCAGTTGTTGGAAAGGAAGCAGACAGAAAGACCAACGGCGATCAATACAAGCGGAGCGGACTTAACGACCAGCTCTTCCAAAGACCATGTGGAGGTCAGTGGCTCGATAAAGAAGGCGTAGATAGCCTCGGCCGGATTAACGCCGATCATGACGAACATGATGCTACCGGCAATCAGGGAAAGGCCAATCGCGAGCAAAGGCGACACGACTGTCATCAGCCGCGAATGCTCAGCGCGTTTTTCAAGCACCAGTCGCATCGTGCTGTACCTCTTGCTGATTGGAATTTGCTTCACCCATACCGGCCATAAGCATACCGATGCGCTCACGGGTCATGTTCTGGGCAGGTTCAGGAGCGGAAAGCTCACCGCGCGAAAGCACTGCAATGCGGTCTGCAACCTCATAAATCTCGTCAAGGTCCTGAGAGATAACAACGATTGCCGCGCCGTTGCGTGCAAGGTTAATGAGCGCCTGACGGATAAGAGCGGCAGCGCCAGCATCAACGCCCCAAGTCGGCTGGTTGATAACCATCACTTTTGGGTTTCGGTCAAGCTCGCGGCCCACAACGAATTTCTGCAGGTTACCGCCAGAAAGCGAGCGAGCCTCAGGGTTATCGTGTGACATGCGAACGTCGTAGGAAACCTTGATGCGCTTTTCCATATTCTCAGCGCCACTCTTGTTGACCACAGTCTTTTTAATCAAGTGGTCGCCCGTGCTGTGACGGGTAAGAACGACGTTGTCGGAAAGCACAAGACCCGGTACCGCACCGTGACCAAGACGCTCTTCAGGAACAAACGCAGCGCCAAGACGGCGGCGTTCGTTGATCTTCATGCGGCCAGCTTCAGAGCCAAGCAGCTGAATGGATTTGTTTTCGTGAACGAGGCGTTCACCGGAAATAACATCAAACAGCTCGCTCTGGCCGTTTGCTGCAATACCAGCAATACCAACAACTTCACCTGCGTGAACATCAAGGCTGATGTTCTTGAGCGCCACACCAAAGGTGCTGTCTGCTTCAAGGCTAACATTGTCGAGATGAATAAGAACATCGCCAACTGCGCCGGTGTGATCAGACTTCACGGCGTGAACGTCTTCACCAACCATCATACGTGCCAGAGTTGCTGGCGTTTCTTTGGTTGGGTCACATTCGGAAACAACACGGCCATGACGCATGATTGTTGCGTGATGACAGATGCGTTTCACTTCTTCCAGACGGTGGGAAATGTAGAGGATCGCACAGCCTTCATCAGCAAGCCGGAACAGCGTTTTGAACAGCTCGTCCGCTTCCTGTGGGGTCAGAACCGAAGTCGGCTCGTCCATGATGAGAAGGCTAGGTTCCTGAAGAAGACAGCGCACGATCTCGATACGCTGACGGATACCAACCGGCAAATCCGCAACAAGCGCTTTAGGATCAAGCGGCAAACCGTAGCGGTTGGAAACTTCCACGATGCGCTCGGCCAGATCGGCCATCTTCTCGCCTTTTGGCAGCGCAAGCGCGATATTTTCAACCACGGTCAATGCTTCAAAAAGGGAGAAGTGCTGGAACACCATGCCGATGCCGAGCTTACGCGCAGCAGCCGGATTGGAGATGGATACTTCTTTACCCTTCCAGGCAATCGTACCGGAGGTCTGTTCCAATGCACCGTAGAGAATTTTTACGAGCGTAGATTTACCCGCGCCGTTCTCACCAAGAAGGGCATGAATTTCCCCTTCTCTGATGGTCAGGTCCACACCATCGTTCGCCAAGATCTCACCAAATCGCTTGGTGATGCCTGACGCCCGAATTAGCTCAGGGCGAGCTTTTGCCCCAATTACATTTTGCGAGTGCACATCCACGCCAAAACCTCTCCTCGAAAGCGCCCTGTTATCAAACGGCCTGAGCCCGCTCTGCAAGTTCAAATATTGATCGCCCCTTGCCGCTTATTTGTTCAGAAACAACAAGCAGTTCTGCTGCAACAGAAACGGCAATATGCGCCGGCACCTTACTTTCGATTGGTGCGACGCCGATGGGACAAACAAGATTTTCTAACTGACCGTTCGTTACGCCGCTCTGCAGCAGGCGTTTTCGAATTCTATTCCGTTTTGTTTTGCTTCCAATAAGGCCAACATAAGCCATTTCTGGCCTGCGCAGCGCGGCATCAGTTATGCGTTGATCAAGCCCATGATCATGGGTCATTATCACAACGAAGTCCCTGGGTCGCAGTTCACAAGTTGCCTTTTCAGGCTCCTTTAGATGAATGCACTTCACATTGGAAGGGGTGTATTGCGGAAATTGTGATTTTCTACTGTCAATCCAAAAGACAGTGAAGGGCAACGGGGCCAAAGCTAGTACCAAAGCCTTACCAACATGGCCTGCCCCAAACAAAAACAGCCGGTGCCGATGCTCGCCGAATTCCTCGCGTAACACATTTCCACATAAGCTGATTTTGCTATCAAGGGTCGATTCGACGACATCGCGCATTACGCCCTTGCCATCAACCAGCTCAGCTATGGTTTCAAACGGTCCTTCTTGCTCTTTTGCCGCGAGGTGCGACACCATTTCCAACTGCTCTTTGACGAGAACCTCAATTCCAACCTGAACAGAACCGCCACAGCATTGCCCAAGATCAGGACCAAGCGCGAAGGTGCGAAGCGTAAAGCCAGCAGTCGGCTCCTTTAGCAAGTGGCCAGAAAGCTCGATAAGGTCATACTCTAGGCGGCCACCGCCAATGGTTCCGGAAAAGCGGTTTTCCGTTCTAACCACCATTCGCGCACCGGCTTCGCGCGGGCTAGAGCCCTTAATGCCAACAAGGGTAACGAGGACGCAGGCTTCATCTTGCGTCAGCGCACTATGAATATCCTGCCAAATGCCCATTATGCACCCTGCCCTTTCTTGATCATGTGCACTGCATGTAAAATGGCTTCAGCCGTTGCAGGTGCCCTTAATTGAGGCAATAAACCGGGGCGCAAGCTGGAAATCGCGTCATTGATTGCGCAAAAGACGGAGATTGGCAGCATGAGCGGCGGCTCACCTACCGCCTTACTCCGGTAAATTGTCTTTTCTGGGTTACCTTTAGAAGCATAGAGATCAACGCGGAAATCTGCAGGCACATCTGATGCCGTTGGAATTTTGTAGGTGGACGGTGCGTGCGTGCGCAACCGGCCTTCATCATCCCAAACCAGTTCTTCAGTCGTCAGCCAGCCCATGCCCTGCACAAAGCCGCCCTCAATCTGACCGCGATCAAGCGCAGGGTTCAGAGAATGTCCGACATCGTGGAGGACATCGACCCGCTCAACCTTCATCTCACCTGTCAGCGTATCAATCAGCACTTCTGAGCAAGATGCACCATAGGCAAAATAAAGGAACGGACGCCCTGTGGCGTTTTCCCTATCCCAGTCGATCTTTGGCGTTGCATAAAAACCGGTGCTAGAAAGCGAAATACGGGCAAGATAAGCGCGCTGAACCAGATCGCGGAACGACATAGCCCGCTCGTCACCGTAATAAACCACGTTATCGCTCACGCGAATGCTCTCAATCGCAACACCATCTTGGTCGGCGGCAAATTTCAGCAGCCGGTCCTTGATGATGTTGCAGGCATTGGCCACCGCCATGCCATTGAGATCCGCACCAGAGGACGCTGCCGTCGGCGAAGTGTTGGGCACCTTGGCAGTATTGGTCGCGGTTATCTTTACCTTATCAAGGCTAACCCCAAGCTCTTGCGCAGCGACCTGCGCTACCTTCTGGAACAGACCCTGCCCCATTTCGGTACCGCCATGGTTTAGCTGCACAGACCCGTCTTTGTAGACGTGTACCAGTGCGCCGGCCTGATTAAGGTGAAGTAGCGTGAAAGATATGCCGAACTTGACCGGAGTGAGTGCCAAACCCTTCTTCAAGATCGGGCTGTTGGCGTTAAAGGCCTCAACCTCTTTCCGGCGTTCGCGGTAGTTGCTTGATTTCTCCAGCGTCGTGATAATGTCGAGAAGAACGTCCCCTTCTTCGACAGGCATACCGAACGGCGTTACGCCTTTATCGCCTTCATAAAGGTTTGCAAGGCGTACATCCAACGGATCAAGGCCAGTCTTGCAAGCAATCGCATCCATCAACCGCTCGGCCGCCAGCATGCCTTGCGGACCGCCAAAGCCTCTGAACGCGGTATTGGAAACCGTATTGGTCTTGAAACGACGGGAGCGGATCAAACTCTCTGGATACTGGTAGGCGTTATCGGAGTGGAACATTGCCCGGTCGTTGATACCGAGCGAAAGATCAGCCGAACAACCGCAGCGGCTATCCAGATCCATCACGACAGCGTTCAGCTTACCATTAGCCTCAAACGACGCGCTCAGCTCTGTCAGGAAATCATGCCGCTTGCCGGTCATGATCATATCGTCATCACGGTCCAACCGGCATTTACACGGACGACCTGTTACATGGGCGCCAAGCGCTGCAAGCGTTGCCCATTGAGACGCTTGAGATTCCTTTCCGCCGAAGGCTCCGCCCATACGGCGAATTTCTACGGTAACGGCCGCTTCATCCAGATCAAGCGCTTTGGCGACGTTGTGTTGAACCTCGCTCGGATGCTGGGTAGAGCAATGCACATAAAGCTCGCCATCTTCACCCGGAAGAGCCATAGAGATCTGACCTTCAAGGTAAAAATGCTCCTGCCCACCAATTTCAAAACTTGTAGTGACGCTTGAAGAACTATCTTTAACAGACTGCTCTGCCTCACCTTTTTTAAATAGATAATCTGGAAGCACCGTTATTCCAGCGTCACGCGCCTGCGCAACATTCAGAACCGGTTCGCTGGCTTCAACTTCAATCTTGGCAAGCTGACAAGCACGGCGCGCAGCATCCCGATCTGTCGCTACGACAGCAAAAACCACCTGCCCGTGGAAGACGATTTCATCCTCGGCAAAGACAGGATCATCGCCCATTGCAGGCGAGCAGTCGTTGATACCCGGAATGTCTTTGGCAGAAAGAACAGCAACAACGCCTTCCGCAGATCGCACCGCATCCAAGTCCATGGAGAGGATTTTTCCCCTCGCAGCACCGCGATACCAACCGGGGTAAACATGCAAAAGACCATCGG
Source organism: Pseudovibrio flavus (assembly GCF_009711345.1). Classification (GTDB taxonomy): domain Bacteria; phylum Pseudomonadota; class Alphaproteobacteria; order Rhizobiales; family Stappiaceae; genus Pseudovibrio; species Pseudovibrio flavus. The sequence goes on from NZ_SMMA01000061.1 coordinate 139,506, forward strand.
GTTCAGGGATATCGTCAATGTAACGCGCTTCACCCGTCACATGCTTATCCGCACTGTCATGCTTGGTTGAGCGGGAAGCAACGCGCTGTTCCATCTGCTCTACACGCTTATCATCGCTTGCCGGGCTATCCATCACGAGTCCATCAGGCTGCATGGGTCACTCCTTCCGGACGCTGGCCCACAACGCGGGTCTTACTAGTGGACGTTCCGGCAGCCTCAACGAGAGCCTTGGTCAAAAGCGCTTGCGCAATGTCACGGCGATAAGCGCTGCTCGCCCGCATATCGGTAATAGGTGAATAATCCTGTTTGATGGCGTTCTGCGCGGTCGTCCAAGTTGATGGGTCATCAAGGCTCACACCGATGAGCGCAGTCTCCGCGCCGGCTGCCCGCTTGGGTGTTGCCGCCATACCGCCAAAGGCGATCCGGGCTTCCGTTATGCGGTTCTCGACAAGAGTAAACCGGAACGCCGCCATCACTGCGGATATGTCCTGATCAAACCTCTTGGAAATCTTGTAGGCGCGGAACACCTGATTGGCATCCAGACGGGGGACAAATATTTCCTCTACAAACTCGGCGTTGCCCCTGTCCTGCTTGCCATAGTCGATGAAGAAATCTTCCAGCGGCAATTCGCGGCTTACGTCTCCCTTACGCAGCTTCAAAGTGGCATCCAGCGCAATAAGCACTGGCGGGCTGTCACCAATCGGCGAGCCATTGGCAATATTGCCGCCAATCGTACCGGATGCCCTGATCTGCTTGGAACCGATACGGCTGATAACCTCGCCGATATCAGGATCAAACGCTGCAAGAGACTCCTGCGCCTGTGCGTAGGTCACACCAGCGCCGATATGAAGGCCCGTTGTCGTTTCCGCCAGCTTCTGGAGATCAGCAACTCTATTGAGACTAATAATTTTAGGAAGCACTCGCATCTGCTTGGTAAGCCAAAGACCAACATCTGTTGCGCCAGCCACCAAAGTTGCGTCGGTATGCTTTGCATAGAGCTCGGCAAGAGACGACGCACTTGCAGGAGACGCGAAAAAGCTGTCCTCGCTACCACTTAGCACGTCCGCACCGTCGTTGATGGAGGCAAGCATGCGCATTGTCTCAGCAGCGCGAGCACTAAACACATCGTTTGCAGCTCCCGCGCAAGCCTCAAGAGCTGCGTCCACGATTGGACGATATCCGGTACACCGACAGAGGTTACCGCTTAGCCAATGCGTAATGTCGGAATGGGAAAGCCCCTCTTTGCTCTGGTGGTAGAGCGTAAAGAGGTTCATGACAAAGCCGGGAGTACAGAACCCACATTGGGAACCATGGTGATCAGCAAGCGCCTGCTGAACGGGGTGCATGACACCCTCGCTCACCAAGTCCTCAACCGTGACAAGCTCACACCCGTCAATCTGACCAAGCAATAGAATGCAGCTATTCACCGGCTCATAAACCAGCTCACCATCTCTCAACCGACCAAGCGCAACAGTGCATGCGCCGCAATCCCCCTCCCGACAACCTTCCTTGGTGCCGGTTTTCTTTTCAGAAAGGCGAATGTAGTCGAGCAGCGTTTGTGTAGGATTAGTCAACTCCAGTGAGACAACTTTGCCGCTTCTTAGGAAAGAGATGGCAGAGCGCATAACTTAGCTCCCCCGATAGGTTGAATAGCCAAATGGCGAGAGCAAAAGCGGCACATGATAATGGCTTTGAACGTCACTAATGCTGAAACGAAGGGGTATCACATCAAGAAACAGGGGGCGCGCGCCGGCCTGCGCAGTCTCGAGCAAATAATCACCTGCATGAAACACCAGCTCATAGGTGCCCAACGCGAAGTCATCACCCTGCATGAGCGGCGCATCCACGCGTCCATCACTGTTGGTCGTGTACTTGCCCAAAAGAACACGCTGCTCGCCATCGAGCCGATAAAGGTCGATTGCAAGTTTGGCTGCAGGAATACCGCGTGCTGTATCCAGCACGTGTGTGGTCAACGCCCCCATGAAAACTCCCAGTGCGAATGTTAAAAGGTGTTTAAAAAATAGACACCGATTAATATATCGCCAAAGCGTGCACGAATAAATACTTACTCGATAGCACTTATTTCTGAGCGCTATGATGCCAAAACGGCATCACCATGCGGAAGAAGGTCTTTCATTGTTGCTATTGAGTGATCAAAGAAGATAGCAGGAGCCAAAGCAAGGCTGCGCATGGCCGATGTAACAATGGTGAATTGATCAGGCCGAAGCCCGCTATCCATAAGGGGCCTGAAAATCAGCTCACCCTCTTCCTGCTCCCGCTCGGTACCAATTTGTGTTTGGAAAGCGATACTTAGCTTGTCAGCAATCATCTTCTTCATAAAGCGAAGAGAATTGGCCTCTAGGCACATATTCGCGCGAACATCAGCAGGATCAAGCACTGCGTTGAGCTGAGTGCGCAAGGAGAGATCCTCGCTAGGCAGAGCGATGGGGTAAGACATGCAGCGAGCAACAGTTATCTCCGGCTCGTTAGCCAGCGGATGCTCAGGGTGCATAATCGCGCCGATCTGTAGCTCTCGGCGGAATGCGATATTTAGTGATGTGCTGGAGGCGGCGTTGAAGGTGAAGCCGACATCCACCTCTGCCTGCTCAACCGCCTGCAGCACTTGAGCGGAGCCAGCTACCTGCACCCGAATGTGAATACCGGCATACTGACGCTGAAAACTCTGGATGATTTGCGGCAGCAGCGCTTCACTAACACTTTCAACGGCAGCAATAGAAACATGGCCGCGCCGAACGCCTTTCAAGGCATCCAGCTCGTCTATCGTTCCGCTGAAATCAGAAAGCGTGCGCTTGATATGAGCAAGAAGAATTTCTCCGGCGGGTGACAGGCGAATACGCCTGCCAACGCGGTCGAAGAGTTGCAGGTCCAACTGGGCTTCTAATGTGAGGATTTGCCGGTTTACAGCAGAAGACGCAACATTGAGCTTACGGGCAGCTGCACGTATGGAGCCCTCTTCCGCCGCTAGAGCAAAATACCGCAGCGACGGCGCGTATAAAAATCTGGACCTGTCCATTCCCCCGCCCCTGAACTCTCCTGCTTATGGCAGCAACAGTGTTGTGCCGACAGTTTTGCGCTCTTCAAGGTCGCGGTGAGCCTGCTCGGCATCCTTCAAAGCATAACGCTGGTTGATATGGATTTTCACGTCGCCGCGAAGCACCACCTCAAACAGATCGTTTGCAGTGGTTTCCAAACGCTCACGGGTGCCGATGTAGGTAAACAGCGTCGGACGGGTCGCGAATAAAGAACCCTTTTGCGCCAGAAGACCCATATCGACCGGAGGCAGAGCGCCAGAAGACTGACCAAAACTCACCCACATTCCCATTGGGCGGATACAGTCGAGAGAGCCGGGATATGTATCCTTGCCAACGCCGTCGTAAACCACGTCACAGCCGCGACCTTCGGTGATCTCCTTCACGCGGGCTACCCAATCTTCTGTGCGGTAGTTGATAACGTGCTGGAAGCCGTTTTCACGGGCAAGATTGCCCTTTTCATCAGAACCAACAGTGCCGATGACTGTGGCACCGAGACTTGCAGCCCACTGACCGAGAATAAGACCAACACCACCGGCAGCAGCGTGGTAAAGCAGCGTGGTGTTTTCATCCACGTTTACGATTTGGCGAATAAGGTACTGCGCGGTCATGCCTTTAAGCATCATCGCCGCTGCAACCTGATCAGAAATACCTTCTGGAATTTTTAGAAGATTAACTGCTGGAATGACGCGCTTTTCAGCGTAGGCACCAATTGGCCCCACGTAGCAAACGCGGTCACCAACATCAAAGCCCTCAACATCGTCCCCAAGCGCTTCAATGATGCCAGCACCTTCGTTGCCTGGAGAAAATGGAAGACCAACAGGGCTCGGGTAAAGACCGGAGCGGAAATAGGTATCAATGTAATTGAGGCCAATCGCTGTATGGCGCACCAGAACCTCACCCGGACCGGGCACCGGCTCGCCAACTTCTTCCCATTTCAGGACTTCAGGTCCACCGGTTTGCGATACGCGAATTGCAAAGGCCATTTTCTATCTCCAGATTGGCGCTCTAACGTAGAAATGCTGAACAGCAGTTGTGGCGCAGTTTTTTTCACCTGACAAGAGCGCCATAAAATAAGGGCCCCAGTTTGCACCGGAGCCCCTAATGGCAAATTAAGAAACCGTGGGAACGCTCTGGCGGTTCCTACACCTTACGAAGAATTTGCTGCACAAATCCGGCAAGGAAAAGGTATGCACTGGTAATTCCGATTGTAATGCTTACCCACAATGGCTGCGCGAAGGCTTCCACGATGGACCAACCAAGCGCCGCAGACCAAACAGCAAGCATGGTGAGCGTTAGAACGCGCCACTTAACGGTTCTTACCGGATGGACGAAATCTACCGGCACAAAGGTCAAAACGCAGCACAGCGCGACCATTGCAAGAATAAGCGGCTCGCTTGCCTGCAGCGCAACAAGCACCACGATGACCATATTCCATACACCCGGAAAACCGCTAAAGCCGCCGTTTTCCGTCTTCATATTGTTGTCAGCGAAATAGATCGCGCCAGTGAAGACGATGAGCGCACCGCTCACAAGGCCCCAGAATTCGGAAAGAAGTCCGCTCTGGTAAAGGGCAAATGCTGGCAGGAATGTATAGGTCGCATAGTCGATCACAAGATCAAGAATTGTGCCGTTCCAGCGAGGCAGACGCTCTTTCACCTTAAAGTGACGCGCCATAGGACCATCAAGACCATCAACAACCAGCGCGACCCAAAGCCAGAAGAACATAAGTGGGAGGTCGTTCTGAGCACCTGCAATCATAGCCAATAGTGCTATAGGCGCACCAAGGGCCGTAAGAATGTGGATCAGAAACAGCCGTGTCTGCGTCATGGTTGGCAAAAGACTTGTCCTTAATTCTCAGTCAAACCGGGTTAACGGGCAACAAACAGGGCACTCAGCGCATCCATAATAGGCAGCGAACCTAGCATAAAGTAAAGGTTCGCCATGCCCCATAAGAGTAGAGCAATGCCGATGCCATAGGTAAACCAGTTTGATCGCGTTGTTTTTTCCAGTGCCATAACAAGACCGAGCAGCGCGATCCAGAGAATATTCATGATTCCAACTGCAAACATCAGCGTCATAAGCGCCCAGCAGCATCCAAGGCAGTTAAGCCCCTCTTCCACACCAAAGCGAAACGGTGAAACGCCGCGTTCAGCAGCAAGGCCCGCCTTCTCCACTTTCGGGTTGCGGCAGCGGTCAAGGCAAGCAAGCTTGAACGGCGTAAACTGGTAAAGACCGGCCGCTAGAATGATGGAGACGGTCAGCCCCTGAAATGCAGGCACCATCATCGTCGTCAGGCTACCGGCGGCATGCATTGCAAGCTGCAAGCCACTGGCGATCGCGCTAAACAGCGTCCAGACAGCCAGATAACCAAGCGCAACCACCAGAACCGAGTTTCCTTTGCGAACAGCACTAAAGCGCGAGAGCATAGGCGCAGCACTTGGCAACATCATCGCCAGCACCATCATGATCCACATCAGGAAGATCCAGAGGAAATCCTGAAAGTTGTAGGATGAAAGCTCGGGCATGCCGAATGTAGCTGCTGCCATCGGCACACACAGCGCCGCAAGCTGAGCTCGAACTGGCGCAGATAGCCCTTCAAAGATGGTGGACTGGTTGAACACCTCCATCCCCGGCCCCATCGCACCCATGTCCATGGAGCCCATCATATCGACAACCATGTACCCCAGATAAACCCAGCCAATAACAACGGCTAAGGACAAAATGGCAAAAGGAACGAGCTGCTCGAAACGGAAAAATGAGGATGGAGCTTTAGGCTGCGACATTGGCTAAAACCGAATTAATGGCAAATCAGGCAAAAACTACTGAAACTTCCTTGTAAAAACAATGGATTTCCAACGCTGTTCGATCCTGCGCGCTTGCATTGACGTATGTATATAGATTTTTATGTAAACCTGCGTAGAAGAGCAATCAATTAAGGACCTCAAATGGCGGAAATAACCGAAAAGCAATACGCCCCATGCGCAATCGTTGGCACCGGCCCTGCTGGAATGATAGCTGCGCTGTCGCTTTCTGCCATGAACATTCCTTGTAAGTTGATTGGGCCACCTGCCAATTTGGAAGACATGCGCACAACTGCGCTAATGGATGCCTCTGTCGCTTTTCTGCAAAATATGGGGCTATGGCAACATCTCGCCATGGACTTTACCCCCTTGCGCCGAATGCGCTTGATTGATGCAACTGGCCGCTTGATCAGAGCTCCTGAAACAACATTTGACGCCAGAGAACTAGACCTAGAGGCGTTCGGTTATAACATTAAAAACAATAGCTTGAATGAAACTCTTTGGAGTTTGGTTCAATCAAGTGAGTACATCGAGCATATCAACGGCTCGCTAAAAACCATCAGCACGAACGATCTTTCTGCGCGCCTTATCCTCACTGATGGCAGCGCGATTGATGCGGGCGTTGTAATCGGTGCCGACGGAAGAAACTCACCAACAAGAGAAGCGGCAGGCATTGAAACAACACGCTGGTCCTACCCGCAATCCGCCCTTGTATTGAACGTTAGCCACTCCCTGCCGCACAACTTCACTTCTACCGAGTTTCATCAGGCAACTGGCCCGCTCACATTTGTGCCGCTACCGGGCAACGACTCGTCCGTTGTCTGTGTCGTAAAGCCAGAGGAAGGCGAAGCCCTCTTCAATCTCAGCAAAGAAGATCTCGCCCTTGAATTGGAACGGCGGGCCTCCTCAGTTCTTGGCGCTTTTGAAGTTATCAGCACCGCCCAGCTCTATCCGATGTCGGGTCTCAGGGCCTTGAAGATGTCTGGCAACCGCTCAATGCTGGTGGGTGAAGCGGCCCATGCATTCCCACCGATCGGCGCGCAGGGCCTGAACCTTTCGCTTCGTGATATCGCTGTAGCGGTGGACCTGATTGTAAAGGCGGGGGCCAAAGGCGAGCGCGTGGGCGATGCCCAGATGATTGAGGCCTACCACAATCAGAGAAGTGCAGATGTTATCACCCGCACCAACGCGGTGGATCTGTTGAACCGCTCGCTTCTTTCTGCACACCTTCCGGTACAGATGGTGCGTGCTGTCGGTCTTTACGGCGCTGCCAATCTTCCGTTTTTGAGAAAGCTGCTCATGCGCGAAGGCATTGCCCCAAGCTGGAACATGCCGCGCCTGATGATAAGAAAAGGGGCGTAACCGCCCCTCTTTTATCCCAGATACCCTGACTTGATGAGGTAGATGGCAATTGGAACGGTGAACACCGATCCGATTGTACCAACGAGCACAGCCGTAGACGCGCGCTCGATATAGACCTGATATTGCTGGGCCAGAACGTAAACGTTCGCCGCTGGCGGCAAACTGGCCATAAGCACAGCCGCAAATACCCAAAGCGGATCGATACCGCCGATCATGGTAAGCAGGCCATACGCCAACACAGGGTGCAGAATAAGCTTCACGATAAGTAGGAATGGAAGCTCCTCAGGGAAGCGGCGCGCCGGCTGAAGCGCAATCGTAACACCCATTGCAAACAGCGCACACGGCGCAGCAGCCGAGCGCAAGAATGTGAGCAGCGTGTCAATCATCACTGGTGGCTTGAATTCCACTGCCGCAGCCAGAATACCAGCAGCCACCGCGATAATGAACGGGTGACGGGCAATGGAGATAAGGATCAGCCAGAGGGTTTTTGAAATAGGCTGATCTTCGCGCCCGCCAATCTGCATAAGCAGCGGCACGAGAATAAACAGCAAGATTGTATCAAAGCACAGGATAAGGGCTGTAGGCACAGCAGCCGCTTGGCCCAAAACGGCAAGCGTTACGCCTGGCCCCATGTAACCAACGTTTGAATAAGAGCCAACAAGTGCTTGAACTGTCGAGACTTTTATTACTCCGCCGTTACGCAGCCAGCCGATACCAAATGCCAGAATAAAAGCGATAAAGGTGGCTGTGGTTGTGGCGAAAACGAAGTCGAACTCCGCCAATTCCTCAAAAGGAGTCTCGGACAGAAGCTGGAAAAACAACGCTGGAAGAGCCAGATACAGGATGAAAAAGTTCATCCATGTCAAACCTTCCGTCGATATTTTGGTCACTCGGCCTGATGCGTAGCCGAGGAAAATCAACAGGAAGAACGGCATGGCCAGATTGAGTACACCGAGCATCAGTATTCCGATCTGTTCGTATTGCGTTTGAACAAGTTAGCCATCACGCAAGCTGCTGGTTGCCTTTAGCCCCTTAATTGGCTAATCACCCTCTAGCTCCGAAAACGGCCTCTTGGTTTCTTAATTTTGAAACCGTTGCTTATTCGGAATTCGATGCAGAAACAACAGAAATAACAAAACGGGTTTGCCTCTTTATGAAGACTGCAAAGTCCATTGCACATACTCTGGAATATGCAGCCCTTGTTTCTGCAAGTGCGCTTCTACATCTGTTACCCCTTGATACCGCTGCAGGTTTCATGGGTCGTGCATGGCGTTTTATCGCCCCGCGTACAAAAAGACACCCTCGCGCACGGGCCCATCTAATGGCCGCCTATCCACAAATGACGATGGGTGAAGCCGACGCTATCCTCTATCGCATGTGGGACAATCTGGGACGTGTGTCTGCTGAGACGCTTCTACTAGACCGTTTCATCAAAGACCCTGCCCGCGTTCAGTTGCGCAACGGAGCAGAACTCGAAGAAATGCTAAACGGCGCGAACGCTGTTCTCGTCACTATGCACGGCGGCAACTGGGAACTGGTGAGCGTACCCGCTGCCCGCGTGGGCATTGAGCTAGCAGGCGTTTATCAAGCCCTCGCCAATCCTAAGTCTGACGAGTTCCTCGCAAAAGAGCGCGAACCGCTCTACAAGCGCGGCCTGTTTAAAAAAGGCCACAGCACCGGCAAAAAGCTCATCAATGTGCTTCGCACCGGTGGTTCTCCCTGTTTCGTGGGGGATGTGAGAGACAAGCGCGGCGTAGAGATCGAATTTTTCGGTCAGAAAGCCTCCGCAACCCATATTCCAGCACTTCTTGCCCGCAACGCTGGCGTTCCGCTTATCGCGATCCGCGCAGTGCGCACGCATCGCTCGAATTTCGAGATTGAAGCCGCGCCGGTTACCTACCCTGTAACCGATGACAAGCGCGCCGATGCGATTGCTGGAACACAGGCTCTGCACAGCACCTTTGAAAAGTGGATCAGACAGGACCCTGCCCAGTGGATGTGGATCATCCGCAAGTGGGACTAAGCCAGCACGCCTGCCAATAAGGCCTACCAAATCCTAGGCCATTGGAACTATTTTGCACCGCACAATTCGCGCTATACTACTCCTACGTAACGAGAGATTCCCGTAGGAGGCACAGAGCGCACCATGAAGTCCCCAAAGGCGTTTTTTAAACCATTAGCCCTTGGAGCACCCGCTCCACTTAAAGAAACGCCTGTGGCTCTGGAGCGCATGATCCACTTCGTCCCACCTCATATCGAGAAGGTGCGCGCGAAAATCCCTCAGCTCATCAATCAAGTGGATGTCATTCTGGGTAATCTGGAGGATGCAATTCCAGCAGACAAGAAGCTGGAAGCGCGAGCTGGGTTTATTGAGATGGCCAAAGAGAACGACTTTGGCAAAACTGGTCTGTGGGTTCGCATCAACGCACTTGAAAGCCCGTGGGCGCTGGACGACATTTGCGAACTCGTCGCCAACTGCGGCGATCAGCTAGACGTTATCATGGTGCCAAAAGTCAATGGTCCTTGGGACATTCACTATATGGACCAACTCCTTGCCCAGCTTGAGGCACGAAACAATATTCAACGCCCTATCTTGCTGCACGCCATCTTGGAAACGGCGGAAGGCGTCAATAACGTCGAGGCGATCGCCGCAGCCAGCCCGCGCATGCACGGCATGAGCCTTGGTCCCGCAGACCTTGCAGCCTCTCGCGGCATGAAAACCACACGCGTTGGCGGTGGCCATCCAGATTATAAGGTTCTTGCAGACAGCATGTCTGAAGGCACCCGCTTCGGATACCAGCAAGACCTATGGCACTACACTATCGCCAAGATGGTAGATGCCTGCATGGCCAATGGCATTAAAGCCTTCTACGGCCCATTTGGAGATTTTTCCGACCCTGAGGCCTGCGAAAGTCAGTTCCGCAATGCGTTCCTCATGGGCTGCTTGGGCACTTGGACACTCCATCCAAGCCAGATCGATATTGCAAAGACTGTGTTTTCGCCTGATCCAGAAGAAGTTCTCTTCGCCCGCCGTATTCTGGAAGCAATGCCAGATGGCTCTGGCGCAGTCATGATTGATGGCAAAATGCAGGACGATGCGACATGGAAACAAGCGAAGGTAATAAACGACCTTGCCGAACTGGTTTGCACCAAAGACCCTGACCTTGCGGCCCGTTATTCTAATTGATTTGAAAGGTTCAATTGCAACAGAGGCCAGCCTAGCATATATAGCTGCCATCAATGCGCACCGAGGGAGCCGAACAGGCTCCGGATTGTGAGATTTAGATGGATAAGATCAGGAAGGCCAAGTTCAACATTGGCCAAGTGGTCCGACACCGAGTCTATCCATTTCGGGGCGTCATCTACGATGTGGACCCAACCTACGACAACACTGAGGAGTGGTGGGAAGCCATACCGGAGGACGTAAGACCAGAACGGGATCAGCCGTTCTATCATCTGCTTGCAGAAAACGATGAGACAGAATACGTCGCCTACGTTTCCGAGCAGAATCTGGTTACTGACGAGAGCGGGGATCCCCTTCGCAACTCGCAGGTAGATGAAGTTTTTGACGAGGACGAGAACGGCCAATTCGTGGCACGTGATATTGATCTTCACTAGGACACGCCACTAGGCTCGGCATGGAATAAAAAAACGCCGCCTTTCTTGGGAAAGGCGGCGTTTTTTGTATCAAGTGATGAAGCAGAACAGGTTCTGCTCCATCCAAAATGATTAGTTAGCTTTGCGCTGCTGCTCGATCAGGCGCTGACGTGCTTCGTCTGCGCGCTTCTGCAGTTCGCTCTGCAGCTGTTCCTGCTTTGCCTGCAGTTCTTCCGGCTTGATAGGCGCACCGTCATAAACGCGGGTAAAGCCGGTCAAAGTCATGTCAAATGGACGTGCTTTGCCCTGCTGGTTCAATGTAGTGATAACCAGCTTACCGCCTTTTTTCAGGCTACCGATAAACTCGTCGTCAATTACCAATTCTGCAATACAAGCGTTCGGGAAGCAGATGGTGTACTTCGCTTCTTTCTGCTGTGCTGCATCAACCTGTACGCGAAGGCCCGGCTGAATGAGCATTCCCGGAGGAACAGCAATGTGCAGAAGCTTGCGGGATTCACCGGTTACTTCACGAATAACAGCCTGAGCGAGGAACTGACCGGTGTCGGTGCGAAGTTCCTGAGTGATCAGGCAATATTCTTTTTTGGTTTTCGGATCGGTATTGCAAACTTTTACCCAAGCATCCTCAGGAGCAGCCTGTGCAAGAGCCGCGCCGGAAAACCCGATGCCAGCCATAGCTGCAACCGCTCCACCGATGAGCATGCGCTTCAAAATATTGGCCATTCCAAATTCCTTCAGTTGTGGACCCCGTAGGCGGTTGGAGCGCCCTCTTTTGACCCGTTAAATATTGGTGAGAATTATTATCGGACGTAAGACGACCTTCAAGCGGCCGCAATGTTTTTTTACAGTCCGCGTCCAATTACCCCTAGGATAAAACCTCACCCAATGGATTATGCCAGTTGTGACTTGTTTAAACAGGTATGAAGAAAATATCTAGCTGTAGAATTAGAAGGGCGCAGGAATTTTCCAAAGCAACGTTTACTGCCCCCCGCGAGAATCGTATTAATGGAATCGGCGTTGGGTGCCCTAGGAGAATTTCTAATGTATTTATTACCTAAAGAGACTTTTATTTTGCGCAAAAGACTCGTTTCGACACTAACGGTACTTGCTTCAATAACCGCTTCCATACCCGCAGTAATTGCAGATGATAGTGTGCCGTGGAAACACGGTATTGCCATGCACGGGGAGCCGCAGCTTCCTGCTGATTTTGCTCACCTGCCCTATGCCAACCCCGAGGCACCGAAGGGCGGTCGCCTGAGTCTTGGCGTTCAAGGTACATACGACAGCCTTAACCAGTTCATTTTGAAGGGTGCTTGGACCTCCGCGCGCGGCATGAAAGAGCGCGTTATGGGCAGCAATATCTTCGAGAGCCTTCTCCTGCGCTCGAATGATGAAGCCTTTACCCTCTACGCCCATCTTGCCGAAGCTGTCCGCATGCCGGACGAGCGTAACTGGATCGAATTCCGCCTGAACCCGGCTGCCAAGTTCTCCGATGGCACGCCCGTAACCGTTGAAGACATTATCTTTTCTCTGGAAACGATCCGCGACAAAGGCCGCCCGCCCTATGCCCGTTGGTACGGCAAAATCACAGAATTCGAGCGCACCGGCGACCGTTCTTTGAAGCTCCACTTCAAAGATGGTAGCGACCGTGAACTTCCGCTGCTCATTTCTCTGGCACCAATCCTGTCAAAAGCAGCAACAAACGTTGAAACCTTTGACCAAAGCACGCTCACACCGCCGCTTGGCACAGGGCCTTACACCTTCTCTGAAATCGATCCGGGCCGCCGCGTTATCTATAAGCGCAACCCAGATTACTGGGGTAAAGACCTTCCTGTAAAAGTCGGTTTCGATAACTTTGACGAAATCTCCATCGACTATTTCCGCGATCAGAACGCTCTACAGGAAGCTTTCAAGAAAGGTGACGTGGAAGCGCTTCAGTTCGGCAATCCGGCTCGCTGGGAAACCGGCTTCGATTTTCCTGCATTCAATGAAGGTAAGGTCATTAAGGACGAGTTCGTTAAGGGCACCCCTGCGCCGATGCTTGGCATCGCCTTTAACACCCGCAAGGACCAGTTCGAAGACAAGCGGGTGCGTAAAGCTCTCGGCATGCTGCTGGACTTTGACTTCGTAAACCGCACCCTATTCCGCGGTCTCTACACCCGCACGGCAGGATACTGGGACAACTCTGAGCTCTCTTCCATTGGCAAGCCTGCCAGTGAAAAGGAAAAAGCCCTGCTTGCTCCATTTGAAGGCGTTGTGGATGCTGACGTAATGGACGGCACTTGGCGTCCTTCCGCGGCAGACGGCTCCGGCAGAGATCGTAAGGCGCTTCGGGGTGCACTGGATCTGCTGAAACAGGCAGGCTACGAACTGCGCGACCGTCAGCTGATCAACACGGAAACCGGCGAACAACTTTCATTCGAGCTTCTCGTACGCACGCAGGATGAAGAACGCGTCGCCCTTGCTCTACAGCGCACCACCGAACTCGTTGGCATTAACATGTCGGTGCGCAACGTGGATGCCTCTCAGTTTGAAGAGCGCCGCTTCAAATTCGACTTCGACGCATTGTTCAACAGCTGGTACGCTTCTCTCTCCCCTGGAGGAGAACAGTATGCTCGCTGGTCTATGAGCGCTGCTGACAAGGAAGGCTCCCGCAACATCGTTGGTGCGAAAGAACCTGCTATCGATGCCTTGATCGATGCAATGGTGGGCGCACGGTCTAGAGAGGACTTTGTTGCTGCAGTTCGTGCCTTTGATCGCGTGCTCATTTCCGGCGCCTATGCGATTCCGCTCTACCATGTGTCAAATGAGTGGGTTGGACGTTGGAACACAGTCTCCCACCCTGAAAAGTCCCCAGTATACGGGCACCAATTTGACGCTTGGTGGGATAGCAGCTTGAAAAACTAAACGGTTTTAAGGGTATCCTTAATAGAGAAGTACCGCTGATCTCATTTGGTCAGCGGTATTTTTTCATCTATCACCCTCTAAGAAATTTCCGCACCCAATACTTTTCCACCACTAATATCTTACATTGGAACTCTAATATATCTAAAAATAATCGATTATTTCCCACGCAGAACCAATCGATAAACCCTATATACTTCAGTCACCTAACAGAATTTACATAGATTACGCTATGTAACTTCCTTGCAGATACCTTCGTTTTTTCCCACCAAGTTATCCCTAGGCAGCCACTGCAAGGCAGTAAAACGGGAGGAAATATGCGCCAAACAAAGCCCAAGGGTTGTCTGCGAAGGGAATTTGCACCTACATGGTGAAATAGTCAGCACGAACGCATGTGCTTTCTAAATCGCTTAAAAAATAATCGCAGCCCAGCAAGGACCAATGACCAGCGCATTCCAACCAGAAAGCGACCTGCAACTGCAAAGCACCTACGGCAAAATTTTGCTGCTCTCCCCTATGAATGGGGCAGTTCATGATTTGCTTGCGCCATTGGCTGAGCTTTCTGATCGTCTGGTTATTATCAAGAGCGAAGAACAGTTTCATCAGGAAGTATCAATCTCTGATGTTCTGCCGGTCTGTCTTATTTTGCCATGGCAACCGGTAAATCCGCCTGAGCTTGTGGGCCTGCTAGATGCTGTACAAAACTATCGCCGCAGCGCTGCCGGTGAAATTCCGCTACTGGTTGTGACCAGCGGCAACGTTCCAGTTCCGTTGCATCTCAAGCCAAGCGCAACCGTTTCCGACAGCATTCCGCCCGACGTACTCATTCCGCGCCTTGCGAGCCTGCGCCGATTGGCCAACCGTTCGGAAGAAGCACGAGTACGCCGTAAGCTCTTCGGGCCTCTTCCTGACTATAAGGAAGCAATGCACCCGATCCAAACATCAGGCCTGCTAGTGGCTGGTCTTGGTCGGTACTTTGCCAAGGTGCAAGACATCTCATCCATGCCGGTGGACATTATCGGCGCGTTTACGCCGGAAATGGTCGAAAGCTATTTGGCGGAGCGCAGCTTCGAGGCAATTCTTCTCGATTACCCTGTGTGGGACGCTCAAGACCAGTTACTTCGCCTTCGCGCAGACCCGCGCTATTTCAATGTTCCGATTATCGCACACGCTCAAACACCAGAAGATGCAGCAGTGCTTTATGGCGCTGGGGCAACAGACGTACTTATGGGCGAGGTAAGCGAAAAAGCGCTATCCGGTCATCTTCTTTCCGCCCTACGTGCAGGTCGTCGCCAACGGCTGACGGATGTCATTCTCACAGTTTCAAGTCGCTGGCTTTCCCGCAATAACACCGGCGGCCTTGTTCCTGAGGAAGTGTTCAGCCACTACATGCGCCTGCTGGAAGAATCCACCACAGCCCGCGGTGAGGCCATATACCGGCTTGACCTTCTGGAGTTGATTTCACGCTTTACCGGAAACAACGCCGAGATCCTGAAAGCCAACAAAGACGCATGGTCGGGAACCGTGCTTTCCATCGCAATGGCGGTTTGCAGGGATGAAGACTTTGTTGCCGATGTAGAAGGCCATGGGCCCGTTGCCATATTGCGCAGCAAAAAGGGTCTGGAACAGCTTTCAAACCGCATCATGGTTATGGTTCGCACAACTGGGCTTGGAACGTAAAAGCACCTTTTCCGCCCTTAAGGTCTTCCACAACAACTGGATTATGCAGATCGCCTCTCCTATTGTACTGGCTTAATTGAGAGTGCGTTTATTGCAAGGCCAAGATGTCCAAACCTGAACCAATTGAAGTTGCAGTCATTTCCGATGTTATGTGCCCTTGGTGTTTCATCGGTGAGAAAAACCTGAAAGCTGCCTTAAACCTTCTTCCCAGCATACCTGTGCGCGTAAAATGGCTTCCCTTTCAGCTTGATGGAACGCTGCCACCGGAAGGTAAAGACCGTCAGCAGTATCTGGAAGATAAGTTTGGAGGCGCAGAAGCGGCACAAAGCGTTTATGCCAACATTAAGAAAGCAGGTTTAAGCGCAGGCATCGATTTTGCCTTCGACAAGATCACTCGTTCACCAAACACATTGAACATCCACCGCGTTATAAAGTGGGCTGAAGAGCTGGGCTTACAAAGCGCTGTCGTTGAAGCGTTCTTCAAGGCCTACTTTTTGGAAGGCAAAGACCTCACGAAGCTGGAAGTGATTGCCGAGACCGCCGCATCCGGTGGAATGAACCAGCGCATCGTTGCTGATCGCCTCAATACTGATGAAGATATTCAAACCGTCAAACAGATGATCAATGAAGCCCACAATATGGGCGTTTCAGGCGTACCGTTCTTCGTGATCGATCAGCGTTTTGCTCTTTCAGGCGCACAGCCGGCGGAAACACTTGCAGCTGCAATCCAGCACGCTGACACAACACGCGCGGCAAGCTAGAGCCAGCAAGAATAGCTAGCTCTTAATACAAAAAAGCCCGGTCAATGACCGGGCTTTTCCGTTAAGCTCAAAGAGCTTGAATTGCTTACTTAGCGCGCAGGATAGAACGGCCTGCGAAGATGCCCTGGGAACCCAGTTCTTCTTCAATGCGGATAAGCTGGTTGTACTTCGCCATACGGTCGGAACGAGACAGGGAACCGGTCTTGATCTGGCCGCAGTTGAACGCAACAGCAAGGTCAGCAATGGTGTTGTCTTCGGTTTCACCAGAACGGTGAGACATAACGGAGGTGTAGCCTGCACGGTGTGCCATTTCTACAGCTTCCATGGTCTCGGTCAGGGAACCGATCTGGTTTACTTTAACCAGGATGGAGTTTGCAGTGTCTGCAGCGATACCACGAGCAAGACGCTCGGAGTTGGTTACGAACAGATCGTCGCCAACCAGCTGACACTTGTTGCCGATAGCCTGGGTAAGAGCTTTCCAGCCATCCCAGTCTTCCTCAGCCATACCATCTTCGATGGAGAATACTGGGTACTTGTTTACCAGGTCTTCGAGGTAGCGAACCATCTCGTCGGAACCAAGGATTTTGCCTTCGCCCTTCAGGTTGTACTTACCGTCCTTGTAGAACTCGGTAGATGCAGCGTCGAACGCCAGCATTACGTCGTCACCTGGGGTGTAGCCAGCTTTTTCGATAGACTTCAGAACGAAACCGATAGCTTCGTCAGTAGAACCGATACCAGGAGCAAAACCACCTTCGTCACCAACGTTGGTGTTGTGGCCAGCAGCAGAAAGTTCTTTCTTCAGAGTGTGGAAGATTTCTGCGCCCATGCGTACGGATTCGCGCATAGAAGATGCGCCAACCGGCATGATCATGAATTCCTGGAAGTCGATTGGGTTGTCTGCGTGCTCACCACCGTTGATGATGTTCATCATTGGAACTGGCAGGGTGCGTGCACCAAAACCGCCAACGTAGCGGTAGAGTGGCAGACCGGAAGTTTCAGCAGCTGCTTTTGCAACAGCAAGGGAAACACCGAGAATAGCGTTTGCGCCGAGACGGTTTTTGTTGTTTGTGCCGTCCAGCTCAATCATTGCGCGGTCGATCTTGATCTGATCTTCAGCGTCCATGCCGCCAATGGCGTCAAAGATTTCACCATTAACAGCTTCTACAGCGTCCTCAACACCTTTGCCGAGGTAGCGCTCGCCGCCATCGCGACGTTCAACAGCTTCAAAAGCGCCAGTAGAGGCGCCGGACGGGACTGCAGCCCGGCCGAAAGAGCCGTCTTCCAGAAGTACGTCAACTTCAACAGTTGGGTTACCGCGGCTGTCGAGAATCTCGCGGCCGACAATATCGATGATAGCAGTCATCTGTTTCTCCAGAGTACCTGTGGCGTTAGGAATTTGGCTCGTTTGGGTGTCTAGCCGACACTATGCAAAAGTGGAAGAGGCATAGGTTCTATCTCTTGTTGGTTACACCTCTTCAACGATGCTTTTTTGTCGCACCCGACTATAATCTGATTGGTTCTACTTACCTAAGGCAAATAGCATTTACAGTTTATAGCGTGAACGTTGTCGATTTTGCGACACGATCAAACTCTTGCAACCACTGAAGCAGTTCCTTCAAGCGGTGAAGAGGAATCATATTAGGTCCGTCAGACGGGGATTTGTCAGGATCGTTGTGGGTTTCAATGAAAAGACCACCAATACCAACAGCAATTGCAGCACGCGCAAGTACAGCTACAAACTCACGCTGACCGCCGGAGGAACCGCCCTGACCACCCGGCTGCTGAACGGAGTGGGTTGCATCAAACACAACCGGGGCGCCCATGGCTGCCATTGTCGGAAGCGCACGCATGTCAGACACCAAAGTGTTGTAACCAAAGCTTGCGCCACGCTCGCACAGCAGCACATTCGGGTTGCCGCTCTGCACGATCTTGTTCAGAACGTTCTGCATGTCCCATGGCGCAAGGAACTGGCCCTTCTTCACGTTTATTGTACGGCCAGTTTTGGCAGCAGCGATTAGAAGGTCTGTCTGACGGCAGAGGTATGCAGGAATTTGAAGAATATCGACGGTTTCAGCAACCGGAGCGCACTGGTGCGGCTCATGCACATCGGTGATGACCGGAAGGCCGTACTTTTCTTTAATTTCAGCAAAGACCGGCATTGCGCCATCAAAACCGATACCGCGACCGCCGCCAAGGCTGGTACGGTTTGCCTTATCAAAGGAAGCTTTGAATACGTATCCAATGCCCAGTTCATCGGTAATTTCTTTTACCGCATGAGCCATCTCCAGCGCATGATCGCGGGATTCCATCTGACATGGACCGGCAATCAGGGAAAATGGCTTACTATTCGAAAAGACAGCTTTGCCTACAGTGACTTCTGCATTTGGCTTGGACATAGATTAGAACCCGTTCGTGAGCGGTTTGTTTCGACTATGGAAATAGGCCGTTAGACTAAAAAAAACAAGGGGCAGCCTAGGCCGCCCCTTAAATGAAGGAGGAGTTCCGTCCACACCCTTGCCCTAGATAGCCGACAAGACACCGTCCTGTTGCAAACGTTCCAAGATCCTCTCAGCCAGTGCGTCTGGCGTAGCATCTTGGGTCGATATCGTGATCTCAGGTGCTTCAGGGGGCTCATAGGGGCTATCGAGACCGGTGAAGTTCTTGATCTCGCCAGCTAGTGCACGGGCATAAAGCCCCTTGGGGTCTCGCTTGGCGCAATCGTCAAAGGGCGTATCGACATAAACCTCGTAGAACTCGCCCTCTTCCATTAGCTCACGAGCCATCTGTCGCTCTGCTTTAAATGGAGAGATGAAAGACACGAGAGTTATGACACCTGCATCAACGAAGAGCTTAGCCGTTTCAGCAACACGGCGGATGTTCTCCACGCGGTCAGCCTCTGTAAAGCCAAGGTCACGGTTCAAACCATGGCGAACGTTGTCACCATCCAGAATGTAGGTTTTCTTGCCAAGATCATGAAGCTTCTGTTCCAGAGCATTGGCAATGGTGGATTTACCGGAACCTGAAAGGCCGGTGAACCATAGAACCACAGGCTTTTGCCCCATCAACTGCGCACGGGCAGTTTTGTCTATGTTTAGAGCCTGTCGGTGCACATTGGTTGCGCGGCGAAGGCCAAACCAGATCAAGCCCGCTGCAACGGTCTCATTTGTCATACGGTCAATGAGAATAAAGCTGCCGGTGTCTTTGTTTGCCTCATAGGGGTCAAAGGCAATCGGCTGCGCGGTAGAGAGGTTACAAAAGGCAATCTCGTTCAGGTCCAACTGCTTGCCTGAGAGGTGTTCAAAGCTGTTGACGTCAATCTTGTGCTTTATCTCTGTCACGCTTGCCGTAACAGTGCGCCCTCCAATCTTGAGAATATACGGACGCCCAGCGTAGAGCGGCGTTTCAGACATCCAGATCAGATGGCTGGCAAATTGATCGCTCACCTCAGGACGGTTGTTTGCAGAGCCGAGTACATCGCCACGAGAGATGTCCAGCTCGTCCTTTAGAGTAACAGTGACCGCTTGCCCCGGATGCGCTTCTTCCAGCTCCCCATCATAAGTCACAAGGCGCTCAACGATCGAAGTCTTGCCGGATGATGCGACCGCCAGCTGATCTCCTTTGCGGAGAATACCGCCCGATACGGTACCACTATATCCACGGAAGGTGTGGTCAGGCCGGTTCACCCACTGTACTGGAAACCTGATTGGGCCATTCATAGCCGCATCTTCGAAATCGACAGTTTCCAGATGCTCCATCAAGGTTGGTCCATCAAACCAACCAAGATTCAGACTTCGCGCTGATACGTTATCGCCAAAGCGCGCTGAAATCGGGATAGCGATGGAACTATCAAATTCAAAGGAAGCGATGAAAGCCTCAAACTCAGCTTTGATCTCCTCGAAGCGAGCCTGATCGTAACCTGCAAGATCAATTTTATTCACGGCCAGCACAACATGCCGAACCCCAAGCAGGGAGGCTATAAACGCATGCCTGCGTGTTTGCGTCAGCATACCTTTGCGAGCGTCAACCAGCAGAACAGCAAGGTCGGCTGTTGAAGCACCCGTTGCCATATTGCGCGTGTACTGTTCGTGACCCGGTGTGTCCGCAACAATGAACTTACGTTTGTCCGTTGCAAAGAAGCGATAGGCCACGTCAATGGTAATGCCCTGCTCTCGCTCGGCTTCCAAACCATCCACCAGTAGAGCCAGATCGATATCTTCGCCAACAGTGCCGTGCTTTTTACTATCACGTTCAAGCGCTGAGAGCTGGTCTTCAAAAATCAGCTTGCTGTCATACAGCAGTCGTCCAATCAGTGTGGACTTGCCGTCATCGACACTGCCACAGGTAAGAAAACGCAGGAGGCCTTTGTTCTCCTGGGAGGCGATATAGCTACTAAATACCTCGCGGCCCTGAATACTCTCTACAAAACCCATTAGAAGTACCCTTCCCGCTTTTTCTTCTCCATGGAAGCTGCATCATCGTGGTCGATCAACCGGCCCTGACGCTCGGAGGTTTTGGCAAGTAGCATCTCGCCGACAACGTCGTTTAGCTCTGTAGCATCAGACTCGATGGCTCCAGTTAGCGGGTAGCAACCAAGAGTACGGAAACGAACCATCTTCTTTTGCGGGCTCTCCCCTTCAAGCAGCGGGAAGCGCTCATCATCGACCATGAGCAACGTGCCCGAGCGCTGAACTACAGGCCGTTCTGCAGCAAGATAGAGGGGAACAATGTCGATGCCTTCAGCGAGGATATATTGCCAAATATCCAGCTCGGTCCAATTGGATAGAGGAAACGCTCTAATGGACTCACCTTTTGAGACACGCGAGTTATAGATGCTCCAAAGTTCCGGGCGCTGTTTCTTTGGGTCCCATGCATGAGAGGAGTTTCTGAAGGAAAAGACTCTCTCCTTAGCGCGAGACTTCTCTTCGTCTCGGCGGGCCCCACCGAAAGCAGCATCAAACCCGTATTTGTCGAGAGCCTGCTTCAAAGCCTCTGTTTTCATCACATGCGTATAGTTGGATGAACCATGATCGAAGGGGTTGATACCTCTTTCGACGCCCTCGGAATTACTATGAACGATGAGATCAAGGCCAAGCTTGCGAACTGTTTCATCACGAAACTTGATCATCTCCTTAAACTTCCATGTTGTATCAACATGAAGAAGAGGAAATGGAGGTTTAGAGGGGTAAAACGCCTTAAGTGCTAAATGTAGCATGACTGCAGAGTCTTTACCGATCGAGTAAAGCATAACCGGATTGTTAAACTCTGCCGCCACTTCTCGTATAATGTGGATGCTTTCATTTTCCAGTCGCTTAAGGTGCGACAGTTGACCAGCCTCCATTGGAACACTCCAGATCTAGAAATACTTGTAGTTGCCTAGACACTACTTTTTTTCCGCTGGAATTCCGAAGTTCACCAGTTCGAGCTTAAGCCGTAACGGGAAATAATTTCCTCATCTGCCACAGCAACAAAGGAAGGGTTTGCATAGGCACTCCTATCGCCCTCCTCGCACTTGCCGTAGGTTAGCGGCTCACCACCTTCCACGATGACTGTTCCGCCTGCTGCCAACAAAATTGCATGCCCTGCCGCAGTATCCCACTCCATAGTAGGCCCCACGCGGGGATAAAAATCAGCAACACCTTCTGCCAGACGGCAAAACTTTAGCGATGAGCCCGCAGCAATCAATTCGGCTCCGCTACAACGATTGACGAGTTCAAGCGTTTCTTCGCTCATATGAGAGCGACTGCCAAGAACCTTGGGTGCAGTCATCGTTTTCCGGCAGGAGATTTCTTGCGGGGCACCAATTACACCGTCCTCAACGGTTGCTTTATAAGCCCCTTTCCCCGCTTCGCCCCAAAATAGCTCACCCAGAGCAGGCGCGTAGATCACCCCTGCGGTTGGAGTACCATTCTCAATGAGCGCGATATTGACGGTGAACTCGCCATTTCTTTTGATGAACTCACGCGTACCGTCCAGCGGATCAACGAGAATGAACCGCTCGGAGGTATCTGGAATATTCCCCGCGCTTGATGCTTCTTCAGCAACAACAGGAATTGGAGGAAGGTTGGCCTGCAAGTGAGAGAGAATAACCTCTTCTGCCGCCTGATCAGCTATTGTTACCGGTGTTCCATCTTTTTTAAGAGCGACACCCATATCGCCCTCGTAAATATCCATTATCTTTTTGCCGCCAAGCACAGCGGCCTCAATGAAGCATTCAATCATCTATAGTATCCGTAGGCCAAAACGCGGCCTCAAACCTATTGTTTTTAATGTTCGGACGCAAAAGCATTTTTTTAAACGATTGGCTTTTATCATACGCCACCGGTTCTCCAAGGATTGCCTTTTACAATTTATCAACGACAATTCTTTGAAGACGTAAGATCAGCCTTACACTTTAGAATTACAGCCTATATTGATAGGCAAAAGTTTTAATAGGGATACCAGAGATGACAAAGAGAATTCGCAAGGCGGTACTCCCGGTTGCAGGGCTTGGTACCCGTTTCCTGCCTGCCACAAAAGCCGTACCAAAAGAAATGCTAACGGTTGTCGATAGACCGATTATTCAGTACGTCGTTGATGAAGCTCGTGCCGCTGGCATTGAGCACATCGTCTTCGTGACTGGCCGCAACAAGCACGTCATCGAAGATCATTTCGATATTGCCTACGAGCTGGAAGAAACGCTCAACACTCGTGGCAAAGAAGAAGCTCTCGGGCTTTTGGAGAAATTCCGCCCTGAAGCTGGCACCACCAGCTTTACCCGTCAGCAGGCACCGCTAGGCCTTGGCCACGCAGTCTGGTGCGCCCGTGATTTGATCGGAAATGAGCCATTTGCTGTTCTTCTCCCAGATATGGTGATGAAATCCGAGCCGGGTTGTCTTGCGCAGATGGTGCAGACTTATGAAGCCCACGGCGGCAACGTGATTTCGGTAGAAGAAGTGCCTTGGGACCAGACCCACAAATACGGCGTTGTAGTCAAAGGCGATACCTTTGCAGATGGCAGCTTTCCTATTACCGGCATGGTAGAGAAACCTGCACAGGGTACAGCACCATCCAATCTGTACATCAATGGCCGATACATTCTGCAGCCTGAAATCTTTGATCTTCTTGAAAAGCAGGAAAAAGGCGCAGGTGGCGAGATCCAGCTGACCGATGCCATGCTTTCGCTCATGCAGCAGCAGAACTTCTTCGGCGTCGAGTTCAAAGGTGATACCTATGACTGCGGCTCCAAAGCAGGCTTCCTCATGGCAAACATTGCCTTTGCCCTTGAAAATGAAGAGTTGTCGGAAGAAATCCGCCCGCTTCTTCAAAAACTGCTCGGCTAAATTAGGCCCAATACCTCATTTAAAAGCCGGCGACTACGTCGGCTTTTTCGTATCCTCTCCCTTTAGCCACCCTAAATTTGAGAAGTTTAAGCAGTCGCTTGTTGTCAGTAGCATGAGCCTACCATTTGCAAAGTTGATCAGGCTCTTCATAAATGTCCGCAAAAAAGGTTCTATCAGTAACAGGTCTTGGCTATGTAGGGCTGCCTGTCGCCGTCAGCTTTGCAAATGCAGGCTTTAAAACAATAGCCTTTGACAGCAACCCAAACCGGATAGCCGCACTTGCAAACGCTGTAGACATCACGGGAAGCGCAAGTAAGGAAGAACTGTCTCGAGACAACCTGCTGCTAACAAATTCAGCCGAAGACCTTGGCTCTGCCAGCATTCATATCGTTGCAGTTCCCACACCGGTGACGGATGCAAAAACTCCCGATCTCACGGCGCTTCAGTCGGCACTAACCACAATCGGTGAGCGGCTCAAGAAGGGCGATACCGTGGTGATTGAGTCCACTGTCTATCCCGGCCTATGTGACGAGTTCGCTCTCCCCATTTTGGAGCAAAACGCTGGCCTGGTGTGTAATCGCGACTTTTCGATTGGTTATTCCCCAGAACGTATTAATCCGGGAGATGGAACTCACACATTTGCATCCATCACGAAGATAGTTTCTGCAAGCAATTCCGCCGCATTGGAAGAGCTGGCAGAACTTTACGGCAAGGTTGTTAACGCAGGCATTTTCAGGGCTCCCTCCATAAAAGCTGCAGAAGCCGCCAAAGCGATTGAGAACACGCAAAGGGATCTCAATATTGCGCTGATGAACGAGCTATCAGTCCTGTTTCATGCAATGGACCTTGATACGCGCGATGTATTGGAAGCTGCGGGAACCAAATGGAATTTCCTTCCCTTTTCTCCCGGATTGGTAGGAGGCCACTGCATCGGCGTTGACCCCTACTACCTAACGCACAAAGCTCATGAGCTTGGCATTACGCCACAAGTGATAACAGCGGGTCGCGGTACGAATGAAGCGATGCCAGCCTTTATAGCGGTGCAAATCATTCAAGGTTGCGTAAAACTTGCCCGCCCTATGCCGCCGCATATCGCCGTATTGGGCATCACCTACAAGGCAGACGTTCCAGATATCCGAAATTCAAAGGCCTTGGATCTTGTGTCAGAGCTTCAAAAATTCGGCGCGACCGTTGATGTGTTTGACCCCTTAGTGAAGCAAGCGGGCATTAGACTACCCGATAGTGTGGAAGAGCCGGAAAAGCCTCGCGCTGAGGCATATGACGCAGTCGTTCTGGCTGTGCCTCATAAGGTGTTTCTTACCGCAGGAGATATGTGGGAGGCTGTCCTTCCGCTTTTGGGCAACGGAACGACTTTCGTTGCCGATATTCCGGCTGCTTTGGATAGAAAAAAGGCGCCAGAGGATATCGTCCTCTGGCGCCTCTAAATTCAGCACTAAAAAGGGAAGTTACGACCAAACGTATGGCGCGACATCGCCGCGTGCCCAATCTTCCTTGGTTTTAGCGCGGAATTCTTCAAAACGGTGCTCTTCAATCGCTTGACGAATTTCACGCATCAAGGTCTGGTAGTACGCAAGGTTGTTCCAAGTCAGCAACATGCCAGCAAGGCCTTCGTTCACGCGAACGAGGTGATGGAGGTACGCACGGGAGTAATCGCGGGTCGCAGGACAATCTGCGGTCTCGTCCAGCGGACGCGGGTCTTCAGAGTGACGAGCGTTTTTCAGGTTCACTTTGCCATATCGGGTATAGGCAAGACCGTGACGGCCAGCGCGGGTTGGCATAACACAGTCGAACTGGTCGATACCACGTGCAACACTTTCCAGCATATCTTCAGGAGTGCCAACACCCATGAGGTAACGAGGCTTGTCCTTTGGCATCACAGGCGTCGTGACTTCCAGCATCTTCAGCATAACAGCCTGCGGCTCACCAACGGCTAGACCACCAACGGAATAACCCTCAAACGGCATTTTGCCCAGCTCTTCAGCGGACTGAATACGAAGATCAGGCACATCGCCGCCCTGAACAATACCGTAAAGGCCCTGCCCGCGTTCGACGCCGCCCATTTTTTCGAACTGCTTGCGAGAACGCTCAGCCCAACGAAGGGAAAGCTGCATAGCGCGTTCTACTTCCTCGCGCTCTGCCGGCAGGCCGATACATTCGTCAAGCTGCATCTGGATATCGGAACCAAGCAACTGCTGGATTTCGATAGAGCGCTCTGGCGACATGTGATGGCGCGAACCGTCGTGGTGCGACTGGAAGGTAACGCCTTCTTCATCCAGCTTGCGAAGCTGGGCAAGAGACATAACCTGAAAACCGCCGGAATCGGTCAAAATAGTATGCGGCCAGTTCATGAATTTGTGCAGACCGCCCAGCTTGGCAACGCGCTCTGCAGTCGGGCGCAGCATCAGGTGATAGGTGTTGCCAAGAACAACATCAGCACCCAGCTCACGAACCTGACCCGGATACATAGCCTTCACGGTCGCCTGCGTACCAACCGGCATAAAGGCCGGTGTCTGTACAGTGCCATGAGGCGTGGTGATTTCACCGCGACGAGCCATGCCATCGGTGGTTTTCAGCTCAAAGGAAAATGGTTTCTTTTCGCTCATTATTCAGCATCCTTTGGGAACAGCAGCGAACTGTCGCCGTAACTGTAAAAACGGTAACCGGTTTCAATGGCGTATGAATAAGCCTGTTTCATCTCTTCCATACCAGCAAACGCGCTCACAAGCATAAAGAGCGTCGATTTTGGCAGGTGGAAGTTTGTCATCAAGGCATCAACAGCGCGGAATTTATAACCCGGTGTAATGAAGATATCGGTAGATTTGGAGATCGGATGAATGATGCGATCTTCACTCGCCGATGTTTCAAGAATTCTCAAAGAGGTCGTACCAACGCTGACAACCTTGTTGCCGCGTGCACGAACAGCGTTCAGCGCTGCGGCTGTTTCTTCGCTGATCTCACCCCACTCATGGTGCATCTTGTGGTCATCAGTATTGTCTGCCTTCACTGGCAGGAAGGTACCAGCGCCAACGTGAAGCGTTACGAAGTGCTTCTCGATGCCTCGTTCTTCCAGCGCCTTGAACAAACGATCTGTAAAATGAAGGCCTGCTGTCGGCGCAGCCACCGCCCCTTTATGGCGAGCATAGATGGTCTGATAATCGGCGCGGTCCTGCTCGTCTTCAGCACGCTTGGAAGCGATGTAAGGCGGTAGCGGAATATGGCCGACTTCCGCAATAGCGGTATCAAGCTCGTTTGCAGTCTTGTTGAAACGGAAGAGAACGTCGCCGTCCTCGGTCTTTTCTTCAACCAGCGCTGAGAGTGTCGCGCTCTCAACTTCTTCAGCGCTAAAGCAGAAGCGAACGGTATCGCCAACTTTCAGCTTCTTGGCCGGACGCACAAACGCGCGCCACGCATCTGCCTCAACACGCTGATGCAGCGTCACGCCTACTTTGGCGGTCACATCATCGCGTGTTCTAAAACCCAAAAGCTGGGCAGGAATAACCTTGGTATCATTGAAAACCAGCGCGTCGCCCGGCTCCAGCAAATCGGCAAGGTCCATAACCCCCTTGTCGCTTAGCAGTTCATCACCATTCGGGCGCACCACCAGCATTCGCGCACTATCACGCGGTGCTACGGGCCGTAGGGCAATGTTTTCCGTAGGCAGATTAAAATTAAATTCCTCGACGCGCATGAAAAGCCTTCAATCTCAAAGCCTAGCAGCGGCAGACAGCTCGCGCTTAGTAGCTTTTTCTTTTCCAGAATTGCCACCGGATCAATCGCAAATCAGGGGCAACGGGGTCTTAACTTTGGATTGGCCCCTCGTCAACACCTAGAAGATTTTCAGCGGTATTTGAGGCACCCGTCTAACCAGCAATCAATAAGCCCAGCCTCTTAAGTTCCATCGAAAAGCTATGGGCATCCAAAATAAAAGAGGGCCCGAACGGACCCTCTTTCAATGCATTGGAATGCAATGACCGATTAGAGGTCAGCAGCAATCTTTGCAGACACGATGTGATCAGGGTTAGCCACTGGCTCACCGCGTTTGATCTTGTCTACGTTTTCCATGCCGGAAATCACTTTACCCCAAACGGTGTACTGACCGTCGAGCCAAGAGCAATCTGCAAAGCAGATGAAGAACTGGCTGTCACCGGAGTTAGGGTCCATAGAGCGAGCCATGGAGCAAGTGCCGCGGGTGTGTGGCTCTGCGTTGAACTCAGCCTTCAGCTTCTTGCCAGAACCGCCGGTGCCGGTGCCGTGTGGGCAGCCGGTCTGCGCCATGAAGCCATCGATTACGCGGTGGAACACGATGCCGTTGTAGAAACCTTCACGAACCAGTTCCTTGATGCGGGCAACGTGGTTAGGTGCCAGATCAGGACGCATTTCGATGACAACTTCGCCCTTGGTGGTTTCAAGAACGATGGTGTTTTCAGGGTCTTTGTAGTCAGCCACAGGCTTTCCCCTAGGTTAGAGTTTGTTTTCTTGCTCAGTCGCCAGCTTTACCGCTTTTGAAACTTACTTCGCAAGCCACATCTTTACGATCTTGTCCGGATTTTGAACAGGTTCGCCGCGTTTGATGTTGTCTACGTGCTCCATGCCGGAAACCACTTCACCAAATACGGTGTACTGGCCGTTCAGCCATGGACCATCATTGAACATGATAAAGAACTGGGAGTTTGCGCTGTCAGGGTGTGCAGCACGTGCCATACCCAGTGTACCGCGCTTGAAGGTCTCGTTAGAGAACTCGGCCTTCACGTTGCCAAGGTCAGAACCACCACGGCCAGTTCCGGTCGGGTCACCGGTCTGCGCCATAAAGCCGTCGATTACGCGGTGGAACACGATGCCATCATAAAAGCCCTGCTTGGTCAGGGTCTTGATACGCTCAACATGCTGAGGCGCAAGATCAGGACGCAGCTGAATTTCAACCACACCGTCTTTAAGCTCCATGTAAAGGGTATTTTCGTCAGCTGCTTGCGCACTCATGCCAAACAACAGGCTGCCGACCAGAAGAAGCGCTGCACTAAATGTCCGAAGCACTGCTCGTTTCCTTATATTAAATGAGTAAGTGGGAAGGCAGTCACCTTCCCGGCGAAACTTTCATCTTCAGAGCGCTAGGAGGTAACAACCTGCCGAACCGCTCTCATTCCTTAGTTCCCAGAGTCTTTTTTGCCTCTATGGGAATATCCGTTAGCTTGCCAAGCGTTTATCGAGCGCCTTCTTCACGCAATCCGGCACGAACAGGTCATATTGACCGCCCATCTTGGCAATCTGTCGAACAAGTGTTGCAGTAATAGGGCGAGTTTCAGGAGATGCTGGCAGGAACACAGTTTTGATATCGGGCGCCATTGCACCGTTCATTCCCGCCATCTGCATTTCGTAGTTCAAATCGGTGCTGTCACGCAGGCCGCGGATCAATACATTCGCGCCAAGATCTCGTGCAGCATCCACCACAAGGCCATCAAAGGCGACTGTGCGAACGCGGCCAGCAGCTTCTGCGCCAAGCTCTTCGGTCACCGCTTGGTCAATCAACTCAACACGCTCTTCAAACGTGAAAAGCGGCACCTTTCCCGGGTGAATGCCAATGGCAACAACTACTTCATCGGCCAGCGCCAGCGCCTGCTCTAGAATGTCGATATGGCCGTTGGTCACCGGATCAAATGAACCGGGATAAACTGCAATACGCTTCATCAATGCACCTTTGATCCCTCAAAAAACGTTCTGATCTATGGATAAAGGGGCATTGAAACAGGTGCAATGCCTATCTGCCACAACTGACAAGCAATCGCAGGGTTTAGCTCCCACACTCGCCCGGCCAAAACGCAAAAATGCCAGCCCGAAGGCTGGCATTCTCAATCTCAAAATCGTGCTTGAAGCAGCTTATGCTTCGCTGTCATCGGCACCAGCGTCAGGGGTAGCCTGATCGCCAGAGCTTTCGCCGCTAGCTTCTGCGCTACCTATTCCACCTTCAGCAAGCAGCGCTTCGCCCTGCTCTTCTTCCGGATCGCTGATGCGCTCTACCGCAACAACATGCTCGTCCGCAGAGGTATTGAACACAATCACACCCTGAGTAGAGCGACCCGCGATACGGATACCAGTCACCGGACAACGGATCAGCTGACCACCATCGGTCACCAGCATGATCTGGTCGCCTTCATCACAGCGGAAGGAAGACACCAGAGCGCCGTTACGCTTGTTAACGGCCATTGCAGTGATACCCTTACCGCCACGACCGGTGGTGCGATACTCAAAGGACGAGGTACGCTTGCCGTAGCCGTTTTCGGAAATGGTCAAAATGGTTTCTTCAGCAGCGCTCATTTCAATATAGCGTTCCTGAGAGATGCCCTCACCAGTGGATGCCTCGCCTGCTTCTTCCGCTTCGCCGCGCATCAAACGAGACTGCTTGATGTAAGCAGTGCGCTCGTCGGAGTTACACTCGAAGTGGCGCAGAATGGACATGGAGATAACGTTGTCGCCATCAGCAAGGTTGATACCGCGAACACCAACAGAGTTACGGCCAGTGAAGACGCGAACCTCGGTTGTCTGGAAGCGGATACACTGACCATCCTTGGTGGTGAGCAGTACGTCATCATCCTCGGTACAGGTCAGAACGTTTACGATGCCATCGCCCTCTTCGAGCTTCATGGCGATCTTGCCGTTCTTGTTGATCTGTACGAAGTCGGAGAGCTTGTTACGACGTACGGTACCGCGAGTTGTCGCGAACATTACGTCCAGATCTGCCCAAGTCGCTTCATCTTCAGGAAGAGGAAGAATACTGGTGATCTGCTCGCCCGGCTCCAGAGGCAACATATTAATGAGTGCCTTACCACGGCCCTGCGGAGAAGACAGTGGCAAGCGCCATACCTTCATCTTGTAGGCAATACCGCGGGAGGAGAAGAACAGTACCGGCGTATGGGTGTTGGCAACAAACAGACGGGTAACGAAATCTTCGTCCTTCGTCTGCATGCCAGAACGGCCCTTACCACCACGGCGCTGCGCACGGTAGGTATCAAGAGGCACGCGCTTGATGTAACCGGTGTGCGATACGGTCACCACCATATCTTCGCGCTGGATGAGGTCTTCATCATCCAGATCCCCGCCACCTTCTGTAATTTCAGTGCGGCGCGGCGTTGCGAATTCGGCTTTGATCTCTTCAAGCTCGGTGCGGATGATCTGCATTACGCGTTCACGTGAGCGCAGAATTTCCAGATACTCGTTGATTTCCTTAGCGAGTTTATCGAGTTCTTCCTCGATCTCGTCGCGGCCCATAGCGGTAAGACGCTGCAAGCGCAGTTCAAGAATTGCACGAGCCTGCTCTTCGGAGAGCTTGAAGGTGCCATCTTCCTGCACCGCGTAGCGCGGATCGTCGATAAGCTGCAACAGAGGCAGAATGTCTTCAGCAGGCCAGTTACGTTCCATCAAACGAGCGCGAGCGGTCGCAGGGTCCGGCGCAGTGCGGATCAACTGGATCACTTCGTCGATGTTGGAAACTGCAACAGCCAGACCAACGAGGATATGGGCGCGATCACGAGCCTTACCAAGCAGATAACGGGTACGGCGGTTGACCACTTCTTCACGGAACGCAATGAACGCACGCAGCATATCCTGCAGGTTCATCTGTTCTGGACGGCCACCATTCAGTGCAACAATGTTAGCGCCGAAGGACTGCTGTAGCTGTGAGAAACGGTAAAGCTGGTTCAGGACAACTTCAGGAACAGTGTCACGTTTCAGCTCGATAACAACGCGCATACCGCGGCGGTCAGACTCGTCGCGAATATCGGAGATGCCCTCGATGCGCTTTTCACGCACCAACTCGGCAATCTTCTCGATCATCGCAGCTTTGTTAACCTGATACGGGATCTCGGAGATAATCAGAGCTTCACGGCCAGCGCGGATCTCTTCAACATCCACCTTGCCGCGCATCACGACAGAGCCGCGGCCGGTTTCAAATGCGGATTTGATGCCAGCACGGCCGAGAATCAAACCACCGGTCGGGAAATCCGGGCCCGGGATAATCTCCATTAGCTCTGGCAGAGTGATTTCCGGACGCTCCATCATAGCGATGGTGCCGTCGATCACTTCACCCAGATTGTGAGGCGGAATATTGGTTGCCATACCAACGGCAATACCACCCGCACCATTCACCAGAAGGTTTGGATAGCGGGCAGGAAGAACGATTGGCTCCTGCTCGGACCCATCATAGTTTTCCTGAAAATCAACGGTGTTCTTATCGATGTCCGACAGCTGGGTATGCGCAACCTTCTCCAAACGGCACTCGGTATAACGCATTGCAGCAGCAGGGTCGCCATCGACCGAACCGAAGTTACCCTGCCCATCTACCAGCGGCAGACGCATTGAGAAGTCCTGCGCCATACGAACCAGAGCGTCATAGATCGCACTGTCGCCATGGGGATGGTATTTACCCATCACATCGCCGACTACACGGGCAGATTTGCGGTATGGCTTATTCCACTCATAACCGTTCTCGTACATAGAATACAAAATACGACGATGAACGGGTTTCAAACCGTCACGAACATCCGGCAAAGCACGGCTAACGATAACGCTCATGGCGTAGTCGAGATAGCTGCGCTTCATTTCATCGGTGATCGAGACCGGACGAATGTCACTTGGAAGCCCACCAGAAGGGGTGCCAGTATCCTGCTCTGTCAAGGATTTATTCTCATTAATCTCGTTTAGAATTCAAACTGTTATATACGATTCAAAGCGGAATTCCAAATTTATAACTTCCGCTAGGCCCTTCAAAACTCAAAGAGATTTACCCACCGCAATTTATCCACTTCTTTGTAAGCGCTCTTCCCGACCGTTTCAAAGGAAACAAACGCAAGGCAGTGACCCGCCTTGCTCTCAACCGGCAGTTCTGTTAGCCCCTAGTTCCAACCGACCCTCTTTCGATTTTGTGAGACTTCCCAATGCTGACCGACTTTGTGGCCAACGCGTTCGCTATGCTTTTTGTCACCATCGATCCGATCGGTCTTGCACCGATGTTTCTGGCTGTAACCGCTGGCGCGGCAGGCCCTCAGCGCTTGCGCATTGCTATCAAGGCGATTGCTATCTCGGCTGGTATTTTGCTGGCGTTCCTCATCGCTGGCGGAAAGCTGCTTGCGGTTATGGGCATTTCCCAACCAGCCTTTCAGGTAGGCGGCGGCTTGCTGCTCTTCATCATTGCAGTTGAAATGGTTTTCGAGCTTCGCCAGAAGCGTAAAGCGGAGAATGCAGAGAAGGTCGCAGACAGCACCGACGACCTATCCCACGTCGCAGTCTTTCCTCTGGCAATCCCACTTATCTCTGGCCCCGCAACCATCAGTGCGTTGATCTTGCTACAACAGCAAGCACCAGGCGCAGCTGGTATCACCGCCCTGCTCCTCGTACTTTTTGCAGTGCTTCTGTGTTGCTTTATTGTTTTTCTGGCAGCAGATCGCATCGAGAAAGTTATGGGACAGACAGCTCAGATGATCGTAACCCGCCTCTTCGGCGTCTTGCTTGCAGCTCTTTCCGTACAGTTTGTTGCAGACGGTATATTCCAACTCATCAAGCTCAACGCAGCTTAATAGCAACCTGAAATATAAATACTGCAAATTGTTGCAACCATAAAAAACTTACGCTAGGTCCTATCATCATACGATTGTTGATAGGGCCTATTTTTATGCCCTGCGCGCTAACATTGCATGAGGGGTACGATGGCAGCACACGGTTCCAAAAAAGTCATTCTGGCAGCTCTGGCAGGAAACGGACTTATCGCGATTACAAAGTTTGCTGCCGCAGCCTACACCGGCTCCGCCGCAATGCTTTCAGAAGGCATCCACTCCCTCGTCGATACCGGCAATCAGGGCCTCTTGCTTCATGGCATGAAGCGGGCATCGAAACCAGCTGATGACCGCCACCCCTTTGGCTATGGCGCTGAAATCTATTTCTGGGCGTTCGTCGTTGCAATTCTGATTTTTGCTGTTGGTGCGGGCATTTCCATCTATGAAGGCATTCAAAAGATCCTTCACCCCCACCCGCTGGAAAGCGCCTATATCGCCTACATCGTGCTTGGTTTCGCCATGGTGTTCGAAGCATGGGCGTGGATGGTCGCCTACCGTGAATTCATGCGCCAGAAAGGCAGACGGTCATTTGTAAGCGCTGTACGAGATTCCAAAGACCCCACTGTTTTTACAGTGCTTTTTGAAGATACCGCTGCCATGCTCGGCCTAATTGTTGCGTTCGCGGGCCTTTTAGGCGTCCAGTACCTTGGACTGCCATGGCTGGACGGCGCAGCATCCGTTCTCATCGGTGTTATTCTTGCCTTAACTGCGGTCGCGCTAGCTTACGAGACCAAAGGTCTTTTGATTGGAGAGTCCGCCTCTCCAGAGTTGGTAGAGCAGCTCAAAAAGGTACTGGCAGCCCCTTCAGTGGTCGCAAACGTCAATGAAGTGCGCACACTTCACATTGGCCCCAACGACATTCTTGTGGCTGTTTCCCTTGACTTTGAGGACGCATTGACAGCCGGAGCGGTGGAAGAAACCATCTTTTCCCTTGAATCCATCATCAAGGATAAGCATCCCCTTGTTAAAAGGGTCTTCATCGAGGCTCAGTCGGTAAAACAGCACTCGAATCTGGCAAAAGACGAAAATTAAACAAGCCCACGCAGGCTTCACTGGGAAAGAGACGAGTTATGGCGGTTCTGGTAACAGGTGGTGCAGGATACATTGGCAGTCACATGTGCTGGCTTTTGGAAGAAGCTGGCGAAGACCTTTTGGTCATCGACGACTTCAGCACTGGCTTCCAATGGGCACTTCCTGACAGCGCAAAAGTTTACGAAGGCGATGTTGGCGATCAGGAACTTCTGGCGCAGATTTTCAAAGAAAACGATGTGGATGCAGTCATTCACTTCGCTGGCTCCATCATCGTGCCAGAGTCCGTCGAAAACCCACTCAAGTACTATCTCAACAACACTGCCAAGTCGCGCAGCCTCATTGAGGCGTGCGTTACCGCAGGCGTTGACAAGTTCATCTTCTCGTCTACCGCAGCCGTTTATGGCGATCCTGAAGTTGTACCGGTAGACGAAAATGCGCCGCTCAAACCACTGTCTCCGTATGGCACATCCAAGCTGATGACAGAGTTGATGCTTTCGGACGTCTCCAACGCCCATAACTTCCGCTACACAGCTTTGCGTTATTTCAACGTGGCTGGCGCGGACCCGAAGGGCAGAACAGGCCAGTCCACCAAGAACGCAACGCACCTCATCAAGGTCGCCTGTGAAGCAGCACTTGGTAAGCGCGGTCACCTTGGCATCTTTGGTACCGACTTTGACACACCGGACGGAACCGGCCTGCGCGACTACATCCACGTTTGGGACCTAGCAAGCGCTCACTACCTCGCTCTAAAACGTCTGCGCACCGGTGCTGGTAGCATTGTCATGAACGCTGGCTACAGCGATGGATACTCCGTTCGTCAGGTAATCGACGCTGTTAAAGCGGTCTCTGGCGTTGATTTTGAGGTCCGCGAAGAGCCTCGCCGTGCCGGTGACAGCCCTAAGGTTGTAGCGCAAAACACGCGCATTCTCGCGGAGCTGGACTGGAAGCCTGAATACAACAATCTGCCTAAGATCGTTGAACATGCGCTAAACTGGGAAAAGAAACTCTCTCTGCGCAATTCGCTTTAACAGCGGCAAGGCACAGTTAAACGGCAAGAGCGTGTGGAGCATCTGCGCGCTCTTTTTTATCGGCGGATCGTAACACTGTCGCCTTTTGATATACCAAGCTTTTCAGCAGTTCCGCCAAGCACTTCCAGCACATAAAGCGCCTTACCGTGAGACGGGATAGCGTCAAGAGAAAACGGCGTAGTGTTCTCCGCGATATGAATGATACGCTGGTCTTTAGAGATAAAAATAATGTCCAAAGAAAGCGGCGTATTCTTCATCCAGAAGACCTGCTCGGAAGGCAAATCAAACACGAACAGCATCCCGTGATCAGCGGCCATCTCTTCGCGGTGCATTAGGCCTTGGGCGCGGCTATCGCGATCTTCCGCAATCTCGACTGTGAAGGAAGAGGTCCCGCCACTGCGCTGAATATCGACATGTCCGATGGGTAAAGTATCCGCAACAGCAAAATACTGCGGCAATAAGCCAACTGCTAAAATGGCCAGTAGACCGAGCACATACCGCATCTCACATTTCCCGTTCCCTAACTCAACGGGAAGAACCCTACACAGGTTCTTCAAAACTGCAAGATGTGGCCCACAGTCTTTCTAGTGGGAGGAAGGGATATGAGTACCACCACCGAGCGGGCGCACCTCTGCAGCCATTTTCCCTTTAGGACCATTGCCAAAGCGAACCATAACCCGCTGGCCAGGGCGTAGCTCGGTAATGCCAAAGCGACGCAAAGTCTCCATATGGATGAAAATGTCTTCAGTGCCTTCACCGCGCGTCAGGAACCCGAAGCCTTTAACACGGTTGAACCACTTTACTTCTGCCTCTTCAAAGCCACCTTCAGGAACGACCTGCACATGGGTGCGCGATGGCGGAAGCTGGGAAGGATGAACGGCGCTGGACTCGTCCATCGAGAGAATGCGGAGCGCCTGTAAGCCCCTTGGTCTGTTCAAAACCTCACAGACAACCCGAGCCCCCTCATAGGCCGTCTGATAGCCGTCCCTGCGAAGGCACGTAACATGCAAAAGCACGTCTGGCATGCCATTTTCAGGTTCGATGAAGCCAAAGCCCTTGCCGATGTCAAACCATTTGATCGTTCCCGCAATTTCGAGAACGTCCATAGAAACGTCATCTGCCAGATCCTCAACAGGAAACAGCTCTGGCGCCGTTTTAACAACCATGAGAAATGCCCCGTATTCACTCGCCGCTTAGAAACCGCTGAAGTTCTGACCTCACAAAACTTTCAATTGATTCCGTAAAAGCAGAATATCAGGACCCCACTCGCCCTCCAGTTGAAACTTAAAAAAATCTTAATTCATCCCCCACTCATTTCCTTCACGGCACTATTAAAGACGCAACATCCAGTATGTTTTAAGATCTCCAAACAACAATATAAGCACTTTGAACCCTCTCCATCTTTACTAGGGTGACCTTACGTCTCCAATTATCCAGCATCATGACGCCCAAACGTCAGGCGAAGCAGGACAACATGCAGTTGTATCGTTTGTCGTAAAAAGAGCTGGCAGGCCACTTGCGGCCAAGGGCAATTCAAGAAAAGATGCGCCCCTGTTTTATTGTTAAATGCCGGAGGAGGCCCCATGCGATATCTCCACACAATGGTTCGCGTTAAAGATCTTGATGAATCCCTCGATTTCTATTGCAACAAATTTGGCCTGCAGGAAGTGCGCCGCCATGAGAGTGAGCAAGGCCGCTTTACGCTCGTATTCCTTGCAGCTGCTGAGGACGTAGAAGCTGTAAAGGCAGGCTCCGCCCCTGCTCTGGAACTCACCTATAACTGGGATCCAGAAGACTATGAGGGCGGCCGTAACTTTGGTCACCTCGCCTATGAGGTAGACGACATCTACGGTCTGTGTGAGAGCCTTCAGAACGCAGGCGTTGTCATCAACCGCCCGCCGCGCTGCGGCCGCATGGCTTTTGTTCGCTCCCCTGATGGCATCTCTATCGAACTGCTCCAAAAAGGCGGCGCAAAGGAACCTCAGGAGCCTTGGGCTTCCATGCCAAACACTGGCAGCTGGTAACAACAATCGGGTGTGGAGTGACCATTTTCTCCACACCCGAACCGCTAAAAATGGCCCGTAAAGTTTGGAGCTGTTAAAATTCTTAAAATTCCTCTTGCGCGGTTTCAAGAATGCCCATATAAGCCGCTTCACCGAGGCGCTGACGGCGACTAAGTCGCTGAAAGATCATAGCCTTGGAACAATGCGCGCCCATCGTCTAGCGGTTAGGACGCCGCCCTTTCACGGCGGAAACAGGGGTTCGATTCCCCTTGGGCGTGCCATTCTCTTCTTCAAAAATTGCACGCTTCGACAAACGCATCCTAACGGATAGCGTTATTTTTTGCGTTTAAGCTCCTGCTTCAGTCAGCATTGCGGACGAGAGAAACGTAGCCGAGGCAAGCCTCGAAACCACTTTGCTGCGGACAACATTCTTCCCCTATCGTCCAGCGCCTAACTGCCCGATTTTCCAGCGACTTCCATGCATTTTTGAAAAAAGTTCCGCGGCGCTGTGAAAAATGCATTTTCCCTATTGCACGGTTTCAAGAATGCCCCTATAAGCCGCTTCACCGAGGCGCTGACGGCGACTAAGTCGCTGAAAGATCATAGCCTTGGAACAATGCGCGCCCATCGTCTAGCGGTTAGGACGCCGCCCTTTCACGGCGGAAACAGGGGTTCGATTCCCCTTGGGCGTGCCATTCTCTTCTTCAAAAATTGCACGCTTCGACAAACGCATCCTAACGGATAGCGTTATTTTTTGCGTTTGGCCTCGTTCTTACAAAAAAATAAATGAAAAATGGCGAGCCGAAGCCCGCCATCTTAAGAACGCATCACTGAACTGCCAGAAACTAGATGGTTTCCAGATAGAGAGCTTTTGCAGCCTCTACAGTTAGCTCAACTGGGTTACCGCCTGCGGATGGGTCTTCAACAGCCATCTGGGCAAGCTGATCCACCTTCTCCGTATCCACGCCAAGCGCACTCAGCTTTTCAGGAACACCCAGTTCCTTGCAAAGGCCGGTCACCGCTGCGTAGAAGCCATCAAAACCGCCTTCGATACCGAGATAGGCAGAGAGCTTCTCGATGCGCTCCTCAATAGCTGCGCGGTTGAAGCGAAGTACAGCAGGCATAACAACAGCGTTCGTCATACCGTGGTGGGTGTTATAAACGGCACCGACCGGATGAGAGAGCGCATGCATACCGCCAAGACCTTTCTGGAAAGCCACAGCACCCATCGCTGCTGCACTCATCATATGACCGCGCGCTTCAATGTCGTTCGGGTTCGCAACAACCTTTGGAAGGTTTTCGAGCACCAAGCGCATGCCCTCAATCGCAATACCCTGAGACATCGGGTGATAGAACGGCGAGCAGTAAGCCTCTAGCGAGTGAATGAACGCATCGAGACCAGTGCCAACCGTAATCATCTGCGGCATACCCACAGTGAGTTCAGGATCACAAATGACCTGAGAAGGAAGCATCTTCGGATGGAAGATGATCTTCTTAACGTGGGTCTCGGAGTTGGTGAGAACACCTGCACGGCCTACTTCAGAACCAGTACCAGCTGTGGTCGGCACCGCAATGTTAGGACAGATCGCATCAGCGTTGGCGCGGGTCCACCAGTCGCCAATATCCTCGAAATCCCATACAGGGCGGGTTTGACCGGCTTGGAAGGCAATCAGCTTAGCAAGGTCGAGACCTGAGCCGCCGCCAAATGCAATCACACCATCATGGTCACCTGCTTTAAAAGCAGCAACACCAGCGTCAAGATTAACGTCAGTTGGGTTAGGATCAACCTCGCAGAACATTGCGCGGCCAAGGCCAGCAGCTTCAAGAATGTCCAGCGTCTGCTGGGTTACCGGCAGTGGACCAAGGCCACGATCTGTCACCAGCAGCGGGCGCTTAATGCCCGCAGCCGCACACGCTTCCGGCAGCTCCTTAATGCGACCTGCGCCAAAGCGGATCGGTGTCGGATAGCTCCAGTTTGCAGTAGTCGTCATT
This sequence comes from Pseudovibrio flavus, assembly GCF_009711345.1. Taxonomy (GTDB): domain Bacteria; phylum Pseudomonadota; class Alphaproteobacteria; order Rhizobiales; family Stappiaceae; genus Pseudovibrio; species Pseudovibrio flavus. Next base: position 178,676 of record NZ_SMMA01000061.1, read on the forward strand.
TCTTATGCTTTCTTGAAGTGGAAGGACTGCGGACGGGTCAGGTTATGGAAACCGATGACAGAAAGAGCGCCGCCGCGGCCTGTGTCTTTGCAGCCGGTCCAGCACAGAGCCGGATCAAGGTAGTCAGCACGGTTCATAAACACGGTGCCGGTTTCAATCTGCTCTCCCACACGAGCAGCACGCTCTGGGTCTTTGGTCCACAAAGATGCAGTCAAACCAAACACACTGTCGTTCATCAACTCGATAGCTTCCTCGTCGCTATCAACCGGAATGATACCGAAGATCGGACCAAAGCTCTCATCCTGCATAACGCGCATGTCATGCGTTACATTGGTGAGGATCTGCGGCATCACATAGGTGCCGCCATTGTCCGCTGGGAACAGCGCAGGGTCGATAAGCGCAGTTGCGCCCTGCTCTACTGCCTCTGCCACCTGTGCACGAACTTCATCTGCAAAGCGTTGGTTCGCCATAGGGCCGATGGTGGTTTCTTCATCAAGCGGGTTACCCAGCTTGTAACCGGAAACGATAGCAACAGCCTTTTCGACAAACGCATCATAAACAGAGCGGTGAACGTAAACGCGCTCAATACCGCAGCAGCACTGGCCGGAGTTGAACATAGCGCCGTCAACGAGTGTATCGGCAGCCGCATCAACGTCAGCGTCTTCCATCACGTAGCCAGGGTCTTTACCGCCAAGCTCAAGACCCACGCCTGTGAAAGTACCAGCAGCCGCACGCTCAATAGCGCGGCCACCACCAACAGAACCGGTGAAGTTCACGAAGTCGAAGTTGTTGCCTTCAATCAGAGCGGATGTAGTCTGATGGTCAAGGAAGAGGTTCTGGAAGATTTCTTCAGGAACGCCAGCTTCAACAAACGCTTTCACCATGCGCTCGCCAACAACGAGTGTCTGGGTAGCGTGCTTGATGATTACCGCATTACCGGCAATCAGCGCAGGCGCAACAGTGTTGATCGCAGTCATGTACGGGTAGTTCCATGGCGCAATAACCAGAACCAGACCGTGAGGAACGCGGTGGATGCGGCGCTCGAAGGCATCGCTGTTTTCAACGACGAACGGAGCAAGGGACTCTTCAGCGATAGACGCCATGTAATCCGCACGCTGTTTAAAGCCGCCAAACTCGCCGCCATAGCGGACAGGACGGCCCATCATGCGGGCGATTTCAGGAACGATATCGTCGTTCATCGCGCCAACGCGCTCAACGCCAGCCTGAACAAGCTCGATACGTTCGGCAAGTGGGCGTCGTGCCCATGCCTTTTGTGCAGCGCGTGCCTTTTTAACGGCAGCCTTAGCCTCTTCCATCGATGCAACGGTGCGCTCTGCAAAAACGCTGCCGTCGATCGGCGAAATACACTTCAAAACACTACTCATAGTTTCACCTGAAAAAGGAGAGGACCTGCGGCGCAGGCCCTATTGGGAATAGAGATTTTCTTCTTATGAACGCTCGAAACCGCGACGACGCTCCCAGTCGGTCACGGCTCGGTCGTATTCAGACTGCTCGAAGTTGGCAGCATGAACGTAATGCTCAACCACATCATCACCCATTGCAGAGCGCAGCATGGAAGAGCGATCTAGCAAGCGAGCGGCAGAGCGAAGGGTGTTAGGCACTTCGCGAATGTCGCCGCCGCCATAAGCATCACCCACAAACTCGTCTTCAAGGGTTAGCTCACGCTCGATACCGTCGATGCCGGCTGCAAGAAGTGCTGCCATTGCAAGGTATGGGTTGAGGTCAGCGCCGCCAACGCGGCACTCGACACGAACGGCCTTTGTGCGGTCACCACAAACGCGGTAACCGGCCGTGCGATTATCCTTGGACCAGATCGCCTTGGTTGGCGCAAAGGTGCCTTCCGCAAAACGCTTGTAAGAATTGATGTTTGGCGCAAGGAAGTAGGTGATGTCGCTCGCGTGGGTCAAAAGACCGGCCATGTAGTGCTTCATGAGCTTGGACATGCCATAGCGATCATCGGCATCGTAAAACAGCGGCTCACCACTGCCTGACCACAGCGACTGATGGATGTGGGAGGAACTCCCGGCAGCGCGATCACTCCACTTTGCCATGAAGCTTGCTGCATAGCCCTTCTGCCACGCAATCTCTTTGGTCGCGTTTTTGATAATGACGTGATTATCCGCCATTGTCAGCGCGTCAGAATAACGAACGTTGATTTCTTCCTGACCAGCGTCGGCCTCACCCTTGGAGTTCTCGACGGTGATACCTGCACCCTGCAAACCGTTGCGCAGCGCGCGCATAACCACTTCTTCCTTGGTTGTCTGGAAGATGTGGTAATCCTCGTTATAGGCAGAAACCGGAGACAGGTTGTTGTGCGCCTGTGCCTGCGCCTGCTCATAGCTCTCCTTGAAAAGGAAGAACTCAAGCTCGCTGGCCATAAACGGTTTCATGCCCATTGCTTCAAGGCGGGCGATCTGGCGCTTCAACACAGCACGCGGCGAATGGGCAACAGCTTCGTGAGTACTGTGATCTTCAACATCACAAAGAACAAGAGCTGTACCTTCAAGCCAAGGAACTCTGCGCATGGTGCTAAGGTCTGGCTTCATGGTGTAATCACCATAACCGGAAGACCAGCTGGTCGCCTTGTAGCCATCTACAGTCGACATCTCCATATCGGTCGCCTGAAGGTAGTTACAGCTATGGGTCTCCTCCCACGCGCTTTCTACAAAGTACTCTGCCTGAAAGCGCTTGCCCATCAAACGGCCCTGCATATCAACCTGAGCAGCAATGACTGTGTCAATCTCGCCCGTTGCAACCGCCTGCCTTAGCTCGTCAAAGGTCAACTTACCCGCCATGTTGAACCGTCTTCTTTCTTTAGTTTCTTGAGGGCTTACGCCCTGCCCCAACAAATTCTTAGATCAAGGAAGGAGGGCATGAGCGCCCTCCTCTTTTTTGTAGAAACACGTATTTTTGCAGCACCACGAACGGGTGCGCAATTGTCCGAATTTCTTAGCCGTAGCGGTAAGGAGCACCAGCGTTCTTCATTGTCTGCTGGTAGTCGCGAAGGATTTTGACTACGCGTGCGTTACGCTCGCCTTTTTCCGCGATCTCGTCCCAGAACTCGTTGGCCGCTTTTTCGATGGTTGCCCACTCCTGCTCAGGAATAGTGGTCAGTTCCAGCTTGCCACCGGAGGTACGGTAGTGCGCCTCACCCCACCAGTACCAGTGCTGGCGGTAGTAGTGGGACTGGTCGATGCAGAGCTTGTAGAGGGTCTGCAGGTGCTCAGGCAGCTCGTTCCAACGCTCTTCGTTCACGAAGTAGGAACCAGCCCATGCGCCGGAGATGTTGTTGGTGAGGTAGTAGTTGGTCACATCTGCCCAACCAACGGTGTAACCCTCAGTCGCACCAGCCCATGCAATACCGTCCAGCTCGCCGGTCTGGATAGCAACTTCAATGTCTTCCCAAGGCAGGGTGACAGGCACAACGCCAAAGCGTGCAAGGAACTTACCAGCAGTCGGGAAGGTAAAGATACGCTTGCCCTTAAGGTCCGCAAGAGAGCGGATCGGGTCAACAGTCACAAAGTTACAAGGATCCCAAGAACCAGCGGAGAGCCACTTAACGTTCTCGACTTCGTCGTATGCTTCTTCCCAGATTTCGCGCAGGCCGTAGTGCTCGAACAAGACAGGCACGTCGAGGCTGTAGCGGGAAGCAAACGGGAAGTAGCCGCCGAATACGGAAACGTCTACTGGAGCTGCGATGGAGTCATCGTCAGACTGAACCGCATCGATGGTGCCGCGCTGCATTGCACGGAACAACTCACCGGTTGGAACCAGCTGGTCAGCGTAGTACAGCTCGATTTCCATCTCGCCGTTTGCTGCCTTGTTGAACATGTCGATAGATGGCTTGATCACATGCGCTGCCAGTGGAGCACCAGCATATGTCTGCAAACGCCACTTGATTGGACGACCGGCTGCGTGAACAGCAGGAGCGGCCAGAGTGGTAGCGCCAGCTGCTGCAACGGTTGTTACACCAGCCTTCTTGAGAAACTCACGTCTCGTCTTAATCATTTAAAACATCCCCTAATGAAAGGTTTGAAATAGTCCCTCCCGGCGGGATTGTTCGGGACACCGATTTTTATGGTTTCCCAGCCGGTATTCAGGTTGGCGCCCGCTGCAATTAGCGGGCGTAGTAAAGCTCAGGTAGCCAGAGCGCGATCTGCGGGAACGCAGTCACAAGGCCAAGACCAAACACCATCAGCATCACAAACGGCCAGATGGAGCGGTAAATGTCTTTCAAAGACACTTCCGGCGGAGCCATGGCGCGCATGAGGAAGAGGTTGTAGCCGAACGGCGGTGTCATGTAGGCGATCTGACAGGTGATCGTGTAAAGGACGCCGTACCAGACAAGGTCAAAGCCAAGCACCTTCACCAGCGGCACATAAAGCGGTGCCACAATCACCAGCATTGCGGTGTCATCAAGGAACATGCCCATGATGATGTAGGTGAGCTGCATGAGAAGCAGAATTTCCCAAGGGCTAAGGCCAAGATCCTGAACGAATAGACCTTCAATCGCACGCACTGCGCCAAGACCATCAAACACCGCACCAAAGCAAAGCGCTGCAAGGATGATCCACATGAACATGCAGGAGATCGTCAGCGTTTTTTCCGCAGTCGTATGAATGAGCTTGAAGTTCAGGCGTCCTTTGATCGCCGCAGCAATGGTGGCGGCAAGAGCACCAACGGCCGAACTTTCCACCAAGCTGGTTACACCCATCAGGAACAAGCCAGTCATGGAAAAGAAGATCAGTAGCGGCAGAATGCCAGCTCTAAGAAGGCTTATCTTCTCGGCCCACGTAATTTCTTCGCGCTCTTCCTCGGAAAGGGACGGCCCCATTTGAGGCTGCAAGCGACAGCGAATAACGATGTAGGCAATGAACAAACCAGCCAGCAAAAGGCCCGGAAACACACCCGCAAGCCATAGCTTGCCAACCGGCTGGCGAGCGATCATGCCGTAAAGCACCAGAACCACACTTGGCGGCACCAGAATACCAAGGGAACTACCGGCCTGAATGACGCCTGTGACCATCACTTTGTCATAGCCACGGCGCAACAGTTCCGGCAGTGCAATGGTGGCACCAATCGCCATACCTGCAACGCTGAGACCGTTCATGGCGGAAACCATTACCATAAGGCCTACCGTGCCTATGGCCAAACCTCCATTTAGCCCGCCCATCCAGACGTGGAACATACGGTATAGGTCTTCCGCAATACCGGATTCCGAGAGCATGTAGCCCATGAAGATAAACAGAGGCAGCGTGAGAAGCGGATACCACTTCATTAGTTTCATGGCCGCACTAAAGGCCATTTCAGAGCCGCCCTCGCCCCACATAAACAGCGCTGCGATAACCGCAACACCACCAATGGCGGCAAAAACCCGTTGTCCCGTCAACAACATCAACATCATTGACGAGAACATAAGAACAGCGATCAGCTCATAGCTCATGGGCTGGCTCCCCAAAGGCGGCATAAATATTTTTGAAGAAAGTGGCGAGGGTTTGCAGCAGCATCAAAACAATGCCGATGCACATAATGATCTTGATCGGAGCCATTTTCGGTGCCCATGCCGAATAGCTCTCCTCACCGTATTTCAGCGCGTATTCAACGCTTGAAATACCGCCCACCAGCAACATAACGAGATAGAAGAACAGCAGCAGAATTGTGAAGCTATCGACAATCGCTTTCGTGCGCGGTCGCCATTCTCCATAGAACAAATCCATCCGTACATGGCCATTCTGCTGCATGGAGTACGGCCCGCCGAGCAGGTAGTAGGCAGTCATAAAGAACTGCGCCATTTCCAAAGACCAAAGCGGCGGAAGGAAGAACGCCTTGTTAAATGAGGCGTAGAGCAAAATGCCCATCATCGCGAAGATGAGATACATGGCCAGATACCCAACCATGCGGTTGATCCAGTCCACGCCATTTACAAATTTCCTGATTGCTGAAGGCATGCCCTATCCCTCCGCAGGTGAAACGGCCAAAGCCGCTTTAATGTTTTCAGCCAAGAACTGCGCCGCCCGTTCCACCCCGCCCTCATCCGCGATGAGGTCGTTACGAACCTCAATCATCACGTTGAGAAGCCCAAAAGGAAGCGCATGCGCTTTTAGCGTATGAGTCACGCCGTGCTGGGGACCGTAAGGCTCGTTTCGCTGAACATCGTAATCAGGTGTTCCTTCAGCCAACTCCAACATCCGATCAGCCAAGCGGCTATCGCGATCATGCAGCACACCAACCTCGACACTGCGTGGCTCACCTTTGTAAACCGGTGTAAAGCTATGGATGGTCACGATGATTGGCGTACGGCTATCTGCCAAACGCCCGCGAACGAGTTGGCGCAGCCCATCACGGAACGGCTCATAAAAATGCGTAACACGTTCAGCCCGAGCCTCTTCACTTAACTCCGCATTTCCGGGAACCGCGAAGATTTCACTAGTGGCAGGCACTGCAGTTGCGTCTTCAGGCGGACGGTTGCAGTCGTACAAAAGGCGTGAGGCCTCCTGCGTTATCAACGTCGCATCAAGTAGCGCACTCAAGCGCTCAGCAAGAAGCCGCGCGCCCGGATCCCAAGCGATGTGACTTAGCCGCGCTTCGCTGCCTAGGCCCAAATCTTTGTATTCCGGCGGTATGTGCGAAGATGCATGCTCACACACCAGAACAATTTCTGACTGTCCTTCAGGATTCGTAATCCCGACAGTCGCCCCCTCAAATTCCATCAGGTTTTATGCCAGCAAAAACGCGGGCGCCCCTCTAATTGCTCGTTATAATCCGCATTGCCCGTTTCTGTAATTTTTATTAGTGACAATCATATTCTGTAACGGATATTACACAAAGAGCAAAATCTAGGCAATTACCCTTATGGAGATTCTAAAGGTGAACGAGCGTCAGTCGGAACAGCCCCGCGTACAAGAACGCTTGAAGGCACAGTTTGACGCCCTCACCCGAGCCGAGCGACAACTGGCTAATTCATTGTTGGAAAACTACCCAATGAGCGGATTGGGAACGATTGCCGAGGTCGCAACTGCCTCAGGGGTATCAACGCCTACTGTAGTACGCCTTGCTCGCAAACTCGGCTTCACCGGTTTTTCGCAGATGCAAGCAGCGCTACGAGCCGAGTTGGAAGAGACCATCTCTAACCCAATCACCAAGCGGGATAAATGGGCCGCAGATGCGCCGCCGACGCACATTCTCAATCGCTTCGCCGCCTCTGCAATGGACAACCTTCAACAGACTTTAGGACAAGTTGATCCGCACGGATTTGATGAAGCGCTCATAATTTTGGCAGCCACTGACCGTCCTCTGCACATTATGGGCGGACGTATTACACGCGCTTTGGCTGACTACTTCTTCACCCATATGCAGGTCATTCGTGGCAACGTAACAGCCATAGCATCCAATGCAAACACATGGCCTCACTATCTTCTGAATATGAAAGCTGGCGACACGCTGGTGATCTTCGATATCCGCAGATACGAGCACGACATTTTGAAATTTGCAGAGCTTGCGAGTGAAAAGGATGTCGAGATCATTCTGCTGACTGACGAATGGGGATCGCCTGCATCGCGTTACGCCAAACACACCTTCCGCGCCTATATCGAATCCCAAACCGCATGGGATTCATCCATCGCTCTTATGTTTTTGGTTGAAGCTTTGATTGAAGGAACGCAGTC
>NZ_SMMA01000061.1:186524-264094 GCF_009711345.1 Pseudovibrio flavus
ACTCTTCAGAAAATTCATATAATTCAAATACATAAAATAGTTTTTTGAATTTCTTCCTAAACACACCAAACAAACAAAAAGGCCCTGCAACCGCGTTGGAGGGCCTTAAAATTTGTCACGGTTGAACGCTCGTTTAATCCATAAAGATCAAACCGCAGCCAAGAACAACAAGCGCCGCACCAATCCATGCGCCTACTGCCGGCGTCTCTTTGGTCAGCAGCCACAACACTGGCAACATCAGCACAGGGCTTGTTGCTGAAAGCGTTGTAATAACGCCCACCTCACCGCCGGAAAGCGCAAAGAGGAACAACGTCATACCCAAGCCCATTCCCACAAAACCGGAAAGAGCTGTACGGCCAAGAGTACGCAGAGTTGGCTTATTCTGCATTTTGATAGCAGCCCACGGCAGCTGCATCATGATCGTCAAACACATGGAAGCGATCAGACAGCGCATAGCAGCAACAGCAGTTGGGTCGGCACCGCTATCCATAACCGGGCGGATAAGAATGGACCCGATAGCCTGACATAGAGCGGCTACAAAACCAAAGCTGAGACCAATCCAGATTGGCCCCTTTACCGCTTCCCAATGGTGAAGCTGCGCACGGCGCTTACCAAACACAATAGCCAGAACAACACCGGAAAAGACGACGAGGATACCAAGCAACGCCTGCATGGAAAGCGCCTCATCCAGCACCATCCAGCCCAAAAGCACAGTCATTGGCGCATTGATGGAATAGATGATCGCTGTTCGGCGCGGCCCAAGGCGGTTCAAGGTCAAAAAGAGCGCGGTATCGCCAAGGAAAATGCCGATAAACCCGGAAAGGATAATCGGCGTAGCCAAGCTAACATCGACCGTACCCCAAAGACCGGCAATGGTAGCAAACACCGCCAGCATAGCCGTAACCATCCACATACGCAGACAGTTGAAGCCGATTGCACCGAGATAACCGGCAGGCCGAGAGGAAATCATGCCCCCGATTGCCCAGCAGAACGCAGTGAGCAACGCGGCGCTCTCATAAATATACATGGGATTACAATCCTAAAATGCGCAGGATTCGACAGCTATCCTATTGCGTGCAGCAAGACAACTAGAACCACTTTCTACGCAGCGTCTACCCACCGTTACAAATAGATTTTTGAGAGTATCTCATCCACTCTTAAAAAGAGAAACTGTAAAACCTTAACCCAATTCTTGTGTTCTTTTCCGCTCTCACTATAGATGCGTCATATCTAGATCGTCGCTATCACCGTAAGAATGCGACTGACCCAAACCGACACAAAGCCGGAACTAGTGAATGAGCGATATTGAAATTGCCCGTGCCGCCACCCTTCGACCAATGGAAGAGATTGCCGCAAAGCTGGATATTCCAGCCTCTGCTCTGGAGCCTTATGGACGCTCCAAGGCAAAAATCGCTAATGATTATGTAGCGAGCCTCTCTGATAAGCCTTTTGGAAAGCTGGTGTTGGTGACCGCTATTTCTCCGACGGCTGCCGGCGAAGGGAAAACCACCACGACCGTTGGTCTTGGCGATGCCATGAACAAGCTTGGCAAGAAGACAACCATCTGCCTGCGCGAACCATCTCTTGGTCCATGCTTTGGCATGAAAGGCGGCGCAGCTGGCGGCGGCCATGCACAGGTCGTACCGATGGAAGATATCAATCTTCACTTCACCGGAGACCTTCACGCCATCACAGCAGCGCATAACCTTCTCAGCGCGATGATCGACAACCATATCTACTGGGGTAACGAACTCGGTATTGATCAGCGCCGCATTGTATGGCGCCGTGTGGTTGATATGAACGATCGCGCATTGCGCTCAATCACAACTGGTCTGGGCGGCGTAACCAACGGCTACCCGACTGAATCCGGCTTCGATATCACAGTTGCCTCCGAAGTAATGGCGATCCTGTGCCTTGCAGAAAGCCTTGAAGACCTTCAAGAGCGCCTCGGCAAAATCGTTATTGCCTACAAGCACGATAAAACCGCTGTGACTTGTAAGGACCTGAAAGCAGATGGCGCTATGGCTGTGCTGCTTAAAGAGGCATTCCAGCCAAACCTTGTACAGACACTGGAAAACAACCCTGCTCTCATTCACGGTGGCCCGTTCGCCAACATCGCGCATGGCTGTAACTCAGTAATTGCAACCAAAACTGCGCTGCGCACCTCTGACTTCACTGTTACAGAAGCAGGTTTTGGCGCGGACCTTGGCGCTGAAAAATTCTTCGACATCAAATGCCGTCAGGCAGGCCTTACCCCTGATGCCGTGGTGCTGGTCGCAACAATTCGTGCGCTAAAAATGCACGGTGGTGTCGCAAAAGCTGACCTTGGCAACACCGATGTAGAAGCCTTGAAGAAAGGCAGCGCAAACCTTGCTCGCCATATCCTGAACGTTAAGCAGTTCGGTCTTCCTGTTGTTGTGGCTCTCAACCGCTTCTCCGGCGATAGTGCTGAGGAAATGCAGGCTCTGCAGGAAATCACCCGCGAACTGGGCGTTGAAACCATCATCTGCGAACATTGGGCCAAAGGCTCAGAGGGCGCACTTGATCTGGCTCGCCACGTTACAACGCTGCTGGAAAGCACTCAGGCGCAGTTCGCACCGCTTTACCGAGATGACCTCCCTATCCTTGAAAAAGTGAAGACAATCGCGACGCGCATTTACCGCGCCGATGAGATCACTGCTGCGCCATCGGTCAAATCCCAGCTAAAAAAATGGGAAGCTGAAGGCTACGGCCACCTACCAGTATGTATTGCCAAGACACCATATTCCTTCTCTACCGATCAGAAGGCCTATGGTGCACCAACGGGTCATACGCTTGATATTCGCAGTGTCCGCCTTTGTGCAGGTGCTGGATTCATCGTAGTGCTGACTGGTGAAGTTTTGACCATGCCAGGTTTGCCACGTCATCCTGCAGCCGAAACCATCGGCCTTGATGCGAACGGCAACATCGAAGGTCTCTTCTAAAGCATATCAATCGACATCGGACCGCTTCGGCCCTCGCTTGAAGCGGTCCAGATAAACGACAGAATCCAGATCTTTGCGGTCAGGGTCGCGATAGTGCCCGAACTTGAAATATTGTGTTGGGCCGGTGAAATCATCATTGCCGACAGACCCTGTAACGCGGGCGATAAAGTTTCCATTGGCCCATATTTCAATGAGAGCACCGCCTTTCCGATCGCCTTTGATACGATAGCGCATATCAACCCATCCCTTTGATGGATCCGGCAAGTTGGGATTGGCCGATATTTCAATCTTTACGTCAGGGTCCTGACTATATTTTTCTTTGTCAGTCAAAAACGGGAAGGCTTTGACGTTCTGCGTTTGAATCGCCTTGTTAAACTCGGAGCGGCGAAGCTGTTGGTCCAAATAATCCTCATAGGAAATGGAAGCGTCTTCTTTTTTGCGGAAGCCGTAGTCATCAAGCAGAAGTAACTGCTTCATTTCATTAGAAAAACGATCGAAGTCGAGATACTGGTCACCATCGGACTTGGCAACCAGAAGACGTTTATCATTGTGCTGAACGGTGATGTGAAAAACGCCATTGTCATAGCGCTGCGCAAGGAACGGACTACCGCCGGACTCCTCTTTCCACTGGCCGATGACCCAGCGCGTACTACCGCTTCGCCAAACCGTTCCTTTGATGAGGAAGCTGAAGGAATACCAAACCTCATCTCCGAAGTTGCAACGCTTCTCGTTCGCCTCCCAAATCTCGTGTTTAAGCTTTCCCTCCGCATCAACAATATCATCACCAGTGATACTGATAGCAAGCGCCTGCCCGCCCTCACGTACGTTGATGCCTTGCAGAGTAAAGTCTTCCTTTGGCACCATGCGCTTGGTTAGCCAGTTTTTGGGAGATAGAGGTTTGGCGAAATCTTCTAGAATAGTTTCGCAGGTACCCGACCGATCCTGCGGGGTCTCAACAACCAATTCTTCAGCGGGAGCTTCCACATTCGGAGCACTATCTATGGGCTGGCTATTTTGCTGAGCAAAGACGTATCCGCCAGCGAGGAATAGAGCAGCAAATGCCGAAATAGAGCCGAACACAGCAGAGCGCAAAGGAAAGGTTTTCACAGAAGATACGAACATATTCACCCTTCTAAACGGGGTAATTTCAGTTCACATTACATTATCAGAGCATAAAAATCTAACAAACGACAATCACAGGACAACTTCTGACTTTTTAAATGCAGTATTAATCAGCTGGAAAACCTAGAAGAATATCCTGAGCTTCATCAAAGCTGTACTCTAGTGTCTGTTTAGCAAGACTATAGGAAAAACCGGCTCTTAAGAGACTGGCAAGATGCTTGTCGTGCTTTTCTTCCCGATCCTTGCGGGCAAATGGACCTAGTCCCCGCCTGCGGGCATAGTAAAGCGCGGCCTTTTGATCGTCGTGCTCACTCTCTTCAAGGGCACTGCTGACCACGTCCTTGTCCGCACCTTTGAAAACAAGTTCCTGCGATAGACGCGCTTGAGACTTTCCCTTGGTCTGACCAACCCGAATGCGAGACTGGCAATAAGCTTCATCATCAACAAAACCATGCTCTGAACACCACAAAACCACCTGCTCTATCAGAGCAGATGGATCATCCAGTTCCCACTCACGCTCTTGCATACGCTTTTTCAATTTGCGGGTGAGAACACGAGATAGGTTTTGCTGTGTGGAGGGATATCGTGAGAGGTAGTACGCTGCGGCGTTCTTAAGATAGTTCAATACCTTTTCTTCTAGCACGCAGCGCCCCGTTCAAATGAAAAACCGATAGGCTTTAATAAAGGAAGTGGCAGCAGGCCCCTAGCCCACAAAAGCCCTTTCAACCACAAACTCTGCCGGACGGTTGTTTGCGCCTTCTGTCAGGCCGCGCTCTTCCAGCAAAATCTTGGTATCACGGATCATCTCCATGGAACCACAAATCATGCCGCGATCTACAGCAGGGTCGAGCGGGGGTACGCCAAGTTCCTCAAAAAGCTTACCGTTCTCGATCAGATCGGTAATCCGTCCCTTGATAGGAAAATCATCACGGGTAACGGAGTTGAACAAACGCAGTTTACCCTCTGCCATTTCGCCGATTAGCGGATCATCCTTGATCTGTGCCACAAGATCCTGACCGTACTTCAACTCAGAAACCTCACGGCAAGTATGAGTGAGGATGACATCCTCGAACTTTTCATAGGTCTCTGGATCGCGAATAATGCTGGCAAACGGAGCAATACCGGTGCCGGTAGAGAACATGTAGAGCCGCTTACCAGGAATGAGAGCATCATTGACGAGCGTTCCGGTAGGCTTCTTCTTCATCAAAATGACGTCGCCGATTTCAATCTTCTGGAGATGCTGAGTGAGCGGGCCACCCGGTACCTTGATAGAGAAGAACTCGATTTCCTCATCCCAAGAAGGGCTGGCAATTGAATAGGCACGGTAGATTGGCTTGCCATCAACCATAAGGCCAATCATGACGAATTCGCCAGAGCGGAAACGGAAACTAGCCGGACGGGTGATACGAAACCGGAACAGACGGTCCGTGTAATGTTGAACCTCAGTCACCTTCTCTGCAAACACGTTTGCCGGAAGTGCCTCCATCAGCTCTTCACCTTTCATCACCACATTCATATGACTATCCAACTCCATCGGAACGAAACATTCTAGCTGCTACAGTTTTAGCGTAGAAATTGAACCGAGCTAAGGCCCACAGCAGATCAAATTTGCGCGGAAGTAAAAACCTATTCCACAAGAGGAACAATCCTTAGAACGTAGAGGACGCTGAATGCAGCGTCTCTTAATCAGGCAGGCTCGAATCCACGCAAACACAAACCTAGGTACTTACACATGCGAGATAATACAATAAGCATTGTGCCGCACCTCACCACTTTCCATGAAAGCAATCCACGGTGATCCAATAGACCTAACACGTTCAAATATCCTGCATTAGTACGAGAACAACGCTCTATTTGATTATGGAATAATATAAGGTTATCACCGCAGCCGCATTTCATGCTTATCGAGTGACAGCTTCGCCACCAAATCACGAGCGGGTCTAAGCGATGTTTCTTAATTAGGCAGCGGGTTGAGACTGATCTTCATTTGCCCCACCTTCTTCTGCTGCAAGGCGCTCTGCTTCCAAAGCAAGCTGCTTCTCAAGTACCGCCCCAACAGGATTATAGGTCCCCGTCTCTATTTGATGAGCAAGAAGCAGATAATCATCTACCGGTAATGGCTTTGCGAACAGGTAACCTTGAGCTTCGCTAACACCCAGCTTTTCAAGAGCTTTCATTTGCGTATAGGTTTCCACGCCCTCAGCTATGATGCCCATATTGAGATTATCTGCCAGTTCCACAATCGATACGGCAATACTGGAAGCACTCTGGTCCGTCCCAAGCGGGTCCACGAACATACGGTCGATCTTTACGATATCGACCCCGAGCTTTTGCAGGTAAGCCAAACCGCCGTGGCCCGTACCTACATCATCAAGAGCAACGCGTACTTCCATAGACTGAAGTTCGGCAATGATTTTACGCGCCAGATCGACGTTTTGAAGCGGTTGGCGCTCTGTCACCTCAAGCACGATCTGGGAAAGAGGTATTTGGGAGGCTCCATATATCTCTTTGATATCGCGAATAATCTCGCGGTTGTTAAAGTGGCCGGCAAAGAGGTTGATGGAAAGCTTCAGCTTAGGGTTTCTGGAATAAAGATCGCCCACCTCATCAATGGTCTGTACCATCAAACGGCGTGTCATCTCAAATATGTGACCAGTCGCTTCTGCGTAAGGCATAAATTTGCCCGGTGGTATCATCACCCCATTGGGCTGTTGCCAGCGCATCAAAACTTCACAGCCGAGTAACTCGCCGGTCGAGATGTCAACAACGGGCTGATAATACGGTATGAACTCGTTGTTGCGAATGGCGGCTATAAATTCGTCTTCTGCTTCGCTATCAGGCCGCCAAGAGAACCAAACGCCCACCATCACAAGAAAAATGGCACCACTAGCACAGGCGATAGCCGCAACGATTTTGAGCTCGTAGACCAGCTCCAGAATGGCCTCTCGATCACTCTCTATCTTTGCGGAAATCGGATAAAGCGACGAGCGCAGCGTAAGCGACAATGGCCCATCACTTCCATCTGCAACTGGCATAGAATTTACGCTTGTGTGAACCCACAAAGCATCGGCGCCCAGACGAACCTGCAAATTGCTGGCTTTCCTGAGGTATTCCGGGCCCGGTTCCAAATCCATCACAAGCGGAGAGATCTCGGCAAACAGCCGCCATCCGTTATCTACGGCCCACGAAATACGCGCTCCTTTAACTCCCCTGAAGTCCTGATCCATGAGACCGAGCCCAACACGCGGACTATCAACGGAATAGGCAGGCAGTAGATTTCTGCCCGAAAGCGCTTTCGCTGGAACGGCACACATAGGAACGCCAGCTTCATCTGCCAGTCCCAATGAATGTACAAAGACATTACTGCCGACTGCGTTGCCCATGGCCCGTCGGTTTTGCCAGCTACAGGAGTTCACGCTGTTTTCGTCCAGCTCTTGAAGAGCAGAGACAACCTGCGTGATTGCGCGCTCAGCCTGCGAAATATAGCGCTTTGCGATGGATTGCATTTCTGCTCGAGCCCGTTGCTCGGCATAGTTCTCAAGTACGAGATTCGTTACGAGCAGCGGCCCCAACGACACGAGAAGCGCCAGAGCGATCGTCCGGATAAAGATCATGTAACGGCGCGACACGGGCGGCAAAACTCCCAGCTTTATGGATACGTATTTTTATCAATTAACTAGGTAAAGAAATTGCAAAACTTCGTATTACCACCAGAAATCTACCGCTATTATCCAGCTCGTTACGACGAACGGATAACGAGCGGACCATGTTTGTGATAGGCTGCGCGGCGTTAGGTTTGTTTGCCAAAGCTTAACCAATAACAAGAACGGGCGAAGCTGAATGATCGCCGGTCAATGTCCTATCCATTCATAAAAAGGAAAGAGTATTACCGTGTCCGCTAAGAGCAGCGTAAAATTTAGCAAATTGCTCGCATATGCATTTGCAGCATTCATTGCAATGACTGGGCTAACACTTGCCCAGAACACTGAAAAACAACAACTTCCGCAAAGCTACATGAATTTGTTTGAAGGAAGCGGAATTGACATCGAGGAATTCGGTGAGATCGAAGAGACCTCCGACAGCCTTATTGTCCATGACCTTGTTATGCGCCCCTCACCGATTGAGGATCCAAACCTGTTTTTGGAAACAGGTACAATGGAGTTCCAAGGTTTTCACAATGATGTCGTAGGCGAAACACGCATCGATATTATCAAAATCAACGATGCGAAGTTTTATGACGATGAAACAAAGCTGACTTTCGACAAGCTGGAAATTCACGATTTCTATGTGCCCGAGGAAGTCAAGGAAATGACCATTTCCGAGGCTTTGAAAGAACTACCTTTTACGCTGGTCCAGTTTCAAAACTTGAATTACGAGGACCCGTCAGAAGGCATCACATCTTCGCTCAAAAGCATTAGCCTTGCATTTGATGCCATGAGCAACGAGGACGTATTCGATCTCGCCTTCACAATGGAAAGCGTTGAGTTTCCCGTAACTGATGAGCATGCCGACAGCATGACATTCCTCAACCCAGAAGCTGAAACGCTCTCCTTCTCGGTTGATAGTAAAGTCAGCTGGAACCTTGTTTCCGGCCTACTGGATATCAACTACCTCCAACTCATCGTTGACGACATGTTTTCTGTGAACGCCAACGGTATGGCGAGCGGCATCACTGCTGAACTGATCGAGGATTACGAAGCTGCAACGAAAATGGGTAAGACACCAAACCCGCTGGAGTTTACAGATTCTATCATCATCAACAATGCAGCGGTCACCTACGAAGACTGGGGCGCAGCACCAAACATTCTAAAGCAGATGTCAAAGGAAACCGGCATTCCTGAGGAAGCGATCACCGAGCAGCTGACAGCTAATCCTTCGATCTTCCTTCCTGAGATCAAAGACCCTGAGTTGAAGCTTCTTCTTGCAACCGGCATTCAGAAGTTCCTCCGTTCTCCGGAAACCATGACAGTGCGAGCAGACCCTGAAGAAAGCATCGTGAAACTATTCATGGGCATCGCGTTCGCGCCTAAGATGATGGGCCGCTTGCTGAATGTCTCTATGGAAGTAAATGGCGAGCCGGTAGAGCCAGCTGCTTCTGCTCCGGTCACACAGCGCAGCAACTAATCATTTCACTTCGCATATCCGAGATACAAAAAAGGCCCCTCAAACTGGAGGGGCCTTTTCTTTTGAGCTCTAGTCAGAACCTTCAGTGAACTGCAGTTCGCATAGCCTGCGATAGAAGCCATCCATCTTGTAAAGCTCATTGTGGTTGCCGCTTTCAAGCAGCTTACCGGCATCAAGGACATGGATAACATCTGCATTTCGAACAGTTGAAAGCCGATGGGCAATAACGATTGTCGTCCGGTCTTCCATCAAACGCGCCAGTGCAGACTGAACTTTGCTTTCAGACTCTGCATCCAGAGCCGATGTCGCCTCATCCAGCAACAAAATCGGTGCGTTAGAAAGCATTGCACGGGCAATGGCAATACGCTGACGTTGACCACCTGAAAGACGGCCGCCGCCCTCGCCTACCATTGTATCGTAGCCATTATCCAAGCCTTCAATGAAGGCGTGGGCGTTGGCATTCTTTGCAGCTTCGATGATTTCGTCTTCACTGGCATCTGGGCGGCCAATGGCAATGTTTTCGCGAACACTGCGATCAAACAGGAACGTATCCTGCGTAACGATAGCAATACTGGAACGAAGGGATTCCACAGAGGCTTCGCAAATCGGCTGGCCGTCAATGAAGATAGCGCCGGACTGCGGCTCGTAGAAACGCTCGATCATAGCGAAGACGGTGGACTTACCGGCACCAGAAGACCCAACCAGTGCAGTTACCTTACCAGCCTGCGCGGTCATGGACAGGCCATCCAAGGCAGGCGTTTCGCCATACTGGAACACAACGTTATCCAGTTTGACCTCACCCTTGGAAACTTCAAGCTCTTTAAGACCTGCTTCGCCGCCCTTTGCTTCATCCATATCGAGCAGTTCGTACATCAAACGCACACCAACAAGTGCCGAGTTCAAGTTGACCTGAAGACGAGCAAGGCGCTTGATCGGATCATAAGCAAGAAGCAAAGCCGTAATGAATGCAAAGAATGCTCCTGGGTCCTGCCCAAGAGAAATAACGCTGTAGCCGCCATAAAGGATGATCATCGCGATTGCGATGCCGCCAAGCGTTTCCATCAAAGGTGATGTGCGAGCTGTCAGCTTTGCGATCTTGTTGGACTGCTGCTCTACCTCACGAACCGCCGTACTCATGGAACCTGCCATTTCCGGTTCGTAGCGGAAGGACTTGACCACACGAATACCAATCGCGGTTTCTTTCACGATCGACAGGATTTTCGTTTGGGAGACGAACTGTGACTTTGCAATCTTGCGCACGCGCTTGACGAGCTTGGAGACCACAAAAACCGCTGGCGGCATGATGGTCATGGAAATCAGGCTCAAAAGCGGGTTCTGATAAACCATCACAGAAACGAGGCCGATTACCGACATCAAGTCGCGACCAGCGGCCAGAATGATCATATCCATGACCTGACGGGCAGACGTCGTGTTGTGACCGAAACGGGTCGCCAGATCACCAAAGGAGGTATGGTCGAAATAGCGCACGCCCAGACGTGTCACCTTCTGGTACATTCGCTCCTGCAAGCCGGCGACAATGGAGTTACCAATGCGGCTCAGAACCACTTGCTGACCGTAGGTCGCCAAGCCACGAATAACGAAAATCGTAACAACAGTCGCCGAAATCACGTAGACCATCGTCTGGTTACGGTCGATGAAGATCTCGTTGATCACGTCTTTCATGATAGCGGCAGAACCCGCACCAGCTGCTGCTGCAACTGCCATGAGCAAGAATGCGATGGCATACTGGGATCGGTAGGATTTGAAGTTTTCCTTCAGCAACCTTCGGATCAGCGAAGCTGCGCTTTCGGGATCAGCAAACAACTTCTTTTTTAGCGACTTGAACAAATTGAACCTCGGTCATTCGGCACGTTGCGCGACCTATTATCACAAAAAAAGGCGATCGTAGAGCTTACGACCGCCTTCCTAGTATTTTCTTACAGACGCAATCCGTCTCTACCTGAAAAGCTAAGGATTAGCTCTGTGGCAGGTTGAGGCGAATGTGAAGGTCACGCAGCTGAGCTGGGAACACTTCGCTTGGAGCGCCCATCAGCAGATCCTGTGCCTGCTGGTTCATTGGGAACAGGGTCACTTCGCGCAGGTTCTTAGCGCCAACCAGCAACATAACGATACGGTCTACACCAGCAGCCATACCACCGTGTGGAGGTGCGCCGTACTGGAATGCGCGCATCATACCGCCGAAACGCTCTTCGAGAGTTTTCTCGTCGTAACCAGCAATAGCGAAGGCCTTTTTCATGACCTCTACCTGATGGTTACGGATAGCACCGGAGCCGATTTCATAGCCGTTACAAACAACGTCGTACTGGGCTGCGTTCAGTTCCAGAGGATCGGTGTTTTCCAGACCTTCAAGGCCGCCTTCTGGCATGGAGAACGGGTTGTGAGAGAAGTCGACCTTCTTGTTCTCTTCGTCCCATTCGTACATTGGGAAGTCAACGATCCAGCAAAGTGCAAAGCGGTCTTCGTCGATGAGGTTCAGCTCTTCACCCGCGCGGGTACGTGCCTTACCTGCAAAGTCTGCAAACTTCTTCGGATCACCTGCTGCAAAGAATACTGCATCGCCTTCATCCAGACCAAGCTGGGTGCGGATTGCTTCAGTACGTTCTGCGCCGATGTTCTTCGCAATAGGACCAGCGCCTTCAAGCACTTCGCCTTCCTTACGGAAGAAGATGTAGCCAAGGCCAGGCTGACCTTCGCTCTGAGCCCAGGAGTTCATACGGTCACAGAATGCACGCGAACCACCGGTTGGAGCAGGAATTGCCCAAACCTGAACCTTTGGATCGTTCTCGATCATGCGTGCGAACACTTTGAAGCCGGAACCGGCGAAGTGTTCAGTCACTTCCTGCATTTCGATCGGGTTACGAAGGTCAGGCTTGTCAGAGCCGTATTTGCGGATGGATTCTGCGTAAGGAATGCGAGGGAATTCCTGAGTAACAGGCTTACCTTCAGCAAACTCTTCGAAGATACCGCGGATCACTGGCTCCATAGTTTCCAGAACGTCTTCCTGAGTCACGAAGCTCATTTCAACGTCCAGCTGGTAGAATTCACCCGGCAGACGGTCTGCGCGAGGGTCTTCATCGCGGAAGCATGGTGCGATCTGGAAGTAACGGTCAAAACCGGACATCATGAGCAGCTGCTTGAACTGCTGTGGTGCCTGCGGCAGAGCGTAGAACTTGCCCGGATGGATACGGGAAGGAACCAGGAAGTCGCGTGCACCTTCAGGAGAAGATGCAGTCAGGATCGGGGTCTGGAACTCGTTGAACGCAGCGTCGTTCATGCGGCGACGCATAGAACTGATGATCTTGGTACGGGTCATCAGGTTCTTGTGCAGCGTTTCGCGGCGCAGGTCGAGGAAGCGGTACTTCAGACGGGTGTCTTCTGGGTATTCCAGCTCACCAAACACAGGAAGAGGCAACTCGAGAGAAGAACCAAGCACTTCCATATCGCGAATGAACACTTCAATCGCGCCGGTAGGAAGGTTTGCGTTGGATGTCTCTTCGGTGCGCTTCTTTACTTCGCCGTCGATGCGGATACACCATTCGGAACGAACTGTTTCAGCAAGCTTGAACGCTGCAGAATCCGGATCAACCACACACTGCGTAATGCCATAATGATCGCGCAGGTCGATGAACAACAGACCGCCGTGATCGCGTACACGGTGTACCCAACCGGACAGGCGAACCGTTTCTCCCACGTGGGTTTCGCGCAACTCTCCACAGGTGTTGCTTCGATATCGATGCATAGCGTCCTCTGCCATAGTTCTTATAGTCATAAAACTCGTAGAAAAAGGTGCCTTAAATAAAAGGCGCTGGCTGGAAAAGCCACGTTGTCACGCTAAAGTCAAGGGAGCTATTCAAATCAGCGTAGTTTCCATAGAAAAATCGAGCGAAATTGCATTTTCGACGCACTCTTTCCATAAAAAGCGCAGAAGTGGCCTTCTCCGCCTTTTAAAGCCCACAGATCACGCTATCTCCTACCCGCGTTATCCATTAGC
Source organism: Pseudovibrio flavus (assembly GCF_009711345.1). Classification (GTDB taxonomy): domain Bacteria; phylum Pseudomonadota; class Alphaproteobacteria; order Rhizobiales; family Stappiaceae; genus Pseudovibrio; species Pseudovibrio flavus. The sequence goes on from NZ_SMMA01000061.1 coordinate 199,746, forward strand.
GAAATACGCGGTGTAACTGTGAAGTTTTTCGGGCGACAATCGGGCCAAGCTCAAGTATAGAACCAATACCATGAATATGATTGTTTCCAGCGAAGGGCTCAAAGAAGCCTGTGCACTCCTTTCCCGTTCGGACTTTGTCACTATCGACACCGAATTCCTCCGGGAAACGACATTTTGGCCGCAGCTTTGCCTAATCCAGATGGCTAGCCCGGAGCAGGCATACATTGTCGATGCTCTGGCGGAAGGTCTGGACCTGACCCCGTTTTTCGAATTGATGAAAAACCCAGCCGTCACAAAGGTATTTCATGCAGCCCGTCAGGACGTCGAGATCGTTTACAAGCTCGGCGGCATTATCCCGACACCTCTGTTTGACAGTCAGGTCGCGGCAATGGTCTGCGGCTTCGGCGATTCGGTCTCCTATGACCAGCTGGTGCAGAAAGTAACCGGCAACCAGATCGATAAATCCTCCCGCTTCACTGATTGGTCGCGCCGTCCGCTGACCCAGAAGCAGCTGGCCTACGCTCTGGCTGATGTTACGCACCTGCGCGATATCTATCTGTTCTTGAAAAAGCAGTTGGAACAAAAAGGTAGAACCCACTGGGTTGAGGATGAGATGAAACTTCTCACCTCGGAAGACACCTACCGTTCCGATCCGCTAAATGCGTGGAAACGCCTGAAACTGCGCGTAAAGAAACCGCGTGAGCTTGCCATTTTGAAAGAACTGGCAGCATGGCGCGATAAAGAAGCGCAAAGCCGCAACATGCCGCGTAGCCGTATCATGAAGGACGATGCCCTTTATGAACTGGCCCAGCAGCAGCCACGCTCAACAGAGGCACTTGGCCACCTGCGCGCCATTCCGCGTGGGTTTGAAAAGTCCAAATACGCTCCAGAGCTTCTCAAGGCAGTCGCTGCCGGTCTTGCTATTCCTGAACAGGACTTGCCAGAAATTCCAAAAGGCCGCCCTGCTCCAGATGGCTCTTCTGCTGCGGTAGACCTTCTCAAAGTTCTGCTGAAGATGAAGAGCGAAGACTTTGGCGTTGCCGCTAAAGTGATTGCGACTGTCGACGATCTTGAAAAAATCGCGGCAGACGATGAAGCAGACGTACAGGCTCTTCAGGGCTGGCGCCGCGAATTGTTCGGTGAAGCTGCTCTGCGCCTGAAAGCCGGTGAAGTGGCTCTTGCATTCAATGGCCGCGCAATCGTTCTTTGCGAACAAGGCGAGCCAGTGGAACGAGTATCCAAATCCGCTAAGCGCAACAAGCGTCCGAAAGCGGAAGGCAATGGCAAGCGCCCGCAAAACACAGAGCCGACTGAGTAAGCTCTTTAAAAATATAGAAACAAAAAAAGGCGCCGCGAATATTCGCAGGCGCCCTTTTTGTATCTTTAGCTCGTTAGCTCTATCAAAGAACGCGAACGTCCCCATCAAGGTCCATCAGCTTCGCAAGCTGGTTCACCCGCTTACGCAAACGCTCGCCATCAAAGTCAGAAAGATCTTTTGGCAAGGTAAGTGTCAGTTTGCCATCAACAAGGCTCATAGAGGTCCGCTCAAGAACGCCGGAAATCGACGCGCTGATGAGCGATGCCACTCTAAAGATCGCACCAATCACGCAAGCAAGATGGGCAAGACGGTCACTGCACAAAGCCCGAAGGCGCGGAGACAACGCGTCTTGAACAATACCTTCGTGGCGGAAGAACACCGCCATAGCTAGGTAAGCACGACCTGCATGATCAACCTGAACAAAGCCAGCATTACTAATAATGTTCAAGGACTGCTGACCACGATAATCAGGGTGCGCGCGCCAACCAATATCGGCTAGATAGCAAGCAGCTTCGCGCAGACGCGCTTCATATGCGCTCTCATCCAGACCGGAAATCTGCATGATCTGGTTACTCCACCGAATAAGCTCATTGCTGTATTCTGGAGAGCGGGCACGCAGTTCGCTAAGCTCTTCGGATGCGACAAGTAGAGCGTCCTTCTTCTTGCCTTCCTGAGAGAGCAAGTCGTAGAGCAGACCTTCACGTACACCAAGCGCAGAGAAGACCACCTTCTTTGCATGAGACTGTTTCAAAGTCTCGCGCATGACAGTTGCGCCAAACGGCAGCAACGAACGACGAGCCTTGGAAATCACCTCAATGCGAGGAAGTGTATTGACGTCATTGTTAATGATGGTGTCGCAGAAATCGATCGCCACTTCCGCAGGAATTGCATAGTCATGCATAACATGCAGCGGATAGCCTTCCTGAAACAGGTGCAAACGACCCAAGGAACGCCAAGTACCACCGATCGCATAGAAATTACGACCCGTCGCGTTGGTAAGCCAGTCAGCTTTGGAAAGCTCGGTCTTGGCAATCTTTGCAGCTTTGCCGAGATCCCGTTCAGATGAATCTTGAAGACGCAGACCACCAAGCGGGAATGTAATGCCTTGCCCGATACGGCCATGCTGAAGGTCGACAAGCTCCAAAGAGCCACCACCCAAGTCACCAACCACACCATCAGCTTTCCAGAAACCGGAAATTACACCAAGAGCGGAATAGTAGGCTTCATCGCGGCCGGAAAGGATGAGAACCGGCTGCCCGCAAATACGTTCAACATCGCGGATAAACGCGGCGCCGTTGCTGGCTTCGCGTGCGGCGGCAGTTGCCAGAATTTTCAGGCTGGTAACGCCGATATGATCGCAGATCTTTTTGAAGCGGGTGAGCGCCTTGAGCGCCACCTGCATCCGCTCGTCTTCCAGACGACCAGTCTGTCCGACACCGCGGCCAAGGCCCGCGAGGATTTTTTCGTTAAACAGTGCGGTTGGGCTACGAGACAGGCGCTCGTAAACCACCAGACGCACGGAGTTGGAACCAATATCTATGATTGCGATCGGGCCAGCACCGATGAACCGGCCCCTTACTTCGCCATGTTTATATATGTCAGGCACTTGTATCGCGTTCCGATAGCAATTTTGGACTGTCACTCAACAAAGAGCTACCACGGCCAGACAAGGAAGGGTTCGTCATAAAGAACTGATGCGCATTGAACGGTTCTTCATCTGGCAAAGGCACGATCCGCTCATGACTACCATCAGAAAGAAGGTTCCAGCTCTGCTGGTTGTCTTCCAGATTGGCGACCATAATCTGATCCAAAACCTGTTCGTGAACAGTCGGGTTGGTAATTGGCACCATAATCTCGACACGGCGGTCGAGGTTACGTGGCATAAGGTCGGCCGAACCAATGTAAACATGAGCATTTCTGCTCGGCAGACCGCAACCATTACCGAAGCAATAAATGCGGCTGTGTTCAAGGAAGCGACCAACAATAGACTTTGCGCGGATATTGTCAGAAAGCCCCGGAATGCCCGGACGCAGACAGCAAATACCGCGAATAACAAGATCAACCTGCACGCCCGCCTGACTTGCGCGGTACAAAGCGTCGATAATTTGCAGGTCGACAAGAGAATTCAGTTTCAACCAGATCTGCGCAGGGCGGCCCGCCTTGGCATGCGCAATTTCTTCTTCGGTATGCTGAAGAATGCGAGCCCGAAGGGACTTCGGAGAAATCGCAACTTTTTGCAACTCACCCGGCTCAACGTAGCCGGTCACATAATTAAACACCTTAGCCGCGTCACTTGCCATCGCAGGGTCAGCGGTAAAGTAAGACAGGTCGGTATATACGCGCGCAGTGATTGGGTGATAGTTGCCCGTACCGATATGGCAGTAGGTACGTAACGTGCTGCCTTCCCGGCGAACAACCATAGACAGCTTGGCGTGAGTTTTCAGCTCAAGGAAGCCAAAGACCACCTGCACACCTGCTCGTTCAAGGTCCCGGGCCCAGCGAATGTTTGCAGCCTCGTCAAAACGGGCCTTAAGCTCAACCAGCGCCGTAACGGATTTACCAGCCTCAGCAGCTTCAATCAGAGCCGTGACGATTGGCGAGTTATTTGAGGTCCGATAAAGGGTCTGCTTGATCGCGACAACGTCAGGGTCTTGCGCAGCCTGATGAAGGAACTGCACCACCACATCGAAGCTCTCATATGGATGATGGACCAAAATGTCTTTTTGCTGGATCGCCGCAAAACAATCGCCACCATGCTCGCGAATGCGCTCAGGGAAACGTGCATTGAACTTCGTGAACTTCAGATCCGGACGTTTGACGTCAAGGAGCTGAGAAAGGTCATTCAACGCGAGCAGACCATTGACGAGGAACACCTCATCGCCATCTTCGATTTCAAGCTCATTGGCTACGAAATTACGCAGGTCCTCTGGTGTTCCGTCTTCGATCTCCAGACGAATGACAGAACCACGGCGGCGACGGCGCAGAGCGCTTTCAAAAACGCGTACGAGATCTTCTGCTTCCTCTTCAATTTCAAGGTCGCTGTCTCGCAGGATGCGGAACGCGCCCTTACCGCGCACTTTGTATCCAGGGAACAAACGCGAAATGAAGAGGCTGATGATGGACTCAATTGGAACGAAGCGGATGACGCGGCGGTCTGCACTTTTATCTTCCGGCAAAATGACAAAGCGGCCGATCTGCGGCGGCACACGCAGCAGCGCAGTCATGCCCGCTCCGCCTTCCACCGACACAAGGTCCAAAATGAGTGAGAAACCAAGGTTTGGAATAAACGGGAACGGATGGGCAGGATCAATGGCCAGCGGCGTCAGAACAGGGAAGATGTGATTGAGGAAGTACTCCTCCAGCCACTCAGCCTCTCCCTTGCCTAGCTCTTTCGCAGGAACAATGTAGATGCCTTCGTCGGCAAGCTCTGTGCGCAACTGACGAAAGCGGCTCTGCTGCTCGCTCTGCAGCTTACCTACAGCATCACCAATCCGTTCAAGTTGTTCAGTTGGGGTATGACCGTCAGCAGAAAGCTTGCTCACCCCTGCCCGCAGTTGCCCACGCAAACCGGCAACGCGAACCATGAAGAACTCATCAAGGTTGTTTGCCGAGATAGAGAGAAAACGAAGGCGCTCCAGCAGAGGGTGACTAGGGTTCATGGATTCTTCCAGAACCCGCCTATTAAATTGCAGCCAAGACAGTTCCCTGTTCACGAACCGCTTAGGGGAATACATCAGCTCTGCACCGTCCTCAAAAGATGTCGGAGCGAAATCCGGAACATCGGTATGATTTAGTTCACTCATATCGTTCATTTCAGATCCTTTGAGGCACACCCAAGCGGCACTATAGTAGCCTGATGTTATAATAGGATTAAATCACTCGCACTTGCACCCTACCGGTAGACGCAGGTCTTAGTCCTGCGCCATTTCGTCCAGCACACTGGCAGCCATCGCGCGTGTCATTTTTTTACCCTTTGCCAACGCAAGGCGATCAAGGGCATCAACCACCTGCATTGCCGCATAAAGCGAGCGCTCAATGCGAATGACCAGATAGTCAATGAGTGCTGGATCAACCGCGACCTGGCGATCAGCAAACAGCTTCGTCAAAACCATACGCAGCAGCATATCGTCCGGCTCGGCAATCTCGATCGGCGTTGCCAGACGGAAGCGCGAAGCAAGGTCCGGCAGTGTCAGGTTAAAGGTTACCGGCAACGCTCGCGATGTCATAAGCAACGTCTGGCTATGCTGACGAACAGCATTAAACAGATGGAACAATGCACGCTCATTGAACCCGTCATGCAGGTCCTCAATAGCAACAGGACCGGACTCTGCCAGTACGGTTGCCATTTCTTCTGTCAGGTCACCAGCCTTCACCACCTGTGCGCCGGAAATCTCGTGCCACGCGTTGACCAAATGCGACTTACCTGAACCCGCAGGGCCAGTAAGCACAACATAAGGAGCGCTCCAGTCAGGCCATGTCGTCAGCAGGTTGAAGGCCGCCATGTTGGCCTCACTCACAAGATAGTCCTCTAATCCAAGAGCCTCCTCGTGAGGCAAGATCAGGGGCAACTGCTGAGGGTTTGCCGATCCTGTCATTCCAAATCGTCCATCTTTTTATTATTTGTGCCAAAACCGGCATAAAACGGGCTACCAAGATATTGTGTGAGCGCAAATCGCGCTAGTACCCCAACCACCGCTGCGGCCGGAATTGCGATCAACATCCCCACAAATCCCATCAAAGAACCAAAAGCGAACAACGCAAACATCAGCCAGACGGGGTGTAGCCCTACACTTTTACCTACCAATTTGGGTTGAAGGATGTTGCCCTCAAGAAACTGGCCAGCACCAAACACAGCCAGAACGAGCAAAATCCATAGCGGATCATCCCAGAACTGTACCAGAGCAACGCCAATAGAGAGCACAAAGCCCACAAGCGCGCCAACGTACGGAATGAAGCTGATGAGACCTGCAGTCAAGCCAATAAGCAAACCGAACTTTAGGCCAACCAGAACCAGCGCAACGGCATAGAAGCTGCCCAGCACCAGACATACCATTACCTGCCCGCGAACAAAGCCCGCTACAGCGTCATCCATCTGACGGGCAAGCCCGCGAATGGTCTGCTGATGCTGGCGAGGAAGCCAGCTGTCGATACGGGCGATCATATCATCCCAGTCGAGTAGCAAGTAGAACGCAACAACCGGCGTAACCACCATCAAGGACACGATGGAAAGCAGCGCCTGCCCGCCGCTCCAGATAGAGGCGAGAAGCTTGCCAAGCCATGTGGCGGCCTGAGCCATCAAGTTTCCAAGGTTATCGCGCAGCTCCAAGCCGGTCATATCAGCGATATTCGGAAACCGCTTGCCAATCACGTTGGTGAGCAGCGCTTGCAGGTCAGCAACGATTTGCGGCAAGTCATCAATGAACTGCGCCAACTGGCTTCCGATCAACGGACCCAGAATAAGCAGCACCACAACGAAGAACAGCAGGAACAGCAAGAGAATCAAAAAGGTCGCGATAAGGCGATTTAACCCCTTGGCCTCCAGATAATCCGCAACAGGATCCAGTAGGTATGCAAGGCCCATACCTGCAACGAATGGCAGCAGAATATCGCTGAATACCATAAGAAACAGAATGAACGCTGCAAAAGAACCAACCCAGAAATAAATGCGGTTGCGTAGTGTCATCTGGCATAACTCCCTGAACAACCTACTAAAACACGTAGCTGCCGTAATAGCGGATCTTACACATAATAGCACCACTGTTTCACAATAAATGACAGTATGGGAAAGTGGCGGAGTGTTCGTGCTACCATATGCCAGCGTATAACTAGGAAAAAGCATAAAAACAGAGCTGGTATATTCGCCACAAGCCTTGCTTTTAATGGTGCTTTTGGGTTCTATGCCGCCAAAATCACAAAGAACGCGGCGACCCTTCGCTCGCACAACGACGGAGTAAAATCCATGAGCCAGGCCCAAGATGGCGGCAAAGGTCTTACCTATTCTCAAGCAGGTGTCGATATTGATGCGGGTAACGCGCTTGTAAAGCGCATTTCACCATTGGTGAAAGCAACACGCCGTTCCGGTGCAGATGGTGAAATTGGTGGTTTTGGCGGTCTCTTTGATGTGAAGGGTGCAGGATTTAAAGATCCAATCCTTGTCGCAGCAAATGATGGTGTGGGTACCAAGCTCAAAATCGCAATCGACTCCGACCAACACGCAACCGTTGGTATCGACCTCGTAGCTATGTGCGTGAACGATCTTATCGTTCAGGGCGCAGAACCGCTGTTCTTCCTTGATTATTTTGCATGTGGTGCGCTGGACGTAGAACGCGCAACCGCAGTTATCGCAGGCATTGCTGAAGGCTGCAAAATCTCCGGCTGCGCCCTCATCGGCGGTGAAACCGCTGAAATGCCGGGCATGTACGCCAAAGACGATTATGACCTTGCAGGTTTTGCAGTTGGCGCGGCAGAACGCGGCCAGCTTCTTCCATCTGCGGACATTAAAGAAGGCGACGTTCTTCTGGGTCTTACCTCTTCCGGCGTTCACTCCAACGGCTTCTCCCTCGTTCGTAAGATCGTAGAGGTATCTGGCCTTGGCTGGCAGGACGCAGCACCATTTGAAGCGGATAAGAGCCTTGGCGAAGCGCTGATGGCCCCGACCCGCATCTATGTTAAACCAATACTGGCTGCAATCCGCGAAACCGGTGCAGTAAAAGCAATGGCTCACATCACCGGCGGCGGTCTTCCTGAAAACCTGCCTCGCGTTCTTCCTGATGCTTTGGCAGCGCGCATCAACCTTGATGCAATCAACGCTCCTGCGGTGTTCCGCTGGCTTTCCCAGACTGGCGACGTTGCCCAGTCTGAAATGCTGCGCACCTTCAACTGCGGCGTAGGCATGGTCGTTGTTGTCAGCGCTGAAAAGGCTGATGAAGCAATTGCCAAGCTCGAAGCAGAAGGCGAAACCGTTCTACGTCTCGGCCAGCTTGAAGCACGCTCCGGCGAAGCAGTCGTGTTCGACGGCGCACTGGACATGAGCCTATGAGCGAATTCGCACCCAAAAAAGTTGCAGTTCTGATTTCCGGCCGCGGCAGCAATATGGCCTCCCTTATTGCTGCAGCCAAGGAAGAAGGGTATCCGGCCCAGATCGTTCTGGTTGCCTCCAATAACCCTGATGCTAAAGGTCTTGAGACAGCAGCTGCAGAAGGCATTGCCACCTGCGCCGTTGATCACAAAGCCTACGGCAAGGACCGCGAAGCCTTTGAAAAGGCGCTGAACGAAGAAATCGTAAAGTCTGGTGCAGAGCTGGTCGTTCTGGCAGGCTTTATGCGCTTGCTAACGCCTTGGTTCGTGAAGCAGTGGGAAGGCCGGATGATCAACATCCACCCTGCTCTCCTGCCAAGCTTCAAAGGTCTGGACACGCACCAGCGCGCAATTGATGCAGGTGTTCGTCTCCACGGCGCGACTGTCCACTTCGTTACACCTGAAATGGATGTAGGCCCGATCATTATGCAGGGAGCGGTTCCGGTTCTTGACGATGATACGGAAGCAACCCTTGCGGCTCGCGTTCTCACCGTAGAACACGAGATCTATCCGGAAGCGCTGGCACTTGTAGCCGCAGAGCGCACCTGCATTGAAGGTATGCGCGTTCGCATTCTTGGTAGCGATGATATGGAAGAAGACCTGATCGCTCCTGTAGTTTAGCGGTCAGAGCAATCTGCTTTCATTTGTGATTTTTTAACGCGGCTTCGGGAAACCCAAGCCGCGTTTTTATTAGAGTTTGCGGACCGCTATATGGGCATCATGGAATGCCGCGCCGCCAAACGGTGCCACTTGGTCAGCACCAGTGAGCGTGTTGATACCACATCCATTGATGAAGCTTGCATTCGGCCAAAGCCCCTCGCTGACAACGGTGCCTCGCTTATGGCTCTCACGCACATCGCAATGCAGCTGTACTTCGCCGCGGTGATTGTAAAGCGCGACAGCATCACCATCGCTAACACCCAGCGCTGCCGCATCCTCTGGATGAAGAATAGCCGTCGGACGCCCTTCTTTGGCGATAGAACCTTCCGTCTCGTTGAACGATGAGTTCAAGAATGACCGTGCAGGTGCTGTTACCAGCCTGAATGGATAGTCTTGCGTCGGTTTTTCAGTCACATCCCAGTGGTCCGGCAGGCTCGGCATATCTGCCCACGGTCCCATAACGCCAGCATTCGTTACAGGAACAGACTTCCAGTCCGGTTTAAAACGGAACCGTCCATCCGAGTAACCGAAGCCGGTCAGATAGTGAGAGGTTTCGAAATTTGGCTGGCAGTCGATCCAACGCTCGCTTTCCAAACGCTCCAAACCGCCATAACCGGAAGAGCGCAGCATATAATCGACATGCTCACGAGCAGACCACGCATGGGCCTCATGGTATTGACCATCCGTGCGTTTGATCAGCTCATTGAGAACGTAGAGGTTCTCTTTCGCCTCACCCGGCGCATCCATAAGCTTCGGGCCAAACAAAATAGACTGCTGACCACCTGCTTTATATATGTCGTCATGCTCTAGAAACTGGGTCGCGGGCAGCACGATATCTGCCATCAGCGCAGTCTCGGTCATGAACTGCTCATGCACAACGGTGAAGAGGTCTTCCCTCGCCATCCCTTCGCGTACTAGCGCTTGCTCCGGCGCAGTAGACATAGGGTTTGTGTTCTGGATCAGCATTGCGGTAACAGGAGGACCACCAAGCAGCGCTTCTTCATCGCCTGTCAGAATGCGGCCGATCTGGGATTGGTCCAGCTCGCGTATGCCCTCTTCTTTCAGGCTGTGTCCTTCGATCATGGAGTAGTCGAGACCAAAGATGCCGCCGTTGTTGTGGAAGCAGCCGCCGCCCTCATACTGGTAATGACCGCCTACGACGGCAATGCACGAGGCGGCATGCATATTGGCCGTTCCATTGCGCGAGCGGCTGAACCCATAGCCCAAACGGAAGAACGTCTTTTGCGTTTTCCCGATTAGCCGCGCGAATTCCTCAATCGCATCGACTTCCAATCCGGTGATTTCCGCAGCCCATTCAGGCCCCTTGTCTTTCAGATGCGCTTCCAGCTCTTCCGGCGCATCCGCATAGGCCTTCATATAGTCTCTATCCGCGTACCCATCGCGGAAAAGCACATGCATCACAGCACAGGCCAGCGCACCATCTGTTCCGGGGCGAATGATAAGGCCAATATCGGCCTGCTTCATCGTCTCGGTTTCATACACATCAACGACGGCAATCTTCGCGCCACGTTTCTTTCGTGCTGCGATGGCGTGCGTCATAACGTTGATCTGCGTCGCGACCGGATTGGTGCCCCATATGACAACAAAGTCGGAAAGCGCCATCTCGCGCGGATCGGGACCAGCTAGACGGCCGGTACCGGCAATGTAACCCGTCCAAGCCATGTTGGTGCAGAACGTGGCATACATGCCAGAATAATTCTTGGAATGGCGCAGACGATTGATACTGTCGCGCTGAACGAGGCCCATGGTGCCTGCAAAGAAGTAAGGCCATACCGCCTGCGGTCCGTGACGCTCTTCCGCCTCAAGAAACTTGCGAGCGATGAGATCAAGCGCCTCATCCCATGAGACGCGGGTAAACTCGCCGCTCCCTTTTGGGCCGGTACGCTTTAGCGGATAAAGCAATCTGTCGGGGTGATGTAGACGCTCGCTATATCGGGCAACCTTCGCGCAAATCACACCGGCCGTATAGCTGTTCTCTCTAGCACCGCGCAAACGGGCAAGGCGGCCGTCCGGTTTAAACTCCACCTCAACGGCGCAGCTTGAAGGACAATCATGAGGACAGACCGAAAAGGCCTTGGAAGGCTTGGAGTGCGCGTTCATGTGTTCCCGAAATAATCGTGTTTGCGGCCAACGTTTTCAAAGAGCCATCTCCACCCCATAAACCGTTGGGTGTCAAGGCACACCAGCCCAACTGACATAGATGTGAAGCACTACAGAAACAAAAAGGCCGGACGAACTGCCCGACCTTTAAAACTCGCAGTTTGATCTGGCTATTAGCCAACGATCTCGGTTTCAGAGAACCAGTATGCGATTTCGATCTGTGCGTTTTCAGCAGAGTCGGAACCATGAACAGAGTTCTCGCCGATGGAAAGAGCAAATGCTTTGCGAATGGTACCTTCAACAGCTTCTGCTGGATTGGTTGCGCCCATAACTTCGCGGTTCTTTGCAATAGCGTTTTCGCCTTCAAGAACCTGAACGATGGTTGGAGCGGAAGACATGAATTCAGTCAGTTCGCCAAAGAATGGACGCTCTTTGTGGACCGCGTAAAAACCTTCTGCCTGCTTCAAGGACATCCAAACGCGCTTGGAAGCAACAACGCGCAGACCGGATTCTTCCAGCTTCGCGGTAATTGCGCCAGTAAGGTTGCGCTTGGTAGCGTCTGGCTTGATCATGGAGAAGGTGCGTTCAATCGCCATCTTTTATTCCTGTCTGTAACTGTGGGTACAAAAGCTGCACCCGATACTGAAATATCCCAGAGGGCTCACGTAAACCCAAAATTGAGGAGTTTGCGCAGGGTATACTTTTAGAACACTGCCTATTGCAAGTAGCTATACGTTTATTTGCGTATCTTTTTTCGATCTCCCGTAACCCACTCAACTCTTTAGGGAAACTTCACCTCCATTATATAGGTGTATCCACGATTATCAAATCCACCTAATTCCAAATGCGTCTGGGGACCACGGTAACAATTCGCAAAAATTGATTCCCATCAATTTCTAATCGCCTCTTTAGAAGCACTCTACGCGCAACAATTTCGGAAGAGGTTTGCCATGAAAGCAGCGTTCGTAATGTACGCAGCATATAATAAGTGGGCTAATGGTATCCTGCTTAGAGAATGCGAACAGATTAGCGAAGACGATTACCACCGCGACATGGGGGTATATTTCGGCTCGATCCACCGCACGCTGGACCACCAACTGCTGGCCGATCACGTATGGCTATACCGCCTGACTGGTGATGGCGAACCATTCGACAGCCTTGATGATGATATGACCGGCTCTTTGGATGTGCTGACAGAAAAGCGCATTCGCCTTGATGAACGCATCATCTCCACCATTGATCAGATGAAGGAATCTGATCTCATGCGCACGCTCATCTACCGCACTCTGCGCAAACCTCTTGTGATGCAGCAGCCGCTTGGCGCGGCCCTCTTCCACTTCTTTAACCACCAGACCCATCATCGCGGTCAGGTCCATGCTCTTATGCACCAACTCGGCCGCACGCCACCGGCTCTGGATCTCATCTATTTCCAGAACGAGAGCGGGGTTGGCATGGCCAAAGACAAGTACCGCGTAATGCCATAGGGAACGCCTTAAGCGGTTTCCTATTTAAAGAGCGCAATTTATGTCAATCAGTGGCAGTTGCGCTCTTGCCAAACCGCAGCATTGGGTTCAAACAACGCCAATGCTACAGATTACCGACCTCACCTACCGCATTGCAGGACGCCTGCTGATTGATAACGCCAGCGTCACCATTCCCTCCAACGCCAAAACCGGCTTGGTTGGTCGAAATGGTGCGGGCAAATCAACGCTTTTCAAGATTTTGATGGGCGAGCTTTCATCAGAAAGCGGCTCATCGTCCATGCCACGCAATGCGCGTATCGGTCAGGTCGCACAGGAAGCGCCGGGAACGCAGGATAGTCTGCTCCAGACAGTTCTTGCAGCCGATACAGAACGTACTGCCCTGCTTGAGGAAGCTGAAACGGCAACGGACCCGATCCGCATTGCCGAAATTCACACGCGCCTTGCAGATATTGGCAGCCACAGCGCAGAAGCGCGCGCTGGCGCTATTCTTTCCGGCCTTGGCTTTTCAGCCGAGCAGCAGCAAGAGCCTTGCGCCAACTTCTCCGGTGGTTGGCGTATGCGCGTTGCGCTGGCAGCGCTTCTATTCTCCGAGCCTGACCTGCTACTCCTCGACGAGCCAACCAACTACCTCGACTTGGAAGGTACGCTGTGGCTTGAAAACTTCGTCGCTCGCTACCCGCATCAGGTTCTACTGATCTCGCACGACCGCGACCTACTTAACAAAGCAGTCGATTCCATCGTGCATCTGGATCGCGGCAAGCTCACATTCTATCGCGGTGGTTATGATAGCTTTGACCGTCAACGACGCGAAAAACTGATCCTTCAGAAGAAGGAGAGCGAAAAGGTCGAAGCACGCCGCAAGCATATGCAGGCGTTTGTTGATCGCTTCCGCGCAAAGGCAACCAAGGCCCGTCAGGCTCAGTCTCGCCTGAAGATGCTGGAGAAGATGCAGCCTATTACCGTATTGGATATGGAAAGTGGTCTACCGCTTCGTATTCCGGATGCGCAGGTGCAGCTCTCTCCGCCAATCATCAAGCTGGAAAGCGCGTCTGTCGGTTACGGCGACAAAACCATTCTCTCACGCATCAATCTGAACATCGATCACGATGACCGTATTGCTCTGCTGGGTGCCAATGGTAACGGCAAGTCCACATTCGCCAAGCTGATTGCCGGCCGTTTGGGCTTGCAGGCGGGTAACATGATTACCTCGCCAAAACTGAACACCGCATTTTTCGCCCAGCACCAACTGGACGACCTGATGCCGGACGCAACCGCAGTCGATCACGTTCGCCCATTGATGCCAGATGCGCCAGAATCCAAGCTGCGTGCCCGCGTTGATCAGTTCGGTCTGCCGACAGACCGTATGGACACCGCTGCAAGAGATCTTTCCGGTGGTGAAAAGGCACGCCTTCTACTGGGCCTCGCAACCTTTACCGGCCCTAACCTTCTCATCCTCGACGAACCAACCAACCACTTGGACATCGACAGCCGCGAAGCGCTGGTACACGCAATCAACGAGTATCGCGGCGCAGTCATTCTTATCTCGCACGATCGTCACCTGATCGAAGCCTGTGCTGATCGTCTGTGGCTCGTAAACGAAGGCACCGTGAAGCCATACGATGGTGACATGGAGGACTATCGCAAGCTCATCCTGCAGAAGGACAAAGACAACGGCGACAAGGGCAGTTCGGCTAATGGCGAGGAAAAGAAAGAATCTTTAACAGACCGTCGCCGCGCGGCTGCAGAAAAGCGCGCTCAGCTTGCTCCACTGAAGAAGAAAATTCAGGAGCAGGAAAAAGAGATGGCTCGTCTTCAAGAGAAGATGGACAAGCTCGACGTAGCCCTATCTGACGGCGATCTCTATGTGAACGATCCTGAAAAAGCAACGAAGTACGCCAAGATCCGCGCTGAAGCTGAACGTCTGCTTGCAAGAGCTGAAGAGAAATGGCTCGAACTATCCGATCAGTATGAGGAAGCTGGCGGCGAGTAACGAGACCCGCCCTTCAAAACAGTACCCAGCTCACTTTAAGGGCTGAAAGAGAACTCTCAAGAAAGCCTGCTAGATAACTGTTCTATCAGGCTTTTCTTTCCCAGCCACCCTGCTCCGTCTGCGCCCAGTAGGTCAACTCGTGATCAAGACCTTTCACCTCAACCCAGCGCTGACGTGCTTCCTGAAGCGCTTCAGGGTCGTTTCCATCAAACATATAAACAACACGCTGGTACTCGCTCGCATCGGGTAACGGAGCACGATCGACGCAAAAACGTACGATTGAAGTGTTCGGGTTGTCACCTTCACATGTGAGGTAGATCGGCTGCGCTTCTTCGTAACCATCCTCTTTGGTGCCATGGGGCAAGAAGGCTTCGTCGGAATAGGTCCACAAATGCGCGTTCATCGAATCGCGGCGCTCCTGACTGCCAAACTGAACCGTTACGGCCCAGTCCCTGTCCAGGCACTTTTGAAGGAGCAAAGGCAAAGCCTGTTCCAAAGGAAATTTCGAAAGCTGGTAGAACAGCACTTCACTCATGTGTAAAACCCACTCCAATGGCTGCTAAGTATTTTACGCTAGGTCAGTTTTCCCGTTGCGTTTCCTAGGCCCAAACACACAACTGTAGAATTTGGGGCACAGCCTATTCTAAAAATTAGGGAATTCGCCGAGCGTTCGGTTGCACTCCCTGCGATATTCCGAGATAAATGCCACCAGTACAAAATTGGTTTGTATTCGACAACTCTTAAAACCTATTAACTATGCATAAACCCTCCATGATATTTATTCGTGGGTGTTATGAGGATTGCGCAACAAGCCAGTCCCTTAAAAAGATAATGCGGGTGGCATCAAAGGGTCGATAATGTTTGCGCGTATAGCTTTGTTTCTAACGCTGGTCTGTGGTTTGGTGGGTGTAACGGCAGCAGTTGGCGCTATTTTGCCAACAACCGACTACCAGACCTGTGAAAACTACAAAACCTGTTAAACGGTTAGAGTTCTTAGAGTTTTAGGCCCTCGTTTTTGATGGGCCTACAAATAAAAAAGCCGGAGGTTTTTCCTCCGGCTTTTTTGCTGCATTTTCCAAAGCTTATGCTTCGTAATGGTCTTTCACCAGCTTGTTCAGCGAGCGAACGCCGAAACCGGAAGCCCAACCCTGCGAAATAGCAGATTTAGGAGAGCCCATTGCTGTACCTGCGATATCAAGGTGCGCCCATGGGGTTTCACCAATAAAGCGCTGCAGCATGACAGCAGCGGTGCTTGCACCACCCCAGCGGTTGCCGCCGGTGTTCTTCATGTCAGCATTAGGGGTATCGATCTGCTTGTCGTACTCCTTGCCGAGCGGCAAACGCCAGTACTTCTCTTCGGTTGCCTCACCTGCATCAAAAATGCGGCCAGCAAGTTCATCATCGTTGGAGAACAGGCCAGCGCGGTGAATGCCAAGCGCAACCATGCAAGCGCCTGTTAGGGTAGCAAGGTCAACGATCATGGACGGCTTAAAGCGATCGTTGGTGTACCAAAGCGCATCAGCCAGCACCAGACGACCTTCAGCATCGGTGTTGAGGATTTCGATGGTCTGACCAGACATAGTAGTCACGATATCGCCCGGACGCTGAGCATCACCATCCGGCATGTTTTCTACCAGACCGATCACACCAATGACGTTCGCTTTCGCTTTACGAGCGGCAAGAGCGTACATAAGGCCGGTTACAGCACCTGCACCGCCCATATCACCCTTCATTTCATCCATGCCAGCGCCCGGTTTCAAGGAAATACCGCCGGAATCAAACACAACGCCCTTACCGACAAATGCGATAGGCGCATCGCCATCTTTGCCGCCGTTCCACTTCATAATAGCGATACGGGCAGGACGGCGGGAACCGCGAGCAACACCAAGCAGAGCGCCCATGCCGAGCTTTTCCATCTGCTCAACGTCCAGCACTTCGGTTTCAATGCCGAGGCTTTCAAGCTCAACAGCCTTGGCAGCAAACTCAATAGGACCAAGATCGTTTGGTGGGGTGTTCACCAGCTGACGAGCAAGCAGAGCGCCACGAGCAACAGCTTCTCTTTCAGCCCAGCTTGCAGAGGCAGCAGCAACATCTGCAGCCTTGATTTCGAGCATTAGGCTGTAATCGCCCTCGCCGTCATCATCTTTCTTCTTGGTTTTGTAGTCGTCAAACTCATAACCGCGTAGCAGTGCACCTTCAGCAAATGCGCCAGCAGCTTCTACAGAACCGTCAAAACATACTTCAGCAGCCGCAACTTTCAGCGCTTTCAGTTTGCCGTAAACTTCACCGCCAATAAGCGTCCAATCCTGAGCACTCAGCTCGTCAGCCTTGCCCAGACCAACAACAAGAACGCGACCAGCATTCACACCTGCAGGAACCAGAAGATCCAGCATGGAAGATTTCTTGCCTTTGAACGCAGCAACCTCTGCCGCCTTCTTCAGGTTTTCAGCGCCCTCGCCCAGAGCTGCCAGAGCAGATTCGGAAAATGCCAAATCGTCCTGAGCAAATACCACGAGCACAGGAGCACTCACTGCTGACAATGCGGAAAATGAAATAGCTGGAAGTATCGCCATCCTCGTCCTTCTTTCTTTATATCCACCGGTCTTTCTGGACCAATCATCCAACCGGTGCGTGTAGTCATAATCTTTGGTGAGACAATGGCCCTGCAGGTCTCGTCTTGCAAGATTTCGTTGCGAAACTAACGGAATTATTCATCAATTCAGGCGCTTCCCCCCTCCCTTTGGGAAAATCCGTGCTATGCAGGGGTGATAAAAAGAAAAGCAAACAACCAACTTGGCCACCAGGTGCGTCGGAATTTATGAAAACAATTGAACGCTACATATTGTTTCGCACTGTGAACACGTTCGTGCTCGCCATCGCGGCGATGACTGGCGTGGTGTGGGCGACCCAGGCCCTGCGCCAACTCGACCTTGTCACGGCGAAAGGCCAAACACTTCTTCAGTTTGTCTATATTACTTCCCTCGCTCTTCCCTTTCTTTGTGTCATCGTCGCGCCGTTTGCGCTGATGATAGCGCTCGTCGTGGTGCTGAACGCACTGGCAAGGGATAGTGAGCTCATCGTAATTAGCGCCTCGGGCGCAGGTCGCTCTATCATATTGAAACCGGTGATGGTTTTCGCACTAATGATAGCCGGCCTCATGGCGTATTTCGCGCTATTTTTATCTCCATCATCCCTTGCAACACTGCGAGAGGAACTAACTCGCGTTCGCGTTGATCTGGTTGCAAATATCGTAAAACCGGGCCGTTTTATCCAAATGGATCAGGGCCTTACTTTCCATATTCGCAACCGTACCGGTGATGGTCTTCTGGAAGGACTGCTGCTCAATGACGAGCGCGATCCAGAGATAATCTTCACCTACACTGCTGAACGCGGTCAGATCATGGAGATCGCGGACAAGACATTGCTCGTCATGCTAGACGGTACAATTCAGCGCCGTCCAACACAGGGCGATGACATCTCCATTGTCAGCTTTGAATCCTACGGTTTTGACCTTTCGGCGATGATCCCTGAAGCAAGTGAGCCGACGTATAAAGCCAGTGAGCGGCCGACGTTCGAGCTCCTTTCAATCGACCCGAACGATGCCTACGCCAACAAAAATCGGGACCGCCTCCTCGTTGAGTTTCATGACCGTATGAGCATACCGCTCTATCCGATTGCATTTGCTTTAGTCGCATTTGCATTGCTGGGTGGGCCAAAAACAACACGTCAAAGTCAGGTGCTTTCGATCACCATGGTCATCGCTCTTTGCGTTCTGATCAGAACGGCCGGTTTTGGCGCAACACTGATAGTCTCCAGCCTGCCTAGCCTGTTCTGGATTCAATATGCCGTGCCGCTAACTGCGATTTTGCTTACGAGTTGGGCAATCGCAATGGGCACACGGCCGCGCTGGCTCAAAGCACTCGGCAACACTATTGATAATGCTATTGAAAAGATCTCTGCACGACTGTCAGCCTCCAAGAATAAAGGAGCAGCATCGTGATTAGAGGAAGAACCCTATTCACCTACATATCTGCGCGGTTTTTCAAGACCATCTTGGCCCTGTTCCTCTTTGCGGCTGTTTTGATCTTCCTGTTCGACGTACTGGAACTGGTTCGGCGTGGTGCCGACCGTGAAGGTTTCTCGGTCCTGCGTATTACCGCGATTTCCGCTCTTCGAATGCCACTGCTACTGGAACAAGTGTTCCCATTTGCGGTTCTGTTCGGGTCCATCTGGTCGTTTTTAACGCTCAGCCGGAGCCTGGAGCTGGTCGTAGCAAGAGCTGCGGGCATGTCCGTTTGGCAGTTCACAGCACCGGCAATTCTGACAGCACTGTTCCTCGGCATCTTTGCGATTTTGGCTTACAACCCGCTTGCTGCAAAAATGCAGGAGTATTCGGATCAGCTCGCCGCCGGTATCTTTGGCGTTGAACAAAGCTATCTTCTCAACTCACAAGGGGAGATCTGGTTGCGGCAGGATGGTTCGGATGGCGAGTCTGTTTTGCATGCCCGCCACATGATGTCTCACGGCGACACTCTGAACGGTGTCACGATTTTCGCGTTCGACCGTAACGGCAAGTTTATGGAACGAATCGAGGCGAGAAGCGCCAGCCTTGCGGATAATATGTGGCACTTAAAGGACGCAACTGTGTATGGCCTAAACGTTGATCCACAACATTATGGCAGCTACACCCTAAGCACTTTCTTAACGCCGACGGAAATTCGCGAGAGCATAGCCTCCCCTGAATCCATTAGTTTCTGGCAGTTACCGCGCTTCATCGAGCTATCACAAAGGGCGGGTCTCCCTGCATATCGGTATTCTTTACAGTATCAAACTCTCCTTGCGAAACCACTATTGTTGGTGGCGATGGTTCTGATTGCCGCTGCAGTTTCATTAAGAGTTTCGAGATTTGGCGGAATTGGCAAGCTAATTGTAGGTGGTATTTCCGCAGGCTTCGTGCTTTACGTAGTCACTGAAGTCTCAGGGGATTTAGGGGGCGCGGGTATCGTCCCTACCACCGTAGCTGCATGGGCGCCTGGCGTATTTGGGGTACTTATGGGTTTTACAATCCTGTTGAATCAGGAGGACGGCTGATGAAGCTGGTGTCCTCCCGTCGACAGATAACAAAAAATAGCAGGGTGCTGGCCTACAAGTTTTTGCTTGGGGTATCTTCGCTCGCACTGATTGGTAGCGCAGGTGTATTGTCTGCGACCGACCCCGCTTATGCTCAAGTCAATTTCGAAGACGCAATTTCGCAGAAGGTTGATACCGATCAACCAATGCTGCTTGAAGCGCGCGAGCTTCAATATGATTTTGATAATGATGTTGTAAGCGCTGAGGGCGCTGTCGAAATCTATTTCGACGACTACACGCTGCAAGCCAACAAAGTCGTCTATGACCGTAAATCCGGCCGTTTCAAAGCCTTTGGCGATGTTCGAATGACGGAGCCCGACGGCAACCTCATTCAGGCACAGTCACTGGATTTGAGTGACGACTTCAAAGATGGCTTTATCAAAGTTCTGCAAATCGATACGCCGCAGTTTACTCGGTTGATGGCTGAAAGTGCGGAGCGTAAGGACGATAACCTAACCACGCTCACTGACGGCGTTTACACAGTGTATACCACCTCGGCGAAGCCTGCCCTGTGGCGTGTGAAAGCTGCAAAGGTGATCCACGACCAGAACGAGCAGGTTATCTATTTCGAGAAGCCATCTCTGGAGTTTCTAGGCTCTTCCATTCTGACGGTCCCTTATTTCGAGATTGCGGATCCCTCAGTCAAGCGCAAGTCAGGCTTCCTGACACCAAACTTCATTTATAAAAGCCGCGTAGGTTACGGCACCACCATTCCGTATTACTGGGCGCTTGATCCGCATTACGATCTTCTCACCACGCTTACTCCTCTCACCAGTCAGGGCGCGTTGTTGACCGCAACATGGCGACAGGAAGTTGAAGGCGGTGAGTATAGCCTCACGCTTGGCGGTATAAATCAGTTCCAGCCGGAAAAGTTTGAAGGGTCTAGCGGCGATAAAGATTTCCGTTTTATCGTAAATACTGAAGGCGGCATCGATTTAACAGATCGTTGGACAGCCGGCTGGAATCTAACTTACGCAACTGACCGTGCTTTCCGTGATGATTATGGTTTTGCAGACTTTGGCGCTGCTGAAGAGAAATCGGAAATTTATCTGAGGGGACAAAGCGAAACCAACCGCTTTGAGGCAGCTCTCTACGCCTTCCAAATTTCGCAGGAAGACAATCCAGATCCATTTGATCCGGCAAACCCAACGCCTCCGTTTTCACCGGTTGACGACGATCTTCAGTCGAAGCAGCCTGTTGTTCATCCGGTGATCGACCATTCTGTTATTTTTGGACAGTCGATCTTAGGTGGCGAGTTAGCCTATACGAGTAACATCACCAGCCTTACCCGTGATAAAACCGACGCGTTTTCCATAAATAACGAAGATCGGTTCCGCGGAGTAGAAGGCACATTTACTCGAGCAAGTGCTGACCTCAGCTGGAAACGCTCGTTCATTGATCCATTCGGTCAAGTCTTCACACCGTTTGCATACGCAAAGACCAACCTGTACTTCCTCGCCTCTGCCGATAAGAACGTAACGGCTCTCACAGGCGATGCGGTGGCGTTTACAGGTATGCCTGCGGTTGGTCTGGAGTACAGTTATCCGATCCTCGTTGGATTTGATGGCGGTCACCAGATCTTCCAGCCGACTGCCCAGATTATTGCTCGTCCAAACGAACAGCGTATCGGCGAACTGCCAAACGAAGACGCACAGTCTATGGTGTTCGACGCATCGACCTTGTTTGAGTGGGACAAGTTCTCAGGCTTTGACCGAAACGAAGGCGGCACACGTGCTAACCTCGGCCTGCAGTACCGTCTGCAATTTGACCGCGGCGCGTTTGCAAGTGCCCTATTCGGACGCTCCATCCAGCTTGCTGGCGAGAACTCCTATGCAGTTCCAGATATTCTGGACGCGACGGGCGACTCCGGCCTGCAGAACGATCTGTCTGACTACGTAACGAGCCTCTATTTCGATACCAACACTGGTGTTCGCCTTGGTGCCAACGCACGCTTCGACGAGCATGACTTCTCGGTTCAGCGTGCAGAAATCAACACCAGCGGCCGTTATGGTCCGGTTTCAGCAGCGCTTGGTTATGCTTTCCTCGCAGAGCGTGAAGATGCAGGCGTCGACGAGCAACGTCAGGAAATGGTTGGTTCGACCAACATCAGCCTCTCCGATACGTGGCGAATGTTCGGCTCTATGCGTTTCGACCTTGTGAACGGCAACGTCGTGCAGGATATGCTCGGCATCGGTTATGACGATGAAGGCCTCTCCCTTTCTGTTTCCTATGCAGAAGATAGAAGCCGAAACAACGGCGAGCCAGTTGAGCAAATCTTCTATTTCCGTGTTGGCCTTCGCACAATCGGCGACACCAGCGTGAGCACTGGACGTTAGAATTGAATAGTGACAAACGGAGACGCATACCGCCTGCTCCGTTTGTCAAAAGATGGCCGCAAATTGGCCATTCTCATGAGCTAGGCGGTTGCCTGTAGAAACACGTCGATAAACCTTCTGTTTTTAATCGAATTGTGTCACATACAGTAAATTCACCGGATTAGAATTTGGGCATCCCGGAACGCTTTATGATGAAGACAAGTCAATTAGGTCTCCTTTTCGCTGCAGCTTTGCTGGTTGCGCCACTTACCGCGCCACTTCCAACTCAAGCTGCGACCCGCATCGAGATCGTGATCAACGATAAACCGATCACCAGCTATGACTTGTCACAGCGCGTTAAGCTCATTCAGCTCACCACGCCATACAAAGGCTCTGCAGCGAAAAAACGCGCCAAGGAAGAGCTGATCGACGAGGCTTTGAAGCTTCAGGAAGCCAAGCGCATCGGCGTGAGAATCAACGACAAACAAGTCGATGATGCATTTGCGACCATCGCAAAACGGGTGAAATTGTCTCCTAGCCAGTTTAAACAGGCTCTTGGACAGAACGGCGTGAATTCCAAAACCTTGAAAGATCGCCTGCGCGCAGAAATCGCCTGGAGCGACGTTGTTATGCAGCGATTCCGCGCGACCGTACGCATTAACGAATCTGATGTTATTGCAGCGATGCAAGGCAGCGGTAAAGCCGATAGCGACAACTCTGCCGTCGAATATGACCTTCAGCGCGTAATCTTCGTCATTCCTGAAAACGCTAGCAGCTCCTTCAAGCGCAAGCGTCAGAACGAAGTTGATAAGCTGCGCAGCCGCTTCACTTCTTGTAAGGATGGCCTGCGCATCGCTTCTGGCCTTAAGGAAGTTGTCGTAAAGCCAATCGGTAAGCGCTTGGAAACAGACCTTCCGCCGCAACTGCGTGAACAGCTCTCCAAGATCTCTGTCGGCCGCCTCCTTCCACCTGAGAAGGAAAAGAACAGCATCTCCATGCTTGCTGTTTGCGGTAAGCGCACCATTCAAAGTGATGCAGCTGCTCGTGAAGAAATCGAAGGCGAACTGCGTAACAAACAGGGCCAGCAGCTTTCCCGGCGTTACCTGCATGATCTTCGTGCCAACGCGGTTATCGAAGAGCGCTAATAATTTGCTTTGAGATTATCTCCCGAGATTGGGAGTAACACTCGTTTAAGGGCGTTTTGGTGCTGGCAAGCCCAAAGCGCCCTAAGCATTTGAAACTACCAATCGTGTATTCGGCTATTTCAGCCCAATCCTAGATGGTCTATGCTGCTAAAGGCATAGAAACTACAAAACTTGGGGGGATGGCAAACCATGATGAAGCGCGCCCAAAGACCGCTTGCAGTAACAATGGGAGAGCCAGCAGGAATTGGCCCCGAGCTTATCCTTAAAGCATGGAAGGAGCGCTATGAGCGCGACCTGCCGGAGTTTTATGTAGTAGCCGATCCAGAGTTTCTAAAAGCGCGGGCAAAAGAGCTTGGCATCAATGTGCCTGTGAAGGTCGTCGAACCAGAAGATGCGCTTCCTGTGTTTCACAGCTCCTTGCCTGTCTTTCCACTTTCTTCATCAGTGAAGTGCCAAGCAGGCGAACCAGATAGCAAAAATGCGGCTGCTGTCATTGAGTCCATTCGTACTTGTGTAGCGCACGTTTTAGAGCGCAAAGCAGAAGCATTGGTGACTAACCCAATCGCTAAATCAGTGCTTTATGAAGCTGGATTTGAACATCCGGGCCACACCGAGTATCTCGCACACCTATCGCACGAACTTTACAGCGTACACGCAGAGCCCGTCATGCTGCTGGCTGGCCCAGACCTCATGACAGTGCCGCTCACCGTACACATTCCGCTAAAGGATGTACCTGCTGCGCTGACCGAAGAGCTCATCATCACAAAGGCGCGCATCGTTCACAACGACATGCGCCGCCGCTTTGGCTTGACCTCACCACGCCTTGCGATCTGCGGCCTTAATCCGCACGCCGGCGAAGACGGAACCATGGGCCGTGAGGACCGTGAAATCATTGCACCCGCTGTGCGCAAGCTTCAGGATGAGGGCATCAACGCGTCTGGCCCGTTCCCTGGAGACACCCTCTTTCACCGGGAAGCACGCAAAACCTATGATGTGGCGCTCGCGACCTACCACGATCAGGCGCTCATCCCTGTAAAAACCATTGCCTTTGACGATACAGTTAATGTAACGCTAGGACTTCCTTTTGTTAGAACTTCACCGGACCATGGAACAGCCTTTGGCCTTGCTGGTACCGGAAAAGCATCAGCCAACAGCCTTTCGGCAGCCCTGCGCCTTGCACTGGCGCTGGCAGAACCTGAATTAGTATAAAAAGAATGGCACAAATCGACAGCCTCCCTCCTCTGCGCGAGGTCATCGCCGAACACGGTCTGGACGCCCGCAAATCCCTTGGTCAGAACTTCCTTCTGGACCTGAACCTTACCAGCCGCATTGCGCGCAACGCTGGCCCGCTGGAAGACTGCACTGTTGTGGAAGTTGGGCCGGGCCCGGGTGGCCTTACCCGCGCACTTCTGGCAGAAGGCGCTAAAAAGGTCATCGCGATCGAAAAAGACAGCCGCTGCTTGCCAGCGCTGAAGCAGATCAGCGATCACTATGATGGCCGGTTGGAAGTGATCGAAGGCGATGCGCTGAAATTCAATCCAGCAGACCTTGCTGACGGCCCGATCAAGATCGTTGCAAACCTTCCTTACAACGTCGGCACACAGCTTTTGCTGGGCTGGCTCACAATGGAAGAATGGCCGCCGTTTTGGTCATCCCTCACCTTGATGTTCCAAAAGGAAGTTGGTGAGCGCATTGTTGCCGATACTGCCAGCAAGCACTATGGCCGCCTCGGCGTTCTTGCCAACTGGCGCTGCCATACCGAAATCCTGTTTGACCTGAACCCGAAAGCATTTACGCCGCCGCCAAAGGTAACGTCCTCTGTTGTGCAGCTGCTGCCTCGTGAAAAGCCACTGGACTGTCCCATCAGAGCGCTTGAGAAAGTTACTGCAGCAGCCTTTGGTCAACGCCGCAAAATGCTTCGCCAAAGTCTCAAGTCTTTGGCCCCAGATGCTGAAGACCGGATTGTGGCCGCAGGTCTAAAGCCAACATCGCGCGCAGAAGAAGTCGATGTGGCAGGCTTTATCGCTCTTGCCCATGCTTTCAGCTAAAAGCATAAATTTTCAAAAGAAAAGCCCCTTGCAGGTCCATCTTGCAAGGGGCTTCTTGATTTTTGCAGCTAGACTTGATTAGTCCTGCTTGGACTGATCAACCACGTCCTGCAGGTCTTCAACCATCGCATCAATAAGCGGCTCCAGAGATGGAATACGCTTGCGGCGAAGACGCTCTGCTTTCAGAATAGAGCGAACAGCGTCATAAGCACGATCTAGGTCATCATTGATGACTACATAATCGTACTTCTTCCACTCGCTCATCTCGCTCACAGCGGTCTTCATGCGCTTGAGAATAACTTCCTCAGAATCTTCCGCACGCTTGGTCAAACGAGCACGCATTTCAGCGATTGATGGAGGCAGAATGAAAATGGAAACAACATCTTCACGCATCTTGTCATAGAGCTGGAAGGTGCCAGCAATATCGATATCAAACAGAACGTCACTGCCATCAGACAGGCTGTTTTCAACCAGCTCACGCGGTGTACCGTAGCTGTTGCCATGTACGGTGGCCCATTCCAGCAGCTCATCCTGATCAGCCATCTTGGTGAACTTGTCCTGCGTGATGAAGTGGTAGTGAACCCCATCAACTTCGGAGGTACGGCGCGGACGCGTCGTTACGGAAACGGACATACGCAGGTTTTTTTCCTGCTCAAGCAGCAAGCGCGCAATTGTGGACTTACCAGCACCCGATGGTGAGGAAAGCACCAGCATCAAACCGCGGCGTTCATCATCTGCCTGCTGGGAACTAACAGTGGTGCCAGCTCTTTTCTCGGACATATTCCAGCTCCAAATTCTAACGGGCTTAGCGCCCTCTTTTGTTCTTGCTTTAAACGTCTAAATTATTCCAGATTCTGGATTTGCTCACGCATCTGGTCGATAACGGTTTTAAGCTCAAGGCCAATCGTGGTCAGTTCCACAGAGTTTGACTTGGAGCACAGTGTGTTGGCCTCGCGGTTAAACTCCTGAGCCAAAAAGTCAAGACGTCGACCAATAGGACCGCCCGCCTGCGCCAACTCCCGCACAGCTGCAACGTGGGCAATCAAGCGGTCAATCTCTTCGCGCACGTCAGCTTTTGTTGCAAGCAAAGCAGCTTCCTGATGAAGACGCTGCTCATCGAGTTTGCTGGACGCTTCAAGAAGCTCTTCAATTTGTTTGGCCAAACGGGCACGAATGACATCTGTCTGTCGAGATGGTAACTCTTCAGCCTGTTTGGTCAAACGAGCAATTTCGTCTACCTGAGAGATCAATAGACCGCCCACAGCAGCACCTTCGGTCTGGCGCATAGCCTGTAACCCATCAACTGCATCAGACAAGCTTGCCAGAATACCTTCAGCGATGCGGGTCTTGTCTTCTTCGCTCTCCTCAGGCTCTTTTAGCTCCAACACACCCTTGTGAGCCAGAATGCCGTCAATACTTGGAGCGCTTGCGTCCGGCATGCGAGCCTTTAGAAGCTCAACAGCCTTCAAAACCTGATCCAGCGCTTCTTCATTGATAGCGAGCGTGTTATCGCCCTGCTCTCGCTGAATCTGCAGGTTTGCAGTGATATTGCCGCGCTTGAAGGCCTTGCTAAACAACGCCCGCGCTTGCACTTCCAACGCGTCAAAGCCCTGCGGCAGACGCATTCTTACATCAAGACCTTTGCCGTTTACCGAGCGCAGTTCCCATACCCAGCGGGTTTGCTTGTATTCACCCTCGCTACGGGCAAAACCTGTCATGCTGGCAAGAGCCATGGATCGATGCCTTTCTAAAGGTTCCGCACCCTTTCAGATCACGGAAAGTCGCTGACTTCTATGAGTATTAGCCAGCCTGTTGATGCGAGAAAGGGAGGGTTACCCCTCCCTTGTCATCATAGTGCCAAACCTAGTTGGACTTTGCTTTTTCTGCCTGCTTGGCACGAATTTCACGCTCGATCTTACGCCACTTGGCAACATTGTTCTGATGCTGCTTGTAGGTTTCTGCAAAAGCGTGACCACCTGTGCCATCGGCCACAAAGTAAAGGTCTTTAGTCCGTGAAGGATTTGCAACAGCTTCCAGCGCCGCTACGCCCGGGTTACCAATCGGTCCCGGAGGCAGAGCCTTGATCTGGTAGGTGTTGTAAGGGTTCTTCTGGTTAAGTTCGCTGCGGGTAATGCCAGAGCGATCCTTAAGCCATGCATCACTGCCATAGAGGCCATAAAGAATGGTCGGGTCAGACTGCAGCTTCATACCCTTGTTGAGGCGGTTTACAAATACGCCCGCAACACGATTGCGCTCGTCAGCCTTGCTGGTTTCTTTCTCAACGATAGAAGCCAGAATGACCAATTCCTCAGGACTATTAATCGGAAGATCCTGCGTTCTGCCGCGCCAAACACGCTCAAGGTTCTTACTCATAGCCGCGCCCATCTCATCCAGAATTTTCTGGCGGGTTGTGCCGCGCGTGAATGAGTAAGTCTCTGGCATCAAGCTGCCTTCAACCGGAATTGCGCTAATTTCGCCAAGCAGAACTTCGTTCTTGTTAAGGCGGTCCACGATCTGCGCACTCGTCCAACCTTCTGGGAAGGTTACGGAGTGGAACACAGCGCGGCCGGAAACGAGATCATTCATCACTTCGCGCATGGAAGAACCAGCGGCAAAAGCGTATTCACCCGCCTTCATCTTGTTCTGGTTCTTGTAAACGCGCACTGCACCTTCAAACACGAAGGTATTGTCGATCACACCGGCGTCAATCAACCGGTCAGAGATCGTTGCAAGGGAAGATCCGTTTGGAATGACAACCGTCGCTTCTTGCTTCAAAGGTCCTGGCTCTTCAAAGCGAGCCTTACCCCAATAAAGGGCACCCCCTGCAGCAAGGGCAGCAAGAACTGTGATTGTAAGGAAGAAATTGATAACGAGAACAATAGGATTGCGCGCATGGCGCGAACGCTTTGGCGGCGGAGGAGCCTGCTCAGGCTGAATGGCCTGACTAGGGCTTTTAGGATTGATCCGCGACTTGCCAATTACATTGGATGCTTCGGTTTCACTAGTGTTGCCACTAGGCGAATTATCCTCGGAACCAGATGATTGGGTCATATCCATTCCTAAAAAAAAGTAAGCCAGAGGCCGCGGCAGCGACTTCTGGCCTCTAAAAAAATCAAAGGATCAGCTCGGGATCAAGCTTCAACTTTTTTGAAAACGAGAGAAGCGTTGGTGCCACCAAAACCGAAGGAGTTGGAAAGAGCAACGTTGATCTCCATTTTCTTAGCCTTGTGCGGAACCAGATCAATCTCGGTTTCAACCGATGGATTGTCGAGGTTCAGCGTAGGAGGCGCGATACCGTCACGGATTGCCAGAACAGAGAAGATAGCTTCTACCGCGCCTGCTGCACCCAGAAGGTGACCAACGCTGGACTTGGTGGAAGACATAGTCAGGTTCTTGGCAGCATCGCCTGCAAGGCGAGCAACTGCACCCAGCTCGATTTCATCGCCGAGCGGAGTGGAAGTACCGTGAGCGTTTACATAGTCCACGTCAGCCATGGTCAGGCCTGCACGCTTCAGTGCAGCTTCCATGCAGCGGTAACCGCCGTCACCATCCGGAGATGGGGAAGTGATGTGGTACGCATCGCCGGAAAGGCCGTAGCCAACCACTTCAGCATAGATTTTTGCGCCGCGTGCTACAGCGTGCTCGTATTCTTCCAGAACAACGATACCTGAGCCTTCACCCATGACGAAGCCGTCACGATCCTTGTCATAAGGACGGGAAGCCTTTTCAGGTTCATCGTTGTAGCCGGTGGAAAGAGCACGGCAAGCGTTAAAGCCTGCAATACCAAGACGGCAGATTGGGGATTCAGTACCACCTGCAACCATCACGTCAGCGTCGCCATACGCAACAAGGCGAGCAGCATCACCAATGGCGTGAGCGCCGGTGGAGCATGCGGTTACTACAGAGTGGTTAGGGCCTTTCAAGCCATGACGAATGGAAACATAACCACTTGCCAGGTTGATAAGACGGCCAGGAATGAAGAACGGGCTAACGCGGCGCGGGCCCTTCTCATTAAGAAGAATAGCAGTATCAGCGATACCCTGGAAGCCACCAATGCCGGAGCCGATCAGAACGCCGGTACGGTTCTGGTCTTCGGTGCTTTCTGGTTTCCAGTTAGCATCAGCAAGAGCCTGATCAGCTGCAGCAATAGCAAAAACGATGAACTCGTCTACTTTGCGCTGCTCTTTCGGCTCCATCCAGTCATTAGGATTGAAGGTACCATCGGTGCCATCGCCAAACGGGATCTGGCAGGCAATTTTGGTCTGCAGATCATCGGTCTCGAATTTCTCAACCTTACGGGCACCACTTTCGCCCTTTAGAATCCGCTCCCAGGAGATTTCCGCCCCACAGCCCAGAGGGCTTACCATTCCAATACCGGTAACAACGACTCGACGCATTGACCTTCACTTCTGTTTTGAGCGCAAGGAACAGCGCTCTGCTTATCAGCGATCTTAAAAGGAAATCGCGGCAGATGATACCACCCACCGCGAAAAGCCATTAGCCAATAAATTAGTTGGCTTTGGATTCGATGAAGCTTACAGCGTCACCAACAGTCTGGATGGTTTCTGCTGCATCATCAGGAATCTCAACGCCGAAAGCTTCTTCAAAAGCCATAACCAGCTCAACGGTGTCCAAGCTGTCTGCGCCCAGATCGTCGATGAAGCTTGCAGATTCAGTGACCTTGTCAGCTTCCACGCCCAGGTGTTCGACAACGATCTTCTTTACCTGTTCGGCTACATTGCTCATTTTAAGTCCTCAGTTGTTTTTAAGGTGTCTGTTTCAGCCCTTTGTATAGGCCAAATCCAAAAATCTGGTCCCCTGTGACACACTCTCGCGCTTTTGAAAAGCATTATCCGCCCTCATGGCAGACAACTTCCAAAAGAAACGTATGTTTCGTGCCACAAAAGCCCGAATTCTAATTCTGAACGGCGCTCCTATCACACTTTACAAGTTTTGACCAGCGCGCCGTTACAGTCTGCGTAAACGCAGCGTCCATGTACCTTTTTTAAATAGGTACCTATCAGATCATTGCCATGCCGCCGTTAACGTGCAGTGTCTGGCCGGTCACATAACCACCCTCGTCACTTGCAAGGTACACAGCAGCTGCAGCAATGTCTTCAACAGAACCGAGACGACCGGCCGGTACGGAGGTAAGGATCGATTCGCGCTGTTTGTCGTTCAGCTCGTCAGTCATCGCGGTGGCAATGAAGCCCGGCGCAATGGTGTTGACGGTGATGTTGCGGCTTGCAACTTCGCGAGCCAGAGACTTGGACATGCCGATCATGCCAGCCTTAGCTGCGGAGTAGTTCACCTGACCTGGGTTACCGGTCACACCCACAACAGAAGTGATACCGATGATGCGGCCAGAACGACGCTTCATCATGCCCTTGATCGCTGCGCGGCACAGACGGAAGGTAGAAGACAGGTTCACTTCCAGAACGCTATCCCACTCGTCGTCTTTCATACGCATGAAGATGTTGTCGCGGGTAATACCAGCGTTGTTTACCAGAATGTCCAGACCGCCCATTTTTTCTTCGGCAGCAGGAACAAGCGCATCAACGCTATCGCGGTCAGAAAGGTTTGCAGCCTGAATGAATACGCGATCACCAAGAGAAGCAGCCAGCTCTTCAAGCTTTGCTTCGCGGGTACCGGAAAGGGTTACAACAGCGCCCTGTGCGTGCAGTGCGCGGGCAATACCTTCGCCAATACCGCCGGTAGCGCCGGTTACAAGCGCGCGCTTATTCGTTAAATCAAACATGCCGTATCTCCTCGGCTAAAATCTTGAAAATGAGTTCTTGTAGTCAGCGTTCGGCCATTAGCCGTTCAAGCGAGCAACAAGAGCATCAATATCTTCGGCAGTGTTGATCGCAACACCTTCTGCGCCAGCAGCAATACGTTTCACCATGCCGGTGAGCACTTTGCCTGTGCCGACTTCCACAAATGTGGTTACGCCGTTTTCAGCCATCCACTGAACGGATTCGCGCCAGCGAACAGTGCCTGTAACCTGCTCGACCAAGCGAGCGCGGATTTCGGCAGGGTCTGTGATAGGAGCAGCCAGAACGTTAGCAACCAGCGGCACCTTTGGTGCGTTGATTTCTACGTTTGCAAGAGCCTCAGCCATCACGTCTGCAGCAGGTGCCATCAGTGCGCAATGGAACGGAGCAGATACTGGCAGCAGAACAGCGCGGCGTGCGCCTTTGCTTTTTGCGATCTCACAAGCACGCTCAACAGCTGCTTTATGGCCGGATACAACAACCTGACCAGGAGCGTTATCGTTTGCAGCCTGACAGACTTCACCCTGTGCAGCCTCTTCAGCGATTTCCTTAGCCTGCTCGAAGTCCAGACCCAGAAGAGCTGCCATAGCGCCCTCACCGACTGGAACAGCCTTCTGCATAGCATCACCACGAGTGCGCAGCAGACGGGCAGCGTCGGAAATGGAAAGGCTACCGGCAGCAGCGAGCGCGGAGTACTCACCCAAAGAGTGACCTGCCACGAAAGAAACTGCAGATTTCAGATCAACGCCTTTTGCTTCCAGCACGCGCAAGGTTGCAAGGCTAACCGCCATAAGCGCTGGCTGGGCGTTGGACGTAAGGGTCAGCTCGTCGGCTGGACCTTCCCACATAATCTTAGAGAGCGCCTGCCCCAGAGCGGCGTCTACTTCGTCGAATACGGCTTTCGCTTCAGGAAAGGTATCAGCAAGGTTCTTGCCCATACCAACGGCCTGACTTCCCTGACCAGGGAATGTGAAGGCTATAGTCATTGCTTTCATGCTCCATTCTAAATGAAACTGTTTTTGTTATATGGAGGCCTTTAGCCGGTACTGCCGCAGAGAAGCCCGTACCCGCCACCTTGAAAACCCTAGGGTTTCTCAAGAAACGGTCTGCCAATAAAAGCGGACAAGACCCCCAAGCCCCCTTTCTGTCAAGGCTGAGGGGTAAAAAAACGGCTTTTTGAACAGAAGCTCTTGTATTGTGGGCCGGTTTATATATAAAGCCATCCCGTTACCGGTGTCTGGCCGGGGGCTGAACGGAAGATAGCGTTTTACGCTAAGGAATCGAAAGATATCCGCCTTCCCGTGTCCCCGCTCTCGAAGATATCTTCTCGCCTTTCACTTCAAAACGAAGGCTCGAAGGGGCTTTGCGCCGAGACCGGTTAACCAGAAAGCAGAAAGGCTAAACAGATGGCGCTCTATGAGCACGTGATCCTGGCTCGCCAGGACATTTCTACCCAGCAGGTTGAAGCCCTCGTCGAACAGTTCAAAGCTGTAATCGAAGCTGGCGAAGGTAAGGTTGGTAAAGTTGAATTTTGGGGTCTGCGCACTCTCGCATACCGCGTCAACAAAAACCGCAAAGCACACTACGTTCTGATGAACCTTGACGCTCCACACGCAGCAGTAGCTGAAATGGAACGTCTTGAAGGCCTGAACGAAGACATTCTGCGCGTTATGACCGTTCGTGTTGAAGAACTCGACGAAGAACAGTCTGTAATGATGCAGAAGCGTGATCGTGACGACCGTCGTCGTGGTGACCGTCCGACTGGCCCACGTGGTCCACGTCGCAACGAAGCAGCAGCGGAGTAATCGAAAATGACTGAAGCATCTTCCGGCGCACGTCGCCCATTCTTCCGTCGTCGCAAGACCTGCCCTTTCTCTGGCGCGAATGCTCCAAAGATCGACTACAAGGACATCCGTCTTCTGCAGCGTTACATTTCTGAACGCGGCAAGATCGTTCCTTCCCGTATTACTGCGGTTTCTGCGAAAAAGCAGCGTGAACTCGCTCGTGCAATTAAGCGCGCTCGTTTCCTCGGCCTGCTTCCATTCGTAATCAAGTAAGATTACTTGGAACTTAGTGCGGGGCTTGCCCCGCACTTTTTCCCTGCGCTCAGCAGGGCCCCGGTTGATGTCGGCGGGGTACACCGTCATCTAACTGCGATTTGATCGCAGGACAGCTATCAAAGGAATATCCCAATGGACATTATTCTTCTTGAACGCGTAGCTAAGCTCGGCCAGATGGGCGACACCGTTCGCGTACGCGACGGTTATGCACGTAACTACCTTCTGCCACAGGGCAAAGCTCTTCGCGCAAACAAAGCTAACCTGGCTCGCTTCGAAAACGAACGCGCTCAGCTGGAAGCTCGTAACCTTGAGCGTAAGGCAGAAGCTGAAGCAGTAGCTGAAAAGCTCAACGGCAAATCCATCATCGTTATCCGCGCTGCTGGTGAAACCGGTCAGCTTTACGGTTCCGTTGCTACCCGCGATATCGCAACTCAGCTTGGTGAAGGCGTTGTTGACGGCGACAAGTTCGACGTTGTTCGCTCCCAGGTTTCCCTGCGCGCACCAATCAAGACCATTGGTCTGCACGAAGTTGTAATCTCCCTGCACCCAGAAGTAGACGCAGTTATCGCAGTGAACGTTGCTCGTTCCACTGACGAAGCTAACCGTCAGGCTGCTGGTGAAGACCTCACCGTCACCGAGCAGGACGAGTTCGAATTCGAAGAAGACCTGGAAGACGAAGCTGAAGGCGAAGAAGCTGAAGTTTCTGAAGAGGAAGCAGAAGAGCAGGAATAAGCATCAGCTTATCCTTGCGTGCTCCTTGCACCAAGTTAAGAGGCGGGCCTCGTTTTTCGAGGCTCGCTTTTTTTCTCCCCCCTCAAGATTCTCAGTACCCTCCCAAAGAGAACAATAAGAAAAAACGCTGGCTAAGCGCTTGTTTCATATACGTCCGCAAATCCTTCAACTATGAAATACTAGTGAGGCTCGCACGTATCACGCGCTCGCCTTGTCAATTGGCAACCCATGATTTTCCCCGCTGATCTTAAACTGTTAAAGAACTGTATTTATGTCTCGAGGGGTGTCTTCCCTCACCTTTCGCAAAAGAGTAACCAAGATGGCGAGCGGCGAGAGGATTAGGATGCAAGGCAAACTTCACAAGGTCGAAACAGCAGCAGAAAACGCGCGCGTTGTTCCACACAACGCAGAGGCAGAGCGTCAGTTGCTGGGTGCGATTCTAGTCAACAACGAAACCTACTATCGTGTTTCCGAGTTTCTGGAACCTCTCCACTTTTTCCTGCAGCCCCACAAAGAAATTTACGAGAAGTGCGCCGCGCTCATCAAAGCAGGCAAGATCGCTTCTCCTATCACCGTAAAAACCTTCTTCCCTGCTGACGAGAAGATCGCGGACCTTAGCGCAACGCAGTACCTCCTGCGCCTTGCAGCTGACGCGGCCTCTATCATCAACGCGGAAGACTACGGCCAGACCATTTACGACCTTGCGCAGCGCCGCTCGCTGATCCGCATTGGTGAGGATATCGTCAACACCGCATTCGACGCGCCAATTGACAAAACGCCGAACCATCAGATCGACGATGCCGAGCGCGCCCTGTTCGAACTGGCCGAGACCGGCCGCTCAGACGGTGGTTTTCAGGATTTTGGCTCTGCGCTGACTCAGACCATCGAAATGGCGGCAGCGGCTTTCCAGCGTGAAGGCTCCCTTTCCGGTATCTCTACCGGCCTGCGTGATCTGGACCGCCTGATGGGTGGTCTGCAGCAGTCTGACTTGATCGTTCTGGCAGGTCGTCCGGCGATGGGTAAAACCTCGCTCGTGACCAACATTGCCTATAACGTTGCTCAGGCATTTCAGGCAGAAGAACAGCCAGACGGCTCTATGAAAACCGTCAATGGCGGCGTTGTAGGCTTCTTCTCTCTCGAAATGAGCGCCGAGCAGCTCGCAACTCGTATCATTTCCGAGCAGACCGAGATTTCTTCCTCCAAGATTCGCCGCGGCGATATCAACGAGGCAGACTTTGAAAAACTCGTGGCTGCGACCCAGCACATGCAGCATGTGCCACTACACGTGGATCAGACCGGTGGTATCTCCATCGCCTCTCTCGTCTCCAAGGCACGCCGCCTGAAGAGACAAAAGGGTCTCGACCTTATCGTAGTGGACTATATCCAGCTCCTTACCGGTTCCTCCAAGAACTCCGGTAACCGCGTGCAGGAAATTACCGAAATCACCACCGGCCTCAAAGCGCTGGCAAAAGAACTGAACACGCCGATTATCGCGTTGTCCCAGCTCTCCCGTCAGGTTGAAAACCGTGACGACAAGCGCCCTCAGATGTCTGACCTTCGTGAATCGGGCTCCATCGAGCAGGACGCGGACGTCATCCTCTTCGTTTACCGCGAAGAGTACTATATGGGCAAAAAAGAGCCGCCGGAAGGTACACCAGAATACGAAACGTGGAACACGGAAATGGAGCGCGTACGCGGCAAGGCCGAAGTTATCATCGGTAAGCAGCGTCACGGCCCTACCGGTATCGTGGAACTACAGTTCCAGGGCGAATTCACCCGCTTCTCCGACTTGATGGATGAAACACATCTCAGCGGACACCACATGTAAGTTGCAGATTTCTCTGTACATATTAAGCCCGGCCCACAGCGCAATCTGAGGTCGGGCTTTTTGTTGGCACCGATACACATTAAACTAACGCTAAGTTCTACTAGATTTGCGGGTTATTCCCTTGGTTGAAAAGCTGCTTTCCGCGCCTGCCTTTTGCGGCGCTAAACTAACCATCCACCTCGACCGTGTATGCGCCAACTGGCGCAAACTGGCAGATATGACCGCGCCAAAGGCTCGCTGCGCCGCTGTAGTAAAAGCAGATGCCTACGGCACCGGAGCAGCGATCACCGCAAAAGCGCTCTACGATGCTGGCGCCCGCACATTCTTCACTGCAATTCCAAGCGAGGGCATCACTGTTCGTGAAGTCTGTCCGGATGCAGAAATCTATATTCTGGGCGGGCTGTTCCATGGCCGCGCTGGCACCTATGAACTGCATGGCCTGCGCCCTGTCCTCAATTCCTTGGAAGAAATTGAGGAGTGGCGCCTATTCAACCTTGGCCGCGAGACCGCGCTACCTGCCGCCATTCACATCGACACTGGTATGAACCGCCTTGGCCTCACACTGGATGAAGCCGAAGAGCTGGGTACGAAGCGCTTTGAGGATGTTAAGCCGTTCCTCTCCCTACTGATGACCCACCTTTCCTGCGCGGATGAGCCAACCCATCCGCTCAATGCGCTGCAGCTTGAGCGCTTTAAGAAAATGCGTGGTTTCTTTCCGGGTGTTCCAGCCTCTATGGCCAATTCGGCTGGCGTGTTCCTTGGCGAAGAGTACCACATGGATATTGCTCGTCCGGGCATCGCTGTTTACGGCGGCAACCCGATTCCAGAGCGCGAAAACCCGATGCAGGCTGTTGCCAGCATCCATGCAGAGGTTGTTCAGGTTCGCTGGGTAGAGGAAGGCCACGGCATCGGCTATAGCGCCAGCTTAACCGCAACAAAGCGCAGCCGCATTGCAGTTATCAGCGCGGGTTACGCAGACGGTCTTCATCGTCTGGCGGGCTCCAGCGATGAAAAAGACGGCGCTCATTTCTTCGTGGGTGGTCACTTCGTTCCCCTTGCAGGCCGCGTATCTATGGACCTCATCGCCCTCGACGTTACCCACGTACCGGAGGACCTTGTGCGCCGTGGCACCCTCGTAGAAGTGCTTGGAGACAATGTTCTCGTGGATGACCTTGCAAAACATGCCCATACCATTTCCTATGAGCTTTTGACTGGGTTAGGCAGACGCTATCACCGCGTTTATAGCGACGGCTCTAACCAACCAGAAGCAATGGCATAATGGCAAAGCGCTCTATCTCTTTCGTCTGTCAAAGCTGCGGAGCAATCACGCCTAAATGGGCGGGTCGCTGCGAATCGTGCGGCGAATGGAATTCAATTCAAGAAGAGCGCCCAGCATCCGGCGTTGGTGGTGGCCCAGCTGCCGCTCGCTCTGCCAAAGGTAGAGTTTTCCCTTTGGTCGGCCTTTCGGGTGAAAGTAAGGAAGCCCCACGCATCGTTACCGGTGTACAGGAGCTGGACCGGGTAACCGGCGGCGGCTTTGTAAAGGGCTCGGCTATTCTGGTGGGCGGCGATCCGGGAATCGGCAAGTCCACTCTTCTCATTCAGGCAAGTGCGGTGCTGGCCAATCAAGGCCACAAGATCGTTTACATCTCAGGTGAGGAAGCCGTTGATCAGGTACGCCTGCGCTCTGAGCGTTTGGGCCTTTCCGCTTCTCCTGTCGCTCTTGCAGCTGAAACCAGCGTTGAAGATATCATCGCAACACTGCAATCAGAAAAAAACCCGGCGCTTGTCATCATCGATTCCATTCAGACACTCTGGACAGAGCAGGCTGATTCTCCTCCTGGCACTGTTACACAGGTGCGCGCATCGGCTCAGGCGCTCGTTCGCTATGCCAAAAAGTCCGGCTGCACTGTTGTTATCGTCGGTCACGTTACCAAGGATGGACAGATCGCAGGCCCGCGCGTTGTAGAGCATATGGTCGATGCCGTTCTCTACTTCGAGGGCGATGGCGCACACCAGTACCGCATCCTGCGCGGCGTGAAAAACCGCTTCGGCGCAACGGATGAAATCGGCGTTTTTGAAATGACCGATATGGGTCTGAAAGAAGTCGCCAACCCGTCCAGCCTGTTTTTGGGTGAGCGAAACGCCAACACACCGGGTGCAGCCGTTTTTGCAGGACTTGAAGGCACCCGCCCGCTTCTGGTGGAAATTCAGGCACTTGTTGCCCCGTCTTCACTCGGCACACCACGCCGCGCGGTGATCGGCTGGGATACAGCACGCCTTTCCATGATCTTGGCTGTGCTGGAAGCGCGCTGCGGCGTGAAGTTCTCGCAGCACGATGTTTATCTCAACGTTGCAGGCGGTCTACGTATTAACGAACCGGCAGCGGACTTGGCCGTTGCGGCAGCGCTGATATCCTCTCTGAGCGGGGTTGCCCTGCCAATGGATTGTGTTTATTTCGGCGAAGTGAGTCTATCGGGCGGCGTTCGCCCTGTTGCTCAGGCCAATTCTCGGTTAAAAGAGGCTCGCAAACTTGGCTTTGGTCAAGCGGTTATTTCCGGGGCCAACCAGAAGGACGCAAACAACGGTCTGGACAAAGTCCGTGGCCTTGATGAACTGGGCGAACTGGTTGCCACCGTCGCCTCCGGTTCCTAGGAAAGCCTAGGCTTTCCCTCGTGTATGCGTGTACTGTAAAAATTGGATCTTTGGCCTTGAATTTAAGGTAGGGCCGACAAACATAAGGGGCTGTGTCGATCTATGCCGATCACACTACTTGACGGTATTTTGCTCGTCATCATGTTCATCTCGGCAATACTCGCGATGATTCGCGGCTTTGTGCGCGAGGTGCTATCCATTGTATCGTGGTTTGCAGCAGCGTTTGCAGCCTATTCTTTTTACGGAAATCTGACACCGTTTGTTTCAGAGTATATTTCGAGTGCTACCATTGCCACGGCCGTTTCCGTGGCAATCATATTTATGGTGACACTCCTGATTGTCAGTTACATCACGATGCGGATTTCGGATTTTGTTCTTGATAGCCGTATCGGCGCGCTGGATCGCTCTTTGGGGTTCGTATTTGGCGCAGCACGCGGTTTTCTGCTTGTCGTTGTTGCCCTGCTCTTCTTTGACTGGTTTGTACCAGAGCAGCAGCAGCCGCAGTGGGTGCTTAATGCCAAGTCCCGACACTTCCTGTCCAGCACTGGCAGCGCGCTTATTGCAGCTCTTCCGGAAGATCCGGGTAAGGCGATCCTGCAGCAAATTCGTAGCAACGAACAACAGTTGGGCGCCAATGGCGATGCCCAGTCTGATGCCCCGAACTATTCCGCAGCGGAAAGACGGAGCCTTGATCAATTGAGCGAATCTGGCACCGGCAACTGATGACTAGACCAACATCTGCCGGAAGACCCAAGAACAACAAGGAGAACGCCATGAGCGGCGTAAACAACGAAACCTTGGACCTTGATCTGGATGGGGACACCCTACACGAAGAATGCGGTGTATTCGGCATTCTCGGTCATGAAGATGCAGCAGCCCTGACAGCCCTGGGCCTGCACGCTCTCCAGCATCGTGGTCAGGAAGCCGCTGGTATCGTTACCTTTGACGGTCAGCAGTTCCGCTCCGAGCGTCATTTGGGTCTTGTTGGTGATCACTTCACCAAGAAAGAAACCATGCAGCAGCTGCGCGGTGCGTACGCTGTAGGCCACGTTCGTTACTCCACAACGGGCGAGCCGGCTCTG
Source organism: Pseudovibrio flavus (assembly GCF_009711345.1). Classification (GTDB taxonomy): domain Bacteria; phylum Pseudomonadota; class Alphaproteobacteria; order Rhizobiales; family Stappiaceae; genus Pseudovibrio; species Pseudovibrio flavus. The sequence continues at coordinate 239,165 of NZ_SMMA01000061.1, forward strand.
CGCAACGTACAGCCTCTGTTTGCCGAGCTTGATGGCGGCGGCATCGCAGTTTGTCACAACGGCAACTTCACCAATGCTATGACGCTGCGCCGTCAGCTCATCAAAGACGGTGCGATCTGTCAGTCCACATCGGATTCCGAAGTTGTTCTGCAGCTCGTAGCACGCAGCCGCAAAACAAAGATCGTTGACCGTTTTGTTGATGCAATCAGCCAGATGGAAGGCGCTTACGCTCTTGTAGCGCTGACCAAGAAAAAGCTGATCGGCGCACGTGATCCTAACGGCATCCGTCCGCTGGTACTGGGCGACCTTAACGGAGCTCCGATCTTCGCTTCCGAAACCTGTGCACTGGACATCATCGGTGCAAAGTTCATTCGTGAAGTGGAAAACGGCGAAGTGGTTGTTTGTACTCCAAGCGGTATCGAAAGCTTCTTCCCGTTTGGCAAGCGCCCTGCACGCCCTTGTATCTTTGAATACATCTACTTCTCTCGCCCAGATTCCGTACTGGATGGCCGCTCTGTCTATGACGTGCGTAAATCTTTCGGCAGCATTCTGGCACGTGAAACCCACGTTGAAGCAGATGTTGTTGTACCGGTTCCAGATTCCGGCGTTCCAGCAGCTCTTGGTTATGCAAGAGAAAGCGGTATTCCGTTTGAGCTGGGCATCATCCGCAACCACTACGTAGGCCGTACCTTTATTGAGCCGACACAGCAGATCCGAACCTTGGGCGTTAAACTCAAGCACTCTGCAAACCGTGCGCAGATTGAAGGCAAACGCGTTGTTCTAGTGGATGACAGCTTGGTGCGTGGTACCACTTCGCTCAAGATCGTTCAGATGATCCGCGAAGCAGGTGCAAAAGAAGTTCACTTCCGTCTGGCCAGCCCGCCTATCCGCTTCTCCGACTATTACGGCATTGATACGCCTGTTCGCGAGAAGCTTCTGGCCGCGAAATACGACCTTGAGGGAATGCGCAAATACATCGGCGCGGACTCCCTTGCGTTCCTCTCCATCGACGGTGTCTATCAGGCGATGGGCTTTGAGGGCCGCGATAACGAGAACCCGCAGTTCACGGATCATTGCTTCACCGGCGATTATCCAACACCACTGACGGATCTCGACAATGACGACGACAATCCTAAAGAGCCTCGTCTCGTAGAAGTTGGGTAACAATGACAGAAAAGACCTTTGAGGGTCGTGTAGCAGTTGTCACGGGCGCGTCCCGTGGCATCGGTTATTACACGGCGAAGGCGCTTGCTGCTAAGGGCGCGCATATCATCGCTGTAGCTCGCACAGTCGGCGGACTGGAAGAGCTGGACGACGAGATTCAAAAGGCTGGGGGATCAGCAACGCTGGTGCCATTTGATCTCAAAGACTTCGACGCAATCGACCGTCTTGGCGCTGCAATTTACGAGCGCTGGAAAAAGCTTGATATCCTCATTGGTAACGCTGGCATTCTTGGCCCGACATCGCCAATTGGTCATGTGGAACCAAAGAAGTTTGATGAGGTTATCGCGGTAAACGTTACTGCAAATTATCGCCTTATCCGTTCTCTGGATCCGCTCCTGCGCCAGTCTGATGCTGGCCGTGCAGTGTTCCTGTCTTCCGGCGCTGCACACAAGTGCAAGGCTTACTGGGGTCCATACTCCATTTCCAAGGCCGCACTAGAAGCAATGGTCCGCACCTACGTAAACGAGACCCGTAAAACCAATGTGAAATCCATGCTGGTGAACCCGGGCCCTCTGCGCACCGCAATGCGTGCACGCGCAATGCCGGGTGAAGATCCGCAGACACTTGCTCATCCTGACACTTTGGTCGAGCCGCTCCTGCGTTTTGCCGCTGCAAACAGCGAATACAACGGACAGCTCTACGACCACCCAAGCGGAGAAGTCCGCGACTTTGTTCAGGTCTCAAGCTAATAAAAAAGCCCCGCTCTCAGGCGGGGCTTTTTCAATTTGGAGAGATCTAACAATTTCTCTGCCAGTTTTCCCATACAAATTCATAGTTCCAAGTACACCGGTGGGTTCTACCGAGACACTGCTGAATGCTAGAGCGCAGTTTATGCGCACCTTCAATAAACTCGTGAAACTGTATTTGGAGATGGTCTATTGAGGGGACGATCTCATCCTGAATGAGCTGCGGTAGCAATGAATACTCTCCACCCTCAATATTTATTTTCATCAATGCAATCTTCGGACTACCGAGCTCTTCATACACTGAGGATATAGAGCGTACTCTTACTTTCTCTGCATCCCCGCCCTTGGAAGAGCTTACTACGGAAGACCCATCTCCCTCGTCTGAAAGATCAAACTCTCCATCAGCATCTGAAAGACCATAGTTGAAACAAACTATATTTGGATTTTCCTCAAAGCGTTTTTCGCACAGATCATAGAACGCCTTACTAGGTTCAAAAACATAGACTTTGCAGCCATACCTTTCATAAATTGCCGATGCAAAATCTCCATGATATCCGCCAATGTCAAACACCACAGAATCTTTGCTCAAGTCGTAATCTAACCTTAACGTTACGTCGCCGCGATCTTTTTTCCAACGTCTATGGGCAACTAAAAATGGGTCTTTAAGTACATAGATCTTATAGTATTTCGCAATTCTAAGTTTTGTTTTTTCTAGAAAACCCATCGTTTATCATCTCTCGTTTATAGCAACAGCAAAAGTTATAAAATAAAGGATGCACGCCTGCTGCTGAAACATTATTTCAAGTCTCTCCCCCAGGCGGGGCTTTTTCTTTTATTATTCGTCAACGTAGGCGCTGGCGCTAATGCCTTCCACCACATCGTAGACCCCGCTTGCGCAGGCGGCGATGCGGTAGCCGCTCTCCAGCATCTCATCCATATCTACAGGGTTTGTACGCCCGCCCGCTTCCTCGATAGCTAGACGGCCAGCAAGACAGTCCCAAGGCTGCAAATTGCCCTCCACGAAGCCTAGAAGGCGACCTGAAGCCACATAGCACAGGGACAGACCGCCTGAAGCATTGCGGAAGAACACACCTTTGTTCTCCAAAATACCCTGCACCGCATTTACCATCTGCATGTAAGGGCGCTTACGGGTAAAGCCAATGCCGATAGCGCCGCCCGTTAGATCCGTAGCAGTCGATGCCTTGATCTGTTCGCCATTGAGAAATGCGCCCTGCCCTTTGTAAGCGGTAAAGCACTCTTCGCGGCATGGCTCGAAGGTAACGCCGAATAGGGTATCGCCGTCTTTCACGCAGGCAATGATCACACACCACTGCGGAATACCGGAGACGAAGTTTGCTGTACCATCAATCGGGTCAATCACCCAAAGGTAACCGGAGGTGCCATCCTCACGGCCCCGCTCCTCACCCAGAATACCGTCTTCTGGGTAGGCTTTGGCGATTGCCTCACGCACGAGATCTTCTGTCTCGCGGTCAGCTTTCGACACCAGATCGTGATGCCCCTTGGATTCAATCTGAAGCTGATCGAAGTTCTCGAAATAGCCCTTTGCAAAGGCACCGGCCTTCTTGGCAAGCTCAATTGCAAAGTCAAAGCGGGGATCGTGCGTACTCATAATAAACCTTAGGGTCTTGGGAGTTGTCCGGCCAAGGCCGAACGGGAAGGAATGTCCTTCCCTTCTACCAGAGATTTACCTGTAGGTCTTGTCCGTGAGAGCCTTGATCTCCTGATAAACATTCGGGCCACCAACGACGATCTTTGCGCCTTGGTAAATGCCTTCCTGCCAGTCTACAGGGTCATGCAATGCACCCGCTTCTGCTGCGATGATAAGCCCAGCAAAACAGTCCCAAGCGTTCATGTGCTCTTCAACGTAACCAATCAGACGGCCTGAGGCCGCATAAGCCAGCATGAGGCCACCGGAAGCGTTGCGGAAAAACACGCCGCCAGCATCCAAAATACCGCTCACGGTTTCCTTCACGCCGTCTTTGCGGGCGCGCGCATTGAAGCCAAGACCGATAGAACCTCTGGAGAGGCTGTCGCTGCTGCTTGCGTGAATGGCTTTGCCATTAAGCACAGCACCAAAGCCAACATGCGCCGCAAAGCATTCATCCGCGCATGGGTCGTAGATAACGCCGAACTCTTTGTGGCCGTCCTTCACGCAGGCAATGATCACACACCACTGCGGAATACCGGCAACAAAGTTAGCGGTGCCATCAATCGGGTCGATAATCCAAGTGTAGCCGCTTGTGCCTTCGACTGGATCGTACTCCTCACCAACAATGCCGTCATCGGGATATTCAAGAGCGATACCCTCGCGAACGAGAATTTCGGTATCTTTATCGGCTTCGGACACCATATCCTGGTGGCCTTTGCTCTCAACGGTCAGTGTTTCAATTTTGCGGAAGTACTCAAGGGCATACGCACCCGCGCGTCTAGCCAGGTCAATGGCAAAGACATAACGATCTTGGCTCATAGTGTCCTTCAATTCGAAAAGCAGAGCAGAAAAGAAAAGGGCTGGCACCCCGTAAGGAGAGCCAGCCCTATGCAACCTATAGTGACGTGCGCGTCACAGCAAGTACTTCTAGCGCTTTTTCTTTTTCGCGTAAGGGTTTTCACCCTTTCTATAGGACAACCGGATCGGCGTACCTTGAATATCAAAGCGCTCACGCAAACCATTGACCAGATAGCGAGTATAGCTTTCTGCAAGGCTTTCCGGACGAGACGAGAACACCACGAAGTGTGGCGGACGGGTCTTCGGCTGGGTCATGAAGCGCAGACGTACGCGGCGGCCGGCAACTGCTGGCGGCGGATGGTGAATAATCACACCCTCAAGCCAACGGTTAAGCGCAGAAGTGCTAACGCGCTTGTTCCACATGGAGTAAGAACGAAGAGCCGCTTCCATAAGGCGGTTGAGGCCCTGACCGGTCTGACCGGACATGGTCACAATCTCTACACCACGGATCTGGTTCAGGTAACGATCCTGACAATCCTTGATGTGCGCCCAAGCAGCTTCGCGATCCTCAATGAGGTCCCACTTGTTGAGTGCGATTACAAGCGCACGGCCCTCACGAGCACAAAGCTCGATGATCTGAAGGTCCTGCTTTTCAAAAGAGATCGTTGCATCAAGAGTAACAACAACCACTTCCGCAAATTTGATAGCGCGAAGAGCATCAGCAACAGAAAGCTTTTCCAGCTTTTCCTGAACGCGTGCTTTTCTGCGGATACCAGCGGTGTCAAACACCTTGACGTGACGATCCTGCCATACCCATTCAACGGAGATGGAGTCGCGAGTAATACCCGCTTCAGGACCAGTCAGCAGACGGTCTTCACCAAGCATCTTGTTGATCAAAGTGGACTTGCCCGCATTTGGACGTCCAACAATGGCAACACGCAGCGGGCGCTCTTTGGTGCCCACTTCTTCTTCGTCTTCTTCACCGTCTTCAATATCGATGTCGGTGACAGCTTCATCAGCAAACAGCGCTGCGTTCTTTGCCAGCTCGTCGATCTCGTCAACGTAAGGTACGAGAGCAGAATAAAGCTCGGACATACCCTCGCCGTGCTCGGCAGAAAGCGGAATAGGCTCACCGAAACCAAGACCGAAAGACTCGTAGAGGCCATCCATACCGGCGCGGCCTTCTGCCTTGTTGGCACAAAGAACCACAGGGGTATCGTGACGGCGCAGCATGTTTGCAAAGTGCTCGTCCATTGGCATTACGCCAGCGCGTGCATCAATCACAAAAAGGCACACATCCGCATCACGAATGGCTTCTTCGGTCTGGGCGCGCATGCGCCCTTCAAGGGTGGAAGCTTCTGCTTCTTCTAGGCCGGCCGTATCAACAATTGTAAACCGCAGATCACCCAGACGCGCATCACCGGACCGACGGTCACGGGTAACGCCTGGCATATCGTCCACAAGCGCAAGGCGCTTGCCTACGAGGCGGTTGAACAACGTTGACTTGCCGACATTTGGTCTGCCAATGATGGCGACAGTCGCAGTCACGCGAATTCTCCTAGGTTGATCGAGCTGCCTTAGTTATAGGCAGCAACCGATCCATCGCTCGTCAGCACAATCATACGGCCACCGGCCACGATTGGGGTAACGAATACTTCTTCAGACAGTTTCTTCTGGGCCACAATTGCACCGGTCTTGGCATCAACCTGCACAAAACCACCGGTGTTGGAAACAGCCACAAGCTTGCCATTTACAAGCAAAGGACCAGCCCAGTTCGTCTGCTTCTTTGAAACATCCGGAAGGCGTGTTGTCCAGATCGTCTTGCCAGTCTTGCTATCCAAAGCATGAAGATTGTCATCAAGGCCGATCATAAACAACGATTTACCAGAAACAACAGGCGTATGGGTGCTGCCGATATCGGCTTCCCAGATACGCTCGCCCTGATTCAGGCTTGAAGCAACCGTGCGTCCGGACAGGGATGTAGCATAAACCACGCTTCCGTCAATAACCGGAGAGGCTGCAACGTCAGAAAGTCCGGAAAGTGCACGGGTACGGAACGAACGGGAAAGCGCATCGATCCACTTCGGCTCACCGCTCTTGATATCAAGAGCCATAACTTCACCAGAAGAGAACGGCACAACAACGGTGTTACCCTTTACAGCAGCGCTTGCTGTTGCAAGAAGGCCAGCGGTTTCCGCAATACCAGCGAAGGACCAAAGCTGAGAGCCATCAGCCTGCGAGAACGCGATAACTTCGTTCTCCTGTGTGACAACCACAACCACGCCAGCAGCTGCTGTTGGTGCACCGCGTACAGGAACGTCAAGATCAGCAGTCCAGATCACTGAACCGGCTTTATCAAGTGCAATCACCTGACGGTATGCGGTCGATACGAAGATCTTTCCGCCATCAAGTGCAACACCGCCGCCGATACCAACGCCTTTTTCCTCTTCAGGACGCAAGGAACGTTTAAATGCCTGACCGCCTGCGGTGGTCAAAGCCACCAACTCGCCGTCCTGCTTGTAAACGTAAATGCGCTGGCCATCAGAAACCGGACGAGCCGCAGTACGCGGAGGCGAAGAGGTGAAGTTCATAAACCCACCGCCCTGCACTTTACCGATAGACTTTTTCCAAGCCTGCGCACCGGAAACGTTTACAGCAATGTTGCCCGGATCGTTGCTTGCAGGGCCTGCTGGCTGTGGCCAGACAGAACCGCCGCTTGCCGCGCCGATGCTTGCGGTCTGGCCCGGCTTGCTAGCCTTGCCAACCTCTGTTTCATAGAGCGGAAGGCGGTCGCCTTCCAGATATTCTTCTTTCGACCCGAACGGGTTCATGCCCGAAAGAGCGGAGCAGCCGGACAAGGTGCCAGCAAGAACCACCGTTCCAAGAATAATCTGCCAGGACGGCCCCTTTTTCTCTACCACTGATGAGTTTCCTCTTTAGCCTTGTGTGCCCGCAATCAAATCAAGGAAGACGCGTGCGCGACCAGCAAAATCGCCAGGTGCACCTGCATCGTTTACAATCTCGTCAAAACGCGCTTTTGCCTGATCAAGGTTACCTGCCTGATATTCAGCAGTACCCAGAACTTCCAGAGCTGCAAAGCGCCATGGATTACCCGCCATAGCAAGGCCTTCTACCTTGCCCTTAGCGCCATCCAGATCTCCAGCATCAAGAAGCAGATAGGCAGTACGTACGTCAGCCAAACCCTTGTAGAGCGGCTTTACAGAACTGTCTGCAGAAACTTCTTCAAGCATTGTTACGGCTTCGGTGTTCTTGCCCTGTGCAGCAAGCTCGGAAGCATTGCGCATTTTTGCAAGCATCGGATAGCCACCAAGCTTGTCTTCCAACTGGGAGAACACAGCCTGAGCGCCGGTGAAGTCACCTGCCTGAGACAGCTCCAAACCTTCAAGGAAGGTCTGCCCTGCTTCCATGGAGCGCTGATCCTGCCAATATTCGTAGCCACGGTAACCGGCGGTGCCTACAACAATCAGACCGGCGACAACGTACACAAACGGTGCAAAGCGCTTCCATAGTCGCGAATACTGTTCTTTTCTTACGTCTTCATCGACTTCGCTAAAAATGTCAGACATGAGCTTAAGCTTTTCCCGCAGCCAGAATATCGACGCGCCGATCTATGAAGGCCCTTTAATGCAGCAAGCAGGTCACACTTCACAGCGGCGCAGTCCAACAGCCCCTCATTCATTCCATTGATGGCGAATTTAGGGCCAAACACTTTAAACATGCATGCAAGCGCCACTGGGCGTACCCAGTGGCCACATACAAATTTCATTACCTAAACTGAAAACAGCAGGTTTGGCAAAAGGTCAACCGGAGAGCGGCACACCGACCAGAATTCCGTGAAGTTTCCACACGAAGAGACCATAAAGCAGCAAACCGAAGACAATTGCGAGCACATCGTTGCGCAGAACCTGAGAAGGAATCTCTGGAATCTTGTAGGTCACCGGACGCCCTTTGGCGCGAATACGCAGGAAGACGGCCCAAAGAAGGAAACTGCCAAACAACAGCACCGATTGAGGCTCGCCATTAGTCAAAAGATGCGAGAACGCCCAGATCTTGATCGAAAGAATCATTGGGTGTTTTACGATGCGCTTGATGTTGCCCTGAAAGTAAGCCGCCATAAGCAGCGGGAACACAGGCACCATGAGCAGCATTACCAAATGTCGCGTCCAGTATGGCGGTACATAGAGCGGTGCATAGTCCTCGTACCGGGCCTGATCGTAACCGTAGATGATCAAAGTCAGCCCGACCAAAGACACAATCGAGAACACGATCTTATAAATATTTTCAGTGAAACGTTCTTCCAGCGCCCGCTGTAAACCACCAAACGACGGAATCATATGGATACCCAGCATTGCTGCCAGACCCAAAACAAGCAGTTCCATTCTCCCCCCTTGTAGAATGCTCTGATTTTTCTTGAGTTTTTAAGTTCGGATCCCACCCCGCACAAAAAAGCTCATAGCCGCCCTAATTCCTTGGGCTCCCCCTAAAATCAAAATAACAACTAATAGGTGAGAATAAGCAGGAGAACACCAACCGTCCACTCCCCTTTAGTCAGATCGCGCTTATCCCTCTAGATTAATTAATTATTTTCAAAATATACTGGAATCATACTGGTAAGAATCTGTTTTCAAGATCATCAAGCGGACACCACACCCCATGACTGACAGCATTGAACAGGGCGACGGCAGCGAACGCCGCATTGCACTTCGACGACGAACTTTAAAAGAAGGTCGCATTGTTTTTGGAGACCTCCACAACAAAACGATCAGCTGCACGATCCGCGACATGTCCGATACCGGTGCCAGAATTCAGGTGGAGTCCACGCAAGATATCCCGGAGAGTTTCTATCTCTACATCGTTCAAAGCCGCCAAAGAGCCGTTGTGGAAGTGCGTTGGAGAACAATGACATCCATGGGCGTGGAATTCTTCGAGCCACTCAAAGACATACCGCGGGCAATGAAAATTTGACGCGTTCCCCTTCCTGACACACACTGGTTGCCTGTCTTTCGATAGCTCCTACGTTCGCGTCGCTATGGAAAGAGAAAGGGGCAGCCGATGGATCACAGCGCAATTGAAGCGGACCTGAAACGCCGCAAGAAGGAACTTGAAGAACTCTCCGAGATTTCGAAGGATGCCCGTTCCACGGTTACGCTCGACCAACAGTCCGTCGGTCGCTTGTCGCGTATGGACGCGCTGCAACAGCAGGCTATGGCCGAGGCCAACGAGCGACAGCGCCTTCTTCAAATTCAGCGCATCGAGAGCGCCCTTACCCGCCTTGCTGAAGACGAATACGGCTACTGCCTTGATTGCGGTGACGATATTGCCGAGGAGCGCCTACAGGTCGATCCAGCAGCACTTTACTGCTTTATCTGCGCCTCTTCGCATCAATGACTACTTAATTGACGCGGGACTACATTTGGGAAATTGAACCGACCATAAGTTTACGAAAATCTAACGATTAGTAACCCCACCGCCCGTCGTTGCTTCGGGCAATGCGTTGGATTTGAGTACATGGTGTCAGTGTTCGGCCGGTTTGCGCGTGTACTTGCGCCTCGGCCAGTTCCCATAGATCGGCTAATCGCCCCGCAGGTTAAAAGAGGCGATCTCTATCGCCTTCTCTACGGTTACGCCGCCGATAAACGCCTTCGCACATTTCTGGATATCGGCGCCTCTTCTGGCAATGGCAGTACTGCCGCCTTTGTAAAAGCCATAAGAAAGCGCAGGGACAAAAAATCCGTTCGGCTCTTTTGCCTTGAAATAAGCAAGGTCCGCTTCGCTTTCCTGCAAGAAAAGTACTCGCTTGACCGCTTTGTTAGGTCCTATTGCCTGCCCTCGATACCGAAGGGAACAATGCTCAGCGAAGAGGAAGTCATCAGCTTCTACCGCACACAGCCATCAAACTTGAATACAGCAACGCTGGAAAATGTTCTCCAGCGCTACAACGACGCCAAACAGAACTATGAGCAGTGCCCGAATGTGAGCGGCATCAACTTCATCAAAGACCACAACAATCTGAACGGGTTTGATATGGCGTTTCTGGACGGCTGCGATTTTACAGGGCGCGGCGAACTTGAGCAGGTTTGGGGCGCGAAGGTTATCGCCCTCAATGGAACTGAAAGCATTCGCGCAATGGATATTCATCAGCGCCTCATGGATAGCCGCTTTTATAAGCTGTGCGCCTATGACCCAACCTTGGGCGATGGCTACGCTATCTACGAGCACCGCAGGTTCAATGCCCACTAGGCCGCTATAGGCAGCACAAAAAAAGCCGCCCGGACAGTGCTGGGCGGCTTAATTACATTCAGTCAGACTGAGTGATTATTCCCACTCAATGGTTCCTGGAGGCTTGGAAGTCACATCATAAACGACGCGGTTGATACCACGTACTTCGTTGATGATGCGGGTCGCAGCGCGGGACAGGAACTCCATATCGTAGTGATAGAAGTCAGCGGTCATACCATCTACGGAGGTTACAGCGCGCAGCGCACAAACGTATTCGTAAGTGCGGCCATCGCCCATAACGCCAACGGTCTGAACCGGCAGAAGCACAGCAAATGCCTGCCAGATCGCATCGTAGAGGCCAGCCTTGCGGATTTCATCCAGATAGATGGCATCTGCTTCACGCAGAATGTCCAGCTTCTCACGGGTGATACCGCCCGGACAACGGATCGCAAGACCCGGACCAGGGAACGGATGGCGACCAATGAAGCTGTCAGGCAAACCAAGTTCACGGCCAAGGGCGCGTACTTCGTCTTTGAACAGCTCACGCAGAGGCTCAACCAGCTGCATGTTCATGCGCTCTGGCAGGCCACCAACGTTGTGGTGAGATTTGATGGTCACGGAAGGGCCGCCGGTGAAGGAGACACTTTCGATCACGTCAGGATACAAGGTACCCTGTGCAAGGAAATCAGCACCGCCAAGTTTGTTGGCTTCCTGTTCAAACACTTCGATGAACAGGCGACCAATGGTCTTGCGCTTAACTTCCGGATCGGTTTCACCTTCCAGCTGGCCGATGAACAGATCAGCAGCATCAACGTGTACCAGCGGGATGTTGTAGTGATCGCGGAACATGGTCACAACCTGTTCGCTTTCACCTTTACGCATCAAACCGTGGTCAACGTAGATACAGGTCAGCTGGTCGCCAATCGCTTCGTGGATCAGAACCGCAGCTACAGAGCTGTCTACACCGCCGGAAAGACCACAGATTACGCGGCCTTCGCCAACCTGCTTACGGATAGCGTCAATCGCCTGCTGGCGATATTCAGCCATTGTCCAGTCGCCGGAACAACCTGCAATCTTGTGGGTGAAGTTTTCGATGAGCTTAGCGCCATCTGGGGTGTGCACCACTTCAGGGTGGAACTGCACAGCGTAGAACTGACGATCTACGTCTGCAATTGCCGCAAAAGGTGCGCCTTCAGAGGTCGCAACAACTTCAAAGCCGTCAGGCAGTTTGTTCACACGGTCGCCGTGGCTCATCCAAACCTGATGCTTGGTGCCCTCTTCCCAGATACCATCGAAAAGAGGAACGGATTTTTGAACGGTCACGAAAGCACGACCGAATTCGCGGTGGTCGGAGCTTTCAACCATGCCGCCGAGCTGGGCGCAAATGGTCTGCTGGCCGTAACAGATGCCGAGAATTGGAATTCCGGCATCGAAAATGATCTGGGGTGCACGCGGGCTCCCCATCTCTGTCGTGGAAGCCGGACCGCCGGACAGGATCACTGCTTTAGGATTCATCTCCTTGAAAGCAGCTTCTGCGGACTGGAACGGGACGATCTCGGAGTATACGCCGGACTCACGCACGCGACGTGCGATGAGCTGGGTCACCTGAGATCCAAAATCAATAATGAGGACGCGGTCTGTCATGGAGCGCTTTTACTGCGAAGCCCCGCATTTTTGAACCATTTTTATTGGGCTTCCCTTCCAATTTTTATACTCATTCACGAAATATGAACAGGCAATGGAGGCAAAACCGCTAAAAACTGGGAAAAATCGCCCTATGGCCGCTGTTTGAATGCGGCAATAAGCTGCCCCATACGGATCCAGTCATGGCGACTTATGCCGCGAGAAAGCCGTTTTTCAAGGTTGGCAAGCGAGCATTCGATCTGGCGAGAGAGCGTGCGCCCTTCTGCAGTGGTCACCAGAACAATCAACCTACGGTCGTCCTGATTGGTCGCTTTCTCGATATAGCCGTAATCTGTCAGCTTTGTAGCAGCTCTGGAAACTGCAACAGTGTCCAGATCCAACTGGCTGCAAAGGTCCTTTACAGAAACGCCTTCGGAACGGGTAAGCGTGTTGAGAACCAGCCACTCGGGAATGCCGATGTAGTGGCGCGACATCAGATGCTCGGAAAGCTGCTGTTCAACCAGCTTGCCAATGCGGGCGATCTTGAGCGGCAGGAAATTCTCCAACTCGAAAGATGGATCCTCTTCGAAAAGGGAGATCTGCTCAAATTGATCGGCCATGGTGTTCTGCGCCATATTTCTACTGTTGCTCGTTCTCGTTCCAGACGGGCGCCTAGTGTCACCACGATGCGCCAAAGAAGGCAATTGCGATAAACCCGATTGAAGCGTTGTCCCCAACTGCGTTTACCACGCGCAACTTCAAGCAGTGCTGTTTACCCTCTCCAACTATCATCCACCCCAGCTTTTTCCTGCGCAAAAATCCATATCAAGGTTCCCTAGAGACGCGATAACACTGTTATATCCACGTCTTCTTCTAATGATTGGTTTTTCTTCTTTGACGCTTGGTTCCCTTGGACCTAGGTTGAATGTGATCGTTTGGCTCAAAGCACCCTCCGCCTGTTTGATACACACTCAGGCTCTGACGGGGATTTGCAATTAGAGGTCCTGAATAAATGGTGCACAGCGTCGAAGACGCGCAACAGCGACACATTAATGCTGCCTTGAGGGACGTAGCCCCACTGGAGCAGGCTGGCCACTACCATGCAGCCCTGCCCGTCTACCGGAATTTGGCCGAGCGGTATCCTGAAAATATTGATCTTCTCTATCGCACAGCAACGATCCTGCTTCGCTCTGGCGAGTTGAGAGAAGCACTTGCCTTTTTGCGCAAGGTTCTGTTTTCCCAGCCTGCCCATCATGCAGCCCGCGCCAACATGGGCAATGTACTGTTTTTGCTTGGCGAACTGGATGAAGCGCGTGCGATTTTCCAAGACGTACTTGAGGTTGATCCGGAAAACCGGAACGCCCTTTATGGCTATGGCACAATCCTCATTAAGCTGAACCAGCACAAGGACGCGATTGTCCCTGCCCGCGCACTTGTGGAGCAGATACCGCATAGCGCGCCGGCGCTCACCTTGCTTGGTGATGCCTATAGCGCAGCTGGTACTGACCAAGGTCGCGCAATTCTAAACTACCGCCATGCACTACGCTCGGATTCCTCTTACGTGCCAGCACTGCTTGGCCTGAGTAAAATTCTCGTCGTTCGCAGAAAAGGCGAGGAAGCACGCACTTACCTTTCCCATGCGCTTGATCTTGAGCCAACCAACGCAGAGCTGATCCTTGCTGTAGGCCATAGCTACGTTGCAGACGGCGAGATGCGCAAAGCCATTGAAACGTTCGAGCATGCTCTCACCTACGCACCGGAAGACGTCGCAATTCTATTACATCTCAGCGTTGCCAATCGCCGCGTTGGCCGCCCACGAACAGCCGTTTCCTACGGTGCTAAGGCATGGCGTTTGGCATCTCACAGCCGTGAGGTTGGCAATACTCTCGGTGCAGCGCTCGCCGCAGTTGGCGCAACCAACGCAGCACGCGATATTCTGACGGCCCAAGCACGCGGTGAAACTGTCCCACAAGTTACGTTGGACACGATCGCCCGTATCGAATGGTCTGTTCGGGAAGAGCGCGAACCATTCCCGCCGCCACCAGAGCCAAAGCCTGTACAGGAAGTAGCCGAGGAGGAGCCGGAAGCAGAAGTGCTTGAGGAAGAGCAGGTCAGCGAAGAAGACTATATTGACGCTGAAGTGCTGCAGGAAGAAGCCGAGCAAGACGATGAGCTTGAGCTGACTGAGGCTCTCATTGCAGAAGATGGCGACGTTGCGCCAGCTACGTCTGAGCAAGAAAAAAGCCTGCGCGAAGACGCAGGCTCTTAAAAATCTCTAGGATTTGCGAGGGGGTGCTTATGACACCCTCTCGAACATCGCGATAAAGAAGCCGTCCGTATGGGTATGATACGGGGTAAGCGTCAGATGACCGCCCTCGCCCACAATCGGCTTGCGCTCTACCGCACCAAAGGTTGCTTCCCAAGCTGGAGCCATATCCACCTGACGGAATTCAGGATGGCGGGCAAGGAATGCGCTCACCTGATCTTGGTTCTCAACCGGCAGCAAAGAGCAAGTTGCATAAACCAGAACACCACCAACGCGCACGAAACGGGTCGCGTTGTCGAGAACGGTCTTCTGATCTTCCACACGGCCTTCAAGAGCGTTCGGTGTTACACGCCACTTGGTGTCTGGGCGACGACGCCATACGCCAGTACCCGAACACGGTGCATCCACCATAACGCGGTCCATACGGCCTTCAAGCTTATCCAAGCTACCGGTCGCTGGATCAATAACCTGAATATTGCGAACGCCAGCGCGCGCCATACGCTCGTAAAGCGGTGCCAAGCGCAGCTTGTTTGAATCGAACGCGTAAATCTGGCCTTTGTTGTCCATCTGGCCAGCAAGAGCCAAGCTCTTACCACCGCCGCCAGCGCAAAGGTCAAGAACCTGTTCGCCCGGCTGCGCACCAACAAGCACACCAGCAATCTGGGAAGCCTCGTCCTGAAGCTCGAACCAACCTTTGCGGAAACCTTCTTCTGCCTGAACGTGTGGAGATTTGCGCGGGCCTGTCACAGGCTCAAGGCGCAAACCAACTGGTGAGACCTCACAGGCCTCTGCATTGAGGTGGGAAAGGCGCTTCAGCAGCTTCTCGCGGTTGCTCTTGATCAGGTTTACACGAAGATCAATCGGCGCACGCAGAGAAAGCGAACGGCCAACGTCAACGGCTTCCTCACCAAAGTTCTGGGCAAAGTAAGGCCACAGCCACTCGGCAATATCCGCCTTTACGAAATCTGCAGCATCCTCAACAGCGCTCAGATCACCGCGCAGCGCTTCACGCTCTTCATCGCTCAAGGCGCTTGGAGCATGCGGATCGCCGGAGAGCACCTCTTCCAGCTTCTCAACGGAGTTACACCAGCCAAAGCAGTAGGTCGCCAGTGCAATTGCACGTGCGCTTTCGGACTTCATGCGATGAGCATAAGAAAGCTTATGGCGAAGACCGTCGAAAACGAGGTTGCCGATAGCAACGCGATCGCCAGATCCTGCAAACCGATGGGACTTACCCCAATCTTTCAAGGCTTCCTGAACAGGCTGCCTGCGGTTTTCGATCTCCTCAAGCACCTCAATAGCAGCTGATAGACGACCACCGTCACGCATGTTTTATTCCTAACCTTAAGAACAGGAGACCCGCTCACCCGAAACCCGAGGAGCCGTCTGCACCTCTGGGAGGGTCCTGATTGCTATATTCCACGCGCCTTTTAGGCACCTACTTGTAGCTTGTCTATAGAAAATAGATGGGAGCCAGCCGACCCTCAGTATATCATAGTTACAACTAGCATGCTGATAACCAAGGGGTTTTATGTATTTTGGAGAGCTTCACCCTCTGCTAGCCTGCTAACGCTTCTATCAACAGATGCTGAATAAACATTCAATTAAACAATAAACGGCAGGTACTTCTGCCTGAAGGTTCACTTTCTCTCACATGATCTTGCAGTTCACCTATCTCTCCGTCGGCATCCTGCTTCTCTTTTGGCTACAGTATCGCAAACTAGGCAAAGCCATGCGCCTGAACAGTATAGAGGCCGAAAAGAAAAACATTGCCCTAATGGCGCTTGGCTCGCTTCTGGCTTTTGCAGTCGTAGCACTGCCTGCCAGCGCGTTGATTGGCCTCATCGCCACCCTTTTCATGGGAGAGACATTCAGCACGCTGTATGTCCAGTATGGCCCTTCCATCTTCTTCGCTATCACAGGCCTGCTGGTTCTGTTCCGATAGTAGATGGATTGATGCTGGCAAAAAGCATCCGTGAAGAAAGACAGGGTGGCAGCAAACGCCGCCACCATGCAGATTTAAATCAGTCGTCGAAGAACTGCTCGTCGTAGCCTTCACTGGCGCGGATAAGCTCCTGAGTATAGGCGTTGGACGACTTACCCTCACGCAAGTCCTCAACGCTCAGCAACTCCATCATGTGCCCTTGGCTCATCACAGCCACTTCCTCACACATATGAGCAACGACCGCGAGATCGTGCGACACCATGATGTAAGTGAGATTGTGACGTTCGCGCAGATCCGTAAACAGGTTCAGGATTTCCGCCTGTACCGATACGTCCAAAGCCGAGGTTGGCTCGTCCAGCAGTAGAATTTCCGGCTCAAGCATCAAAGCGCGGGCAACAGCAACACGCTGGCGCTGACCACCAGAAAGCTGGTGCGGATAGCGGAAACGAAAGCTCTCGCCCAGTCCCACATCATCCAGCGCTTTCAGAACACGTTCATTCACATCCGGTATGCCGTGCAATCTAAGCGGCTCGGAGAGCACGCGGTCGATTGTGTGGCGTGGATGGAGCGACGCATAAGGGTCTTGAAAGACCATCTGGATTTTGCGGTAGAACGCCTTGGTGCGGTTGGAGCCAACCGGCTCACCATCAATATTGATGGCACCATCCCAATCGGCAAGCAGACCAGTGACAGCGCGCAGCACTGTAGACTTGCCCGAACCGGACTCGCCCACAATACCAACACTTGCGCCGCGCGGTACATTCAAGGTGAAGTTCTTCACGGCCTGAAAGCGATCATCGCCCTCGCCGAAGTAGACGTTCAGCTTGTCGATAGAAACCGCCAGATCAGCAGGTTTGGAAGAAGCGTCAACACGCTCGGTTACTGCAACATCAGCCATGGGCCGCAACGCTCCTTTCCTGTTTCCAGCTTTCTTCACGCTGCAAGGCATCCAAACGCTCTGCCGGCGCATCAAGGCGCGGAAGCGCGTTTAGCAAGCCGCGTGTATATGGATGCGTCGCTTTGTGAAGGTCTTTCGCAAGACACGTTTCAACAATGCGCCCCGCATACATGATGATGATGCGGTCACAGAACGACGAGACAAGGTTAAGGTCATGACTGACGAAAATCAGGCCCATGCCGCGCTCTTGCACCAGCTTGTCCATAATCGCCAGAACGCGCATCTGCACAGTCACATCCAATGCAGAAGTCGGCTCATCGGCAATCAGCAGTTCAGGATCGGTGATGAGCATCATCGCGATCATCACACGCTGGCCCATACCGCCGGAAAGCTCATGCGGATAGGCATTGAAGACACGCTCAGGATCGCGGATCTGTACCGCCTCCAACATCTCCAATGCGCTGACGATGGCCTGCTTACGGCTCACCTTTGCATGAAGGCGCAGCACTTCAACGATCTGCTTGCCAATGGTCATCACAGGGTTCAGCGAGAACTTCGGATCCTGCATCACCATAGAGATACGGTGACCGCGAATGCCGCGCATTTGCCGCTCTGAAAGGTCCAGAAGGTTCTGCCCCTTAAAGGTGATGTGCTTGGCTTCCATCTGACCCGGCGAACGTATAAGGCGCAGAATGGAGCGACCGGTCATGGACTTACCTGAACCGGACTCACCCACAATACCAACACGCTCACGGCCAACAGAAAAGGAAATCCCGCGGACCGCTTCCACAACCCCGTTACGGGTTGGAAAGCGCACCCAAAGGTCTTCCACACTGAGAAGGGGTTCACTCATGCTCATCTCCTCAGCTTCTGCTCTTTTTAGGATCAAGAATATCGCGCAGACCGTCACCCAGAAGGTTGAAGCCAAGCGATACGGTGAAGATGGCCAGACCCGGCATTGCCGCAACCCACCACTGGTCGAGGAAGAAACGACGGCCAGCGGAAATCATTGCACCCCATTCAGGGCTCGGAGGCTGCGCACCAAGACCAAGGAAGCCAAGACCGGCTGCTGTCAGAATGATCCCTGCCATATCAAGCGTTACACGCACGATGATGGAGGAGATACACAGCGGCCAGATGTGCCCCATGATGATGTGCAGCGTGCCAGCACCTTGAAGGCGCACAGCGCTGATGAAGTCGGAGTTGCGGATCGTCAGCGTCTCTGCACGGGCAATACGCGCATAGGGCGGCCATGCCGTGAGAGAGATCGCAAGGATCGCGTTTTCGATGCCTGCACCAAGAGCTGCAACGAAAGCAAGAGCAAGAACCAGACGCGGGAACGCGAGGAAGATGTCGGTAAGGCGCATCAGCACCTCGTCAACCCAGCCGCCCAGATAACCCGCAACGGTGCCGACCAAAAGGCCAAAGACCGGCGCAGTAAACGCAACAAGCGCAACGATGAACAGCGTGATGCGCGATCCGTACACCAGACGGCTCCAGATATCGCGGCCCAGTTCATCTGTACCCAGCAAGTGCCCTTCTGTGCCCGGTGGCAACAGGCGCTTTGCAAGGTCCTGCGCATTTGGCTCGTAGGTTGCCAGAAGCGGTGCAAACGCTGCCATGATAACCAAGCCAACGATGATCAAGAAGCCAAGAAACGCCAGCTTGTTGGCATAGAGTTTCTGCCAGCCTTGATAGAGCTGCGCCATACGGGCATGGAAGCGTGAAGTTGGCACCTCGGCATTCAGCCACTGGCGCAAGCCCTGCCCTTTTTCGGGAGTGGTATTTATATCTGTCATTTGCCCCTCGCCCGTGGGTCAACAACTTTGTAGAGGAAGTCGGAGAACAGGTTCAGACCGACAAAGATACAGCCCACCACAACGGTTCCGCCAAGAACAGCATTCATGTCCGCAGAAAGCAGCGCGTTGGTGATGTAGTTTCCAAGCCCTGGCCACGAGAAGATGATCTCGGTCAGCACCGAGCCTTCCAGCAGGTTGGCGTAGGAAAGCGCAATCACGGTAATCAGCGGGATCATCACGTTCGGCAGAGCGTGCTTCCAGATCACCGCAGTCTCTGAAAGACCTTTCACGCGGGCTGTAGTCACGTACTCTTGAGAGAGCTGCTCCAGCATGAACGAGCGTGTCATACGGGAGATATAGGCCAGCGAGTAATAACCAAGGATACTTGCAGGCAGAATGATGTGGCTGACCGCATTCCAGAAGATGGTCATATCGCCAGCAATCAAGCTGTCGATCAGGATCATGCCGGTCACAGGCGGAATGATATCCTCATAGAAGATATCCAGACGGCCCGGGCCGCCAACCCAGCCAAGGATGCCGTAGAAAATCAAAAGACCCATCAGGCCGAACCAGAAGATCGGCATGGAGTAGCCGAACAGGCCAACCAAACGCACGAGCTGGTCCTGCCAGCGACCTTCATTTACGGCAGCGATTACGCCCATTGGCACACCAAAGACCACACCGATGATGGTAGCGATGGTTGCAAGCTCAAGCGTGGCGGGAAACACGCGAATAATGTCATCAACCACCGGACGGGCTGTCAGCGTGGACATACCGAAGTCACCGGTCACAACCTGCTGAAGAAACAGGCCAAACTGGACTATCAGTGGCTGGTCAAGGCCCATGGCTTTGTAAGCGGCTTCATACATTTCCTGCGTAGCGCGCTCACCAACAACAGCCAGTACCGGGTCAACCGGCATAACACGGGCGATATAGAATGTTACGAAGAGAAGTCCCACCATGGTCAGCAGGACGGAGGCAAGGCCAGCGATCAACCTTTTGAGGGATTTGAACAACGGCGAGGAAGTCCCTCGCCGCTGAACACTCGCTGTTTTGTCAGCGATACTCATTTTTCAGAGCCTGCCTTACTTGGTCACAGACCAGTAGAACACGCCGGTCACGGCTGCACCTGGGTTGAAGCCGTCAACGTTTGCAGACATGGAGTTCTGCTCGATCTTCTGGAACATCACCGCAAACGGTGCTTCCTGCTGGAAGATCTTCTGTGCTTCAACGTACATTGCAGCGCGCTTTTCACGGTCCGCTTCCTGAACAGCAGCGTCTGTGATCTTGGTCAGCTCAGCAGCCTCGTAACCAACGCGCCATGCCAGCTTACCGGTCAGCTTTGCTTCGTCCGAGTTGTTCGGGTTGTTTGCAAAGGTGTCAGCGTTTGTGTGTGGATCCGGATAGTCTGGACCCCATGCACCAACGTAGATCTGGAAGTCGCGGGAGCGATACTTACCGAGGATCTGTTTACCGGTACCCTGAGTGATGGAAGCGTTGATGCCAGCCTTAGCAAAGGTGTTCTGCAGGCTCTGGGCAATCTCGATACGCTCAGCAGCGTTACGAACGATCAGCTCAACGTCAAAGCCTTCAGCGTAACCAGCTTCCGCCAGCAACTCTTTCGCTTTTTCAACGTTCAGGCTGAACGGCTTGTCCTTCAGTTCACCCATGTAGGTGAGCGGCAGGAATGCCTGATGAACGGTGTACTGGCCCTTCAGGAAGGAGTTCGCCATTCCATCATAGTCAACCAGATACTTGAGCGCCTGAGCAACCTTAGGATTGGAAAGCACTTCGTCCTTCTGGGAGAAGGAGATGTACATCAGACGGCCACGCAGGGTGTCTTCTACCTTCAGGTCTTCGTTGGTGGAGATAGACTTGATGTCTTCAGGGGACAGATGACGGGCAATGTCAACGTCGCCTTTTTCCAGCAAAAGGCGCTGAGCAGCAGATTCCATTACGTGACGCACGATAACGCGCTTCATTGCAACGTCGCCGCGCCAGTAACCATCAACCGCCTGCAGGGAGTAGCTCTCGTTTGGCTTCCAGTTAAGCAGCTTGTAAGCACCGGAACCTGCGGAGTTAGTGCGCAGCCAGCCGTTACCCCAGTCGCCGTCAACTTCGTTTTCAGCAACCAGCTTGCTGTCTACGATGGATGTGATCGCAGCAGTGAAGCAGTTGAGAACGAAAGAAGGAGCGTACTTCTTGTCGGTTGTGATCTGGAAAGTGTTCTCATCAATCGCCTTGATGGTGCTTTCCATGTTCTCTTCGGTGAAACCGAACTGGGTTACGATGAAGCTTGGGGTCTTCTTCATGCCAACAGCGCGGCGCAAAGAGTACTCGGCATCAAATGCAGTTACAGGGTTACCAGAGTGGAACTTGATACCTTCACGCATTTTGAAGGTGTAGGTTTTGCCGTCCTCGGAAATTTCCCAGCTTTCGGCAAGACCTGGCATATAGCCAGCGGACAGATCAGCAGGATCAAGAACAACGAGAGTGTCGTACACGTTGTTGGCAAGGTCGGTTCCGGAGAACTCGAACATTTCCTGCGGGTCCAGAGAAATGATGTCATCGATGCGGCCAGCAACTACCAGCATGTTTGGTGGTGTTGCAGCGCCTGCCTCGGTCACGACGCCAGAAACAGGCATCAAGAAGCTGGCACCAAGAGCCAGCGCCATCAAGGAACTCTTAAATTTCATTATATACTCCCCTCACAATAAAGATCGCCCGGCCCGAAACCAATAAAAGGGCAATCAAGAATTGAGGGGGGCATCCTGTCACCTTTTGCGAAGTAAGTACAAGCCCTAAATCTGTAGATTTCCTTATCTATAAAACGCTTTAGGAATCAATAGCATCTCACTGCACCCGTTACGTTAGTTTCGCAACAAACCCTATCTGGGTGAGTACTGCTGACCAAAGTATAATCACAAAATGCCGATAAAATGTGCGAATCGACGTCGCCCGAAACCGAGCTTGAGAAAGCTCCCTTATCGTCATAATAAACATACAAAAATTCCGGCCCGACAACCTGCCGGACCGGAACTTCTAGTAGCTTGAAATAAGCTGCAGATTAGTCGAGCGCAGCTTCCATTACAAAGCCTTCACCGCCCACTTTGAACAGCGCGTATGCACCTGGCACATCGCCCTTTTCGTCAAAGTTCAGGTCGCCGGAAGCGCCTTTGTAGTCGATCGCTTTACCTTCGGCGATAAGCGCTTTTGCTTTCGCCCACTCACCCGGCTTAATCGCTTCACCGTCACCGTTGGAGATTTCGGAGATCGCAGCAGCAACCTTCGCTTTGTCACCACCAGCCTTTTCGATAGCAAGCGCCATAACGAACGCAGCATCGTAAGCGGTGTTTACGAAGATGGTGTCTGGGTCACCGCCAGCAGCAGCAAACGCATCGTTGAACAGGGTCAGGCTGTCGGATTCAACACCAACAGGGGAAGAAGCCATGAAGGTTTCAAGGTTCTCTGCGCCCAGTTCGTTGATGATCGCGTCGGACTTCATGCCATCAGCGCCAACGTAGTTGGTGAAGAAGCCGTTTTCCAGCGCCTGACGCAGAATGGTAAGACCGGTGCCATCGCCGTAGTCGAAGATCACCAGAGTGTCAGCGCCGCCGCGGGACAGTTCAGCAAGGTTGGAGCGGTAAGACGCTTTACCTTCTTCGTGTGCACCAAAGCCTGCAACTTCACCGCCTGCTGCTTCAAACTCAGCCTTAAAGCTCTGGGCAAGGCCAGTGCCGTAGTCGTTGTTGAGGTAAGCTACAGCAACCTTGTTGGTGCCGCGGTCAACAAGCGCACGAGCAAGGGAACGACCCTGGAAGTCATCGGAAGGCACTGTGCGGTATACGGTGCCTTTGTCGTCCAGATTGGTGATCTCTGGCGAAGTACCAGATGGAGTTACAAGCGCAACGCCAGCTGGAACGGATACAGAGTTGGAAACTGCCAGTACCGCGCCGGAGCAATGTGGGCCAACAAGACCGATAACCTGCTCGATGTTCACCAGCTTGGTTGCCGCATCAACACCGTTCTGTGGGTTACAGCCACTGTCGCCCAGAACTGCTTTGATGTTCTGGCCGTCCATGATGCCGCCCTGCTCGTTAACCTGCTGGAACGCAAGACCAGCAGCGTCGAGCATTGGTGGAGCCATTGCAGCAATTGGGCCGGAAACGCCGCCCAAAAGACCGACTTTAACGTCAGCGCTTGCGCTGTGTGCACCAAGAGCGGTTGCGCCCATCAGGCCAGCGACCAAAGCAAGACTTTTGAAATTCATAGGATCCCTCCAGTTCTTTTGAATCTTTGGAGTCCAACGCCCTTAAGCGCTGGCTCCCCCCGTTTTTGAAAGGGATGCCGCTTCGGCGTTTTCGCCTCTTTGCATCCTCTTGTTATTGACAGCTGGCCCGTAGGCAGGCTCCGGCAAAATCCCCTCAGGGCGGAAGCGCAATACCAGCTGTAGCAGTAGGCCGATGATAAAGACGCGCAGGTACTTGGCCTTGATCGCGTATTCATGCGGCAGTTGGTCGGTGAGAATTTCTGAAACAGACCAGATGATCCAGACAACGGCTGTTCCGAGGATGGCACCACGGTTATTCCCTGCCCCGCCAAGGATCAGCATGATCCAGATGAGGAAGGTGGTGATCATCGGATCAATCGCTTCAGGTGTAATGGAGCGGTTGAAGTGGACGAACAGCGCGCCGCCCAGCCCCATAATCGCAGAGCCGAAGATGAAGGCTTCAAGACGGCGCTTCTCGATATCCTTACCCATAGCAGCTGCTGCTGCCTCGTTATCGCGGATACCGCGCATCATACGGCCCCAAGGCGCTTTGATCTGCGTCTCTATAAGGCGGTAGACCACAAACAGCACCAGCAGCACGATTGCCATGTAAGCAAGCTGGGACTGAAGGTATGGCAGGTCACCAGCCGGACGTGGCACTTGGTTGATGCCGCGCGCACCACCAGTCATCCAGCCTTCGGACTTGATGACAAGACGGATGATCTCGGCAATACCAATGGTCGCAATGGCGAGATAGTCAGAGCGAAAGCGCAAGCACACCTTGCCGATTGGCCAAGCAACGAGCGCTGAAGCAACCATGGCAGCGGCCCAACCAAGCGGCAGCGGCAAATCAAAGCCGCCAATACGGCTCATCGCCTCTGGGCTGGTAATCACAGCGGAGGTGTAAGCGCCAACCGCGAAGAAACCGGAAACACCTGCGTTGAAGAGACCGGTAAAGCCCCACTGGATGTTGAGTGCCAGCGCAAGGATCGAGTAGATCCCGATGAAGATCACCATGTAAACGGCGTAGTTAGCAAGTCCTGCAAGTTCCATCATAGCCTCCCTTACAGTACCTTGCCCTTGAGCAGTCCCGTAGGACGCACAAGCAAAATCATGAGCAGAATGACGAAGGCCATCGCAGCCTTGTATTCACCCGGCAGTACAAGCACCGCCATCTCCTCAACAACGCCAACCACAATGCCGCCAAGCACAGCGCCTTCCACACGGCCAACGCCGCCCAAAATCGCCGCAGCAAACATCGGCAGCAGCATGTTCCAGCCCATCATGGCTTTCAGCTCGGTGTTGATGCCGAGGAAGAAACCGGAGGCCGCACACAGCATGCCAACGATGATCCAAGTCAGCGTAGTCACCTTGCGGTTATCGATGCCTGAGAGCTGGGCAAGGTTCGGGTTGTCGGACATGGCGCGCATGGCCTTGCCCCACTTGGAAGTGCGCAGGAAGGTCCACAACACGCCGACAATCGCGAACATGCAAAGGATGGTGTAGATCTCG
>NZ_SMMA01000014.1 GCF_009711345.1 Pseudovibrio flavus
CGGTCATAGCCGCGCTTTTCCATTTCCGGCACCATGTTCGAACCAATCGCCGCAACGGTTGCCGGAGAGGAGCCGGAAATCGCAGCAAAGAACATGGAAGCAAGAATGTTAACGTAAGCAAGACCTGCTTTTACGTTACCAACGAGGCGCGCAGCAGAAGCCACGATACGGCGGGAAAGACCACCGCCCTGCATGATGTCACCAGCCAGAATGAACATAGGCACGGCAACGAGAACGAAGTTGTTAGCGCCGGTTACAGCACTTTTTACCAGCAACGTGACAGGTGGCGTATTTGGCAGCAACTCAAGAACGATAAGGGAGGCCATACCAAGGCACACACCCACCGGGGCGCCAAAGGCCACGAGGATCGCGAAGGATCCAAAAAGAACCATACTAATCATG
>NZ_SMMA01000058.1:0-49783 GCF_009711345.1 Pseudovibrio flavus
TGAATGCCGAGCTGCTGCTGGGTCTGCAGAGCTTGAAGGCGAGTGGACTCTTCGTTCATGTCTGCGTCAACGAGCTGACCAACACCGCGGTCAACTGCGTCCTGCAGGTTACCAACGAATTCAGACTGCATGTCGATACGGGACTTAGCAGAACCAAGAGTGGTAGCCGCGTCAGTCATTGCCTGAATCTGCTTATCTAGACCGGATGTGATGGATTCGAGTTTCGCGATATCTGCATCACTATCGGTTAATTTGGAAATATCCAAAGTCAAGACAGACTGGCCACCAAGGTAGTTGGCGTCGTAAGTTGCCGCGCCAGTGGTCGTATCTAGAGTAACACCAAACTTTGCAGCATCAGTACCGATATCGGCCGCAGCACCCCAAGTTGCTTTAACCGCCGCGTTGAAGGCCTTTTCCTCATCTGTAGCGTCAGCTTCAGGAGTGATTGCGATTTCCTTCATGATTTCTTCTGCGGTAAAGGTTCCAGTAACGTCTACTAATTCAGTAGCAGTACCTTTGCTTTCAGCAATCTTAGCTTGAAGTTTCTTATTCAAAGCCTCTGTTGCGTTTTCCAGCAGCGTCTCGTTAGACACAGAAAGACCACTATCCAGAATACCGGTATTCCCATTGCTATCAATCAAGGTAGTTCCAGTTGTATCAATTGTGATTTTCTGGATAGTTACGTTACCAGCGGAGTCACGAGTAAAACCACCAACAACTTCCTTGTTGAAGTTTGCAGTAGCGGAATCCTGCTCAAGCCAGTTTTCACCGTTAAAAGATGCAGAACCTGAAATAGTTTTCAACTGCTCCTGAAGAGCGCTGATATCTTCTTGAATCTTGCCGCGATCAACACCAGGCTCAGTTGCAGCAACCAGCTTGGATTTGATTTCATCAACAACGTCAACAGCCTGATCAACAGCGGTGAACGCAACATCAACAGTTGCAGCACCAAGACCGAGAGCATCACCAACAGCGTCCATAGCTTTGTTATCGGACTTCATGGTTGTCGCGATAGACCAGTAAGCAGCGTTGTCGGAAGCATCGTTCACGCGCAGACCGGTGGAGATACGGCTCTGAGTGGTTTCCAGGTCTTTATTGATGGTCTGCAGAGTCTGCAGAGCAACCATTGCAGAAGAGTTAGTCAAAAGAGATGACATTGTATTAGTCCCTAAAAAGAAAAATTAGTGGGACATGCCGGAGTATGAATACCGGCTCGGCGCATAAAAGCATCATACTCTACTTGGCTAAAACAATGTGCCAGTAGTGCGCGACTTTGCAGAATGTGTCTGCTTTCAACGCCAAGTAGTGACTGCTTTTTCCTTAAAATCCACGCGTACAAATACGCAGACGACCACTGCAAAGCTCTCGCTCTACAATGGCAAAAAATCATATTCTAACAATTTTAAACGTATTATAGCTCAATTGGAGGCTATAGTTTTATTTCAACTTAATAGTGTATTCTGACCTTCCCTAACTCCCTTATCTTGGGTTGCAGATGAATAAAGAAATCACGCGTTTTTCAAATTGCCGTTAGACCAAAAAAGATCATTGCGACAAGGCTGATGCCTGACGCGAGCTTCTTGATAAAACAGTTTTTAGATTATCATTTGCGAAAAGATGGGAGCGAAATTCGCCCCCATCTACTATCGCAGATTGTACTTCTCTACCCTTAGCGGAACAGAGAAAGAATGTTCTGAGACTGTGAATTAGCGATGGAAAGCGCCTGAATACCCAGCTGCTGCTGAGTCTGCAGAGCCTGAAGACGGGTTGATTCTTCGTTCATGTCTGCATCAACGAGCTGGCCAACGCCGCGGTCAACTGCGTCCTGCAGGTTGCCAACGAACTCAGACTGCATGTCGATACGGGACTTAGCAGAACCAAGAGTGGTTGCCGCGTCAGTCATCGCCTGAATCTGACCGTCGAGAGCAGAAGTGATAGCTTCCAGCTCAGCAATGTCAGTTTCACTGTCGGTCAGACCGGAAATGTCGATGGTGAGAACGGACATTTCAGCAGGAGCGTTGGTGGTAGACGCAACCCAGTTGGTACCATCGTGCTCGAGGTTGAAGTCTGCAGTATCAAATGCGGCTTCAAGGCCTGCTGCGTCGGTGTAAGCTGCTTTCAGGGTTTCCTGAAGTTCAAAGCCTGGGTCACCTGCAGTCAAAGAACCGCCGATTGCAGTCATTGCTTGATCAAGGCTTACTTCGCCAAGATCGCCATAGCCGAGTTCTTCAGCTTTAGCTGCAACAGTTGCGTTAAGAGCTTTGGTCGCTTTGTCCTTAGCAACGTCGAGGGAGAAATCCTTATCCAGGATACCTGCGCCGTTACCGCTGGTGTCGATCAATGTAGTACCAGAAGTGTCGATGTCGATTTTCTGGATGGTTACATTGCCGTCGGAGTCACGAGTGAAACCGCCTACAACTTCTTTGTTGAAGTTTGCAGTGGTGGAATCCTGAGACAGCCAGTTTTCACCGTTAAAGGATGCGGATTCAGCGATGGTTACCAGCTGGTCCTGAAGAGCGCTGATATCTTCCTGAATCTTGCCGCGATCAACACCAGGCTCGGTTGCAGCAACCAGCTTGGATTTGATTTCGTCCACAACGTCAACAGCCTGGTCAACTGCGGTGAATGCAACGTCTACAGTTGCTGCACCAAGACCAAGAGCATCACCAACAGCGTCCATAGCTTTGTTATCGGACTTCATGGTTGTCGCGATAGACCAGTAAGCAGCGTTGTCGGAAGCATCGTTCACGCGCAGACCGGTGGAGATACGGCTCTGAGTGGTTTCCAGGTCTTTATTGATGGTCTGCAGAGTCTGCAGAGCGACCATTGCGGAAGAGTTAGTCAGAAGAGAAGACATATTATTTTGTCCCTAAAGTAAGTCAAAGTGGGACATGCCGGATTGAAACCGGCGCAGCGTATTGAAGCATCATGCTCTACTAAAATTTTAATCTAATCTCAGTAGTACGCTGATTGGTTGAGCTGTATCGCTCATGCATCTTTTATAGATTCCTCAGAGTGATTCTGTCCATAGTCGAATCAGCGTAAAACAACTTCCGCGTGAGCTATACATCCAATGCGGGTATATATTCCACAAGCTATTGCAATATAAAAATAAACATCTAATTTTATGCAACTATTACTATAAAACAGGAAAACATTTCGCTTATTTATATAAATGCGCAAGAAACAAAGAAAAAGGCGCAGAGAATTAGATCTCTACGCCTTAAAAAGCGAAATAACTGTAACTGTATTGGCGCTAGATAAACGACCTGATGAGTCCGGCAGTCAGCAGATGCCAACCATCGATAAGCACAAAGAAGAGCACTTTGAAGGGTAGCGAGATCACCGTTGGTGGTAGCATCATCATACCCATGGACATAGTCAGCGTTGCAACGATCATATCGATGACGACAAAGGGCAGTGCGATGAGAAATCCTATCTCGAAACCGCGCCGTAACTCCGAGATCATAAAGGCCGGAATAAGCACGCGCAGGTCGATCTCTTCCACCGGCGCGTTTTTGTCGTAGTTGAATGAACTCACAGCAAGATCATCGAAAAGAACGAGGTCCTTTTCACGAACATTATCCAGCATAAACTCCCTGAAAGGAGCCGTTATGTTCTTGTAAGCGACCCGCTCGGTTATCTCGTTATCGATCAGCGGCTTAAGGCCGGTCTGCCACGCCTTATCAAAAGTGGGCGCCATGACGTAAAAGGTCATAAACAACGCAAGCGAGATCAAAATGATATTTGCTGGCGTTGTCTGCAGGCCCATTGAGGAACGCAGGAAGGAGAAGGCAACCACAAAGCGCGTGAAGCTGGTCACCATAATCAGAATACCCGGCGCCAGTGATAGCACCGTCAATATGAGAACATATTGAATTATGCGCCCGGAAGCAGTGGCCTGCCCTTCTGGCAACAAAGCTGACAGGTCAAGCTCTTGGGAAAACGCTGCAGACGTTGTGGCTAGCAGTATACCAAGCATCCAACCGAGACGAGACAACGTCACTGCAGCACCACCGATTCAATGATGAGCTCACGCACTGCATCGCCGCCGCGAATTGTTGCTCGCTCGTTGAGGTCATCGCGCAGACGCAATAAACCTCTAGAGCCCTCCAACTGGCGTGGCCCCAATGTTCTTGCGTAGATCAGCAGGTCCTGCTCAATTTCCTTGGCAAGGGCAGCGAAGGCCTCTTCATCAACCACCTGACTATTGAGGATGAGCGAACTCTCGATACGGATCCATGTACCGGAGGACGATAGCAGGTTCGTCACAATAGGCTTGAGCGCAAAGATATGGCTTTTGCTCGCATAAACGGGGTTGATTACGCCTTCCTCGCTCTCGGCCTTACGCTCCTCAAGCAACTGGGTGTGCACACTCCTGACAAGGGAGCTTGCAAAGAGGTACCCTCCCCCAACCGCAAGTGCGGTAAGAAACACAATGGCACCAGCTAACGCACCAACAGACGCCAGTTTTGGCGCAGGTTTACGTGCTGCAGGCTCTTCAGCTGAAAATTCTTGAAGACTCATTTAGTAAGGCCACACGTTATCTAGCAGCTGCTGGCCCCATCCCGGCTGCTGCACTTCAGTCATACGACCACGACCACCGTAAGAAACGCGCGCTTCTGCGATCTTGTCATATTCGATAGTATTTCGGCTGGTGATGTCTTGCGGGCGAACAATACCTGCTACGGAAAGCACTCGAACCTCGTAGTTCACGCGCACTTCCTGCTGACCGCTTATGATGAGGTTACCGTTTGGCAACACCTGCGTTACGACCGCAGCGACGGAAAGCTCGACAGTGTCTTTACGATCAACCTCTGCATCACCCTTGAATCGGGAGTTTGCACCGATCTCGCCGCTGTAGTTACCAGAGCCCGTGAAGCTCTTGCCCCATGTGCCTTCCAATGCACCGGAGGAGCTTGAGGCTGAGTCTCTGCTTCTTTCCGAGGTATTTTCAAGCTTGGCGGTATCGTTGATAAGAACCTTTACGGTTAATACATCGCCAATAGCTTTCGCACGCGGGTCACGGAAAAAGTCCTGCTCACCATCGGCCCAAAGCCCGTTGTAGGCCTTTTTTCCGTAGGAGCTTTGCGGTCCAGTCGTAACCGGCAGTGGCCCAACGTGCGGTGCTAGACCATTACCGACTGGACTTAACGCAGGTTCCTTGCGGATATTTTCGACAGAACTGCAACCGGCAAGCAAACCGGCAAGGGCAACGAGATATAGGGCCCTCATAGACCGGCTCCTTTTGCTGTCTTTTGCGTCAATAGCGCCATGCTGTCAGCCAGATAGGCAGCGCGCTCGGCAGGCATTTCAGCCAGAATGCCGCCAGCTTGACGTGGTTTCATTTGAAGAAGGACAGAAACGGCTGTCTTGTCATCAAGGGTAGATAGCTGCTCGGCAGCCGCATCGGCTCGCATGTTGGCGTAGATCTGTACGACATGCCCCTCTGCTCTTCGCAGAATTTCATCACGCTTTTTCACCCAATGCTGCAGCTCAGCGGTTTTCTCTTCCAGCGCTTTCAGCTTGGCGTCCATCTCTTCCTTTGCAGCAAAGATGGCTCTCATCTGCCACTGAAGGCGGGTATCGGAAGCTGAGTTAGCAACAGAGTCGCAATAGGCCTTTGCCTCGTTGACGGCCTCTTCCTTCAGCGCATGAGGGAGTGCTGGCGCCTGAGCATTTGCAGCGGGAGAAAGTGTCGGCGGCACTTCTGCAGCTACGGGCAATACTCCCCCGCAGCTCATTAGAAGAACTGTCGCTAGCAGACTTTTATAGCCTAAAGACCGTTTTGAGTTCATTGCAGCCGTACTAAATAGATAATCTAGAGGCACTATGACGCTGCTAGCTTGCCCGTGGCTTATGTCTCTGCGCAAGGTGATTACTTGACGACCAGAGTTGCCTGTAGCGCCCCTGCACTCTTGATGGATTGCAAGATGGAGATGATACCGCTCGGCTTCAGTCCAATTCTATTCAGACCGCGAACAAGCGTCTGCAAGTCGGTCCCCTGCACGATCTGCATTTGACCGCCGGTTTCTGTCACCTCAATGTCGGTACGAGGCACCACAACGGTTTCAGCATTACCGCCAATTGTGAACGGCGACGGCTGCGATACCACCGGCGTTTCTGCAATCTGAACGGTGATATTGCCATGGGTGACAGCAACGGTGGAAACGCGGACGTTCTGACCAATAACGACAGTTCCGCTCTTTTCGTTGATGACGACACGCGCAGGAGTATCGGGCTGAACCATCAGCCCTTCAATCTCGGCGACGAAGCGAACTGCACTAATGCCCGACGGACGCTTCACTTCAACAGAGCGATAGTCCTGCTCGGATGCCATTTTGCGGCCATAACGGGTCGTCGTGTAGGCGTTGATAGCGTCTGTAACGCGAACAGCGGTTTTGAAGTCCGGATTTTTAAGCTCAAAGACGAGCGATGGAACTTTGGAAAAGCGGTCTGGCAGCGTTTTTTCGATCAACGCACCATTGGCAATCATGCCCGCTGTCGGCACGCCTTGTGTGATGGAAGCAGCGTCGCCCTCAACAGCAAAGCCGGACACAGACACAGGCCCCTGCGCTACCGCATAAACGTTTCCGTCAGCGCCCATGAGCGGGGTTACCAGAAGCGTACCACCTTGCAAGGACGTGGAATCGCCCAATGAACCGACAGAAACGTCAATCTTGGAACCGTTGCCAGCAAATGGCGGCAATTCAGCTGTCACAACAACAGCTGCAACGTTTCGCGAGCGCAGCTGAGCATCACGAACGTTGACACCCATACGCTCCAGCATCGATTGCAGCGATTGCTCGGTAAATGGCGAGTTACGCATTGTGTCGCCAGAGCCATCCAGCCCGACGACGATACCATAACCAACCAACTGATTATCTCGCACGCCGCGAAGGTCAGCGATATCTTTAATGCGAACGAGTGCGGATGCTGGCCCAACTGAGGAGAAAGCAAATAGCGCTAGCGCAGCAAGGGATCCGGCGACACGGGTAAATTTAGAGAACACCTTCTCAACCACCTTCTACTAGCAAAGTGCCATCTTCTTGAACGACACCGACCACTTGAAGACCGGTATCAAGGTTTTTGGCTTTGACCGTTTCACCCACAGCGCCAGACTGGAGCGGTTCAACAACCGCGATGATCTCAAGACCATCCTCACGGAATATGAGCTTTGCAAGCGTTCCGCGCCGCACAATGAGCGGTTCGCGGGTGGCATTCAGCGCAATTGGATGTCCGGGAATAAGGGTGCGTTTTGCTTCCTTGCCCAAAATAGCGTCTTCATGACGATGTATTGGCATGCCCGCTATTGAGCGCTTCAAAACCCGCTGCTGTGTCAGCATACCCTCTTCGATCAAGTCGCCGGGATAGATAACAAGATTAGGGACAGGAATTTCGGTAACTTTGGACTGGGCGAAAGCTGTAGCGCCGTTACTGAGCGCAATCACCACAAGCGTAACTGCCGATAGTTTTCTGGCTACACTTTTCACCAGTCCTCACTTCCCGCTAAGATTAGCGAATGCCCTTGGAAACAGTACCGGCCATTTCATCTGCCGCCTGCACAACCTTCGAATTCATTTCGTAGGCACGCTGCGCGCTGATGAGCTCGGTAATCTGCTTGACCGGATCAACGTTGGACTGCTCAAGATAACCTTGATGCATAACGCCGTAGCCAGCATCACCAGCAGCACCTTCAACACCAGCGCCAGATGCCTCGGTCTCTCTAAACAGATTACCGCCAACAGCCATCAGACCTGCGTCATTTACAAAGTTGGTGAGCGTAATCTGTCCAAGTTCTTGAGGGGCCTGATCGCCATCAAACACAGCAAAAACTTCACCGCTCTCGTTGATAGCCACTTTGACAGCATCTTCAGGAACAACGAGGCCCGGCTCGATTTCATAGCCATCAAGTGTAACGATAGTTCCCTCGCCGTTGACGTTGAAAGAGCCAGCTCTGGTGTAGAGTGTTTCCCCGTCCGGGCCTGCAATTCGGAACCAGCCGCGACCGTCGATCGCAAGATCAAGCGCGTTACCGGTTTGAACCAAGGAACCTTGCGTGTGCATGCTACGAACAGCTGCCGTTTTCACGCCAAGGCCCTGAGTGACACCTTCAGGGATCGGGGATTCACCGCCACGGTTAGACACACCGGCTGCACGATCAATCTGATAAAGAAGATCCGTGAACTCGGCTCTGGATGCCTTGAACGCAGTCGTGTTCATATTAGCGATGTTGTTGGAGATCACTTCCAGATTGGTCTGCTGGGCAGACATACCTGTTGCAGCAATTGCCAGAGCCTTCATTGCAGGATTTCCCTTAGATACTCATACGTGAGAATTCTTGATAGGCCTCTACGACCTTGTCGCGGATTGCCAAAGCGCTCTGCAAAGAGAGTTCAGCTTTCATGACGGCTTCCACAACGTTTTGAGCGGATGTTTCACCGCGCATACCGCCGATAGAGGCCGCTTCTGCGGACTTAAGGTCCTGAGAGGTTGAGTTGAGGGCCTGTGCCATGCTGTCGGCAAAGCTCTCCTGCGTTTGATTTACCGCCTGAGCTTCACTCGTCGAATACTGGCGCACTCTAGACGTATCACCCAAAGCGCCAACGCCGCGCAGGGAAGAAACCCCGCCCAGGCCAGAAATCGCATCAACCATTATCGGGACCTCAATAAATCAATTGTTCTATTAATCATGGCGCTGGTCTGCTTCATCACCTGCAAGCCCGCTTCATAAGAACGGGTCGTCTCGCGCATATCGGCAAGCTCAACCAACATATTCACGTTCGGCAGTTTAACATTGCCGTTTTCATCAGCAGCTGGATGGGAAGGATCGTATTCAACGCGAAACGGACTATCGTCCCGTCCGATCTTTTTCACATCAACAAGCTCGGCGCCCAACAGACGATCGATCTCGGAGTTGAAGGTAATCGTCTTACGGGAATAAGGCTCGGCACCAGCCGTTTCACCAGTGGAGTTTGCGTTGGCAAGGTTTTCAGAAACAACCCGCATACGCTGGGATTGCGCATGCAAACCTGAACCGGAAATCCTTAGAGATGCAGATAATGGATCAATCATGGCTTATCTCTTACCAAGGCTTGCCAGCATCAAACCGTGGAATGAACTGGTGATCGAAGTTGTAAGGTTATGAGAACGGGCAACCTCGCCCGCTTTAATCATTTCTTGCTCTAGGGAGACGGAGTTCTTGGAGTCATGAACTTCCCATGCTTCGCCGGGTTTCACCTCGAACTGACCAGCCTTGCCTGCGCCAATGTTCATATGGCCGCTGTCGGTCATAGCCATGGTTAATTTGGTCTGATCAAGGATTTCACGAAAAGGCTCAACGTCTTTGGATGCGAAACCTGGAGTATCCGCATTGGCGACGTTCTGCGCAATCGTCGTCTGACGAACTGAAAGCCAGCTCGATTGACGTGCAGCAAGATCGAAAATGTAGACAGGTTCCAAAATGCACCCCACTTAGCAGTCGTCGCATGGGGATAGCAGCTCAATCTTGCCCGTAGCTGACAGGTTACCGCCCTAAGTTGCGCAATTCATTGGGGGAACTGTTTTCTGAGATATCAAAATGCTTGATAAACAAAGGGTTAACAGCAAAAAGCAGCCCTACCCTCTCCTAAAGTAGAACTGCGTGATAATTCTGGAGGAAAACGCCTGCTAGCGCTGGATCAAAGCATCTGCAACGGCATCGGCCAGCTGCTGTGTGTTTGCCTTGGCATCGTGCGAGGGATTATCAAAGGCTACGTACTTGATCGACACAGCTGTGTTTCGTGGAAGCAAATAAAGATCAAAGAGAACTTTGACGCCCATATTGGTAAAGTTCAGCGAGAAGCTTGCAGCTATCTCACCTTCCCAAGCCAACTCAATCCCGGAGTCATCGGCAAACTTCAACGTGCCATCACGGAAGAACATTTCCGATGATGAGTCAACCAGGTCGGCGATATTTGCGTTTTCATGACCAAGGATATGGCGTGCCAGCGCGGACAGGTCTACGAGACGAAGCTCAGTTGCGACTGGAAGAACCGCCTTGGCCAATATCGCCTCGCGATTAATGTCCTCAGCATGAGCATCTATAACGCGATCATTTTCTCTTGGTATGTTATTCAATGACCCAACCTTGCACGCGAACCGGAAACTAATTTCTTCTACCTAGATATACGTAGGATATAATTTCTGCAACCGCTCTATAGTATTCAGCCGGGATATATTGATCGATAGCAACAGATGCATACAAAGAACGAGCAAGAAGTTTGTCTTCAACTACCGGAACATTATTCAGGTAGGCTATCTCCTTGATCTTTAGTGCAAGAAGATCTTGGCCTTTGGCAACCACCATAGGTGCAGCCGATTCCTCTCTATTGTAATAGAGCGCTACGGCAAAGTGGGTCGGGTTTGCTACGACAACGGTTGCTTCTGCTACACTTGACATCATGCGTTTACGAGCACGGTCACGGGCGAGCGAGCGCATACGCGCCTTAACAATCGGATCGCCTTCCGCCTGCTTGTATTCGTCTTTGAGATCCTGTTTGGTCATGCGCAGGTTCTTACGCCATTGGAACCGCGCCAACACCAGATCGAAACCGACAAGCGCGATTGTCGCGACACAGATTGCCGAAAGAAGCTTCATTGCAATCGACAGGATTGTTTCGGGCAATGCATGTGGGTCCACATACATTGTCGTCAACGCTGTCGCTTGCTGAGACTTCAGCACAATCAATGCCACAACCGTCACAATGGACAGCTTCAACAAGGATTTCAAAAACTCCATCGCACCGTTCATGCTGAAAATCCGACCAAAACCAGCTCTGATGGAAATGCGGTTCAGCTTGGGCTGTATCCGATCCACAACGAGTCTAGGTGTGTTCTGCAAAAAGGAAGAGGCAACGCCTAGTAGGATGATCAACCCCGCGATTGGCAAAAGAAAGGCACCGAAACTGAACGCAGAAATCCGCATTAGTTCCAATGCGTCATTCTTGCCGTCGAGCCGTATCTCGCCAGGATTATCTAAAAACCAACGCAAGAAGCCGATCAGTCCGCTCGCGCCATCAACAAAAGCAAATGTAAAAATTAAAAGCATTGCAACGAAGGTCGCCAGAACAGAGGCTTCCTTCGAAACGGGAATATTACCTTTTTCAATCGCATCACGAATTTTCTTCTCAGTAGGCTCCTCCGTTTTGCTATCGGGATCTTGATCGTCCGCCATTAATTACACTCAGACCTTCGAGGGCGTATACATCCAGACGCAAGGCCTAGATGTACACCTCATCACCACGACCGATTTCCAGATCGATTTCGCCAGTGCTTGCCTTCTCAAGGGCCAAATCTGTGATCTGACGACGAGCATCAAGAACTTCACGCTGTGCAACTGGCTCACCAGCAGCCAGATCGTTCTCGACGATACGACGCGCACGGCCAGACATAGACTGCAAGATCGCAGCGCGGAACTCCGGCTTCGTGCCTTTCAGAGCGGTGGTTACCAGTTCTGTCGTCACGTCGTCGAAGATGATCATGCGGGTACGAGGATCCAGATTGACGATGTCCTCGAAGGTGAACAGGAGGCCAGCCAACTGCTCCGCAGACTTTGGCAATACTTCGCGCAGGTTCGACAACGTATCTTCCAGATCGTCGCGTTCCATCTTGTTGAGGATGTCGGCCATACGAACGTGAGAGTCCGAACCAACGGTCCTTGCAAAGTTCACCATGAAGTCTTCGTGAAGCGTTTTTTGCACTTCCTCAGCGACATCTTCCACGATCGGCTTCAAGGTCAGCATACGGCGCACGATCTCGTTGCGCTTGCGACGCGGGATTTGAGAAAGGACGCCAGCAGCACCGCCCGCCGTGATTTTGGAGAGAATGAACGCTGCTGTCTGAGGGTGCTCTTTTTGGAGGTAGGTCGACAGAACATGCTCTGAAATCTGGGAGACTTTGTCCCAGATGGACCGTTTGGAATAGCCCATAACGTCAGACATGATCTCGTCAACCTGATCGGCAGGCACAACGCCCTTAATCAGGCTTTCAGCGCCTTCCACGGTACCAAAAAGGTTCACACCGTCTGTAAACATGCCAATGAATTCGTCGATAAGCTGATCAAGCTCTCTTG
Organism: Pseudovibrio flavus; assembly: GCF_009711345.1. Taxonomy (GTDB): domain Bacteria; phylum Pseudomonadota; class Alphaproteobacteria; order Rhizobiales; family Stappiaceae; genus Pseudovibrio; species Pseudovibrio flavus. The sequence continues at coordinate 12,113 of NZ_SMMA01000058.1, forward strand.
CAGGCACAGTTCCCAGTTCAGCCGCGGCGCGGGTGATCATACGCAGTTCGTCATTGTCGAAGTGCGAAAGAACACGGCCAGCTTTTTCATTGCCCATAGCCAAAAGCAGGGCAGCAGCTTTCTGGGTTCCGGACTTATGCAGGAAGCCCTTATCAGTCTTAAGCGCTGGAAGAATCTCTGACATGTTTTACAGCTTTCAATAGTCCTAGGCGTAGCTGCCTTTAGCGCCGACGATCTCGGTAAGAGACACACCGAAACGGGAGTTATCGTCTTCGACAACCACAATCTCGCCGCGAGCAACGGTGCGACCGTTGACGACGATATTGACAGGCTCGCCTACACGGTGATCGAGCGGGATTACCGCGCCGCGGCCAAGCTTGAGCAAGCTTGCAACAGGCATGGTTGCGGAGCCCAGAACCACCTGCATATCAACCGGAATGCCCAGAACAGCTTCGAGGTTACGGTCAACGTTTGCGCTACTCACGCCTGCGTTTTTGTTATTGTTCGAGCTGCCCATAGCATCGCTAAACATAGCGTCTTCAATGGACATATCCGCTTCAGCTGCTGCTGCTTCCCACTGCGCTGCCAGAGCCTCGTCGCTCATTTCATTCGGGTTGGACATAACTTATTCCCTCTTCAATCTTTTTTGTCGGTGCTGTTTACCGTCCTGAAGGAAACTCCCTGTCCGAAAGTTACCTTGCGCACCCGCACACTTTGATTATCTACCGTGGATACAGAAAGACCTTCGGAGCTACCGCTCTTGCGCTCGGCGCCCAACATGTCCGCCACAGAAGTGACCCGCTTAGGCTTGCCGCTTTCATCTTTGTTCCCGCCCAGCTCGTCAGGAATGTGGTAGGCAGGTTCTTGAGAGGTCCGCGAAGAACGGGCACCAGATTGGCGGCCAGTTCGCGAGCCATTGAGAATGGCCAGCTGGTCCTGAAGAAGTTTCGCTTCGTTCTGCGCTTTTGCAATCAGCGCATTCAGGTCCATCGTCACATCGCGGGCGTCATCAATGCGCTTACCCAGTGTCGATACGATTTCCTCACCGCGCACTTTCAGCTCCTGAAGAGACACACCGATCTGGTCCATCGCGTCGCTGGTCTGATCAAAGATGCGCTTGTAGTCTTCGTGGTGACTGGAAAGAATTTTCAGCTGCCGGTACATGACGACAACGCGCCAAGTGGTAACCATCAAGGCAAGCAGCAAAAATCCATCAATTAGATAGGATGTCATCCAAGAGCTCCCCTTCTTGCTGGATCAACTCCTCAACACGCACGGTGTAGGAGCCGGCGACTTGCCCCAGCTTACAATTGAATAGCGGCTGACCATTACAATGCAGCCTTACAGGTGTTTTAGGTGTAGCGTTCAACTCAAGAACAAGACCAACCTCGAACTGGGCCACTTCGTCCAGTGTGAGGCGCTGCTCTTCAAGAACTGCGGTAAGTTTGACTTCGGTACGCTGAATTTCGCTCTGGAACTGTTTGGTCCAGCGGGTATCGCGACCAGAGACTTCGCCAGAGAGAACCTGAGTAAGGTTCTGACGCATCGGGTTAAGGGCAGCCTGCGGCAGGATAATGAAAATCTCACCCTGACGGCCGATAATCTCAGCATTCATGCGGCACAGCACACATGGGTTACTGCGGCGACCCGTTTGAGCGAACTCCGTTCTGGTTTCCAGACGCTCGACTTTCAAAGTCGCATCTGCAATCGCACCGAACGCGCTTTCCAGAGCAAGGGCTGCTTCATCGAACATGCGGCGCGCCAAGCGGTGCTCGACGTTGGTCAGTGCTCGATCTTCGATATAGGTATCTTCTTCACCGTCACCGCCAAGCAGCAGTTCAATCATGGAGAAGATAAAGGACTTATCAAAGCCGAGCAGAATGCGAGCATCCCATTCAGGTGCATGCAAAACCGCGATAACTGCACGGTCCTCATATTCGTCCAGCGCCTCGCCGATACGCTCGTTTGAAACGGACTTCACCGCGATATAAGGCGCGGACGCTGCCATCTGGCGAAGGGTATCAATGTACTGACGGGCCATGCGGTCGAAAACCACATGAAGCATTGGCAGACGGTCAACACCAAGACCGCCAGCATCAAGCAGGCGGGATGGTAGATCGAATTTCGCAGCAGAAACCTGAACGTCTTCGTTATCGATGACCTGCGCGCTTTGCATCATTTAGATCCTCCGCTGTTCATGGTTTCCTGCTCGACTTCATCAATGGAAGGACGGTCATCAGCAGCAATCGTCTTGCGGCCGTATTCCAGCGCAATCTGCGGAGCTGCCCCGTTCATGAATGCCAGAAGCGTCTGTTTAACTTCGATGTAGAGACCATACTTGCGCTCACGCACACCTTTGATGCGGGTCGCAATTGGGCCAACAACGCCGTAGGAGAGGAAGATACCGAGGAATGTACCAACAAGCGCAGCACCAATAAGTGCGCCCAGAACCTCAGGTTCCTGATCGATGGCGCCCATCGCTTTAATAATGCCAAGCACCGCCGCCACAATACCCAGCGCAGGCAGCGCTTCAGATACCATTGTAAGCGCAGCATAAGGCTTCAACTCTTCACGGCCGAGCGTCACAAGCTCTTCATCCATAAGAGCTTCGATCTCGTGCGGACGAACGTTGCCGATAACGATCAAACGGAAATAGTCGCAAATGAAAGAGGTGAGCGATTTATTCGCCAGAACCTTTGGAAAGCGCTGGAACAACTCGGAATTTGCCGGATTGTCGATAATGGCTTCCACATCGTTACGGCCTTTGGACCGCATGATGCGCATAAGCTCGTAAAGCACACTCAAAATATCAAGGTGATCGCGCTTCTTCGGAGACTGGTTCAGCAGAGCTTCTTTAATGCCTGCGCCAGTATCACGAATGGTCTTGAACGAGTTGGCGATAATAAAGGTACCAAACGCCGTACCGCCAATAATCACAAATTCAAAAGGCTGCCACAAAACGCTGATGTAGCCGCCCATCGCGACGTAACCACCAATCATTGAAGCAATAATGATTACAAAACCAACTAGAAAATTCAAAACTATCTCCACTTGATCCATTAGAACCAATAGCGGGAAGTGATAGCGGCGTATGCTTGTCTGAAACTGATGCAGCGCACACCAGCCTCGGGCAAGCAAACCTCTTCATTATGACAGTGAATTTTGTGATAAGCGCTTGCAGGTAAAAGATGCTCGATACAACGCTACGCTACACCATGGTGACCCGCGACTATGAAAAGACAGTCGCGATGAAGGCTGCCGACCCGATGGTGCAACGCGAATCCGAGTACTACCTTGAAACCATCCGAGACATAAAAACCATCGATGAGTTTCTCGCAAATGATCGTATCTTCAACTATGCGATGGAGGCGATGGGCCTTGGGGACATGACCTGGGCCAAAGGCATGATGCGCGAGGCTTTGGAGGGCGGCGTCTCCGAAGATGACTCTTTTGCCAACATGATGACAGACGAGCGCTACGCTGATTTTGTCACCGCCTTCAACTTTGAAGCTTATGGCGAGACTGCTACCAGCTTTGATCGCGCACAGCAGGAAATCGTTGACGCTTACATTCAGCAATCTATCGAGACCACTGAAGGCGAGCAGAACAACGGCGTGCGCCTTGCTTTGTATTTCGAGCGTAAGGCCCCAGAAATCAACAGTGCCTACGACATCCTCGCTGATCCCGCTCTTTATGAAGTGGTTAGCATCGCGATTGGTATGCCGGACAGCTTGCGCGGCTCTGATGTGGACAGACAGGCAGACTACATCAACGAGCGCCTTGATATCGCATCCCTTAAAGACCCAGAGGTTCTGGAGGACTTTATTTTGAAGTTCACCAACCTTTATGACGTTACCTACAATGTTACCGCCGCCCCTACCCTGCAACTGTTTGCAGGATCAGGCAATGGTGTTAGCCCCGACCTGCTTCTTCAGGTCAATAGCTTGAAACTGGGAGGCTAAGCCTATGGAATCCGGACTTTACGTTTCCCTTTCAGCGCAGCTTTCGCTTGAACGGCGCATGGATACGGTGGCGCGAAACGTCGCCAACATGAACACCGCTGGCTACCGCGCCGACGCCGTAAGCTTTTCCAGCCTTGTTTCCAACGCTGGTGAGCATCCGGTTTCCTTTGCTTCCATGGGAGAAACGTTTGTAGACCGCCAAGCAGGTCCTATTACCCACACAGGCAACCCGCTTGATGTTGCGATTGATGGCGACGGATGGCTGGGCATCGTAACCGGCAATGGCACAGGCTATACCCGAGACGGGCGAATGCAGCTTGGTATTGACGGCGTTCTTCGCACAGTGAACGGTAACCCAGTTACCGACGTTGGCGGAACGCCTGTAGCGGTTGACCCACAAGGCGGCCCTCTTACCATCACAAAAGACGGCACGATCTCGCAAGGCGGCCAGCAGGTTGCAGTACTTGGCCTCTTCCAGCTTGCAAAAGATGCGACACTCACACGAGCAGGTAATTCCGGTTTTCTGTCAGATAAGCCAGCTACTGCCGTGGTCGAATTCACGAACAACGGTTTCCAACAGGGATATGCCGAAGGCTCAAACGTCAACCCGATGATGGAAATGACAAGCCTCATCAGCATTTCCCGCGCTTTTGACAGTGCAAACTCCGCAATTCAAAAAATGGAGGATGCCCAGCAAAAAGCAGTTCGAGACCTAGGGGACGTTTAATTGCAAGTTGACCGCATAGGCGGCTCGCGTCCTGCACACGAGCTGGATACTCAAAGTCAAAGCGATATTGCGCCTACAAAAAATAGTGGTAGCGAACCCTTTTCCTTGGGGGAACTGGTTGATTTTGTTAATCCGCTGCAACACATCCCGCTCGTGAACACCCTTTACCGCGAGATAACCGGAGACGAAGCGTCTTCGCGCTCCCGTGTAGCCGGAAGCATGCTTTACGGCACTTTAGCAGCGGGACCGCTCGGCGCTGTTGGACTAACTGCACTTAACATCACAGAGATGGCTGTTACCGGCAAACTCCAAGAGGATGTAGAACAAACCGATCGTGCTCAATCCGTTGCAGAGCTTTCTCGCAAAATTGCCGTACCGGATCCGCTTGATAGCGCGAAAGCACTTTCGCCAGCGGCGGTGAGTGAACAACTGCAGCAATCCACCCGCGCTGTTCTTCCGCAAAAAGTGGCGATGAATGTGGGGGAGCCACTCTCCACGGTGAGCGTCAAAACAGATGCGATTAAGCCACCTGCCAATGAGCCCACCGATCATTACGTTTCTCCAAGGAAAGTAACCCAAGAGGTCAATGATCCTTTGGGAATGGCGCAACTTGATACAGCGAGCCTTGCTGCCGACCCAAGAAATGTATTGAGCCCAGAACTCCTAAATGCGCTCCAAAGCCGCCATTTGAACGCCCTGAGAAATGAATCCACTTAACGCTCTTGAAGCCCTTACCCAAAGCCTACCGGTTAACCGATGGGAGATCGAGGTAAGCGGGAAGGTCTGCGAGGTTAGTCCAAGCTACTTGAAGGTTAAGGGGCTTAGCAGCGGTGTAAACCTTGGCGATCAAGTTTCCTATCTTCGTGTCAACGGTGCGACAGCCTACGGTGAAGTCATCCGCGTCGAGCAAGATAGCGTTATTGTAAAGCCCTACACAGCGCGTACCGACATTGGCCTTGGTACCAAGGTTACAAGACAGGGCGTTCTGAGCTTCAGACCAGATGAGAGTTGGCGTGGTCGCATTATTGATGCGCGCGGACGACCGATTGATAACCTCGGCCCTTTAAAGCAGGGCTGTAGTTCGGTTCTGTTCGATGCCCCACCGCCGCAAGCAATCAGCCGTTCCCGCGTAACCAAAGCCGCACGTACCGGCATTCGGGCTATCGACCTGTTTACGCCAATGTGTCATGGCCAGCGCCTTGGTATCTTTGCAGGTTCAGGTGTGGGCAAGTCCACCACCCTTTCCATGATCGCGCGAAGCAATGACTTCGATACAGTTGTTATTGGACTAATTGGCGAGCGCGGCCGTGAAGTTCGAGAATTTATTGAAGAGACACTCGGCGATCAGCTTGGAAAGTCCGTAGTGGTGGTTGCCACTGGCGATGAAAGCTCCATGATGCGCCGCCTTGCGCCAAAGACCGCAGTTACGCTAGCAGAGTACTTCCGCGATAAAGGTCAGGCGGTCCTTCTGGTACTCGACAGCATTACCCGATACGCGCACGCCCTGCGCGATGTTGCCCTTGCAGCAGGTGAGCCGGCGCTTTCTCGCGGCTACCCGCCTAGCGTTTTTGCAGACCTACCTGCCCTTCTGGAACGAACTGGCCCCGGCATGGATGGCAGCGGAACCATTACAGCTGTGTTCTCGGTGCTCGTAGACGGCGATGATCACAACGATCCGGTAGCCGATAATATTCGCGGCCTACTTGATGGGCATATCGTTCTTGATCGCCACATCGCTGAAGAAGGTCGCTATCCGGCGATGAACCTTCTTTCTTCAGTCTCGCGGCTGGCCCATCACGCTTGGTCGCCGCAAGAGCGCGAACTGGTCTTGAAGCTTCGATCAATGGTCGCACGCTTTGAAGACACAAAAGACCTGCGCATGATGGGCGGTTACAAAGCGGGCACCGATGCGTTTCTGGATCAGGCAATCGAGCTTGTCCCAAAGCTCTACAGAGCCTTGACCCAACCACAAAACGCACCAGCCAGCCGCGATGCCTTCACAGAACTTGCCCAGCTTCTGTAGCAATAAAAAAAGCCCCAACGTTTAGTTGGGGCTGATGATATATCCAAGATACCTTTTTGAATCGATCGGGTCGTATCCCATCCGCGAGCGCAGTTTTTTGCGCAGCTTGCTGATGTGGCTTTCAATCACGTTCTCATCTACTTCGCTTTCGAAGATACCGTAAACGAAGTTGTAGATTTGCGTTTTCGTAAGCCTGCGGCCGTTGTTGCGTGCAAGATACTCCAAGATGCGACGCTCACGCCTTGGCAGGGCAAGTGGCTCACCTTTGGCCTCTGGGTCACGTCCATCGAAGAAGACTGTCAGATCACCAATGGAAATCTCCATAGGCTGAGAAGAAGACCTACGACGAATTGCATTAACACGCGCCAAAATTTCCTGAGGATGGACCGGCTTGCGCAAAACATCATCTACACCAGCGGCAAACCATTTCAACGTATGGTCTAGCGATGGCGCACTATCCAAAATAATGAGAGGCTTCTTCTGACAGCGTCGGCGCACAACCTGCAAGGCCTGCTGCAACGACACACACTCTCCGATCAAAATTGCCTCTACGGCCTCGAAGTCTGCGTCGTGCGCGGCTTCCATCCAGTCCAGAAAGTCGTCAGGTGCAAACCCACTGGTTGCAACCCCCTCCCTCTCCAAACCCGAGGCGTAGCCTTCTGTAACGAGCCTCTGCTCATCTACAATCAGATACATCAAACCAACCCGAATTCATTCGCACTCAATTTGAAGTATTACGAACAGCAACTTCCTGTCAAATGAGTTGAATCTGCGTACAGAGATGTAAATTGGAAGCAATTTCCACTAAATTTTTATGCAATTAAATGACAAATACGATAAGTATACTTACGCACACACCTCAAAACCCCATGATTTTGCGGGTGTTTTTAGAAGAGGTGCAACCAATTCGCCCCTTACGGAAAGATGCCGCATGCACCTTACACAATTTTAGGCAACATCATTTTTTACAGATTCAACAATTAAAAGGACTAATACCAGTTACAAATATGCTGCTCTTTTGTTGGGGAATTTGCCGTTTTTGTGTCCAAACTATGCCAAATATGACCCGCTTAAACGTTTCGCCTGACAGATTCTTTCAATTTTTCGGCATGCAGCTGAGGTCGTTTTGGCTTTGGACTCAGCATACGCCTCATCAGGTTTTTAAAGCAGTGCAATTTTAACGTCGGTATTGACGATAAATCAGATTACGTTCGCAAGCGCTGGGTGATAAGCGGCAGATTGGTCCACATAAAGTGGAGGCATGCACTACTGGTCTTGAGACTTGGACTTTTCTTTGTAACAACCAGCGGCTAATAAAGGCCCCAATATACGCTATATTTAATTAGGTTTAGCCGCTTCAGGAGGCAGTATGGATATAACGGTTATTGGTAGTGGCTATGTAGGCCTCGTATCCGGGGCGTGCTTTGCTGATTTCGGTCACAATGTGACATGCGTTGACAAGGACCTCGGCAAAATCGAGAAGCTCAACGAAGGCCTCATTCCTATCTTCGAGCCGGGCCTCGATGAGCTGGTTCAGAGAAACGCAGAGGCCGGGCGCCTCAAATTCACAACAAACCTGAAGGACGCTGTAAAAGCTGCCGAGGTTGTCTTTATTGCAGTTGGCACGCCATCCCGTCGCGGCGACGGACATGCAGACCTTAGCTACGTCTACGCAGCCGCCGCGGAGATTGCTTCTGCCATCGAAGGGTTTACTGTCATCGTCAACAAATCAACCGTTCCAGTAGGAACGGGCGATGAGGTTGAGCGCATTATTCGCGAGACGAACCCTAAAGCAGACTTTGCAGTTGTTTCTAACCCTGAATTCCTTCGTGAAGGCGCAGCTATTGATGACTTCAAACGCCCTGACCGTATCGTTGTAGGCACATCAGGCGAGCGTGAGAAAGAGGTAATGGCAGAGGTCTACCGCCCTCTCTACCTCAACCAGTCACCACTTCTGTTTACATCCAGACGCACCTCAGAGCTTATCAAGTACGCAGGCAACGCGTTTCTTGCAATGAAGATCACCTTCATCAACGAAATCGCGGACCTTTGTGAAGCTGTTGGTGCCAACGTTCAGGAAGTCGCTCGCGGCATCGGCCTTGATAATCGCATTGGCTCCAAGTTCCTGCACGCGGGCCCAGGTTATGGCGGCTCATGCTTCCCTAAAGACACCTTGGCGCTGGTGAAGACCGCTCAGGATCACGCAACACCAATCCGTCTTATCGAGACTACCTGCGCGGTGAACGATCTTCGCAAACGTTCTATGGCACGCAAGGTTATCGAGGCTGTTGGTGGTGATGCTAGAGGTAAGAAGATCGCAGTCCTTGGTTTGACATTCAAACCCAATACTGATGACATGCGCGACAGCCCTGCCCTTTCTGTCATCCAAGCTCTTCAAGATAAAGGTGCGAATATTCATGCCTACGACCCAGAAGGCATGGAAAGCGCGGCCACACTCCTTGATGACGTGATATTCGGCGGCAATGCTTATGATATTGCAGAAAATGCAGATGCCCTTGTGATTGTTACCGAGTGGAACGCATTTAGAGCACTCGACTTCACCAAGCTCAAATCAGCCATGAATACGCCGACGCTCGTCGATCTTCGCAATATCTACCGGAAAGAAGAATTAGAAAAGCATGGCTTTTCCTACTTCTGCGTTGGCCGGCCAGATCAAGAGCTGACCTCTTAAATTTTATAGTGAGGCGGGAGGGACTCCCCTTCCGCCCCTGTATTTATGTAATCATATTCTGCAGATACCCTGAATTTTAAAGTAGAATTCAGGGGAATTTTTAAAGATTTATTAGTTTTCATAGAAGTCACAGTTCTCCGTTTTTTGCCATTATGCCCGAACAGGCCATTTTACGAGTGCGGCCAAGTAAATTTCGGAAGTAATGATGGCAATAACTGCGACTAACGTTGATATAATTGGTTTTTCCTGTCGGTTACCAGGTGCATCCAACTCCAAACAGTTCTGGGAGCTTCTAGAATCGGGAACATGTTCTGTTTCCAGTGTAGGGCCTGACAGGTTTGCAAAACAGCGCTTCTTCTCTCCGGATAAAAGCGCTGCCGGAAAGACATACACTTTCGCGGCAGGTCAGATTGACGACCCATGGGGCTTTGATCCTGCTTTCTTTGGCATCTCCCCCAGAGAAGCGGTGCAAATGGACCCTCAACAGCGGCTATTGCTGCAGGTTGTCTGGGAAGCTTTGGAACACGCAGGCACGAAGCCAAGCTCTTTGGCTGGCACAAATACCGGCGTTTATGTCGGTGCTTCTGCGCTTGACTATCATCATCGCTTTTTATTCGATCAAGCTGCTGCTGACGCACAGTTCATGACTGGAAACACACTTTCCATTGTCGCAAATCGTATTTCCTACATATACGACCTACGCGGCCCTAGCTTTACCATCGACACCGCTTGCTCCTCCTCCTTTGTAGCTCTACACGAGGCGTTGACTGCATTGGAAAGCGGGCAGATTGATACCGCAATCGTATGCGGTGTAAACCTATTGCTAAGTCCTTTTTCCTTCATGGGTTTTTCACGGGCCTCTATGCTGTCGCCACAGGGTCTTTGCCGGGCTTTTGACGCCAAAGGAGACGGTTATGTGCGCTCAGAGGGCGCGGTTGCCTTTATCTTGAAGAGATCTGATATTCTTGATTGGCGCGACCAGAGTTTTGCTCGCTTGCTTGGCTCCGGCCTAAACTCCGATGGACGAACTGTTGGTATGTCATTGCCTTCAGGGAGCGCGCAAGCCGAGTTACTGAAAGAAGTTTATGGTGGGCTTGAGATCGATCCGAACCAACTCGCGTTTATCGAGGCACATGGGACCGGAACACGTGTAGGCGACCCAGCAGAGGCTCATGCCCTCGGCACAGTATTAGGCCAAAACCGCACTTCTGCGCTACCCATCGGCTCAGTGAAAACGAATGTTGGTCATCTGGAACCCGTTTCTGGACTTGTTGGTCTACTCAAAGCAACGCTTGCTCTCAAAGAAAACACGCTACCTCGCACACTGCACTTTAACGAACCAAATCCTGACATCGATTTTGAAGGGTTGAATCTTTCCGTTGCAGCGCGGCAGCTACCCTTGAGAGAGAGTGATAGCCCTCGACTTGTGGGTGTAAACTCCTTTGGTTTCGGCGGCACTAACACGCACGTTGTAATATCCGATCCAGTGGTAGCCCTACCTACAGTAAAGGCGAAAGGCGACACGCCTCTCATTTTGTCTGCAAAGGGCAACGCAGCACTGCAAGATCAGGTGAAAAACTATCTCGATTACACCTCTTCCATGTCGGCTGAGGAGAAACAGGCTACTGCAAACGCTCTTGCATACAGGCGAGATCGACTGGAAAACCGACTTGTCGTGTCAGCAGCAAATGATGAAGACCAGCGCAAGGCACTTGAGACCTTTCTTGATGGTAACGCGGACGACCGCATAACACTTGGCTCCGGCGCAGAATTCGATAGCCCAGTTGTCTTTGTTTTTTCAGGCAATGGAGCTCAATGGGCGGGCATGGGTATTGATGCCTACCAACAAGACCGGAGTTTCCGCAAGGCTCTAGAACGGGTCGATAAACTTTTCATGGGCCTTTCCGGATGGTCCCTTGTCACAATGCTCTTCTCTCAAGACTTAGAGACTGAAATTGAACGCACCGAGATTGCGCAACCTCTCCTTTTTGGAATTGAGGTCGCCATTGTTCAGGCGCTCAAAGCAAGAGGCATAAAACCAGCGGCAACGTTGGGTCACAGTGTTGGTGAGGTAGCAGCGGCTTGGGCTGCAGGTCGCCTTTCATTGAAGGATGCGGTAAAAATTATCTATCACCGCTCCAGCCAGCAGGAAATTACACGTCATTTGGGCGGCATGGCCGCACTTCTGCTTTCAGAGGCTAACGCTACAAGTGCAATTGCAGAATCTGGTTTATCGTCACTAACAATTGCAGCGATTAATAGTGGGCGAAGTGTGACGATCTCGGGTCGTAGCGAAAGTCTCGATGCTTTCACACAAATTGCTCGTGAAAACCGTTGGGCTTTGCGAAAACTTCCGTTTGCTTATCCATTCCATTGCGATCTGGTTGAGCCAATTAAGGAACCATTATTGGCCGCACTAGGCGACATTAAGCCCAAAAAAGGCTCAATTCCATTTTTCTCCAGTGTGGCACCTGATAATCCAGACCCCAAACTCGACGCCGCATACTGGTGGCAAAATGTTCGGCAGCCTGTTCGCTTTCAGGATGCTGTAAATTACAGTCACGTTAAGTTACCTAACGCGATCTATCTAGAGGTCGGCCCCAATGCGGTTCTAGGCACTTATCTGCGCGACATTTTCAAAGAACGGGAAGCACGGGTAACAACTGTTGCAAGCTTAAAGCGCCCCGAAAAGAACCAGATATCATGTGTCAATCCCCTCGAGAAGATAGCAGCGAGCTTGGTGGCAGAGGGCGGGGCATTCGACGAACCTATCTTCTTCGGACGGGAATATGCATCCGCCGCCGGTCTTCCATTATACCCATGGCAGAACGCCGAATTCATTGCTGATAGGACCGACGAAGCCATTGAGCTATTCCATCAGGACAGTTGGCCTCTTCTCGGTCACAGAGACAGACAATCGGATTGTGAATGGTACAATCTGCTCGGCATTGCGTCACATCCGTACCTGAAAGACCATAAGGTGGATGGAGCTTATGTCTTTCCCGGAGCCGGCTTTATTGAAATGGCCGCCAGGGCCGTCAAGGAGTGGACAGGCCAGGATTGCGTTGACCTTCGAGATTTCGATATCCTCTCCCCTTTAGTTTTGGACGACGGTCATGAAACCGAAACGATCACTCGGATTTCCAGCGATGACCGTGTTGTTGAGATATCGAGCAGACCGAGATTGAAGGGAGCTGACTGGTCTCTTCACTTTAGAGGGCATTATCAAACAGCGACTAAATCAAGTTTGGGGCACATCGCAGTTGATGGCGCAGAAGAAGGACATTCAATCCCTGGGTTTCAGCTCTATGAATTAACTCAAAAGTTTGGTTTGAGCTACGCTGAACACTTTTCACTGATACAGAACATTGAGGTCACTGGAACATCATCTGTAAGCGCAACGCTATCTCATAGAGTACCCACTGGTAGTTTCTCCGTGTCTCCATTTCACTTAGATGCGGGATTCCACGCACTTTTTGCTCTGATCGAGGAAGATACATTACTCCCGAAAGACTGCGGCTTTGTGCCGGTAAGATTTTCAAGAGTGCAAATTTCAAAGTCAAACGCTGTCCCAACCCTAGTTAATGTTTCAATCGAGCGCGTTGCAACTCGTTCTTTGGTTGCCGACTTTGTCTACATGGATGAAGCAGGTGTTCCAATCGCATCGCTTCAAGGCGTTCGTTTTAAGGCTATGCCTTTAGCACAATCCAATCAGCAGGACGGAATACACTATTACACGTTTGCCAAGCGCTTGTCGCAGAGCGCTTCTCATAACGACTGGTTGGAAAGCTCTTACTTCAACATCGCTGCAAAAATGACCTTTGATAGATGCAAAAGCGATCAGGCTGTAGAGGTAGATCTCTACCTTGAAGCCTTTGCACTTACTTTTATTCACGATCATTTTTGGAAGCTGTCACAAGAGTTCAACCGACTAATAAAACCACTTGATCTCGTTGAAAGACAGAGAATACACCATTCTTCGCTCCCGTATCTAGAGCGACTTTTGACTTTCCTAGAAGATAGCGGATTGGCGGTAGAAACTGAAGGCGCTTGGGAAATCGACAAACCTAGCGACCCCCAATTGTTCCAGAATTTGGCTCGAGAATCTATTTCCCGTTTTCCGATGGAGACGCCCCTTATCTCCTTGCTTGCCAGAGTTAGCAAAGACCTAACAAGTCTCCTACAAGATGGTTTAGCAAAGGATGCCAAAAGTTATTTCTCAGATACGCTCTTTATGGCGGCCATAGAAACTCGCTCTGAGCGCCTTTCGGGCAACACAGTTTTGAGTGACGCCTTCTTGGAAATTCTCACAAACAAACCCAAAGACACGCGCGTCCAAGTTGCCGTTCTGGGATGCAACTTAGTAAAGCATAGCTCTGAATTCTCGAAGCTTTTACCTCTAGAAGCGGCTTCTATTTGGGTGTTTGACACCGACAAATCAGCAATAGAAAGAGAGGAGCGAAACTGGCAAGGCCCCGCTAACTGGAATTTTAGATATCTGGACAAAGCGAGTCTTGAGGGCATCGATTCCTTTGATATTCTCATCTCCGTTGATGAAATAAGCACGATCGACAGAAACCTCTTTTCTACCCTAGTAAACAAACTAGTTGGAGGAGGCTTATTGCTCGCCTCCCCGTTAATGCCTTCCGTCATCAGCGACATTATCAACGGTGTTGGTGTTAATTGGTGGGAAGAGAACTCTGTCCCAGGTTTTCCGTCCGGCAGAGCCCGCAGCGCAGAGGACTGGCAGCGGGAATTGGGATACACAGGCTTCGCCAAATCTTCGATCACCTCCTCACCAGATGGGACAGTTTGTTTAATCGCAGCGCAAAAGGGAATTCGCCCCAGAGATAGTGAAGCCGCTACACAAACGAGTGTGTCGAACAGCAACATCCCCACTTTCCTTCTCATTGCGGATCCTGAGAATGGAAGCAATAAAGTAGCTAGGGCTATGCAATTGGCCCTAAGAGACCGTGGTTGTGATGGTGTCCTTGCTATTTGTTCAGATAAAACAGAGAAGGTAAGCGACAACGAATGGTTGATTAACCTCGATCGTGGCTGCCCAAAACTAGCGTACCTTTTGGACACCTGTCCCGCTGGCATCGTTCACATGGCTGGTGCTTACAGCTGCAGCCCACTTGCTCAAAATGATGTAGAACAACGTCTCTTTGCTCTGACTGAGCTTCTTACTTCAATTAATAATCGCAAAACTAGTCTTGCCATCTTCGCACCAGGGGGTGCTCAGCATCACACGGGGGCAGCTAGTCACAATGCTTGCCAAGCTGCGGTTTGGGCGTTCGGGCGTGTTGCTCTGAATGAGTATCCGAATATCGACATCAAAATGATTGATGCTCATCCCACCTTAGAACCTGGGGTTGTTGCAGTTCGGTTGACTGAAGAACTATTATGTACCGATCAGGAGCGAGAAGTCGTAATAGACAGTGCTGGTCGTAGTGGGTTGCGGATTGCTCCTTGGAAAGAGCCATCGCAAGAGAGAGCGGTTAACTCTCTCGCCTTATCTCTAGGAGATAGGACTGGAATTGATGCGCTGAGCTGGAAAGCATCTGAACGAGTTACCCCTGGTAGCAATCAGGTTGAAATTGAGGTTATCGCTACTGGTTTGAATTTCCGTGACGTTATGTGGTCCCTAGGACTTTTGCCGGAAGAGGCTCTCGAAAATGGTTTCGCAGGCGCTAGTTTGGGAATGGAGTGCACTGGGCGAATTACAAGAACCGGCGAGGGTGTTTCGGACTTCGAAGTCGGCCAAGAGGTTATTGCTTTCGCCCCTGCGTGTTTTTCAAAATATGTAACACTGCACGAAAGCTACTGCGTTAATAAACCTGATGCATTGAACCCAATCGCGGCTACCACAATTCCTGTCGCCTTCTTGACAGCATACTATGCCCTTGTAGAGCTTGCACGCCTCAAGAGCGGAGAAAGCGTACTAATACATGGAGGCGCAGGCGGTGTTGGTCTCGCAGCGATACAGATTGCCAGATGGCGGGGGGCTCGCATTTATGTGTCTGCAGGTTCGCCCGAAAAACGCGCCTATCTCTCAACTCTGGGTGTTGACGGTGTGTTTGACTCTCGCTCTTTAAATTTCGATGAACAGCTGATGGCAGAAACAAATGGCCAAGGCGTGGATCTGGTACTCAACTCTCTTTTCGGAGAGGCTATGGAACGCAGCCTCAATACTTTAAAACCCTTTGGTCGTTTTTGTGAATTGGGTAAGCGAGACTTCTTTTCCAACAACCGAATTGGGCTTCGTCCATTTCGTCAAAACCTGAGCTATTTTGGTATAGATGCGGACCAATTGTTATCTCTGCATCATAATAAGGCTCGTCTGATATTATCACAGCTAATGGAGCTCTTTACGGATGGGACGCTCACTCCTCTTCCTTTTCGAGTATTTGACGGCAAGGATACGCAAGAAGCTTTCCGTTTAATGCAACGTTCGGGACACATTGGAAAGATCGTCATTAAAGCTCCACAGCTCCCAGAAAAAAGCAATTCTATACCGAAGCTGAAATTTAGACGAGACGGTGCATATATTGTAGTCGGAGGCACTGGGGGCTTCGGAGGACAACTAGCCATACTATTGGCAAAGGAAGGCGCTCGCAATATTTATCTATTATCTAGAAGTGGAGATACGTTGGAAACTGTACACAAAACTATCAAAGAGTTTTCAAGCCTAGGCGTAAAAGTAACGGTTATGGCGTGTGACGTGTCAAACAAAGAAAAACTCTCTGAGTGCTTAACGTGTGTGCGAGAAAGCGGTCATGACATTAACGGTATTTTTCACTGCGCAATGTCTCTGCGAGATGGCCTAATCAATAATCTTTCGAACGAGGACTTTCAACTTGTCTTAGATGCGAAGATCCAGGGCGCGAGCCATTTGGATGAGCTAACCAGTCTAGATCCAATTGATCATTTTGTCCTTTTCTCCTCGGCAACAACCATCATTGGCAATCCTGGTCAAGCAAACTACGTAGCGGCCAATGGTTATCTAGAGGCACTTGCGGCTAGTCGACGGCAAAGAGGTTTGGCTGGACTTGCCATTTCTTGGGGTGCGATTTCTGACGTAGGTTTCCTTGCTAGAGATAAGGAAAAAAGTAAACTTCTCGCGAGAAAATTGGGCACACATTCCCTAACTTCGAAAGAAGCACTAGCAGCTTTAAAGCGACTTATGTCGCTAAAGGCATCAGAGATGCCATTGGCATCGGTTGCAATTGCAAACGTAGACTGGTCAGAGGCTGCAAAAGATCTGCGCCTTCTTAGTTTGCCTTATGGCGAGTACCTTTACATCTCGCGTTCTAAAGATGGACTCGGTGGCGTAGGAAAAAGTGAACTTAGAGCCTTCCTGAGAGGGAAGACACTCGAGGAAGCAACTGTAGCCCTCAAGGAACTCCTAGCAAAAGAGATTGCACGAATCCTGCGCATTACCTCTGACGAAATAGATCCTTACAAACCACTCTCCGCAATCGGAATGGACAGTTTGATGGCTCTAGAACTTCGGACCAGTGCTGAGTCACAACTAGGTATAGAGATACCTCTAATGTCGATTGCCAGCGGCACAACTTTGGCCGACTTTGCTCGAAAAATAGCAAAGCGCACTAAAGATGAAAATTCGGAACAAAGCCTAACTAACCTAGAGGCACAGGCACTTGAAGGGCACCATATAAACGGCGGTATAGATCTAGAGAATGAGGAAATTTCTGCCGTTATAGACAAGATTGAACGCTCTTCTCGAGATATAGATACAATTCTGGAGAGATAATGATTCAGAGAAAAGAACCCTCTAGCCATGAACATCTCCTTGAGGCTGCTTTAAATGCGAGAAAGGCAGTATCTCAGAGGAAGAAAATTCAAAGAAGCCCTTTTCAAGGCTCGTTTGATTTTTCAACGCTACCGGAAGTAAAACAACTCGTTGTCCAAAAGGCTGCCGCTGACTTTCTCGGGGTGCAGAATCCTTTTTTTCGCCCACATCAGGCGCTTTCCCGTGATGAATGTCAGATTGATGGACATAAATATACAAATTTTGCGTCATACAATTACCTCGGTTTCAACGGAGATGCCCGTGTAGCTAGGGCTGCGATCACAGCAATAGAACAGTTCGGCACAACTGTTTCTGCAAGTAGGATTGTGGCTGGTGAGAGACCCTTTCATCAGGAACTTGAGCGAGCTATTGCCCGAAAATACGGCGCAGAAGACGCAGTCGTGATGGTCAGTGGCCATGCTACGAATACTACGACCATTGGTCATTTGATGGGCCCGGATGACTTAATTATCACCGACTCTCTAGTACATAATTCAATATCAGAAGGGGCCCGACTGTCAGGAGCAGCTCGTTTCAATTTCCCTCATAACGAATTAGACAAACTAGATCGGCTACTTGCAGAGAACCGTCATAAATACAAAAACGTATTAATAGTTGTCGAAGGGCTCTATAGCATGGACGGTGATACGCCGGATCTAAATCGACTGGTAGATCTAAAGAGCGCTTACAACGCTTGGCTTATGGTAGATGAGGCCCACTCTCTTGGAGTACTAGGAACATACGGCTCAGGGTTGGCCGAACACGCAAGCGCATCCCCAAAGTCAGTAGAGATTTGGATGGGGACGCTGAGTAAAACGCTTGCTTCGTGTGGGGGGTATATAGCTGGCAGCAAAGTACTTTGCGATTATCTGAGAGCCACCGCACCTGGTTTTGTTTATTCAGTAGGCTTGGCGCCTCCCCTTGCCGCATCTGCGCTTAAGTGCTTGGAACTTATGGACTTAGAACCAAACCGTGTGGATGTCTTGAGGGCGAACTCAAAGCGCTTCATCGAGAGCGCTAAGAGTGCCGGACTAGATACGGGGCTCAGTGAAGGATATGCGGTTGTTCCAATAATGGTGGGAGATTCCATTAGCGCGGTTGCGCTATCCAACAAGCTGCTATCCTGCGGCATCAATGCACTACCTATTATTTTTCCGGCGGTTCCAGAGAAGCAAGCTCGGCTTAGATTCTTCGTTACGGCAGCTCATAGCTTTGAGCAAATCGACTATGCGGTCAAAATGACCCGACAAATGCTTGATGAGGTCCGATCAGAGGCTTCATTAAGCGATAAATTACGCGAAAGCATATCAAGTTAGTTTTTTAACTATCTTAACAATCTCATATGCCGTAACGCACAAATTTTCTTAGTAGGTTAGAGGGCACTTTACCTTTATGCAGGCTCCTTATTGCCTATACACTTCACTAGCCTGAGATCATCGCTGACCACGGCCTGAAACGGACGCATTGTTAAGTCAGAAAGCGTTGCAGGTAAAAAGAAGTTTTGTAACCAAAGGGACACAGTAAGAGCCTTGGGGAAGGCTATTGATGGTCTCCGGCGAGCAAGTCCTCTAGAGATGATGGCTGCAGCACGCTCAGAAGAAATTTCAAAGGGCTTTAGGCCGCTGTGGCGGGCAGTCATATCGCTGGTCACAAAGCCGGGATAAATTACACATACATCTACCCCGAACGGTTTTAACCACCCTCTAAGGGCAATACCATAAGCCGCGATCGCCGCTTTTGATGCACTATAACTTGGCATGTCGGGTAGCGCCCGAATTCCGGCCAACGAGGATACTAATGCAATCTGGCCTCTCCCGCGTTGCTTCATCTGCTCCAACAACGGAGAGACTGTATTAACGACACCTTGCACATTGATATCCAGTAGTGCACGTACGGCATCTTCATCTTCCTTGGAGCGGTCTACTCCAAGACCGTTACTCACACCTGCATTGGCGATCACAAGATCGACAGCAGAGACCCTATTAAACCGGAACAGCGCCTCCTCCATGACATGCTGGTCCCGAACATCAATCGCTTGAATTTCACAGTCGGCTCCCAATTGTTGGCAGAGCTCACCTGTTTCTGCCAGCGCCTCTAAATTTCGACCAATCAAGAGAAGCTTCGTCCCTTCTTTCGCAAACGAGATGGCGAGATCCCGCCCAATACCTCGTCCCGAACCAGTAATAACGACTGATTTGGGGTGATGTTTCTTGCGTCTAAACATATCAGAATCCTAGTTGCCGTCCTGCCCACGATAACTTTTGCAAAGCTGCTGTTTTTACGAACTCCCGCCTTTTAGCTCTTAGTTCAACTAACCCCTTAATCAACTGCTCTGGTGTAGTTGGCAGCATCGACTTGGGATCTAAACAAAGCTGATAGTCAACAAGGCAAATGTAGATCAGCTCTTCTAAACTAAGTTTACGTTTGCGCCGCTTAGTAGGTGTCCTGTCGTTTGTTACCCCCCAACCAGCATAAAATGGTATGCCATAGGCATAAACTGGTATTTCTCTGACTAACGCTTCAAAGCCGGTAAGAGATGAGAAGGTAGCAACTGAATCTACGCGATCAAGCACCTCAGTAATCGATTGCTTTTCAACTACTTGATCACAGAGCGTTGCTTGGATCTGCGGCTCTATTGCCCCTTGCCGTAGTCCTGCGACAACGTCAGGGTGAGGTTTGTAAACAATATGGGCCTCGGGAAAGTCTTGCCGAACCCGTTGCAGTAATTCAACATTTACATTGGAGCTAGCTTCCCATTCGATCAAAGATGACTGAGACTTACGTACTGCCATGTCATCACTAACCTGCCCTGGTACTAGTATTGCGCCTTCCGGAATTTTTAGCTTCTCCCGCCCTCGAGAAGTGAGGTTGTACTTTGAGATTTTGTGTTTACGCAGCATCGAAAGAAGCAGCACTCCACGCTGCCGCTGCCACTCATTCAACTGTTTATGATTGAGAAGATACTCTAACCGACTTGGTCTAGAAGCATCATAATATATCCCTCTATCATCGAAGGCTATCGACGCCCCTCTTACTAAGCCGGCCCCAAGCCCGACGGAACGTAAAAAACCGTCTTCAATGAGGTAATAATCGTTAGACTGCGGTAGGTGCGGAGAGTTGTACGCGGCGGCGGCCCAAACAAGCGCTTTACTGGTACTTTCTTTAGCCCGTTTAATGGCATCTTCCGCGCTATCAGTAAACTCCACCTTGTGGGGCCATTTTTCGAACAGGGCGCGAATTGTGGCTCGGTTCCACGGCTTCACGCCTGCGCAGATATAGCTTTGATTTGCAAGGGCTTGACACTGCCTCTGGGCTTCCACCAAATCCAGCGCCTCGCGAGCTGAAAGTAACTCACCATCATGAGGAGAAAAATACACAGAGCAGTGTGTTAGTAACCACTCACAAGAGATGTTCTCGCGAATGAAATCTCTCGACTTCAGAAACGAGTGTAGGGCTAAACTTTCTACGGCACCGCCTATCTCATGAAAGCGCTCCGCAACTAGCTTTGGTGGTAAGTCATCGGGCGCACTTTCATTCTCCCAGAACGGACGAACTTCGCTATCGCCTAAAAGGCGAATGAGGCTGAGGCTACAGCAATCCCTATTCTTCAAATCAGGAAGTAAGTCAAAAGGTCCACCACAGTATCCGACTACTGGTAAATCATACTCTTCTGCCCACTTAAGTGCGGGCTCTGCTTGATTGCTGTCAAGTGAGACAAGTACGCCCCGAGACAGTCTTGCAGGTAGACGATTTACTATCAGCGATGTTCCAAACACCTTGCCTAGGCGCTTCATCTGTCCAGCGGGTGCTCGCCCGAAATGACGATAGCCTTTAAAACTCATAGGCAGGCTCCACAACTGCATTCAACACTCTACGGCGAGGCGGTAACCTATCTTCCTCTGGGAGAAGCAAATAGCTCAGGTCAGAGAGCTTTAGAGCAATATTTCGGCCCGCGATTTTGAGGCCCCTTCGATTATAAATCGAACCATGGACTTGAGATCCAAACTCGAGAACCTTTTGGAACGCCAACAACGTGGGCTTTTCTGGCGTACGCCCATTGGCCCAAAAATCATCTAGTTCTTCTTGAAAGGTCAGTCTCTTAAGATCATATAGGGCCATCCCCATGCACTTCACTGGCAAGTCTGCCTGAAGCGCTTCAATCCCTGCTGTCGAATTGATTGTTACAACACCGCGGCATCCTTCAAAGAATTGCGAGAGCAATCCGCAATCAACGAGGTGAACTCTGCCACTTACAGCGTATTTGTTTGCCAGAACTTCAAGCCGTTCAGACCAGTCTATAGCACCGGTATCTAGTGGATGGGATTTAACAACTAACTGACTGTTCTGATGAGAGAATTTTGAGAATGAGCTGACTACTTTTTCAAGTGCTTCAAGCTGCCCTGAAAAAGGAGAGTTCTTTCTAATCTGAAAGTCGCCTTCAAGCTGGAGCGGAAAGAGATAATGACCGTACTTGCTTTGGCTAACCGCTTCCAAGGCAGAAAACGTGTCCCTCTCTCGCGATGACTTTCTAAGAGACCTTGCCAAGAAACCCAAGTATTCGCGAATGGGATGATAAAGAGTATGCCTGCGATAATGAGGAAAAAGTGGAACGAGCGCTATGTTCAAGAGGTTGTAGAAAACGTCCGGTGCTGCAACTAAAAAGAAGCTCGTCTTGAAGTGCTCTTTGTGTTTTGTATCCGGTAGTTTTGCAGCAAGCGCCTCAATCTCTTTGGGGCAATTGGGTAGCCAACTGTTTGGTCCAAGTCCATCAGCCTCCAGCGTTAAGAACGAAGGGCGGAGCATTCCCAGTTCTGTCACCGATACAAACACACTCTGTTTTCGTGCTTCACGAATAGCAACGCGGTGATAGAAACGCTGATCTGAGTGCACCACAAGGTCTGTTACCCCTAACTGCGCCATCAAAGCTGCACACCAAGCCTTCCATTGACGCGGTTTACCTCGAAACCAGAAAGTACCCTTGCCAGGCCAACCCCATACATCGCCTGCACAAAGGTTTACGCGATACACTTCGTGGCCCATTTTACGTAGCCGTCTTCCCACCTGTCGAAACAATGGTGAAATCGGCCCCTGTAGAAAAATAAATACCCGTTTACCCGCAGCACCCTTTGCAGCCACTGGGATATTATCTCGAACTAAACCAGACATTCTCAGGCCTGTTGCTTGCTCCATGCGCTCAAGATCCGGTCTTTTTGACCACGGGACTTAATTTGCTCCAACAAACTAGTGGGAATGCCGAGTTCTCTTGCTCGCGACAAACGCGGAGGAACTTCTTCCAGAGCACCAAGGCTGTTGATCCGGTTTTCGATGAGCATTCGCGTTGCTGAAATAGCCGCCACCTGCCGGCCTTCCCGAGTGTAAAAATTGCCCCTTACCTGAATGGTTGCCGCCAGCGCTTTCTCCAAATCCGCAAGCAGCTCTCTATCCGGTGGTGAAGGTCTGTTCCAAAATGCATCCAGACCATCTTGGAATGTTATTCCCTCAACGTCATAGAGGGCAATTCCTAGAATTTTGACAGGACACATCAACCGCAACGCATGTAAGCCTGTGGTGCTATTAACCATTATTGCCCCGCTCGCATGCTTGAGAAGGGTGGTAAGGTTGCCTCCATCGATCACATGAACGCGTCTTTTTACCCCGTAGGCCTTAGCTGTTTTCTTGATCAAGCTCACCCACGGTTCAATGCCGTTATCAAGCGGATGAACCTTGAAAACCAGCCGCTGCGCTTTAGGGGCCGAGCGGGCAAAGCTCTCCAGTACCAGTTCTATCGCCTCGCCCAAATGATCAAACTGCGAGTTATATCGAAGCTGATAATCGCTCTGAAGTTGCAGCGGAAATACGAAATAGCTTGCGCCGCTTTCGATCACATCTTCAATAAGCATGTTTGCCGCCCTGTTCTTCCGGTTCGAACGGAAAAGACGGGGTAAAATGCTCAAGTACTCCACGAGCGGATTGTAGTATTTATCGCGATCAAACCTCAAATAGGTCCAAAATAGAAAGAAATTGCTGAGGTTATAGACCACCTCCCCTACGGCTTCCTGCCAGAAGGGATAGGGATACAAGGGACGAGAATCCATTTTGGGGCTATCGGCAGCAATGGCTCTGATCTTGTCTGCTGAGAGAGGGAAACGGGAGTACGCCCCCATTCCATCCCTCTCCAGCGTTATCCAGTCAGGCCGCAAGTAACCAAATTCGTAGGCGTAACACGCGACGCCGATTTTTCGGCATAGCTCTAGAGCAGCTGCATGGTAGGGAAAACGGTCCTGATAATAGACAACATCTGTAATGCCGTGGTCTGCAATAAAGCCTTCCAGAAACTCAGGCCAATCATTCAAGCTACCGCGGTAACTCGTCGCCCTCTTATCATGCCAGAAAAGCCAATCACCGATGCATAGGTTAATTCGGTAAGTTCTAACGCCCCATGCTTCGCAATGGTTGGCCATATCCCGTGCAAAGAATGAGGGAGGTCCCTGTAGAAACAAGAAGGCACGTCCCTTTTTTAAAGGGCGTTTTTCTTCAACTGGCCGCTCGTTTTGTGCATTCATGGGAACTAAACCGACTATCCCTTTACAAGGCTGTAAGCATTAGTTTTTTCCGTCTGCCCGTTCCGCGCAATCCCTAGAAAAGCTCTAGGTTATTGACAGTGGCAACATTGGAAAGCAGCGGCGCGAGAATTTGCAGAAATTTGCCAAACTCTGCCGTTGGATGTGAGGAAACGTAGAGAATATCCTTGTCGCGCATACTGAAAGATCGCGCTTTAAGGTAACCGTTAGCCTGCCTAACATTGAGGCGGTAAATAACCGGCACCTTTCCGCCCTGCATGATCTCTCTTTGGGGCTGCAAGCGTTGTACGAGAGATCTGTCCTCATAACGGAACAGGAAAACACCGGTCGGGTCTGCGCGATAATCTGAGAGCCCGCCAACAAGGGCAATAGCCTCTGCCAGCGAAAGCGACTTTGTTTTAAATGGAACCAACTGCTCACGCGCTACAGCGCCAAATGCCGAGAAGCTTCGAGGATGATAGGAAAGCAGGATATTATCGCCTGAGGCGACTTGAATGTTGTTTCGCGGATTTTCTATTAGTTCCTCAAAACGCGCTGTCCCGGACCTTCCCTGACGCTTGAGCGTTACAACCGTTTCATAGGTTGTTTTACTCGCGCCGCCTGCCTCTGCAACAATCTCCAAGAGCCTCGAACCTTGGCTACTTATCGGGTACCGGCCAGGCTTATTGACGTCGCCAACCACGACGACCGAATTAGACCTGTTGCCCGTTAGGTGCACCACAACCTGCGGCTCAATCGCTTTACCTGTAAGCTGGCGCTGAATAACACTGCGAACGCCCTCTACGCTCAAGCCCTTTGCCCGTATTCGCCCTGCGTATGGAACGAAGATGAAACCGTTCTCATCCACTTGTGTTTCAACGCGGGATTTCTTTGAAGTCGCGGTAGAAAAAAGTCCGTCTTGCGCTGCTTCCCAGATACTGATGCTTAAGGAATCCCCTACCCCAAGGACCTGAGTGGCCCCTCTCTGCGGAACGCCGCCGAACTGCTCTGCAAAGCCCGCTGGCGCGTAATGGCGCAGGGTCTGGAGTGCTGCATCATCAAGTTCAACAAGCGCATAATTTGCCGTATATGCGTCTTCATTGACCTGCTCAGACGAAATAGCATAGGCGCTCGGACCATCATTTGGCAGCGCACTACAACCGGCAAGCATCAATGTAACGCAAACTAACCAATACCGCAGCATTCACGCCCCACCGGCTTTCATTCTTCATTAATTCCGTAACAAAGAATGCCGATTCAGTATCCGTTAGCAACTAGAGCAAATTAACCCATTGAATTTACATAGGTTATTCAACTGCACATATACCCAATCAATTACACAGCAAACCCCAATATCAGCGCGTTATTTATTACAATTACAATAGCACTAGATCTTTGTAATGACACAGTAAGTCTATGAATTCACTAAAGAAAGCAGCTCTCCAAGGCGAACTCGTTTTTTTTATGGATAGAGAACAACTCTAAGAGGAAGCCAGTAGTACCGCTTCCCGCTATTAGATAGTGACACAGTTTCGCCTTAATCTACGCTGTTAACACTCTCACAAACCAAGTAGTTTCCATGGGTTTCACCCATTGTGAGGCGTTGCGTCTCAAATTATAAAATGTGCATGGAGGCGTTAACGCTCGCTTCACACTCTCGATGGGCTAACACCCTTTCCTGCGGTGCTCGGGCAGCTTTGACGCGTTTTTCGGGTCACTTACTTTGGAATGTGCTTTGGCGTACTGCCCTAATAAAAAACTGCTTAACAGGGCGGGAAAGCGTATCGCTGCGCTTTCCATGGCATTTATTGCCTGCACATTTGTTGCTCCATACGAAGCCAATGCGTTTTCGTTGTTCGGTTTTCATTTGTGGGGTGAGAAGGAACCGGACCCGAGTGATTTCTCCCTGCCAGATCCGACGCCGTACACCGTAACCTTTACGGTTGAGGAAGCGCCGGAGGCAGAGGACAAGAAGCTTGTAAAAAAGCTAGAAAACAGCAGCCAGCTTGTATCCCAGGTTAAAAACCTGCCGTCCGGTGTTACTGGCTTGAAAGCACGCGCTCTTTCTGACTTTGAGCAGCTTGTGGCCCGCCTTTATGCTGCCGGCCATTACGGCGGTCTTGTCTCCATCACAATCGACGGTGTTCCACTTCAGCAATCTCTTGAAGACCCTAAGGAGATTGAAGTCCGCCCTGTTCCGGTTAACATCGTGGTTAAACCCGGCCCGCTATTCACATTCGGCACTGCCAATGTAACCTATGCAGGGCCTGTAACTTCGGAAGATCGGGTCCTGCCGGATGCTAGTAGCCTTGGTATTGTCGAGGGTGAGGCCGCGTTTTCTGCCAAGGTGCTTTCAGCCGAAAAGGCTGCATTGAAGGCGATGGCGGATAAGGGGTACCCGAAAGCTCAGATCGCACAGCGCAGCCTTGTTGCTGACCATAACTCCAATGAGCTGGACGTTACCTTGCGCGTAGAAAGCGGCCGCAAGGCGTTCTTTGGCCCTGTAACGGTGGTTGGCGCGACAAAGGTCGATCCGGAATTCATCAAGGAATATGCTCTCATCCCAGAGGGCAAGCAGTTCGATGGCAAATTGCTGCAAGACTCAGAGCAGCGCCTCAGAGACCTTGAGGTGTTTGCAAGCCTTCGCATTCAGCCAATTGGCGAAATTCAGCCAGACGGCACTCTTCCGATCCAGATCAGTGTCGCAGAGCGACCGGAGCATGTTTTCGGCTTTGGTGCGAACTGGTCTAGCAATGAAGGTATTGGTGTTGAAGGATATTGGCGGCACCGTAACCTCTTTGGCCAAGCGGAAAAGCTGCAGCTTTCCGGCTCCGTCGGTAACATTGACTCCGCAGCTTCTGATGATCTGGAATATGATGTTCGCCTTGGCTTTGAAAAACCGGGCGCTTTTGGTCCAACAACGTCTTTCACCAGCTCTTTAGGTGCCAAGCAGGAAAATCCCGACAACTATCGCAGCCGCTCTATCAGCAGCGACTTCTTCTTTATCAAGCAGTTCGACGAGTTTCTTGAAGGACGGCTTGGCGGTGAACTCTACTTTGCCAACGAGGAAGATGTCTTTGGCATGCAGGATTACTTCCTGCTCGGAGTACCGGGATACGTTGTTTACGATGACCGCAATGACAAGCTGAACCCGACCAAAGGTACATGGGCAACGGCGTTTGTAGAGCCTGCTTATGATGCCATTGGCAACTCGCCGCTGCTGTTCTCACGGCTTTCGGTTACAGGTTATTTGCCAATTGGTAAGGACGATCGATTTGTACTCGCTGGACGCGCTGCTACCGGCTCTATCGTTGCCGAAAGGCTTACGCAAATACCGGCTGCAAGGCGGTTTTACCTTGGCGGCGGCGGTACCGTTCGCGGTTATGCCTATAAAAACATCGGCCCGCGAATTGGTGACGATGTAACGGGCGGACGATCGTTCATGTTGTTCAACGGCGAGCTACGCGCCCGTGTAACCGATAACTTTGGTGTTGTCGGCTTTATCGATGCAGGTGCTGCGTACGATCCAATTCTACCGAACTTCAGCGAGCCGCTCAAAGTCGGCGTTGGTGGCGGCATTCGGTATTACACGCCTGTTGGCCCGCTTCGGTTGGATATCGGTGTACCTTTGGAACCGGATAACAACGACCCGAGTTTTGCCCTTTACGTTGGTATTGGTCAGGCATTCTAGTCTTCTGCCATTGCGCAGATTTTAATAACCATTTTACGGAGCAATTTCCGTGTTGCTGATTAAGCGTTTGTTCTCGTTTATTTTTAAGGGCTTCGTTGCCTTGGTCTCGCTGCTTGGGCTTGTCTACGTCCTTGTTGTGGGCGCTGGCAGTTTCGAGCGGGGACAAGAGCTTACTGGACAATTGTTATCCGCGCTTATTCCAGATGTTACGATTGAGCGACCACGCATTGACTGGGCGCTGGATGTCGATGTGCACAAGGTCTCCGTTAGCGACGTAAAAGGCACTTGGCTGGAACTGCAAGGGCTGGATCTGGACTGGTCCCCTATTGCGCTCTTTAGCGGACAAGTGGTTGTCGACAAGCTAAGCGCACTCTCCGTCCGCGCCACAAGACGGCCAGAACCTAGCGCAGAGAAAGAACCGTCAGGTGAGAATAAGTCATCACTTGAAGACTTTCTCATCATCCCTGTTGATCTGAAAGACGCTGAGATCAGCGAGATCATTCTGGACTCGCCAGTTCTTGGCGCGCCTGCCCTTTTGCGGGCAGATGCTGAAGCACGGCTTACCACAAAGCCGGAAAAGATTTCCGCCAAACTCAATGTTAGTAGACTGGACGAAATCGAAGGGTTTCTGGCTGCTGATTTGACCTTCGCGCCAAACTCTCAGCTGCTTGATTTCGATGTTGAGGTATTTGAAGCCAAAGGTGGGTTGTTCGACGCGCTGACCAACGCTCAAAACGCTCCTTCTGTAAAGTTTAGCCTGACCGGAAACGGTCCGGTTGAGGACTGGAATAGTCAGCTTTCGCTTGCTTTGGATGGCAAGGAAACCGTGAGCGGTCAGGCACGGTTCCAGAAGCAGGATACAAACCGCCTCCTTACGGCTAACCTTAGTGGTGCGCTCGCGTTTTTGCTTCCTGAAAGCCTTGGCGAGTTGTTTGAAGGACAGACCGCGCTTGTCGCCGAGGTCCAACTTAGTGACAGCTTTGACGTACTGGAGGGGACGCTAAACCTTTCAACAAACACGTTTTTTGCCAAGGCAAACGGCAATCATGACCCTGCCTCTGGCCGCCTTCTCGTCAACAGTACGCTGGAGACAAAGCTCGCAGATGGCCAAACACTTACTATCCCACTAGAAAACAACGAGATTTCACTTGGTCGTGCATCCGCTACTTTCCATGCGGCAGGCCCGATTTCCGAAATTGATTGGGAAGTGAAGGTTGATAGCCTAGGCGTTGCTGCACAGGGCGTATCGAGTGAATCTGTAACCCTATCTGCGAAGGGGCAGGACGCAAATCTCACGAAAGATCAAGGCCTTGTACCTTTTATAGTAGAGGGTGATGTAAAGGGCCTTTCCTATCAAAACGCTGACTTGCAGGCGCTGCCAACGTCAGCGCAGTTGCTAGCAGGAGGCCGCGCCTCTATTGCTCAATCTGCCCTTTCTCTGGACCGGTTTGCGCTTGTTGCGCAGGATCTTGCAGTGCGGTTGGAAAATTCAACGCTTTCTCTTGCAGATAGCCGTATTGAAGGCTCCCTCACCGCTTCCAAGCTGGACCGTTTTTCAAAAATCGCAAAGCGCGATTTTGGCGGTGATGTGCAAGCGCATTTTACTGTTACAGGTCCACTTGCTGAAAAACAGGGACGGATTGAAACGCAGGTTACAGCCGAAGGTTTGAAGATTGGCTCAAAGGAACTTGATGGCCTGATCGACGGTGATACCAAGTTAGTGGTGGCTGCAAACATTGATGCCTCCCCCCCTGAAATCGAGAGGGCAACTGTCACCATTGAGCGGGCGCAGCTTGTTGGGCCGCATGCCCGCTTAAGCGTGCAAGGCAACGTGAATAACGGCGAAGCAGACGCAGGCTTAAGCGTTGAACTTTATGACCTAAACCGCATTGACCCACGCCTACAAGGTGCGCTTACAGCCAACCTTGGTGTGCGCGGGCCGGTTCGCGCAGCCGATGTGGTGCTAAACGCCTCCACCAGCAACCTCGTTCTTAACGGTACAGCGGTTCCATCGTTGAAGGTTGAGGGCAATGCAAAAGCTGATCCAAAGGCACCCAACGGGCAATTGAACCTTTCCGGCATTATGAACGAGAGAGCCTTCTCGGTATCGGCAGTTCTTTCCAGTGAAGGTAAGAGCGCCGAGATCGGCTCCTTGATTGCCAAGGTCGGTGAGAACGAAGCCAGCGGCTCCTTCACCATTGCAGACATGAGCGCGTTGCCGACGGGTATTTCCGGCAACCTTACGATCAATGCTCCTGATCTTTCGCAGATCGCACCGCTGCTTTTGACAGAAGCGGAAGGCGCAATTACCGGATCGGTAAAGCTGGATGATAACTCCGGTTCTATCCTTGCAGACATTGATCTGCGAGCGAGCGATGTGAAAGTCGCTGACCTTGGCGTTGAAAGCATCGCCGCGCAAATCAATCTGGAAGACATTTTTGCGAAACCGCGCCTTGATGGTGAAGTGCTGGTTAGCGCTCTCAAGGCCGGTGAGTTTGTCGTCAACACCGTGAACTTCAACGCCAATACCAGCGGCGATACCATTGCCTTTGAGGGCAAGGCCGTTCTTGCGCAGGACGATCAGTTCGTCGCGCTGAATGGTGAACTCGCGACGCTGGATGACGGTGGCTTTACCCTCACGCTGAATGAGCTTGATGGCAGCTATGATGGCATCGACACAAAGCTTAACCAGCCAGCGCGGATTACGGTTGGCTCTGGGCAGCAGGCAATCGAAGCTCTCGTGTTAGAGCTGGGTGATGGCAGGCTTACTGTTTCGGGCTCCGCCGGTGA
The DNA here is from genome assembly GCF_009711345.1 of Pseudovibrio flavus. Lineage (GTDB taxonomy): Bacteria > Pseudomonadota > Alphaproteobacteria > Rhizobiales > Stappiaceae > Pseudovibrio > Pseudovibrio flavus. Next base: position 42,374 of record NZ_SMMA01000058.1, read on the forward strand.
AAATTTGGATGTGAAGGCAGACCTTGCCAGCATTCCCGTAAGCCTTGCCAACGCGTTTGTGCCGGACCTTGCACTAGCGGGACAATTCAACGGCACTGCCACTGTGACGGGCCCTTCTTCCAACCCGCAGGCGCAGTGGTCCATTCAAGCATCCGGCCTTAATGCAGCGCCGCTTCGCCAGCAGGATATTCAGGCCGTTTCGATTGAAAGCACTGGCAGCTTTGCAAACAACACTGTGAGCCAGCAGACGACGCTTTCCAACCCTGCAGGGCTGGATGTTCGCTCAAAAGGAACAATTACCTTGGGCTCTCCAGTCAGCATGGATGTTGACGTTGATGGCCGTGTTCCAATGTCCGTACTTAACGGCCCGCTGATCCGCTCTCGCGTTTCGGCAACAGGAGCAATCAATCTGGATGGCAAGGTTTCCGGCCGCCTTCCACTGCCTCAAATCAGCTTTGTCGCAGCACCGGATAATCTGGAGATTACCCAGCTCACCAGTGACCTTGTGCTGAAGAACTTTACCGGCCGTATCACCAGTGACGGCAAGGCTATTAAGCTTGAAAGCCTTGGCGCGGAATTTCTTGCGGGCGGTACGCTGAATGCCAACGGACAGGTCGATCTGGGCGATGGTTTGCCAGCAGACATTACCCTCACCATAGACAAGGGCCGCTATATCAACGGTGATCTGGTCAACGCGCTTATCAACGCCGCGCTTGAGCTGAAAGGACAGCTTGGCGGCAACGGAGCACCTGCAACTATTTCCGGTGAAGTGACCATTGAGCGGGCAGATATCGGCATCCCGACATCTCTTGGCACCTCAATCAATCCAGTAGGCGTCAAGCATGTTAACGCCCCTATTCCGGTTGCTAAGCAAGCACAGGAACTGGCCCGGGATGAAGGCCGCGGCTCTAGCGCGCAGGCGGAAAACCAGAAGCAGAGCAAGCCGATTGCGCTCGATATTACAATGAACGCGCCGGGACAGATTTTCGTTCGTGGTCGTGGTTTGAACGCAGAGGTCGGCGGTGCTTTGACCGTTAAGGGCACCACCAACGATATTGAAACCGTTGGTCAGTTTTCGCTGCGCCGTGGCCGCTTTGATATCCTTTCAAAGCGCCTCACCTTCAGTCAGGGTGATGTTACCTTTGCCGGTACCTTCATTCCGTTCCTGGACTTTGCCGCTCAGACGACCACCAGCGAAGCCGAAGTGACGATCTCCATTACCGGTCCGGCGGATGAGCCAGTTATCACATTCAGCTCGGTGCCTGATTTGCCGCAGGATGAAATTCTGGCCCAGTTGCTGTTTGGCCAGTCGTCTACAGACCTGTCGCCTTTACAGCTTGCCCAGCTTGCTTCTGCCGTTGCAACGCTTTCTGGCGGGGGAACCGATGGCGCATTTTCCGCGCTGCGAAATTTGCTTGGCTTGAGTGATATTGATGTGAGCGTTGACCCTGAGGGTAATGCGGAGCTTTCCGCTGGTACCTATATCAACGAGAACATCTATCTGGGCGTTACGCAGGATACGGGCGATGGCAGCAACCGCGCCACGGTAGATATCGAGATCACCAAGAACCTGCGCCTCCGTGGTGAAGCAGATTCCAAGGGTGATACCAAAGCCGGTTTCTACTTCGAACGGGAATACTAGGTATCTGCTGATAAGCGTGGGATCGACGGGCCCTTGAATTTGTAGATACCAGTGATGCAAACAAAAAAGCCCCGAGGCACGACATGCGCCTCGGGGCTTTGTTTCGTTTTGTGGCTAGTGGCCTAATTGGGCTCGAGACCTAGACCATCAAGAACAGCAGTGCAATTGCCAAGCAGAGCAAGAACACGGTCTCGCCAATAACAACGGCGATATGGCGGAAGCCAAGATCTGCCATTGCCTTAAGCGAGGTTTTTGTTCCAAGACCTGCGATAGCTGCAACCAGCAGCCAGCGGGACGTGCTGTCCAGCGAGGAGCGTACGACCTCTGGGATCACACCGGTTGAGTTGATGACCAAGAGGCCAGCAAACGCCAGAGCAAACCATGGGAATGGAGCCGAACCACCTTCTGCGCCGCGCTGATTGCGATAGGCGTAGGCAAAGGCCAAAACGATCACAGGCAGCATAGCCACGCGCAGCAGCTTTACATAGGTGCCGATATCGCCCGCCGTATCAGAGATAGCGTAGCCAGCGCCAACAACCTGCGCCACATCGTGGATTGTCGCGCCAAGCAGGATGCCCGTTTGGGTATCGGTAAAGCCGAACAGCGAGAACAGCAGCGGGTAGAAAATCATCGCCACCGTTGAAAGGCTGGTTACCGCAATAACGGTGAAGAGCGTGTCACGCTCCGCCTCTCTGTTTTGTGGCATTGCAGAGGAAATTGCCAGTGCAGCGGAGGCACCGCAAATTGCTACAGCACCACCTGTCAGCAGGCCGAATTCTTTGGATTTGCCACTGATGCGGGCAAGGAACCAGCCAAAGGCGATTGTTGCGAAAACACAAAAGACAACCAGTAGCAAAGGCGCAAGGCCCAATGACTGGATTTGCTGCAGTGTTACCCGCACGCCTAGAAGGGCAACACCCACGCGCAGTAGCTTTTTTGCCGTAAAATCAATACCGGCAATACACTTTCCCTCTTGGGAAAGGAAATTGAAGGCCATACCCAGCAACAACGCAAAAAGCATTGTGGGGCCACCATAATGGTCTGACAAAAAGCCAGCGGCCGCGCCAATTGTTCCGCAGAGCAACAAGCCGGGTGCAAGTTCCTGCCCCCTCTTCAGGACGCTTTGCATGAACGTCTCTCCTTAACTTCCGGCCCTTTATGCAAAAAGGCCAGCACTTCGACTTGATAATATCAGGCAAGCGGAAGGCTTCAGCCCTCTCGTTCCACCCAGTCCTTTTTCAAAGCCACGGACCCAATTTTTCGGGTTCTCATAGCTTTTTGTTCCCCTCAAACGCTTTGATCAGCGCTTTTTGCCGGTTTCTTCCGCGGATATTCCCGCGCCTTTACGCGCCCTGCCGCATTCGCGTAAAGCCAAGAGTATCCTTTAACAGGAAGATCCCAGTGTTTTCTTACCTAAGAGTACTTTTTTGATTCTGATAGGGGAAGCCCACGCCTAAGTGTGCATGAGCGCAAAGAGGTGCGCGCTGTTTACCCCAGAACCATCAAAAGCAAAAGAATAGAATGGGCTGCGGGCTTGCCCTTTGGCACACCTGTTGTGTATGAGAGGCGCAAAGCTCCAGAGCCTCGGGAACAGACATGAAAAAGTACGACGATATTTACGCCAAGGACCAAGACTACTTCGGTCATACCTCCAAACAGTTCACCACCATGTTCTCCAATCTGGATTTTCGTGAAGGTACTATTTTGGATATTGGCGCAGGTCAGGGTCGTGACGCCCTCTTCCTTGCAGCCCGCGGCTACCGCGTTATCGCCGTTGATACCTCCCGCGTTGGACTGGAACAGCTGGACCAGCGAGCAGCCGAATACGATCTGCCGATCGAAACTGTGCATGCCGATGCGCAGGGCTACACGCCGAATGAAACAATCGACGCTGTGGTGTGTGACCGTTTCTTCCACGAGCTGCCATCCAACGCCCGCGTAAAGTGCCTGCAGCGCCTCATGGGCTTTTTGAAGCCGGATGGTTACATGCTTATTGCCGATGACAAGAGCGTTCTGCCTCAGCTTCGTGATGCGCTCAAGAAAGAGAAGTTCGACTTCCTACGCGATAAGAACGGCATTCTTTTCGCAGTGAAGCCTATGTAATTGACGAAGGCACGCGCCCTATCCGAGTTGATATGGCAAGTGATCCTAAGAAGAATCTGACCCGCAGTTTTTATAGCTGCGGGTTTTTTGTTTTCCCTGTTTTACAAAGGCACCGAAGGGAAATTCGCTCATCCTTGATGATGCTTAAAATAAATTTCCTTTAAAACGCAGCAAGTTAGAGAACATCACGATTATTCACGGATAGTGAACAATGCGTTCAATTGCAATTTCTCAGATAAACGCAAATATGGCCACAACAACGTTTTAATACGTACAGTCGATTTGCTTTATTACGAGGAGTTCAACATCATGTTTCGCAAAACACTAGCAGCGGCATTTGTCGCAAGCCTTCTTTCTACTCCCCTTGCTGCTGCTCCTGTCGAATATAACTTCGACATGTCCCACTCCAATCTGGCCTTCTCCTACAATCACCTTGGCTTTTCTACCACTGATGGCCGTTTCAAAGACTGGCAGGGAACGCTCGTGATTGACGAAGAAGAGCCTGCAAAATCTTCCGTTGATGTGACCATCTCCATTGGCAGTCTTGATACCTTCTGGCCTGCGCGTGACAAGCACCTTCTAAGCGGTGACTTCTTTGATGCGGCGAACTTCCCGACTGCGACCTTCAAATCCACCGCAGTAAAGAAGACCGGCGAGAACGAGCTGGAAGTGATGGGCGACCTGACCATTAAGGGCGTTAGCAAGCCAACCACCCTCTACGTGAACGTGAACCGTATTGCCGAGCACCCAATGGCGAAGAAGCGCACCGTTGGCGTGACTGCAACCACCACCGTGAACCGCTCCGAGTTTGGCATGGGTGCCAACGTTCCTTATGTGAGCGATGAAGTCGTGATCACCATCAACAGCGAAGCAATGGTGAAGTAACCACGGCTTTTCCGAAAGCCTTGAACTCGTCGTGGCGGGGCCTGTCCAATGGTCTCGCCCACCCCTTATGAGCGAGGATGGCGTGATGCTACGCAACACTAAATTTGGATACGGCTCTCTTGCCATTCTGTTCCATTGGACGATGGCGATCCTTATCATCGGCATGTTGGGCCTTGGTCTTTACATGGTGCGCCAGCCGCTTACCGCGCCAGAAACCTTCGCCCTTTTTCAGTGGCATAAGTCATTCGGCATTGTTGTCTTTGCCCTCGCGCTCGCCCGTCTTGTCTGGCGCTTTTCCAACCCAGCGCCTACCCTGCCTGAAAATATGGGAGCCTTGGAGCGCCTTGCTGCCCATCTAGGTCATGCAGGTCTTTATGCTTTGATGTTATTTTTGCCGCTTAGCGGCTGGCTTGTCGTCTCCTCCAGCCCCTACAACATTCCGACCCTTTTATTCGGCAGCATCAACATTCCGCATATGCCTTTGGGCTGGGCGGTAGCGGAAAAGACCAGCCTTTCTGATCCGGCAAGCCTCATTCACGAATACGCTGCGTACCTGCTAATCGTTCTGGTTCTGCTGCATATCGCGGCGGCTTTGAAGCATCACTTTATCTCCAAAGACGACGTGCTGGTTCGAATGATGAAGCCAAGTTCTGCCGCTCCAAGTGAAGCCAGCAAGCAGCAGTCCCCATCCCAATCAAAAGCGACTTAGGATCAATAAAATGAATTTACTAAAAGCAGCTTTTCTGAGTGCTTTCACCCTGTTCGCCACAAGCGCTTTTGCAAGCCAGTGGACGGTAGACACAATCAACAGCAAGGTGTCATTCACCTTTGTTCAAAACGGTGCATCCTCCACCGGCTCCTTCAACATGTGGAACGCGGCAATTGTTTTTGACCCTGCTGCCCCTGAAAACGCCAAGATTGAAGCGACTATTCAAACCGGTAGCGCGGATACGGGCAATGCACAGACCGACATTACCCTGGCCGAGCAAGCTTGGTTTGACATCAACACCTACCCCGACGCCGTCTTCACCAGCTCTGAAGTAAAAGCGCTTGGCGGGGACAAGTACGAGGCCAACGGTAACCTTGCTCTGCGCGGTGTTTCTGTCCCTGTTGTCTTGCCATTTACATTAAAGATCGATGGTGACACAGCCACCGCTAAAGGCAAGATCACGCTGGATAGAACCAATTTTGGCATTGGTAACGGCACGCCGGAATCTACCGTAGCGAACGGGGTTATCGTTGAGGTGGATGTGATCGCCACACGGTAGGTGCAGCCAGTCGCGATTTTGAAGACCTGTTGTTGAAACCGCCCGTAGCTGGAAGGCTGCGAGCGGTTTTTCTTTTGCGGCTCATGCGCCTTGCGCGCCCAAACGGGCAACGCCTGTCATCCAGCTTTCAACCTGCCCGTCCCTAGGGTGACTTGCGCCTGCAAAGTACGTCACCTTGGTTGGCTTGATGCCAACAAAGCCCAGTATCTGTTTGCGTAGCTGCCATAGCATCGCGTTTTTATAAACCAGTCGTAAAAACCAGCCCGGCGTGTCGGACGTTAAGATGAGCCTTGCCGTGCGCCCGCTTAGCATTGGCAGGGGAAGGCCTGCTTTGGTGCTGCGTGTGTCGAAGGTGCGGCCGGGCAGAAAGGCTCTGTCAAAAAGCCCTTTCAGCTTTGCAGGCAAACCACCCCACCACATCGGCGTTGCCAGAACGATATGCTCGCTCCACTCGATATCCTGCATGACCTTTTCCAGCGATGGCTCAAGCGGTTTAGCATCCTTAAAGCTGGAAACACCGAAGTCGCTGTCAAACTGCAGATCGTGCAGATGGGTGATACGGACCTCGTTTCCGGCAGAGCGCGCTTCCTGCGCATAAACTTCTGCAAAGTTTCGAGACAAAGACGTGGCGGCGGGATGGCCGTTCAAAATGAAAATGCGCTTGCTCATGGTGAGTCCCTCATTAATTGACCATGGTCAATAAAGACTCAAAAGTGACCAAGGTCAATATAAATTTGACCACGGTCAGTAAAATTGATAGTGAGAGCCTATGAAGAAGCCTATCCAACAGCGAACGCTAAAAACCCGTGCCCGTCTGATTGAATGCGCCCATGAGCTTATTGAAGCGCACGGGTATGCTGGCCTGCGTATTGAAGACCTTGTTAAATGCGCTGGTGTGGCCAAAGGCACGTTCTTTGCGCATTTTGCCGACAAGGATGCGTTGATGGAGCTTTTGATCGCCGAACGCATCAATCAGCACCTTGACGCAATTGAGAAAGCGCCGACCCCGCGTAGTGTGGAGACCGTTGTTAGTAGCTTGATGCCGCTTTTGCAGTTTATGGCCTGCGAACGCTATGTGTTTGATGTCATTTTACGCCATTCCGGCGCGGCCCAGAAAGAGGAAGTCGGCGCGATTGCCATGACGTTTGATCGTCAGGTCCGTGTTGTCAGTCACTGGCTGGCTGAAGGGCCATTTCGCAAGGATGTTCCCGACAGATTGCTCGCTGACGGCATTCAGGCTTTTTGCGTTCAGACGATGGCGCTTAACTTTTGCGCGCTTCACAACAGCATTCCCATGGACGAGCAGCTTCTGCCTTATCTCAAAGCGTGGCTTCTGGAAAAAGTGGACTAGCCCTGGCTTGAGGGTGCTGCTGCTTCTGTCTGGACCCCGCATCAAGTGCGGGGTGACATCATTGCTAGGAGCGGTTTCCGCCCGTCACACCGCTAAGTATCGTGAATACCCCGCTAGCCCCTGCCTCATCCGTCATACCGGACGAGCGGAGCGGTGATCCG
>NZ_SMMA01000058.1:49793-102800 GCF_009711345.1 Pseudovibrio flavus
AAAGCCCCCCCCGGACTTCCCTAGGCCCCGCATCAAGTGCGGGGTGACACTGGTACTGAGCAATCATTGCCCATGTTTGCCGACTCCTGCTAGTGAGTGAGGCGGAGGCTGTGCTCGTTTTTAACGACTTCCATCCAACGAGATAGTGTCCTGCTTACCGCACAGTGCCTCCACCCCTTCCGGCATACCGGACGAGCGGAGCGGTGATCCGGTATCTAGAAAGACCCGCAGCCAGCCCTAGCCCCCGCATCGGGTGCGGGGTGACGTCAGAACCGTGGGCGGGGTGACATCCGGACCGCGACAGGATGACATCAGGACCAAAGGCACAGGGTGACGATAGTACTAGGAGCGTGTTCAATAGCTCCACATCCCTTGCTTTCTGCATTTCTCCAACGGCCTATCCGTTTTGCTATCATCAATTAGTACAGGCTGACCTGCTTTTTTGAAGGTATTGATCCGTAAGTTCTTTACGATAAAGGGCAAGGCGCTTAATTAGTTGCACAAAGAGATTTTATAACTCAGTCGTTGTTTCTGCTTCGGAGGCTGCCATGTCCGATACCACCCCTCCCGCCTACAAACACACCTCTTTGTTTCCGCTTGGAACGGATGAAACCCCATATCGCAAACTCACCAGCGACTATGTGAGCGAAGTCGAGTTTGACGGCACCACCGTATTGAAGGTGGAACAGGAAGGCCTGCGCCTTCTTGCCGAAGAGGCCTTTAAAGACATCAACCATTACCTGCGCACCAGCCATCTGGAGCAGCTTCGCAAAATTCTGGATGATCCTGAGGCAACCGACAACGACCGCTTCGTTGCATTTGACCTTTTGAAGAATGCCAATATCTCCGCAGCTGGCGTGCTGCCGATGTGTCAGGACACAGGCACCGCCATTGTTATGGGCAAAAAGGGCCGCCGCGTGTGGACCAACGGCAACGATGAAGCTGCGCTTGGTGAAGGCTCACGCGATGCCTACTTCAAAAAGAACCTGCGCTACTCTCAGCTCGCGCCGCTTTCCATGTTCGAGGAAAAGAACACCAAGAACAACATGCCAGCGCAGATCGAGCTCTACAGCGAAGGCGAAGATGCTTACAAGTTCCTCTTCATGGCGAAGGGCGGCGGCTCTGCAAACAAGACCTTCCTTTTCCAAGGCACGCCGAGCCTGCTAACCCCTGAGCGTATGATCGAGTTCCTGAAGGAAAAGATCCTTACGCTTGGAACAGCAGCTTGCCCGCCTTACCACCTTGCGATTGTCATCGGTGGCACCTCCGCAGAGATGAACCTGAAGAGCGTCAAGCTCGCCTCTGCCCGCTATCTGGACACATTGCCAACCGAGGGCTCTGAAGCTGGCCATGCTTTCCGTGATCTGGAAATGGAAAAGCAGATCCACGAACTAACTCAGGCAACAGGTGTTGGCGCCCAGTTTGGCGGCAAATACTTCTGCCATGACGTGCGTGTTATTCGCCTGCCGCGCCACGGTGCATCCCTGCCAATCGGCATTGGCGTATCCTGCTCTGCCGACCGTCAGGCCGTGGGCAAGATCACCAAGGATGGCATCTTCCTGGAAGCGCTTGAGCGTCATCCAGAGCAGTTCATGCCTGAGGTGACCGATGAGCATCTGGACGATGAGGTGGTGAAGATCGACCTTACCCGTCCTATGTCGGAAATACTTGGCGAATTGACCAAGTACCCTATCAAGACGCGCCTCTCCCTCACCGGACCGCTTATTGTGGCCCGTGACCTTGCGCACTCCAAACTGCGTGATCGTCTGGAAGCTGGCGAACCTCTGCCGGATTACATCAAGAACCACCCTGTCTACTATGCAGGTCCGGCTAAGACGCCGGAAGGTATGCCATCTGGCTCCTTCGGCCCGACGACAGCTGGCCGCATGGACGCCTATGTTGACCAGTTCCAAGCTGCTGGCGGCTCCATGATTATGCTTGCAAAGGGCAACCGCTCCGCTCAGGTGCGCCGCGCCTGTCAGGCACATGGCGGGTTCTACCTTGGCTCTATCGGCGGTCCTGCTGCCCGTCTTGCTCAAGACTGCATCAAATCCGTTGAGGTGGTGGAGTTCGAAGAGCTGGGTATGGAAGCTGTATGGAAGATTGAGGTTGAAGATTTCCCTGCATTCATCGTGGTGGATGACAAGGGCAATGACTTCTTTAAGGAGCTCAAGCTCAGCTAGAGCACCAACAACAGGTTGAAATGAAAGGGCATCGAAGAAAACACTTCGGCGCCCTTTTCAATTTTATATAAAGACCGACTTACTTTTACAAAACTCAAAATAAAATCAAAGCAATGACGAAAACATTTCATCAATTACAATAGATGGATTTCGCATTAGAAAACACTGCACCACTCAATAAATAGAACAATTTTAGTATTTATTGGCGCAATGACTTCCAATTACCCTTGTTTTGCAATAACCTTAACTTGAAAGTGGAAGCACTCGCAGTGCGAGCGTTAACGCCTTCGCAATCCAAACCGGTGAACTTAAATGCACTTGACGCAGAGTATCCCTCAAGCGTTCGAGCAATAATAAAACAGCATACAGGGAACCGAAATGCGCAAACTAATCGCACTTGTCGCCATCGCCCTGAGCGCGGTGATGTTCAGCACCTCCTCCCAAGCATTTGGCTCCAGTTCGGGCAAGTTTTTTGACGCCAACACAAAGCAATGGGTCAAGTATGGACATGCCCGTTCCGGCAAATCTCCCATCCAGCGGAAAATGATCAGCTATAACGGTAAGTACTCTCCAGGTACCATCGTTATCAGCACCGCCGAACGCCGCCTCTACCACATCCGTCCAGGCGGTAAGGCAATGGTCTACGGTATTGGTGTAGGTCGTGAAGGCTTCCAATGGTCCGGCACACACCGCATTACCCGCAAGGCCGAGTGGCCGGGTTGGACACCTCCTGCAGTGATGCGTGCTCGTGAGGCCCGTAAAGGCAACATTCTTCCTGCCTACATGGAAGGTGGCCCTAACAACCCGCTTGGCGCCCGCGCCCTTTATATCGGCAGCACAATCTATCGAATCCACGGTAGTAACGAGCCTTGGACTATTGGCTCTGCAGTCTCCTCCGGCTGCATTCGCCTAGCCAACGAAGATGTGATCCATCTTTACCAGAACGTTCCGGTTGGAGCTCGTGTGGTTGTCCTTCGATAACCTGCTGATATAAATGAGTTTAATGGAGGGGCCTGCTTTCAGGGCCCCTTCTGCATAACTGGAAGGCAAAGCCCTTCCAAATCGTCGCAGAAGATAACTTCGCTTTGCGAGTAGGCAAGCATTGACCTTTCGAAACATTAAATTACATTTACCTAATAGATAGTACGTAGCAACTGGGCATCATTTCAGTTTCAAGTTGCGTCACCACCGCTATGAGGGGGCGTTCAAGATATTGACCAGCAAACCAGCACTCATAGACCCATTTGGTCGTCCGGTTTCTTATCTGCGGGTTTCAGTTACCGATCGCTGTGACCTGCGCTGTGTTTATTGCATGGCAGAGAACATGACTTTCCTTCCAAAGAAGGATGTTCTTTCGCTTGAAGAACTCGACCGCCTATGCACCGCCTTTATCGAAAAGGGCGTTCGCAAGCTACGCCTGACAGGCGGCGAGCCGCTGGTACGCAAAGACATTATGAGCTTCATCCGCAACCTCTCCCGTCATCTGGATAGCGGTGCGTTGGAAGAGCTTACCCTCACCACCAATGGTACGCAGCTGCATCGTTTCTCCAAGGAGCTTTACGATTGCGGTGTGCGCCGGATCAACGTTTCGATGGACACCCTTGATGCGGCCAAATTCAAAGAGGTAACCCGCTGGGGTGATCTTGATAAGGTAATGCAGGGTCTTGATAGCGCCGTGGAAGCTGGCCTTTCTGTCAAGATCAACGCGGTGGCCCTAAAGGGTTTCAACGAAGACGAGATCATCCCTATGCTGGAATGGGCGCATGGACGCGGCCATGACCTCACGTTGATTGAGACCATGCCGCTTGGCGAGATTGATGGCGAGCGGGTGGATCAGTATCTGCCGCTTAGCAAGGTCCGCGCTTCCATTGAAGAGCGCTTCACCTTGAAGGAAATTCCATACAAGACCGGCGGCCCTGCTCGCTATACTCAGGTTGAAGAGACTGGCGGGCGCTTGGGCTTCATCTCTCCGATGACACATAATTTCTGCGAGGGCTGTAACCGCGTTCGCGTCACATGTACCGGTATGCTCTATATGTGCCTTGGACAGGAAGACAGCGCAGACTTACGTGCAGCTCTACGCGCCTCGGAAGGCAACGAAATTCTCAATCAGGCTATTGAGGAAGCGATTTCCCGCAAGCCTAAAGGGCATGACTTTGTGATTGACCGCAACACGAAGACACCTGCCGTTTCGCGCCACATGAGCATGACCGGCGGCTAACGGTTACAACCACTTCCCTTTTTTAAAGAAGCTTTGAGCAACAAAAAAACCGCTGGCAGTACCAGCGGTTTTTTGGTGTTTCAGCTGAATGGCTATTAGCCCTTCATTGCAGTACCGATTTTGGTGAACGCTGCTTCCAGATCGTCAGCGAAAATACCAAATGCAGTGATGATAGCTACTGCCATGATACCAGCGATCAGACCGTACTCGATAGCAGTTGCACCGGACTCGTCTTTAAGAAACTTAGCAAACATTTTTCTACTCCAACTTAACCCTTAAGCCCCGTGTGCTCCGGGGATGAGGACAATCTAGAGCTGAGAAAGTTGCCAATGTATGAATCCCAAATCGGAAATTTCCCATCAGTACATCCTGCATATTGCAGTTGTTTTTTATTAGACAAATATACCTAGACAAGAGATCCATAAGCCACTGTTTTCATTAGGGTAATTATTAAATAAAAACTATAGATCTAAATTTACTATGCATTAACCCTAGCAAAAACTCGCCATTTTTCGGGCTCTAAAACACCGCAATAAAAAGAGACTCACCTGCGCTTGTTAAAGAATCCCCTCTCCTAGCGTCACTCATCCAGTAAAGTTTTGCGCGGAAAACCGCAGAAATGAAAAAGGCGCCCGTAGGCGCCCGATTCTGGTTTTCGTTTTTGCTAGGCCTTACTCGGCCGGAACGCCGTGAAGATCTGGCGTTAGAGGCTTGTCTTCCTCTTTCAGCTTGTGGCCCATCTTTTCTTCTCGCAGACCCACGCGTTCGCGGTGAACGATATAAAGGCCGGAACCTACAACAATCACCATACCCATGATGGTCAGTGCGTTTGGAGAGGTTCCCCAAACAATCACACCAATGACTGTTGCCCAGATTAGGCCTGTGTAGCGCATTGGTGCGACGGCTACGATATCGCCGGCGCGGGTTGCCACAACAGCAAAGAAGTAAGCGCCAATAACGAATACGGAGGCCGCAAGAATTGGTGCCCAGTGCCATGCCTCAACGGTGCCCCACTGTTCCCGAGTACCAAGACCAAGGCCCATAAACGTAACAGCAAGACAAACCACAAAGGTAACGCCCATAGATGGGGTACCCTTTGGCATACGGCGGGTTACCAGATCACGCATAGCCATGAAGAAGACCGCGCCAATGGCCAACAGAGACCAAGCATCAAAGCCCTCAAGACCCGGCTGGATCATAAGCAGCACACCGAAGAAACCGAAGGCGACGGCGCTCCAGCGCCTCCAACCAACAACCTCACCGTAGAATATGGCAGCGCCTGCCGTCATCATTAGCGGCATGACCTGCAACATTGCTGTAGCGTTAGCGATAGGCATCTTGGTCAGGCAGGTCAGATACATGCCCGAGCCGATCACCTCCAAAATGGAGCGAGCCAGCACAACAGGGTGCAGCAGCCTACGGCCCATGCGGAAGTATCCGAAGTAGAGACACACGGCGAACATGGCGCTTGTGGTGACCAGACCTCGAAGGAAGATAAACTGGCCCATTGGCATGCTCTCAGTCGCGAACTTGAAGACTGCGTCGTTGAACATGAAACAGGCTGTCGACAAAAACATGGCGAGCATCGCTCTGCCATTCTCTTTTGCGAACATTGGCTTTCAATGGCTCCTTGGAGCGGGCCCTACAGACCCCGCCTCAGCAGCCCCTGTAGCCCATGTGTAACCGCCTTACGGATAATCCGCCTTACGGAATTTCACGGGCACCATACTGCAGGTAAAAGCCCCCATTGAACGTGACATGGTGCCACGTCCCACAAGATATTTTTTGAAATATCACAGCAAGTTAACTGCTATTAAATTGTATCGGGAATGCAATTTTCTATTGTCTCCAATACGCATATCTTAGAGGCATGCGTAAAGGAACCTATGACAAAGCCGAGGACAGAAGAGCGGGACATACGCCCTACCCTCTCTCCTCGGCTTCAATTATTTCTCTACGGTCAGCGATGCGGAAACGCACAGCAGGTTGAACGAGCCTCTTGCGTTAGCGGTTAGGCTTCCAACGAGCCTTTCAGCTGCTGTGCAATAGAACGGTAAGCCTGCGCAGCGCCACTTTCCGGGTTTGCAGCAAAAATCGGTACACCTGCATCAGATTGAGCGCGTACATCCATAGTCAGCGGCACTTCACCAAGGAACGGTAGGCCAAGCTTTTCCGCCTCTGCACGTGCACCACCATGACCGAAGATATCATGACGGCTGCCACAGTCAGGGCATACAAAGTGGCTCATATTCTCGATCAGGCCGAATACAGGAATATCGACCTTCTGGAACATTGCGATACCGCGGCGAGCATCAAGCAGTGCCAGATCCTGCGGCGTTGAAACGATAACGGAACCTTGTAGTGGCACTTTCTGCGCCATCGTCAGCTGCACATCACCGGTGCCCGGTGGCAGATCAACGACGAGAACGTCCAGCTCACCCCAAGCCACTTCGCGCAGCATTTGGTTAAGAGCGGAAACCACCATCGGGCCACGCCAGATCATCGCCGTTTCTTCATCTACCAAGAAACCAATGGACATCAGCTTGATGCCATGAGCCTCAAGCGGTTTCATGATCCGGTTTTCCAGCACCTCTGGCTGGCCGCTTACGCCCATGAGCTTGGGAATGGATGGGCCATACACGTCTGCGTCCAGCAGGCCTACACGAAGCCCTGCTTCTTGCAGTGCGAGCGCGAGATTGACCGAGGTTGTGGACTTGCCCACACCGCCTTTGCCTGAGGCAACAGCGATGATGTTTTTAACGCCGGGAACTGGAACGCGGTTAACCGGAGAAGGTGCCGCTGGTTTGTTGCGAGGGGGCGTACTACGCGAAGGAGTTGGGGGTGGCGGTGGAGGCGTCGGTGTTGGCGATGCAGAACACGGTGCTTTTTCGGCTGTCAGCGCCACCATCACTTTTTCTACGCCCGGCAGAACAGAAACAATGCGCTCTGCTGCACGGCGAAGGCCTTCCAGCTCTTCCGCTCGATCTGCTGGTACACGGATGGAGAAAACAACGCGGCCACCGGAGACAAACAGGTCTTGCACCAGACCCAGCTCAACGATGTTGCCCGCCCCGTCAGGTCCTTTGACCTGTTGTAGAACTTCCTCAATCCGCTCTTTCGTCAGTTCAGACATGAAAAGACAACCCCTCTTCGTTCTTAGCGTTTCCTGAAACTGTCACGGGAATCGCGTAGCCCCTTCTAAAGGGCGGGTCAATATTTAAGGCGTTTTTGCCCCCCTCACAGCGTGCAATGCACCGGAAAGTTCAGAATTGGACAACAGCATTGCATACTGTAGTCTTACGTATATCTTGAGATATTCAGCTCTTTGGGAACATGTTCGCCGACCTCCTAAGGTCCAGAGTTATTCCGTTGTAATGGATTTATAAAATGTCTTTGAAGTTTCAACTCAATCGTCGCACTTTTTTGGGTGGTCTTGCAGCCAGCGGAGCGGCCGCGTTTATGCACCCGTACTCAGTGCTGGCAAGCGAAGGCACAGCTCACCTGCGTCTTATGGAAACGACTGACCTGCACGTTCATGTCTTTCCCTACGACTACTATAGCGACCGCGCTATCGATACCGCAGGCCTTGCCCGTACCGCCGCGATTGTAGAGCGTATCCGCTCAGAGGCCAGCAACACCATGCTGGTAGACAATGGCGACTTTCTTCAAGGCAACCCGATGGGCGACTTTATTGCCTATGAGCGCGGCTTGAAGGAAGGTGATGTTCACCCTGTCATCAAAGGCATGAACGCACTTGGCTTTGATGCAGCAACCCTCGGCAACCACGAGTTCAACTACGGTCTGGACTTTATGTTCAAGACCCTCGCTGGCGCCAACTTCCCGTTTGTTTGCGCAAACCTCACCAAAGGCTCCTTGGCTTCCAACGGCCGCGGCGATGACCTTTTCCTCAAGCCATATGTGATTGTCGACAAGACCATTCGCGACGGTGCAGGCAAAGAGTACCCGATCAAGGTCGGCTTCATCGGCTTTGTTCCGCCGCAGATCATGAACTGGGATCAGCGCCACCTTACCGGTAAAGCCAATGCCCGCGATATCGTTGATGCGGCGAAGGCTTGGGTTCCTGAAATGAAGGAAAAGGGCTGCGATATCATCGTTGCGCTATCCCACTCCGGTATTGATGCAAACAGCTATCACGATGGTATGGAAAACGCCTCTCTGCACCTTGCTGGCGTAGAGGGTATCGACGCCTTGTTCACCGGCCACCATCACCTTGTGTTCCCTGGCCCTGCCTATGAAGGCCTGCCGGGTGTTGATGCCGAAAAAGGCACGTTGATGGGTAAGCCTGCTGCAATGGGTGGCTTCTGGGGTTCCCACCTTGGCGTTATTGACCTGATGCTGGAGCGTGATGGCAACAGCTGGCGCATTGCAAACTTCATGAGTGAAGCGCCGGGCATTTACATGAAAGACGGACGCAAGAAGATCCCAACCGTTGAGAGCGTTCAGTCTGTTCTGGATTCTGTGAAAGAAGACCACGAGGCCACTCTTGCCTACGTTCGTCGTCCGGTAGGCAAAACCGCAGCCCCTCTTCACTCCTACTTCGCTCTTGTAGCGGATGACCCATCCGTACAGGTCGTCTCGCAGGCGCAGACTTGGTACATCAAACAGATGCTTGCAGGCGGTGAACATGCAGCCCTGCCTGTTCTTTCTGCAGCAGCTCCGTTCAAAGCAGGTGGCCGCGGCGGACCAGACTACTACACCGACGTTCCTGTGGGCTCTGTTGCTATCAAGAACGTAGCCGACCTTTACCTTTACCCGAACACAGTTCGCGCGGTGAAGATCAACGGTGCTGGCGTGAAAGAATGGCTGGAACGCTCGGCTGGTATCTTCAACCAGATCACCGCAGGTGGTGCGGACCAGACGCTCATCAATCCGAAGTTCCCAAGCTACAACTTCGATGTGATTGATGGCGTGACCTACAAGATCGATCTCACCCAGCCTTCCAAGTACGACCCTAAAGGCAATCTGCTTGATGCAAACGCATCCCGTATTGTTGACCTGATGTTTGAAGGCAAACCGATCGACCCTGATCAGGAGTTCATCGTTGCAACCAACAACTACCGTGCTGGCGGTGGCGGTAACTTCCCGGGCATCGGTGAAGAGGTTGTTGTCTTTGTTGGTCCAGACACAAACCGCGACGTGTTGGTTCGCTACATCGTTGAGCAAGGCATCATCAACCCAACAGCAGATGCCAACTGGTCGTTTGTTCCAGTTGCAGACACTTCTGTATTGTTCGACACCGGACCAAAGGCAAAAACCTTTATGGCCGATGTTGAAGGCGTTGCGATTGAAGATGCTGGTGATGGCGAAGAAGGCTTTGCCCGCTATCGCATTACGCTCTAACGGCTTACCCGTTAAAACACACACCGCCGGAGATATCTTCGGCGGTGTTATTATTTGAACTGGAATATGGGCGCTCGCCAATGAGCGGACACCACGTTTTAACCCGAGCTTAGAACTGGTCGAGCACTGGGCTATCTGGCCAGATGACTGGTTCCCCGTTTGCCACGCGCTTCTTGCCGAAAACAATCCATGGGTCATCCAAGCTCTTGACGGTGATATCAACTCTGAGCTTATCGGGATGCTTTTGAGCGAACTCTAGCGTAGTGAGACCGCTTTCGTATTTTCCTGAAAGAAGTCCTTCTGCGATCCGCATGATCGAACTGACCGCTATTTTCTCTGGCCACGCCGATAGATCAGCATAAGCTTCGGTCGCCGGTTGCAATGCCAGCGCTGTAGGCCGTTCAACGTCTTTGCGAGTGATGACAGCAAGGTCCTTACTCGGTGAGATGAAGGTATCGACCACATGGACGCCGAACTCAAAATGGCCGCGAGCAACGACGCTGGCGCAGTCTGGGTGGACAGCAACCTGCAACAGGAAATCAGCGGCATCCGAGCGGAGCATTTCCAGCCCCTCGAAGAAGTCATCGATCAGAATAACTTCCGCATCCAAACCTCTTAGCTTGATGTATTTGCGCGTAACCATCTCGTGGTTGTTGCCACTAGGCCCCAGAGTTACAAATCTCAATTTTCTTTTCACAGCTAACATCCGCATACCGCAAAAGAACCAAACGGAAAAACTAACCGTTAAGAGGCATGGAAACCCCAGCGCTTTTCAAACTGTTGCAATTGCGGAGGGTATTCGCGGAGCCTAGGGACGCGGTGCATTAAGCTAATACCTAAGAGGACTTAGGCACCCGCTTACCTGAGACGCCCTCTTCCCAAGTCGCTAAATTTTCGCCGGCGGCGGGGCGAGTTACTCAATATTCATCTAAGCAATTATCTCTATTTTATCGCCATATGTTTCAATTACTTAGGAAGAATATGACGCAGGACTTTTACGTTTTGCCAACTTTTAGCGCGCACCCTTTGCCTAGCCAGAGGAGCTTGCTGCATGGAAATCAATCAGCTCAGTTACCGTAGTCGTATTCATTGGCCCGCCCTTCGTGGAGATTTGGACGAAGAGGTGGAAAAAACGCTGAGGCGCAGCCGCAGAATTAATCAGCGCGCTGGTGTGACAGGTGCTCTTCTGCTGACGGACACACACATCTTTCAGTTACTGGAAGGGCCGAGCGATGCGGTTCTTTCCACTCTCGACTGTGCCATGAGCGATAAGCGGCATACCGACATTTGCATTCTTGCCAAGCACAGAGCGCCCTATCGCCTCTTCCATACCAGCTGGATGCATTTTTGTGATCTGCGCGATGAACCGGAAAAGCGCTACCCTCGTTTTGTGGCAGACCTTGCCCACTATCCCACTCACATGAGCGGCGAAGAATTTTACGAGGTCTTGATGCTGCTTTCAGCAAATATGGAGCAGAGCCGCATAACAACGCGTATCGCGCTTATGTAACGCTGCTAGCCGCTGACTTTGCGACCATATTCTGTGGCCACCTTTCACAAATGTGCGGGTGCCTGCTTCCCCCTATCCGCTAAATTCCGTAGGATAGAGATGGTTGGAGACTATAGAAGTTTGGCCGATGAGTACTGAAGGTCTTTCAAAAATGTCCAGTTCTACCAAACCCGAACATGTTGTTGGCTGTTTGCTGGCCGGTGGCCGCTCCCTACGTATGGGCGGGAACGACAAGTCACTCGCGCTTCTTGGTGGCACGTCTCTACTGGAGCACGTTTACCACCGTCTAAACGCTCAGCTTGCCCACGTCGCTTTGAGCAGCAACCACCCTATGCCAGCTCATGAAGACCTTGGCATCCCGATCCTGCATGATCCGATTGCTGACTTTCCCGGCCCTCTTGCAGGGATTCTTGCGGGGCTACGGTGGGCGCAGTCTATGCCAAGCAAACCGGAGTTTGTATTTTCGGTTGCCGTTGATACGCCTTTCTTCCCGATGGATGCGGTGGAAACCCTTCTAAAGACCGCAGGACGCAACCCGGGTGTGCCCGTGGTTTCCAGTTGCCTTTCCCGTGCCCACCCTACCTGCACACTATGGCCGGTTTCACTTGCTGATACATTGCAAGCATATCTTGACGCCGGAGAGCGCCGCTTAATGGGCTTTTGTCAGGCACAAGAGGCCGTGTTCTGCCCCTTCCCGCCAATCCGGTTTGGCGAGGAGGAAGTGGACCCGTTCTTCAACATCAATGATGCTGAAAGTATGCATGAGGCCGAGACTATCCTTGAAAGCCTTGCCTTGGGCATCAATCATGAAGGCGGCCAATAAGCCGCTTTCCCCCTACAGAAATACAGGCGCTCCAGTTTCCAGGCAGCAACAATGAACAATAACAGCCAGTCCCTCACCTACACCCAAGCTCTTGAACATCTTCGGGCGCAGGCGCTCAGCAAACAAAGCGAGGAAGAGGTTCCGCTTATTTCAGCGTTAGGCCGCATTGTTTCCAGCGATCAAGTTGCACACCGTAATGTACCTGTTGCAGACAACTCCGCTATGGATGGCTATGCCATTAACGCAGAAGCCCAAAGCGCCAGTGGCCAGCGCTTTCCCGTTGTTGGACAGACCTTTGCCGGTCACCCTTTTGATCGCAGGCTCACAGAAGGCCAAGCCATTCGCATCTTCACCGGAGCGCCTATCCCTGAAGGCTGCCGCTTTGTAGCGCCGCAAGAAGATTGCGAGGCAGAAGACGGCTTCGTGACAGTCACCCGAGCCTTTGACGAAGACAGCAATATTCGCCGCTGCGGCGAGGATGTACGGGCTGGCGATACTCTCGTTTCAAGAGGCACACTCCTTAAACCTCAACACATTGGCGCATTGGCGGCTGATGGTTTAGCCACTGTGCCGGTACGCACGCCGTTACGTGTGGGGTTGCTTTCTACGGGCGATGAATTGGTGCGTCCCGGCAATTTGCTGGAGAGCGGCCAGATATACGACAGCAACACGTTTTTGCTGTTCGGGCTTCTTAGCAGTCTGCCGGTGAATGTAACCGACCTTGGCATATTGCCGGACGAACGGGACGTTGTTCGGGAGCGCCTTACAGCTCTTCAGGGCACATTTGACGTTATCATCACCTCTGGCGGCGCTGGAAAAGGTGATGCAGATATCGTTGGGCAGGTTGTTGGAGAGCTGGGCAACATCGAGTTCTGGGAGCTTGCCATAAAACCGGGCCGTCCGTTCATGTTCGGCTCTATTAACGGCTGCAACTTCATTGGTCTGCCGGGCAACCCTGTCGCCGCTGTTGTCAGCTTCTTGAGCTTTGCCCGCCCTTTCCTTCTCGCCAGAGCTGGTGCTCCGTTTACAGAGGCAGAACCTGTTTTACTGCCAGCAGGGTTCGCGATAGCCGGACGCAGACCGGGAAGACGTGAGTTTTTGCGCGCAAAGCGGCGCTTTGACGGGGCTGGCGGCGAGTTTGTAGAAAAGTATCGCCACGACGGTTCAGCGCAAATTTCCTCCCTAACCTTTGCTGATGGCTTGGTTGTTCTGGAGGAAACATTGACGGATGTAACGAAGGGCGACCCCGTTCCGTTTATCCCGTTCTCGCAGGTTGGGCTCTAAGGTAGCGGCTGGATTTCGGGCGCTGGCGGACACAGATAGCGCTCTGCTCGCACTCCCTTTCTGGCAAAACCGATTAGAATCACTTACTAATAATTGCAGCATGTATACGGATGGGTGTTTTACATAAACACGCAGAGGGAGAGAGATTTTCCTAATATGCCCGTATAGAGGGATAATTATCCCCAGCCGCCGGTAATCCGTCAATTAGCCAATCCAACCATCGGGTAAATTGCCATTAAAACGGCTGAGTAATCCGTTAAAACGGTTGAACTCCTGCGAGTTTTGTTAGAACAATGAACCCGGCTAGACAGGGAGCCTTTTATAGATCCCTGTACATAAGACCAGGGGGAAAAGTGATGCGTTTGAAGCATATTGTAGCAGTTGCTGCGTTGGCTATGGTCGCTGTTGGGGGCGCTCAGGCTAAAGAATGGAAAAAGATCCGTATGGGTACCGAAGGTGCTTACCCTCCATTCAACTACACCACTTCTGCAGGTGAGCTGGTAGGTTTCGACATCGAAATCGGCAACGCTCTTTGCGAAGAAATGAAAGTTGAGTGTGAGTGGGTAACTCAGGACTGGGATGGCATCATTCCGGGTCTGATCGCTGGTAAGTACGATACTATTCTCGCTTCCATGTCCATCACTCCAGAACGTGAGGAAAAGATCAGCTTTTCCGAAAAGTACTACAACACTCCACCAGCAATCGCTGTTCGCAAGGACTCCGATCTGAAGGGTGTTACTCCAGCTGACCTCGCCGGTAAGAAAATCGGTGCACAGTCTTCCACCACCCACTCTATTTACGCTGAGCAGACCTTTACAGACTCTGACATTGTTCTTTATCCAACTTCGGAAGAGTACAAGCTGGACCTGGAAAGCGGCCGCGTTGATGCAGTTGGCGACGACGTGATGGTTCTTCAGGGCTGGATCGATTCTGACGAAGGTTCTTGCTGCAAAATCCTCGGTACTTTGAAATCCGTAGACGAGATCCACGGTAAAGGTGCCGGTATCGGCGTTCGTAAGGGCGACGAAGACCTTGCTGCTATGTTCTCGGATGCCATTGCGGCAATTCGCGCTAACGGCAAGTACAAAGAAATTAACGATAAGTACTTCGCATTTGACGCCTACGGTGAATAAGGCGCCAGCTAGGTGAAATAACGAAGAGCAAAGGCGGAAGGAACCCTTCCGCCTTTGCCTGTAGGTGGATTATAGGACACCCTCCAGAATGGAACAAATACTAGAGCTGCTATCGTTCGGACCCGACGGGTGGGGCGACCAGATCCTGGCAGGCGTCACCATGACTGTCTCGCTGGCACTGGCCACTCTTCCAATTGGCCTCGTTGTGGGCTTCCTGATCGCTCTGGCAAAGAACTCGGAAGAACCGAGCCTACGTGCTGCTGCAAACGTCTACACTACCATTTTCCGTGGCCTTCCCGAGCTGCTGACCCTGTTTCTGGTTTACTATGGTGGCCAGATCCTCATTCAGCAGGTCCTGAAATTTTTCGGTGGCGGTACCTTTGAGGTCAACGCATTTCTTGCGGGTATGATCGCACTTGCGCTGGTCTTCTCGTCCTACGCTTCCGAAGCATTTCTCTCCGCGTTTCGCGGCATTTCAAAAGGTCAGTATGAAGGTGCATACGCGCTTGGTATCAGCCGCGGCTTGACCATGCGCCTTGTTATCTGGCCTCAGCTCCTGCGCCTTTCTCTTCCAGCACTGGGCAACCTATGGCTCATCTTGCTGAAGGAAACCGCGCTGGTCTCTATTATCGGTCTTGCCGACATCATGCGCTATTCGCAGATGGCATCGCGCACCACGAAAGAACCATTCCTGTTCTTCTCCGTCGCTTGTGCGATCTACCTCGTTCTGGCTGTTATCTCATCCAGCGGCCTTGCGCGTGTCGAAGCATGGACCCGTAAAGGGGAGGCCAAAAGATGAGCATGCAAAACAATTATGTAAGCGAGAACTTCATCGAATCCCGCAAACCGCCAGTTTTACGTTCGGCAGGCTGGTCCATCGCCCGTGTTGCAGGTACAGCTTGGCTGACGGCATGGATTATCAGCGGCCTTGGTATTTTGTGGTTCCTCGCCTATTCCAACGACGTTGTATTCAGTTTCGGCGGACCTGACGGTTTTGGCGTTACTGCCGATCCTAAGTTCCTTGAAAAGTATGGCCCTAAGCTTATCAGCGGTTTTGAGACAACGCTTAAGCTCGTCGCGATTTCAATCGGCCTTGGCGCTCTGCTTTCCATTCCGATGACTGCCATGCGCATGTCGAAGAACCGCGTTTTGTATTCCATCGCCTATGGCTATGTGTACTTTGTTCGCGGCACTCCTTTGATCGCGCAGATCTTCCTGATCTACTACGGCGCTGGCTCCTTCCGTCCGTTCCTTCAGGATATCAATCTGTGGTGGTTCTTCCGTGATGCCTGGTACTGTGCGGTATTGGCGCTGACGCTAAACACCTCTGCCTATCAGGTGGAGATCCTGCGCGGCTCGATCCAGAACATGCCTAAAGGCCAGTGGGAAGCTGCTGCTGCGCTTGGTCTGCCAAAGTGGCTCACCTTCTGGAAGATCATTCTTCCGCAGGCTCTGATCGTTTCTCTGCGCCCTTACGGCAACGAGATCGTCCTTATGATCAAGGGCTCTGCTATCGTGGCAATCATCACCATTCTTGATCTGATGGGTGAAACCCGCCGTGCATTCTCGCGCACCTATGACTTCCAGTCCTATATCTGGGCCGCGATTATGTACCTGATTATGGTGGAGACGCTTCGCCAGATCTGGGAGAAGATCGAGCAACGGCTTACACGTCATCTACGACGCTAACGCATTTGAGAAAGGCACCCATCGGGTGCCTTTTTTGTTTGTGACGCAGCTCCACCCTCACAACTTTAGGGGTATAGCTGCTTCAAAATGTGCAAATGGCGTGCATCACGCTTTGATATTTTCCCAAAACTTGGAAATAGTGGGCACCAACATAAACGACGAACGGCAAACGAAACGGGAGTAGGACAATGGCAAAAGTTGCGTTTATCGGGCTTGGGGTCATGGGATACCCGATGGCAGGTCACTTGAAGACCCGTGGCGGTCATGATGTGACCGTTTACAACCGTACAACGGCCAAGGCAGAAGAGTGGGCAAAGCACTTCGGCGGTAGTTTCGCCAAGACGCCAAAGGAAGCAGCAGAAGGCTGTGACTTTGTGTTTTGCTGCGTAGGCAATGACGATGACCTTCGCTCGGTCACTATTGGTGAAAATGGCGCGTTCCACAGCATGAAAGAAGGCGCGGTGTTTATTGACAACACCACAGCATCTGCTCAGGTGGCAAAAGAGCTTGATCTTGCAGCGCGAGACAAGGGCTTCCACTTCCTCGACGCTCCTGTTTCCGGCGGTCAGGCGGGCGCTGAGAACGGCGTTCTTACAGTGATGGTTGGCGGCGAGCCAAGCGTGTTTGAAGAAGCCAAGCCTGTTATTGATTGCTTTGCCAAATTCGTTGGCCTGATGGGCCCTGCCGGTTCTGGCCAGATGACCAAGATGGTGAACCAGATCTGCATCGCCGGTCTTGTTCAAGGTCTCTCAGAAGCAATTCATTTTGCGCAGAAGGCTGACATGAACATCGAGAAGGTGATCGCTGCAATTTCCGGCGGCGCTGCCCAGTCGTGGCAGATGCAAAACCGCTGGGAGACAATGCGTGACGGGCACTTCGAGCACGGTTTTGCCGTGGACTGGATGCGCAAGGATCTGAAGATTTGCCTTAATACTGCTGATGATATTGGCGCGAGGCTTCCAGTTACTGCCCTTGTTGACCAGTTTTATGGCGAGGTTCAGGACATGGGCGGCGGTCGCTGGGATACATCGTCCCTACTTGCCCGCATGAACAAGTCGAGCAAATAAGCCGTATTAAAAACGCAAAAAGCCCGCATCATTGGCGGGCTTTTTTCCTTAGATCAAACGATCAGCTTAAACAGCGACCGTCTTAGGCTTTTCCGCTGGCACATAGGCCAGAGGCAGCTCTGTCGTGTATTTGATCTGCTCCATGGCGAACGTCGTTGATACATCCGCGATATCGATCTTGGCAATCAGACGCTTGTAAAAGCCGTCATAGGCTTCGATATCCGGCACAACAACACGCAGCAGGTAATCCACCTGCCCTGCCATGCGATAGAACTCTACCACTTCGGGAAACTCTTTGATGACGTCTGCAAACTTGCGCAGCCAGTCGTCATTGTGTCTGCTGGTGGTAATGGCAACAAACGCGGTGACCTTGGTGTTCACCTTATGGGGATCAAGAAGGGCAACACGGCCTGTAATCACGCCGTCCTCTTCCATCTTCTGAATGCGCCGCCAGCATGGTGTGGTTGAAAGTCCTACGCGCCGTCCGATCTCTGCAACTGGTACAGTGCAGTCTTCCTGCAGGATTGCCAGAATTCTGCGGTCTATACGATCAATCATGTCAGCTTTCTCTCACACCTAGTAAATGTCTGCGCCCTATTTTACGAGCAATACGGGAAATGTATAGGCGGCAGAACGCGAAGAGTGACAGAATGTAGAAAATTTTCCTTCCATCACGCCAATTTCGGCAATGATGACCTACTGCTGAAAGCCTGAATGCCCGTTTATGAAAACTGATACTCCTATTGCGACTCTCTTTGGTGGAATTATCTAAAATAGCAGCAAGGCACGTTACAGGTAGCTAACGCTGCCTTTCGCTACCCGTCACAGGGTGATCAACACGGTGCAGTAACAGGGCATAAGGGGCTCTTTGGTATAAAGGGTCCCACCTCTTTCCCTTGGCACCTACGCTGTCCGGAATGCAGCCGTAGACCACCGGCTTTTAAGGGTCTGTTAGCATTTCCCTCCAGAGCTAAACTCTCCGCATATTTTGATGGTTTCTCGATTCTGGTGTTTCTAATAAGCGGTACATTCATTCAAGCGTTCGGCGCGCACTCTCTTTCTTTATGAGCATGCTTGCGGTGGTCGGCCTTCTCTACTTGGCCGGCTGCGGAAGCACATCAAGTATGGACGGACCGCCCTCTATGGCTGCGGCAGCGCCTAAGCCAAAGCTCACCAAATACACCAAGGTCTATGTGCAAGACATTCAGACTTTCAAAGCCCAGAGCGATGTCAGCCCTGCTGAAATGGCGAGGGTGGGCAAAGATTTCTCTGATATGATTTCTGACAGAATTACCGCCTCCAACGCCTTTACCAGTTTGGAGAGGATCGGACCGAAATAACGATCTGGCAGCTCTTGCTGAAAGCGTTGAAGAAGAAGCCATTATTATTCGTGGCAATATCAGTCGCTTTAAAAACGGTAGTGCTCTTGCTCGCGCGGTAGTCGGTTTTGGGGCTGGCAGCTCGTACCTTGATGCCAACGTAGATGTTGTTGATGCAAAGACTGGGGCAAAGCTGGGCAAGATCGTCGTTGATAAAAACAGCTGGCCTTTGGGTGGCATGTTGGCAGCAACCCAAACCGGAGAAAGCTATCTTACCGGTGCTGCAAGTAAAATCGCTGAGGAACTACACCACGCCAAAACAGCTATCTAGCTACTTGCTATAAGAGAGAGGGCTTCTTTGTCCTCTCTCGGCTTGGTTGGGAAGTGCCTCTTCTTTCCTGATCTTTCTAAAGGAAATGGAGAACCTTACGAATTGCGCGAGCCCTCACCTTCGCTCAAAAGGGCGTATGACCAACATCTCGTATTCCCGTCGCTACGCACGCTTTGGCCTAGCCCTCGACACCTCCGATATTCCGCAGGCTGATACGCGCTACGCCAAGCTTTTGCTGCTTGATCTTTTGGGCTGTGCCGTTGGCGCACTCAAAACCAGTGAGGCAGAAATCTGCGCTCGATACACGCAGGCAACCGGTAACATTTCCGGCCCCGCCTCGATCTGGTGCACAGGCACCAAGACCAGCGCAGACAACGCCGCGCTGACGAATGGTATCATCGCCCACACTTTGGAGCTTGATGATTTCTTCGGTATCGATCACTCAGGCGCGGTAATCATCCCCGCACTCGTCGCTGCTTGCGAGCAGGTTGGCCCTGAGAAGGTTTCTGGCGAAGATTTCCTCGCCGCCATGATCTTTGGCTATGAAATCGGGCGCAGGCTTCTTGACTGTATGGGTGGTTATCGCGCTCACAACAGAAGTGGCTGGCATACAACAGGAACGCTAGGAGCTATCTGCGCCGCCGCAGCAGTTGGCCGTTTGCTCAAGCTAACTGAAGATCAGCTGGTGCATGCTATCGGCATCGGTGGCAGCTTTACCGGCGGCACATGGGCATTCAATGCAGATGGCGCTATGACCAAGCGTTACCACGCTGGCAAAGCGGCCGAAACCGGGCTGAAAGCTGCCCTGCTCGCCCGTGAGGGGTTTACGGGGCCTGAACAGATAATAGAAGCAGAATGGGGCGGTTACCTCACCACCTATTGCGGTGGCAACACTCCAGATGAAAGCAAGCTGCTTGATGGTCTGGGAGACGATCTTCGCATCCATTGGGCAGGCGTAAAGGCGTATGCCTGCTGCCGCGGTATTCACTCTTCGCTTGACGTCATTTTGGGTATGAAACGAGAGCACGGCCTCACCGCAGAGCAGATCGAGAAGGTCGAGATTGTTTTGACACCGGGCCAGTTACGCCAGCTCGGCAACTGCGCTCCGAAGGCACGTTTAGAGGCTCAGCTCAGCCTACCGTTTTCTATCGCGATTGCTTTGATTACCGGACGCGCCGATTATGATTGCTTTGATGAGGCTTGGCTCTCAAACCCTGAGGTTCTAGTAGTTCTCTCAAAAATCACGCTCATTGAGCAAACCGGTCTGCCTGACAGTTACGAGCCTGTTGTGACCGTTTCTCTGCAAGACGGTGAGCAGCTTTCAGGACAGGTGCACAAGGCGCTTGGAGATCCTGAGAACCCTGTTCCTCCGGAAGATATTATCGCGAAGTATCGCGGCCTTGCTCAGCGTTCTATTAGCGAAGACGACACGCTTGAGCTGGAGGGGATTGTTCTTTCCCTCGAAGAGAGCCAGAGTATTGCCAAACTCTGCGCCTTTTTGAGAAAACAGCGCGTTCACTAGTATTTACGAGAGGGGCTGCTTTCGGTGGCCCCTTTATCTATCTGGACGAAGTAGCGTTTTCACATGCTCTTGCAGGAAAGGAACGACCTCTCCATCAAACCAAGAGTTCTTTTTTAAAGCCGTGTTGTTGCGCCAGCTGGGATGGGGAAGCGGCAAAATACGAGGTCCCTCGCCTGCTTCATAGCGTTTGCTCGTCTCCTGCCAGATCTCCTTCCAAGCAGCCACGCGCTGCCAGAGGCCAAGGCCATTTGCGGGGCCAAGGTGATAGTCTTGCGCGTACTTGCCAATGGCAATAACCGTTTCCACCTGGGGCATGGAGCGGAACACTTGCGGGTGCCAATTACGCCTACATTCTGTACGTGGCGGTTTGTCTCCACCCTTGCTATCTAGGCCGGGAAAACAAAAGCCCATGGGAACAATGGAGACCTTGCTGCTATCGTAAAAGGTCTCCTCGTCAATACCAAGCCAGCTACGCAGCCGATCGCCTGAAGGGTCGGTGAAGGGCCTGCCGGAGGCATGAACACGGGTTCCCGGTGCCTGTCCGCTCAAGCATAGGCGGGCAGTGCTGGAAAGCACAACAACAGGTCTTGGTTCGTGAGGTAAAGGCGCGCGCACCGGCGTTTCCACGCAGATGCGGCAAGCGCCTATTTGCTCTTTCAGGCTGGCGATGTCGCCTTGGCCGCAATGCTTGGCCGCTCTTCCATTACCTTCAGCCATCTTTGAAGCCCATCAAGTCCTTCTGGAATATCTACCTTAGCAGGTCGGCAGAACTTTACTCCAACATAGGCCGAGATGTCGGCAATAGAAAACCGGTCACCAGCTACAAACTGTTTTTTTTCAAGCTGATCGTTGATCATGGCAAGACCTTCAATAGCTTTTGGACGGTTTGCCTTGGACCATTCTTCGATCTGCGGCTTCTCCAACTCAGCCATTGCCGGATGCCCGTGGCGGAAGACGTGGAAGACTGGCATGAGGAAGTTGAGCTCTGTTCTGCGGTTCCACATTTCTACGGTTGCGCGCTCAACTGCGGTAAGGCCAAAAAGCGGGCGCAGAGGATACATTTCCTCGAAATAGCGGCAAATTGCGACTGTCTCACTAATGCAAGTACCGCCGTCAAGCTCTAGAACCGGTATCCGCTGCGCCGGATTTTTCTTCGTGAATTCCTCCCCTTTCAACTCGCCTTTCATGAAGTCGACCTGAACGGTTTCTACCTTGATTTGCTTTTCACGCAGAAAGATATGCACGCGGCGCGGATTAGGCGCCTGCTCGTGTGTATACAGTTTCATTCGTCCCCCAGCACAACCTTAAT
This sequence comes from Pseudovibrio flavus, assembly GCF_009711345.1. Classification (GTDB taxonomy): domain Bacteria; phylum Pseudomonadota; class Alphaproteobacteria; order Rhizobiales; family Stappiaceae; genus Pseudovibrio; species Pseudovibrio flavus. The sequence continues at coordinate 71,546 of NZ_SMMA01000058.1, forward strand.
ATGCACTTCCCTGAAGGGAGATTATGTTCTGTTTCTTTATGAAGCAACTCCCCTTGGGGATCATAGGTTTTTTAACGCATTAATTACCAAAAAACGCAGAGCATTCTTAAGGCATTACATGCAAACTAGAGGAACTTGGTTAGCTTGATGAAACTTTTACACTTCCCCTAGGGCATTTAGAGTAAACGGTCTTGGCTCAATCTTCGCAAAAACAAGCGAATTCTGTAAATCGCCAACGTGCCTTCAAACGGCGCGAGGCCGTGCGAGCACTGAATAAACTGCGCGGAATTGAGGAAACACCGGATACGCTGGCCGATGGCTTCATTCCCGATCTGCTATGGATGGCGCTGAAAAACCGCATCAGCACTGCTATGGCTATGCCATTGTTCGTTGTTGTCGTAGGCGCAATTTCAAGTCTCTGGATACCTGTTGCATGGGTTGGGGTGTGGCTGTTCTTCGTGCTTGGTATCCATCTTGCCGTTTATATCGCCTCCCAAAAGGCCGAGCACCACCTTGCCAGAGGTGGCAATTTTGAAAAGGCCCGTCCCGTGGTGGTTGGAGGAGACTTGCTCTACGGCATTGGCTGGGCCTGCTTTTTCCTGCTCAACCTCAACAGTGTCGCGCTCATCGGGTTTGAAGTCTTCCAGTTTGCAACCGTTCTCATCGTGATTGCGATGACCACAATGCTATCGGCCCCCGTTCCCCGCGCACTCGCAGCTGGCACCCTGCCTATTACCTTTGCGCTGGTCTACTGCTTCCTCAGCTACGGAACGCCAATTCACTACGCCATGTCAGCAATGGCGGTTGGTGCACAGGGCTTCTTCTTCATTTTATCGCGGCAGCTTTACGCCTCTGCCCTCACAATGCTGGAATACCGAGCCGAGAAAGATGACCTGATCGCGGAGCTTGAACAAGCTAATGCGGTTTCCCTTGAATCGCGCTACCGCGCAGAAGAGGCCAACCAAGCGAAATCCCGTTTTCTTGCGACTATGAGCCATGAGCTTCGTACGCCACTTAACGCAATTTTGGGCTTCTCCGAGGTTATGACCAATGAAGTCATGGGCCCAATGGAGAACAAGGTCTACAAGGAATACGCCAGCGACATTCACCGCTCCGGTGTGCACCTGTTGAACCTCATCAACGAGATCCTCGACCTCTCACGCATTGAGGCGGGACGCTATGAGCTGCAAGAGGCCCCAGTGGATCTGATTGAGGTTGCCGATAGCTGCAAGCAGATGATGCAGATGAAAGCTGCTGCAAAGTCCATCCGCCTGCATAACAGCTATGAGGGCGGGCTTGATCTCATCATGGGTGACGAACGCTCACTGCGGCAGGTGGTTCTCAACCTGCTGGGCAACGCCATCAAGTTTACCCCTGCAGGGGGCGAAGTCTCTGTCTATGTGGGCAGTCTTATAGATGGGTCACAGGTCGTGACGGTCAGTGATAACGGGCCCGGCATTCCATCAGATGAGCTTCCTCTTGTCATGGAAGCTTTTGGCCAAGGTTCTCTTGCTATCGAGAGCGCAGAACCGGGTACAGGGCTTGGCCTTTCCATTGTTCAGGCCCTTACCCAGATGCACGGGGGCACATTCTCTCTGGATTCCGAGGAAGGCAATGGAACGCGGGCGAGCATTATTTTACCGCCGCATCGTTCGATGAAGGGTGAGCGCCCTTCAAAAGCCGCGGGCATGTAGGCAGGCATGTAGGCGAACACCAGCCAACCGACAAAAAAGGGCAGAGGTACGGCCCCTGCCCCAATTTCAAATCCTATACTTAGATATGTCTGGTTTATGCTGTTTCAGAAGCGTCAGTCACGCCAGCATCACCAAAGGTTGCCATGCCGGAATGGGTCTGTGCAGCAGCTTTAACAATGCCAGCAGCAACAGCTGCACCAGAGCCTTCACCAAGGCGCATGCCAAGGTCTAGCAGCGGCTTGCCGTTCATCGCTTCTACCGCGCGGCGGTGTGCAGGTTCTGCGGAGATGTGCGCAAACAGGCAGTGGTCAAGCGCGGTTGGGTCCATCTTGTAGAGCACAGCTGCTGCTGCCGTTGTTACGAAGCCATCGATGATGACAGGGACCTGCTGCATGCGGGCTGCCAGAATAACACCGGCCATCGCAGCCAGTTCACGGCCACCCAAACGGCGCAGTACTTCAAGCGGATCAAGCGCCAGCGGGCCACCACAACGGCTTACTGCCTGTTCGACAACGCGTCGTTTGTTTTCCAGCGCATCGCCAGCAACGCCGGTGCCCGGACCAACCCAGTCTTCAGCGGTACCGCCAAACAGCGCATAAAGCATTGCAGCAGCAACAGTTGTGTTGGCGATGCCCATTTCCCCGATGGCAAGAAGGTCTGTACCGCCAGCAAGTGCTTCCATGCCGAAAGCCATAGTTGCAGCACAGCCTGCTTCATCAAATGCGTCTTCCTCGGATATGTCACCGGTTGGCACTTCCAAAGCAAGTTCGAACACCTTCAAACCAAGGTCATAGGCGATGCAAAGCTGATTTACTGCGGCGCCGCCATTGGAGAAGTTTGCAACCATCTGCTTGGTTACTTCTGGCGGGAAAGCTGAAACGCCCTTTTTCGCGACACCGTGGTTACCAGCAAAAACCGCAACGAGCGGACGGGTTACCTTTGGCTTTGGCTGCCCTTGCCACGCTGCCAGCCATTCCACGATTTCTTCCAGTCGTCCCAGTGATCCGGCTGGTTTTGTCAGCTGGGCATCACGAAGGCGAACAGCTTCCACTGCCTCAAGATCAGGACCTGGCATAGCCTCTACCAGTGCGCGAATATCATCGAACGGCAGGGCAGAATTGGATGGCGACATGCGGTGCTCCCCATGGATTTGAAAGGGCCTAACGCCCTAGTGCTAGTCTTTAAGCTGTTCTATAAGCAAGAGATAAGGAATGCCAATTTCTTGAAGGGGCGATCCTCATGAATTTTGGGGAGAGCCTTATTTGAAGGGGAAAGAGCACGTGGATCAGGAAAACAAACCAAACGGCACCCGACCTTTGGACTACGTAAAGTCCATCGCAATCGACCTTGCCGCAAATATTCGGTTTTTCTCCCGTGTTCCCCTGCCCGCTTTGGTTGAGGGGGATGACCCACAAAAAGCGCCTGACTTTACAAATCAGTCACGGGCTTTGCCTCTATGCGGGCTAGTGGTCTCCTTCCCCGCTGCGCTAATCCTGCTGGCACTGGGGGCGAGCGGCTTATCTGCAAACATTGTTGCTCTGCTGGCAGTTGCCGCGAGCTGCGCGGCCATGGGCTTTTTACACGAAGACGGGTTTGGCGATATTTGCGATGGTTTTTTTGGCGGGCATACCAAGGAGCGCCGTCTGGAGATTATGAAAGACAGCCGCGTTGGTGCCTTTGGTGCAGGTGGCTTGATCCTCATTCTAACATTGCGCTGGCAACTCATTGCCGCACTGCTGGTCTCTCTTCCTCTCTTGCCTGCTGTCCTCGTCTATTTATGCGCGGAGATGGTTAGCCGCCTTTGCCTGATGGGCCTTTGGAACAAGCTTGGCCCCGCCTACACCGGCGGGCTTGGCACACGCTTTGGCAAGCCCAGCACAGATGCTTTGACTTTCGCGGGCCTTTCCACCTTGCCCCTGCTGATACTTGCCGGTCTTTATGATGGAGTAACGGACCCGCTCGTCGCCCTTGTAGTAAGCCTTGTCGCCACGTTCGGCCTCGCGAAACTGGCTGAAAGCAAAATTGGCGGCTTTACCGGTGATGTGCTTGGAGCAGCCCAACAGGTGGGTTTTGTGGCTTTTCTCATCGGCTGGCAGCTTTTCTAAGCGGGTAAGCGCCCAAACCTCATCAACCCTAACCAATTGAATTTTAGTGGCTCGTTGAAATACCTGTAGGGAATCGAAGGTGTGCCTTGTTGGCCCGCCACTTGGCTGGCAAAATCGCGGCAAAATTTATTCGATTTCTGGAACTCACGTGCAACGCTCACTCGCAGTCATTCTTTGTGTCCTTACTCTTGCTGGCTGTACGAGCCGCCCGCAATATGGCGCTCTCGCCGTCAATTCAGAACCCGCTGTCGAGGCAACAGAGCATAAGCTGCTTATCGCCACCACGCGCGAGCGGGCTGGTGAACCTGACACTTTCTTCAATGGTGAGCGCTCCACTCAGCTGGATTACGCAAGCACGACGGTTTCCATTCCTGCAAGCCATCAACCCGGCGCAATTGAGTGGCCGAAGACGCTACCGGGTGATCCAAACACCGACTTTGTGGTGCGCGATGCTCACTACATCAACGGCAATGATGCATTTCGCGCGACCTATAAAAAACAGCTAAACGCTCTACCGAAAGCGAACCGGTCCACCATGGTCTTTATTCATGGATACAACACGCTGTTTGCCGAGGCTGTATTCCGCTATGCCCAGTTTGCCAACGACTCCGGCTTTAAAGGCGTTCCGGTACTGTTTACATGGGCGTCTCGCGGAAGCGTTGCCAACTACGTTTACGACAACAACAGCGCAACCGTTGCTCGTGACGGGCTGGACCAGTTGCTGACGAACATCGGCAAAGACACCGATGGCCCGATCATGATTATCGCTCACTCCATGGGCAATTGGGCACTTTTGGAAACATTGCGCCAGATGCAGCTTTCTGGAAACTCCATCACCAAGCGCAAGAACGTCTATATCATCCTCGCCGCGCCTGACGTGGATGTAGATGTTTTCAAGAACCAAATGCGCTCTATTGGCAAACTGGCAAATCCGCCTCTTATCCTGCTTTCCAAGGATGACAGGGCTCTGAAGCTCTCCAACCTCATTGCTGGTGACGAGGGCCGCTTGGGCTCTTATGCCGACGATAGTGAGCTTGCCGACCTTGGCGTTATCGTTTTGGACCTCACCAACGTAGAGACCAACGATTCGAGCCGTCACAACAAGTTTGCCGAGATCGCAGTGGACTTGCCTAAGCTACGCGAGGTTCTGGAAGCCCATAACATCAACGTTTCCAAGTCCAATCGCGGCTTTAGCCAGAGCGTTGGCAATGCGGGACGAAGCCTTGGCACATTCATCAAGAGCGCTGCGGATGTGGTGGTTACGGTTCCTAGGTCCTTGATTGTTGCTGATTGAACGCCCACTCTATAAGCAACTAACCTGAGCGCTGCCGTCCAAGCTGACGAATTGAGAGGAAGACCAATCGCACCATGTTAAGCCCTTGCGTGAAAATGTGCAGACTGGATGAAGAAGCGCGGTTTTGTACCGGCTGTCTTCGCACGCTTGAGGAAATCCGCGATTGGAGCACCATGAGTGATACCCAGCGGCGTGATGTGATGGCCACTCTTGAAGAGCGCCAGCACGTCACCCGAGCCACTGTGACAAACGGAGCAGAATAATGGTTTATGTCATTGGTCTTGTGCTGCTCGTTAGTGCCATGGTTCTGGGTGTCATCACCGGCTACATGGACGGGCCGGATTTCATGAAGACCGATATTCACGACAAAGGCCCGCAGATTGTTTCGCTCGTTACCGTTTTGCTGCTTGTAAGCGCGGGGCTGGTTGCCCGTCGGCCAAGCGTTTTGCATATGCTGCGCGGTTTTTTGATGTGGGGTGCTCTTGGGCTGCTGCTCGTGGTGCTTTACGCCTTTCGCCACGATCTTGCTATGGTGAAAGATAGAGTTCTGGCGGAGGTTATGCCAGGCTCTATTATCGAGAACAGCAACGGCGAGATCACCGTAACCAAGGGGCTTAGCGGGCAGTTTGTTGTAGAAGCATCGGTTGATAACGCACCCGTCACCTTCCTCATTGATACAGGCGCCAGTCACCTGACTTTGAAAGAAGAAGATGCTCGCCGCGCAGGTTTCAATACCGGTAGCCTGAATTATTCGACACCTGTTTCGACCGCGAACGGGTTGGGCTATGTGGCGCCCATTCGTCTTGAGGAAGTACGCCTTGGTCCTGTTGTACTGACCAACGTTCGGGGATTTGTTGCGCAGCCGGGCATGCTCAACACAAGCCTATTTGGCATGAGCACACTTGGAAAATTTGCAGGTTGGCGTGTTGAGGGGGACCGGATGATATTAACGCCGCGCCCCGGTATGAATCAAAGCAGGCTGTAAAGAAAACGCAGGCAAACCAGCAGCAAAAAGATACCAAAGCCGATCTCGAGCTGCCTTTTGTTAAGTTTATGTGCTGCAGCCGCACCAAGCGGAGCGCAGTAAATAGACGCCGGAATGATGACGGCTACCGCCAGCACATTCACATAGCCCAAAGATAACGGCGGCAGACCAGCAATGCCCCACCCTGCCCAGATCATTCCAAATACTGCCGGAATGGAAATCAGCACACCAACACCAGATGATGTTGCCACTGCCTGATGGATTGGCCTGCCGAACAGTGTCATGAAGGTATTATTCATGACACCGCCACCAATGCCCATCAAAGTAGAGAGAAACCCGATTATCATGCCAATACAAAAGCGGATCGGGTTTGCAGGAATATCCGTTCCCAGCCGCCAGCTATCACGGTTAAAGAGCATGCGCATTGCCACCAGAAACGCGATAGCGACAAAGATCGCCTTCATCTGCTCGCCGTTGATGATGGAAGCGACCCAAGAAGCGATAAGTACACCGGCAGGAATAGCCATGACCCAGCTACGCAGGAGCTGTTCATCTACCGCGCCGCGCTTTCTATGGGAGAAGTAGGACCGCAAGGATGTAGGTACGATTACAGCAAGCGAAGTAGCTACTGACACATGCATGACGACACTGGCATCCACGCCTGCAAGAGACAGGATGGTTGCCAATACGGGAACAAGCACAGCGCCGCCACCAATGCCGAATAGACCGGCAAGAAAACCCGCAATGGCTCCGGAGAAAACCAGCGCTACAGCCATAATGAAAAATTGATAGGACAGTAGCGTAGCCATGCACCCTCCGCAGCTTTCAATAGAAACAACTTTGGAGGGTACTAGAGTGTTTACTAGCCTTTGGGAAGCAATTCCCCAAAACCTTTGTGAATTACGCTAGAGCAAGCCGCTCCGGACGCTCAACAGCATCGAGCGCCTCAAGCACAACATCAAGCCCCGCACCCGGCTTATTGGCGTTTACTGTAAGGATGCGGCGGAACACGCGTGCACCCGGCACGCCCTGATAGGTGCCAAGCATATGGCGAGTGATGTGAGAAAGACGGGTGCCCTTTTCAAGTTCTGCTTCAATGTATGGCAGATACTGACGAATAGCGTCAGCAGGCAAAATGGCTTCGCTCTCGTCACCATAGATCTCGCTATCAACCAAAGTCAGCATGGCAGGGTTCTGATAGGCAGCACGGCCCAGCATCACACCATCAACATGGGTCAGGTGATCCTTGCACTCTTCCAAGGTCTGGATACCGCCGTTAATGCCGATAAACACCTCTGGCAGACGCTGCTTCAAACGGTAGACAAGGTCATAGTTGAGCGGCGGGATATCGCGGTTCTCTTTCGGGCTTAGTCCCTTAAGCCACGCTTTGCGAGCGTGGACCCAGATGCCATCAGTTCCGGCCTTCAGAACATCGTCAACCAGCGCATTGAGCGCCTCTTCCTCGTTCTGCTCGTCAACACCGATACGGCATTTGGTGGTAACCGGAATAGAGACCACCTCTTTCATAGCGGCGATACATTCGCCCACCAACTGAGGTTCAAGCATAAGGCATGCGCCAAAGCTGCCGTTCTGTACGCGGTCAGACGGGCAACCGACGTTGAGGTTCACCTCATCGTAGCCCCAGTCCTCAACCATCTTTGCTGCTTCTGCTAGGTCTTTAGGATTGGATCCACCAAGCTGGCAGGCAACCGGCTGCTCGCCCTTGTTAAAGTCGAGATGACGGGCGCGATCTCCGTGGATCAAAGCACCAGTGGTCACCATCTCTGTATAGAGGAGCGAACGGCTGGTTAGAACACGGTGGTAGGAACGGCAGTGACGGTCAGTCCAGTCGAGCATCGGCGCGACGGAAAAGACAGGAGAGCCGACCTTGTAGAGAGTATCTTTGTGTTCCGACATTAAAGCAGTACCAGCTAGCTAATCTAAGAATTCTTCGAGTGTGCCACACTCACATAGCACGGCCTTGCCTCTCTTGAGGCGGTTAAGGCTCTAACATATGCGGAAGTGGCGACAGCGGGACCAATCGCGGCCCAGCACGCTGCGGGCCAGAGATACGGCATTAACGCAGCAAAACACAAGCAATTTTTGCGATCCGTCTTCATGGGCAGGTTCAGACAGCCTCTATGACAGCTACTCATGCGCCTAACGTTAGCTCTGCTCTTTTCAGATTTACTGTAGTATCTGCGAGAACAATTAAATATTCAGCGCCTTAAAAACGATAGACGCGCACGCGGCAGCCGCCTAAATACCTCTTTAAAGACAAATATAAACAGAGCGATAAGCGAGTTATCGCGGCTCATGCTCTCGCAAGTTGTTTCTGGGCCTTACCTTTACCTGCAACTCTTGAAGAAGCTGACCAAGAACCGTAAATGCTCGTTTACAAACCGACCATTTTTGTTGATTACACCCGTGTTTTTCTGAGGAATTGACGGACACTCTGTTATATTGCCGAAAAAAGGGACGCCGCAATGCCTGAGATAAAAGACGAACTCGATCGAAAATTGATCGCCATCCTGCAAGCAAACGCCAGAGAGCCGGTATCTTCCATATCCCGCCGCCTTGGTGTGCCACGCTCTACAGTGCAGGAACGCATCTCCCGCTTGGAGAGAAACGGTGTTATTGCCGGTTATACCGTCATTTTGGGCGACGACCACGCGACCCGTCCCGTTCAGGCTCTTGTGATGCTTTCTGTATCCCAGCAGATATCCAAGGAGTTGACCCAGCGTTTGGAATCTTACCCTGAAATTCGCAGCTGCATGACCATTTCCGGTGAGTTTGACCTGTGCTTAGTGGTGGAACCCTCCCGTTTGGAAGAGCTGGACGACCTGCTTGACGAGATCGCGACAATTCCGGGCATTCAGCGCACACGCTCTTCGATTGTTCTTTCCCAGCGTTTCGTTCGTCAGCGCAAGACGCTCTCAACCGCCTTCCTGAACGCACCAATTTAACGAGAAATAGATTCTATCCGACAACTTGCCCACCTTGACTTAACCACACATTCGTCAAAATAACATTTTTTTCGTTATTTGAACGGAACTTTCCGTCAAATTGGCAGATTGCACTCTCCATTTCGTTCGTAATTGCACGTAGAATTATGGCAATTCATGATTGATTGGAGGGACATGATGGAGAAGTGGGATATTGCCATCGTTGGGGCAGGCAAAATTGGCAAAATGATTGCCAGTTTGCTGGTTCAAAGCGGAGATTACTCTGTAACGGTTATTGATCATAGCGAGCAGGCGCTTGCGGCCTTTGCGGTGGACCACTGCGCCAAGCTATGTATTGACGTTGCAAATGAAGAACAGCTCACCAAGGCACTGCTTGGCAAGGAAGCGGTTCTTTCTGCTGCACCGTTCTTCCTGACAGAGGTTATTGCGAGGGCCGCGAAGGCGGCGGGCACCCATTACTTTGACCTTACCGAAGATGTGGCAGGCACTCAGAAGGTGTATGAACTGGCGCAAGGCGCCGACGTTGTGTTTGCGCCGCAGTGCGGGTTAGCGCCGGGTTTCGTTTCCATTGCTGCTCATGATCTTGCCAAGCGCTTTGACAAGCTGGAAAGCCTCACCTTGCGCGTTGGCGCTCTGCCGCGCTTTCCGACCAACCGGTTGAAATACAACCTCACTTGGTCTACCGACGGCCTCATCAACGAGTACTGCAACCCGTGCCTTGCTATTGAAGACGGAAAGCTGGCCAAGGTCGCTCCGCTTGAAGGGTATGAGCGCTTTTCACTTGAGGGCGTTGAATATGAAGCTTTCAACACATCTGGCGGTCTCGGCTCCCTTACTCAGACCCTTGATGGCAAGGTGGAAGACCTCAAGTATCTATCCATCCGCTATCCGGGACACCGCGAGATCATCAGCCTACTTCTCAAAGACCTTGGCCTTGAGAAGCGACGTGATCTACTGAAAGAGGTTATGGAAACGGCTATCCCAGCAACCCATCAGGACACGGTTCTGGTGTTCATCACCGCAAGCGGTATGAAAGACGGACAGCTGGAAGAAATCTCCTACCTCAACCGCGTTGAAAGCCGCGAAATTGGCGGCACACTCTGGAGCGCTATTCAGATTTCGACGGCGGCAGGGATCTGCGCAACACTGGACCTGCTACGTGAAGGCAAAATCGCCAGCAAGGGCTTCGTAAAACAGGAGGACATCCGCCTTGATGACTTCCTCGCCAACCGCTTTGGGGGTCTCTATGAAGGACGTGATCTGGACCACGGCGGTCATGACCGCCGCGAGGCTGCCTGATCAGTCCTCCCGCAAGCGTGCGAGAGTTTTGCTATCCAACGGCAGGGGCGCTTCATTGAGGCGCCCTTCCTCTAACACCAGTAACCGATCTATGTGCTGAAGTTCGATAGCGCGGTGAGAAATCACCAGAACGCTCTGGTCCTTCGTCATTTCAAAGAAGCTCTGCAAGACTGATCGGGCGGTTGCCTCGTCCAGCCCTTCTGTCAGTTCGTCAGCGATCCATAGCTTCGGCTTTTTTAGAAACGCACGAGCTAGAGACAAGCGCCGCGCCTCACCGCCTGATAGTCCAAGGCCGCCTTCTCCAAGCACCTCCTCTAGCTGATTAGACTTCGCTGTGATGGTTTCCTTCAAACCTGCTCTTTCCAATGCCAGCCACAGGTCATCGTCACTCGCCATTGGATTGGCGATGCGAAGGTTCGCAGCAACCGTGTCATGAAAAATCTGCGTACGCTGACCGACCATGACAAGCTGATCACGCAGCGATGCTTCGTCGATCTGCTCCAATGGAACGCCCTGAAAGAGAACGGTGCCCTGCTCAACAGGAACGAGGCGGGCGATGATGGATGCAAGCGTAGATTTGCCCGACCCGCTAGCGCCGATGATTGCCGTGCGGCTTCCGCTCTTCAGTTCAAGGTCAACATCCGCCAGAACCGGCTTTTCGCTCTTCGGCCATCCATAGCTGAGGGCTTTGATGCTTACCAGCTTGTCATGCGCAGCCTCAGGAAGCTCCTCTCCCGTTTCAAAGAGCGCATGATTTGAAGTGCCAGCTTCCACGAGGTCTTCCACCCGCTTTGCTGCCGCACTCATGCGGTGCCAGTTGGATACGCCTGCTGCGACCGAGCTGAGGGTTTCAGGCAATGCGAAGGCGATCAACACAAACAGAGCGATGTACTTCAGCTCCATGTGGCCTTGAGCATAGGAAAGTGCTGCGAAAAGGAAGGTTAGTGCGACCATTGCCTGCCCGATGCCTGCAACAATGGCAGCGCCTTTGTTTTCCTTCTCCTGCTGCTCTGCTACCACAAGGCTTTGCGCGTCTGCCGCTTTTTGAACCGCGTCGCGCTGGCGTTCCAGACCGCCGTAGACTGAAAGATCGCGGCGACCACGCACCATGTCACTGGTGCGGACGCGCAGAGCATCGTTTACGGCAGCGGCCCACTTGGCCCGCGCCTGCGGCCGCTCACCAGAAAGGCGCGCCAGCAGTAGCAAGCCGACGCCCTGCAGCAAACCGATGGTTAGAACTGCAAATGGAGCGCGTACCCAAAGCAGGTAAAGCGTGATGGCGCTCACTGCGATGGAGCTGAATAGCGGCACGGCAAGGCGCAAATAAAGGCCGTCGAGATGTTCTACATCGCTCACGATGCGTGACAGTGCGGTTGCCTGTCTTCCCGCTCCTTGCTTGATGCTCTTTAGCACCACACCGCGAAACACGAGCGTGCGCAGACGTTCCAGAAAGCGGAAGGTGGTATCGTGCGTAACAAGACGCTCCAGATAGCGCCCGAGGATGCGCACAGCTGCATAAAGGCGAATATTGGAGGTCGCGATGGAGTAATTAAATGCGAGCCCTGCCCCAGCTAATCCTGCAAGAGCTGCGGATGTCATAAACCAGCCGGAAATTGCGAGCAGCGCAATACCAGCAGCAGTTGGCAGAATACATAGATGCAGGCCGAACCAGAACGCAAACGGTGCCTGCTTTTGCAGTCTCCAGATGACAGAACCGGATGCACGAAGGGAGCTGATCATGAAAGCACCTCCTGAAGCATACCGTCTTGCAAACGCAAATGCCTATCTGCCATCGCCATCACGCGCTTATCATGGGTTACACAAAGCACCGGCGCAGATTTGGAAAGCGTGACAAGCCCTTCCAGAATGACAGCGGCGGTTTTCCCATCAAGGTCCGCTGTTGGCTCATCAGCAATTACGAGAGGCGCGTCTTTGCGCAGGAAAGCGCGAGCCATAGCAACGCGGCGTAGTTCACCAAGCGAGAGGCCGGACCCATCCTCCCCAACCACTGCGGAAAGACCACCTTCCTTCTTCAACAAAACGGCGCGGGCGTGGCTGGCATCAAGGGCAGCTATCAGCTCTTCATCGCTGGCGTTTTGTTTCGCAAGCTTTAGATTGGCGCGGATAGACCCGTGAAAGAGCTGCGGGGCTTGTGACACAAGAGCAAGAGACTGCTGCCAATTGGAAAGGCCGTAAGCACCGAACGGCTGATCGCCATAAAGAACACGGCCGCCCTCTGGCTGCAAAAAGCCGAGAAGCGCATCAATCAGGGTGGACTTACCCGCTCCGCTTGGACCAGAGATCACAACAAGCTCAGGGCGCGAAAGCGTGAGGTTCACATCACGCAGCACTGGACGACCAGCCCGAGAGACGCAAAGCCCCTCCAACACGACCGCGCCCTTGGGAGGGAGAGGTAACAAAGTAGACGCGGCCTGTGTGCCCTCCACTTCGCCGCTTGCGCCTTTCAGCGCTGCATCCTGTTCCGCCAGATGGTCACCGGCAGCAATAGCCGATGCGCGGTCATGATAAGCGGCGGAAAACAGGCGGAGCGGCGCAAAGAACTCTGGCACCAGCAACAGCATGAAGAGCCCCGTGGTAAGGCTGATTGGTTGGCCATAGCTGCCGAAGCTCCAATAACCCAGCAGAGAAAAGCCCACATATATGGCAGTTGTGGCAACACCAATTGCAGCGAAAAGCTCTAGCGCGGTGCTGGAAAGGAATGCAATGCGCAGCACCGCCATGGTGGACTTTCTGAATTCACCGCCCAGCTCTGCAATCTGGTTTTCGGTACGCTCCACAGCTCCAAAAAGGCGCAGGGTTTCGAGACCACGTAGCCGGTCCAGTAGCACGGCGCTCATATTGGACATAACAAAGAACTGGCGATCGCTCGCCTTCTTCGCTCTGATGCCAATGATCGCCATAAATGCCGGTACAAGCGGAGCGCACAGCAGTAGCACAAGAGCGACAAACCAACTGACACAAGCAACAGCTAACAGGATAACCAATGGAACGAGCACCATACGGTTCTTGATTGGCAGGTAGCGGGACATGTAAGGCCCAAGCGCCTGAACATGATCCACCAACACACTTGCCACTGCGCCACTCGCAGGCACCTGATGGGCAGGAGAAAGAGACGCCAGCCTATTGATGAGCCGTCGCTGCAGGGTATCGCGTGTTTGCGTCGCTGCGTTCAGAGAAAGGGAAGTCCCCTTCTTGCGCAGGACATGGCGAAGAACCGCGATGAGCAGAATGCAAATGGCTGTAAACAGCGGTGAGAATGCAAACTGGGAGAACTTCGCCTGCGGGTCTACAAACGCTCCGATACCAAGCGCGAGCAAGGCTGCCTGCGGTATCCAGAGCAACTCCGCTAAGGCTTGCAGGCGTGCCGAGCGGCCAATGGTTTTAGCTTGGAGTGCCGTTTGTTCGTCCAGCCAGATTTGCCCTTGACTGCGGGCGCGCCGTTTTTTTGCACGCCCCGCCTGCTTCGCCTTGTCAGCACTCGGCGCAAATTTGCTGCTTACTCGTTGTTCCGGCTCGTCTGGCGTATCGTCCACCCTAATAACGCTCACAGACACCCCACAGTCTCGATAGGTTATATTACCTATTCTTGTTAGCGATGATCTGAGGCTCCGTCATCCCTTCCTTAGGCTATTACCTGCGAGACAAAACAGCGCACCCAACCTTGCAACAAACAAATAACGCAGGGTCTTCTGCCTTAAATGCCAAGGCACAAAAAAGGCGCTCTGAATTATCCAGAGCGCCCAATTTAGCAAAGCAGCCTTAATGAACTGGCTTATTCCATGGTTGGAATGGTGAACTGAGCACCTTCCTTAACACCAGACGGCCAACGGGTGGTGACGGTCTTGGTGCGGGTGTAGAACTTGAAGCCATCTGGGCCGTGCTGGTTGAGGTCACCAAATGCAGAGCGCTTCCAGCCGCCGAAGGTGTGGTAAGCAAGCGGCACAGGAATTGGTACGTTCACGCCAACCATGCCGATGTTGATACGGGAAACGAAGTCACGCGCTGTATCACCATCACGGGTGAAGATTGCGGTGCCATTGCCGTATTCATGGCTCATAGGCAGGTCGATTGCTTCTTCATAGGTCGCAGCGCGTACCACGGAAAGAACAGGACCGAAGATTTCCTGCTTGTAGATTTCCATGTCCTTGGTGACGTTGTCGAACAAGCAGCCGCCCATGAAGTAGCCGTTTTCATAGCCCTGCAGTTTGAAGTCACGGCCATCAACAACGAGGCTCGCGCCTTCTTCAACGCCGCCGTCTACGAGACCGCGAACACGCTCCATTGCCTGCTTGGTGATCAGCGGGCCGAAGTCAACATCATCACCTGCGGAATAAGGCGCGATCTTGAGCGCTTCAACGCGTGGTGCCAGCTTCTCAACCAGACGGTTTGCGGTTTCTTCGCCAACTGGAACGACAACGGATACGGCCATGCAGCGTTCGCCAGCAGCGCCGTAGCCTGCGCCGATCAGAGCGTCTACTGCCTGATCAATGTCAGCATCCGGCATGATGATCATGTGGTTTTTCGCGCCGCCGAAGCACTGAACGCGCTTACCGTTAGCTGTGCCACGGGTGTAGACGTATTCCGCAATTGCGGTGGAGCCTACGAAGCCAACAGCCATGATGTCCGGATCATCCAGAATTGCGTCTACGGATTCCTTGTCGCCGTTTACAACGTTCAGAACGCCGTCCGGCAGGCCAGCTTCTTTCATCAGCTCTGCAAGCATCATCGGAACCGATGGGTTACGCTCGGACGGCTTGAGGATGAAGGAGTTACCAGCAGCAATCGCGGTGCAGAACTTCCACATCGGGATCATTGCAGGGAAGTTGAACGGGGTGATGCCCGCAGCAACGCCCAATGGCTGACGTATGGAGTACATGTCGATGCCAGGACCGGCGCCTTCAGTGTACTCGCCCTTCATCATGTGCGGTGCGCCGATGCAGAATTCAGCAACTTCCAGACCACGGATAACATCACCCTTCGCATCAGGAATGGTTTTGCCGTGCTCGCGGGAAAGAGCTTCTGCCAGCTTGTCCATATCACGGTGGAGAAGGGCAACGAACTTCATCATCACACGTGCGCGGCGCTGTGGGTTGGTAAGGCCCCACCCGATCTGCGCTTCGCGGGCAACTTCTACAGCTGCACGAACTTCTGCGGTGCTTGCCAGCGCAACGCGGCCCTGAACCTCACCGGTGGCAGGGTTATAGATATCGGCAAAGCGGCCAGAGGTGCCTGCTACTTCTTTACCTGCAATGTAATGACCTACTTCCATCACTAGGATCCTCCCTAATGTCGTTGAGAGTGCCTGCCCCCGCAGGCATAAACTTATCCGTGCCACCACAGTGCTATATTGCTAATTGCAAATCAATCTCCACATCCGAACTACCGTTGTGCATTTTTATAGATAGATAGTTGGTGTAATCTGCCGGCAAGCGATTCAAAAAGGGCAATTCATGAACTGGGATGACACCCGCATTTTTCTAGCTGTTGCGCGTAGTGGGCAGTTTTTGGCTGCAGCACAGCGCCTTGGCATCAACCACGCAACTGTAGCGCGGCGCATTACAGCGCTGGAAACTTCCATTGCCTCCAAGCTGCTAGACCGTCGCACTACTGGCTGCGTGCTGACGGAAGATGGCGAGCGGTTTCTAGAATTTGCCGAGCGCATGGAAGCCGAAATGCTGAATGCCCGCACAGCTATTGGTGGGTCTAGCGTAGAGCTTTCCGGCAGTGTGCGCATTGGCGCACCAGACGGGTTCGGTGTGCATTTTCTAGCACCCAAGCTGGTTAAGCTGTCAGATCGTTTCCCCGCTCTTACGCTTCAGCTTGTTCCGCTTCACCGTAGCTTCTCCCTTTCCCGCCGTGAAGCTGACATTGCCATTACCGTGGGCAGACCAGAACAAGGGAGACTGATCTCCCGAAGCCTCGTCACCTATCGGTTGGCGCTCTATGCCTCTCGCTCTTATCTGGAACGGGCTGGCGTACCGCAGAGCTTGGAAGACCTCGCCCAGCACCGCTTGGTGGGTTATGTGGAAGACCTCGTTTACACCCCTGCCCTTAACTACAGCGAGGAAGTGATGAAGGGCTGGCACTCGTCGCTTGAATGCTCCAGCGCCCTTGCGCAGACTGAAGCGGTGCGCGCTGGCGGCGGCATCGGCGTGCTGCACAGTTACATCGCAGCCAAAGACCCTGATCTGGTGCAGATCCTGCCCGAGACTTTTCTCACCCGTACCTATTGGCTTGTCTATCACGAGAGTGTTAAGGGCCTTCGCCGCATTCGCGAGACCTGCGACTTCATTACCGAAGAAGTGAAGCGGGCTAGCAGCGAGTTTTAACAGAGCCGATGACCAGAAGAGTTGCAATTACAGGAGCCTCTGGTGGAGGCAAATCTACCCTCCTTAGCGAGCTAGAGCGCAGGGGCTATTCCGTACAGCCTGAGGTCGGCAGGCAGATCGTTGCCGAACAGATTGCCAGTGGAAGGAACGCCCTGCCGAGTAAAGACCCCATCGCCTTTCGCGATCTCCTGTTTGCGCGGTCCATCGAGGCCTATGACCGCTGGACTGACAGCGAGAGGGGGATCACCTTCTTTGACCGGACCTTCATTGAGGCTATCGCCTACAGCAGTCTGATTGGTGCCGAAGTACCAGAGCTGATGATGGAGCAAGCCAATCAGCGGCGTTTTGAACAGACCGTCTTTGTCTGCCCGCCGTGGCCGGAAATTTATGCAACGGATCCAGAACGGCAGCATGGTTTTGACTTTGCGCTGAAGGACTATGAAGCGAACGTCACGGCCTACGCCGCACAAGGGTACGAACTGGTTGAGCTACCCAAAAGCCGTGTAGAGACTCGGGCTGACTTTCTGCTAGGTGCGATAAGAGGATAGCCTCGATAGCTATCGGCAACTCGCATAGGCGTCGCTACTATTTCGATTCACATTAAGCCTTCAAGCGACTGTAATAGCTTTTCTTTTTTGTTGCTAATTGCTCAGTGCATTCTTTTCATCAGTAGCGACAGGTTTAAAGAAACTGATTCAAGTGAAGCGCCTAAGCCTTTGATGCAGTGTCTCTTTCCACTCTTCCTTACCGGTAGCGCTTTAGCCTTCGAGAACCGTCGAAAAATACGGGTGTTTTGAGTTCCAACACCAGATTGAGACCATAGTTCTTCCGCCCCCCAACCTCAGATTGCCCTGTCCCTGTTCGATTAGGCAGCACTGCAAGGTGCAGGTGGCTATGCTCTTCCTCCCATCTTTGAGAGCCGAGCAGTGCTTGTTGCCATTGAAGTGATACGGGCTGCATGAGCTGCGGCAAGCTACGCGAGATAATCGACACAAGGTTCTGCTTGGCGAGGCGTAGGGAAGCGGCATCACTCCCCTCTATCTGAAAGCGGATAATATCCACCTGCAGCGCCGTTCGCCCCCTCAATGCGACGAACAGCGTCACCTGCTCAGGCCCATTTTCGGTGGTCTCGTCTCCCCCATCGCTCAACGCGCCTGCATCCTGCCGAGCGAAAACCACCAGCGGCGAAACACAGGTGAAGTGCCCTTCAAGCAGCGGTGCTTGTTGCCATGGCGAAAGACTGATGCCTGCTTCCTCGAAAGCGCTGCACAACGCAGAAGGATCACGACTGGGCCATAGCATACCAACGCTATCAAGAGAGCGCCGGTAGAGCGGATCATCCCTCTTGGGCTCCACCTTGTTTTTATCGGCGACCTTGGCTTTCGAGTAATATTCAGATAGCGAGATTGCCTCTGGCCTGCTCACAACTGGCTCTTCTGCAAAATACGCCGTAACAGCCCAGATTGCCGAGACTGGAGCCGCCACAAGAATGAGCGCATACCAGCAGATGATAATGAGGCGACGGACTATAAACCCGCGGTAAGGTTGCTCCGCACGGCTAGACCGAGGCGCCTTTGCATCCTGCCCGTTTTTAGCCCGTGCCACGACTTGCGCCCCTTCGCATCACAGGGTGCATGACCACCCCGTTCTCAACTGCATACCGTTGACGATAGGGGCAGTTTATCGTGAAAGCGCTTAGCGACGCGCCCTCACCTTTTTATTTGCGAAAAGGGCTGGATCCTGTGCGGGGCAATCAGGCATTCCTTTCCCATGAAAGGAACCGCCAAAACGATAGAAGCGCACGGAGTTTCCCCCATGCGCTTCCAAATTTTTCCAGCCTAAGCAAGCACTATAGACGCCATGCGGCGACAACCTTTAGAGGGTCTGGTTGTACTCGCCAACTTCCTCGTTCTCGCGCAGAATAGCGTCTACCGCGTGGAACATTCCTTTCAGGCGTTCTTCTGAAACAGGGCTTTCGACCACCACAACCAGTTCCGGCTTGTTGGAGGATGCACGAACGAGGCCCCATGTACCGTCGCTGGTTACAACGCGCACACCGTTAACGGTGATGAGGTCAACAATGTCATAACCGCCAACCTGCTCGCCATTTTCCTTCATGGCTTGGAAGCGGGCAACAACGCGGTCCACCACATCGTACTTCTCCTCGTCAGCGCACTTCGGTGCCATGGTCGGGGAACCCCAAGTCTTAGGCAGAGCGCGGCGCAGGTCAGCCATGGTTTTATCCGGATTACGGTCAAGCATATCCAGAACTGCAATGGCAGAGACAAGACCATCGTCATAGCCACGGCCAATCGGCTTATTGAAGAAGTAGTGGCCGGACTTTTCAAAGCCGACCAGCGCACCCAGCTCAGTCACGCGGCGTTTGATGTAGGAGTGACCGGTTTTGAAGTAATCGGTCTTGGCGCCCTGCGCTTGCAGCACTGGGTCGGTGAGGTAGAGGCCGGTCGATTTCACGTCCACGACGAACTGGGCATCCTCGTAGATTTTGGAGATGTCGCGAGCGAGCATAACGCCCACTTTATCTGCGAAAATTTCCTCACCCTCGTTATCCACGATACCGCAGCGGTCACCATCACCATCAAAGCCGAGGCCAACGTCTGCCCCTGTTTCCAGAACCTTGTCACGAAGAGCATGAAGCATCTTCATATCTTCAGGGTTCGGGTTGTATTTCGGGAAAGTATGGTCCAGATCGCAGTCGAGCGGGATCACTTCAATGCCGAGCTTCTCCAAAATCTGCGGCGCAAATGCACCGGCCGTGCCGTTACCACAGGCAACTACTGCGCGGATTTTGCGCTCAATCGGGCTACGGTCAGTCAGGTCTTTGATGTAACGCTCGGCAAAACCGTCAACGAAGGTGTAGCTGCCACCGCCGCGCAGTTCAAACTCTGCGGCGAGCACCAGTTCCTTCAAGCGGCCCATTTCATCCGGACCGAATGTCAAAGGTGGGTTCACACCCATTTTCACACCGGTCCAGCCGTTGTCGTTATGAGATGCTGTGACCATTGCAACGCATGGCACGCCAAGCTCGAACTGGGCGAAATAGGCCATTGGTGACATAGCAAGGCCAATGTCATGCACCTTGATACCGCTGGCCAAGAGGCCATTGATCAGCGCCATCTTGATAGATGCGGAATATCCGCGGAAGTCATGGGCCGTAACCAGCTCAGGGCGTACACCCATTTCATGAATCAAGGTACCAAGCCCCATGCCCAGCGCCTGAATGCCCATGAGGTTGATCTCTTTTTCAAAGAGCCAGCGAGCGTCATACTCGCGAAAACCCGTTGGTTTCACCAGAGGTGTGGTTTCGTACTCGTAGGTGTTCGGTGTCAGCTGAGAGACTGGTTTTGGGAACATTTTACGGCCCTTATACGTTTCAATTCTTCAAAGAATGCGAGTTGGCCCCTGTCCTGTGGCATTTTCAGGAGCCTAATTTGATTTAGTTGTTCATGCCTTCGCGCTCGATGTCATCATCTGCGATGTAAGCGCCAGATTGCACTTCAATCATTCGAACTTCGATCTTACCCGGATTGAACAGCTGATGGGTAGCGCCCAGCGGCACAAAGACAGACTGGTTTTCCGTAACCAGCTTGGAAACACCATCAATGATAACCTTAAGCGTACCTGAAACCACAATCCAATGTTCAGCGCGGTGGATATGCCGCTGAATACTCATCCCCCTATCCGGTTTGATAGCAATGGACTGCACCTGAAAGCGATCCCCCTTGGCAATCTGTTCAGTCCAGCCCCATGGACGGTAGACACGGCGGTGTTTGACGGTTTCAGAGCGTTTTTGCGCGTCTAGCGTTTCCACCACCTTCTTCACGTCCTGCGCATGGCTTTTGCTGGCAACGAGAAGTGCGTCCTTAGTGTTGACCACCATAACGTCATCAAGGCCTAGCACTGCGACATACGCATCATCGGAGTAAACAAGACAGTTGCGGCTATCAATGAAACCAGTCTCAGCCAGCGCTGTGTTACCGGACGCGTCTTTTTCCATGTTCTCCCAAATGGCAGTCCATGAACCAAGGTCACTCCATTTAGGTTCCATAGGAACACAGGCGACCTGCTTTTCCTTTTCCATGATTGCGTAATCGATGGAATCACTTGGAACCTGCTTGAAGAGTTCTTCATCCAGACGCAGAAAGTCGAGATCTTGTTTAGCGGCCTTGTAAGCAGCTTCGACACCCGACCAGATTTCAGGGGCATGCTGTTTGAATGCCTCTTTCATGGTCTGGGCACTAAAGAGGAAGATACCGGCATTCCATAGATAACCACCAACCTCTAAAAAGCGCTCTGCCTTTTCTAGGGACGGTTTTTCAACGAAAGCTTCAACAGGCACAGCACCTTTGCCGCTGGCGTCTTTAATCTTGATATAGCCGTAACCAGTGTGAGGCTCGCTTGGACGAATACCGAAAGTAACGATCTGGCCAGACTTCGCCGCGCTCACGCCTTCCGCGATTGCGGCGTTAAAAGCGGCTTCATCGCCGATGAGATGATCGGACGGTAGCAGCAAAATGAGAGCGTCTTCGTTTTTTTCCAAAGCAAATATGGAGGCAAGCGCAGCCGGTGCTGCGGTGTTACGGCCTACAGGCTCCAGCACGACGGCTAGTGGCTCAACTTCCATTTGTGCAAGCTGTTCGCCCACCAGAAAACGATGGTCCTGATTGGAGATAATCAAGGGGCTGGTAAACTGCGAACCGCTGGTACGGGAAACGGTTTTTTGAAAAAGGCTTTCGCCTTGAAAAATAGGAAGAAACTGCTTCGGGCGCTCGCGACGAGAAAGAGGCCAGAGACGGGAACCAAACCCGCCGGAAAGAATTGTTGGAATAATCTCAGCCATCATTGCCTATTTAAATCTGCTTTGCGCTCATATTGCGCCACTACTTTTGGTCGCCCACCTTACACACGCACCTATTGAATGCTACCGACCTTACTGCCGCAATAACAGGATTTTCTCTTTATCCCTTCCCCTAGAGTAAAAACCACTGCATGATACCCTTGGGGAAATTAGGGGGTATGCGTATGCTTGAGGAAGTGTTTGCCAGAGTAGAGGCAAAAAGAGATGACATTGTTCGTCTCACTCAAGAACTTATTCAAATTCCCACAATTAATCCGCCCGGTGAAGCCTATACCCCATGTGCTGAATACATTGGGCGGCGCATGGCACGGCGTGGCTTTCAGGTAGAATATGTTCGCGGTGAAGGAAGCCCCGGCGATAGTGCCCGCTACCCGCGTACGAATGTTGTTACCCGCTTTGAAGGGCGTAATCCCGGCCCGTGTGTTCATTTCAACTCCCATATGGATGTCGTAGAGGTCGGCAAGGGCTGGACAGTCGATCCGTTCGCAGGCGTTGTAAAAGACGGCAAAGTCTATGGGCGCGGCGCTTGTGATATGAAGGGCGGGCTTGCCGCCTCTATCATTGCCGTTGAAACGATCATTGAATGCGTTGGCAATCTAAACGGTGCGCTAGAGATTTCCGGCACGGTGGACGAAGAATCTGGCGGCCTTGGCGGCGTCGCCTACCTTGCTCAAAAGGGCTATTTCTCTCCACCTCGTGTCGATCACGTCATTATTCCCGAACCTCTTCAGAAAGATCGCATCTGCCTTGGGCACCGCGGTGTCTGGTGGGGTGAGGTCGAGACACATGGCGAGATCGCCCACGGCTCCATGCCGTTTCTTGGAGATTGTGCCGTTCGCCATATGGGCGCATTTATGGAAAAGCTGGAAAAGCGGCTTTATCCGCTCTTGGAGCAAAAGCAGACAGAAATGCCTGTTACACCAAAGGAAGCACGGCGTTCTACGCTCAACATCAATAGCATTCACGGCGGACAGGAACCAAGCGGTGAAGGCCTTCCTTCCCCTTGCGTACCTGACAGTTGCCGACTTGTGCTGGACCGCCGCTTCCTAATAGAAGAAAGCCTTGACGAGGTAAGAGGTGAAGTTGTTTCTCTGCTTGAGGATTTATGCCGAGAGCGTGAGAACTTTCGCTATTCGTTAAAGGACCTTCTTGAAGTCCTTCCAACAATGACGGAAAAGGACGCACCGGTCGTAAGGGCCGTGGCAGAAGGCATTGAGACCGTATTGGCAAAGCCTGCTGAATATATCATTTCTCCCGGCTCATATGATCAAAAGCATATTGCAAGACTAGGTCACTTGTACGATTGCATTGCATACGGACCGGGGATACTGGAGATGGCACACAGACCTGACGAGTTTGTGGGCATAGACGATATGATAGACAGCGCCAAAGTGATGGCGCAGGCGGCACTGGTTTTAACCGGTACCATCGCACGATAGATAAACGCACCAAGAGATCCATCGAAATAGTGGGGAGATAATTGGATGAGTTCATTGCGCTTTAGGGCCGCATTGGGAGGAGCACTTTTCGCATCCGCCCTAACCCTTTTACCAGCTGTAATGCCAGCCTATGCAGGTCCGGCAGATAACTCTGTATCTGTAGGTATGGTTTTGGAACCACCGCATCTGGACCCGACTGCAGGCGCTGCAGCGGCCATTGACGAGGTCACCTACTCCAACATCTTCGAGGGTCTGACCAAGGTCGGGCCGGACGGTGCGGTGCTTCCTGGTCTTGCCAAGGCATGGACCGTATCCGAAGACGGCCTCACCTACACTTTCACGCTGAACAGCCCAGTCAAATTCCATGACGGCACGCCGATGACCGCCGAGGACGTAAAGTTCTCGCTGGACCGTGCCCGCACTGAAGACAGTGTGAACGCGCAAAAGCCCCTGTTTGCCGATATCGAGAGCGTAGACGTTACCGCGCCTGACACCGTAGTCATCAAGATGAAGAAGCCGGTTGGCAACTTCCTCTTCAACCTTGCGCAGGGCGACGCAATTATCGTTTCCGCGAAGAGCGCCGATAACAACAAGTCCATGCCAATCGGCACCGGTCCATTCAAGTTCGACAAATGGATTCAGGGTCAAGAAGTACGCCTTGTAAAGAACCCTGACTACTGGGGCGAGCCGGTTGCGCTAAACTCTGCAAGCTTCAAAATGATCTCCGACCCTAATGCTGCTTTTGCTGCGATGATGTCCGGCGATCTGGATGCATTCCCGAACTTCCCAGCACCTGAAACGCTGGTGCAGTTTGAAATGGACCCACGCTTCAAGGTTTCCATCGGCTCCACCGAGGGTGAAACCATTCTGGCGATGAATAACAAGGCTGGCCCTCTAGCTGATGTACGTGTTCGCCGTGCCATTTCCCATGCCATTGACAAGCAGGCCATCATTGATGGTGCAATGTTTGGTCAGGGCACTGTAATTGGTACCCATTTTGCGCCGCATCATCCTGCCTATGTCGACCTGAAAGACACCTACGCGCTGGACATTGAGAAGGCCAAGGCCCTTCTTGCCGAAGCTGGATACCCTGAAGGCTTTACCGCAACGCTGAAGCTACCTCCTCCACAGTACGCCCGCCGCGGCGGCGAGTTGATCGCCTCTGATCTCAAGAAGATCGGTATCAATCTGGAAATCATTCCGGTTGAGTGGGCGCAGTGGCTCTCTGAAGCATTCCGAGAAAAGAACTACGATTTCACCATCGTCTCCCATGTGGAGCCAATGGACATCGGCATCTATGCGCGTGACGGCTACTACTTCAACTATGACAGCCCTGAAGTGAAAGCCATGATCAACAAGCTGAACGCGACGGTTGATACCGAAGCACGCTATGCCCTGCTTGGCGATATCCAGCGCAAGATCACCGAGGATGCGGTCAACGTATACCTTTTCCAGCTTGGAAAATCCGGCGTTTGGAAGGCCGATCTGGAAGGTCTTTGGGAAAATACCCCTGTTCCAGCGAACGATCTGACCAAAGTCCACTGGAAATAAGCTGAAAACAGCGGCGCTGGCGTGCATAACTGCGCCATGCCAGCGCCCTTAATTTGATATTAGGGCACGCCTTTGATAGGAACGCCCATCCATTAATATTCACCGGAAAGCCTGCGTTCGTTTTGCTGGTTTTCTGCCTTTTTTACGAGACTGCCAATGCTTCTTTACGGCATTATGCGATTTGCAGGTCTGCTTGCCACGCTGTTTGCGGCAAGTCTCGTGCTGTTTCTCATTCTCGAAGTCATACCGGGCGACCCTGCCGAGTTGATGCTGGGCATGAACGCGCAAGAAGATACGCTTGCCGCGCTTCGTGAGCAGCTTGGCCTCAACGCCCCTGCCTTCACCCGTTATATCGACTGGGTCACGGGCATGTTTTCCGGTGACTTCGGCATCAGCTACACTTACTCGGTTCCCGTCTCTGATCTCATCGGAGATCGTGTTCTCGTGAGCCTTCCGCTTGCCCTTATCGCGCTCGTTCTTTCTACCGTCATCGCGATCCCTGTTGGTGTGTTAAGCGCCAAGTATCGCGGTAAAGCGCTGGATACCGGCATTATGGCAGGCGCGCAGATCGGCATTGCTATTCCAAACTTCTGGTTTGCGATCCTGCTGGTCTTCGTTTTCTCCATCACCCTGCGCCTTCTGCCAAGTGGCGGTTTTCCGGGGTGGGAAGCTGGTGTCTGGCCAGCGTTGAAATCGCTTATTCTGCCCGCTGTTGCTCTGGCGCTACCTCAAGCAGCGATCCTTGCTCGTGTGATGCGCTCCTCATTGGTCGAAGTGCTGCATGAAGACTATATTCGCACCGCCCGCGCCAAGGGCCTTTCCAAGCGCTCTACGTTATGGCTACACGGCGTACGCAACGCGCTCATTCCGGTGCTCACCATTCTTGGCCTGCAGTTCTCGTTCCTCATTGCTGGCACTGTCATTATCGAGAACGTCTTTTATCTGCCCGGCCTTGGCAGGCTTATCTTTCAGGCCATTACCCAGCGCGACCTTATTGTGGTGAAGAGCGCGGTTATGCTGCTTGTTGCCTCTGCCGTCTTCGTCACTTTTCTGGTGGATTTGGCGTATGCAGCTATCGACCCGAGGTTGCGCCGATGAGCCAAGGAAACTCTTCTCTTTCCATGCGCCCTCGCCGCCTTGCACGGGTCCTTGCCAGCAAGTCCTTCATGGTTGGCGCGGTTATGGCCTCGCTTATCGTCATTGCAGGCGTTGTCTCTTTCTTCTGGACGCCGCATGCCATTGACGCGCTGAACGTCTCCAAGCGCTTGCTGCCACCAAGCAGCACCTACCTGCTGGGCACAGACCAGTATGGACGAGACATTCTCTCCATGCTGATGATTGGTGCACGTACCTCTATCATCGTTGCGCTGATTGCTGTCGGCATCGGCATTGTGATCGGCGTTCCGCTTGGCCTATTGGCCGCCACCAAACGCGGCCTGCTGGAAGAAGGCGTTATGCGCCTTAATGACCTTATCTTTGCCTTTCCGGCTATTCTTTCTGCTGTTCTGATTACTGCCCTGCTCGGCCCCGGCATCATGAACGCCGTGATCGCCATCGGCATCTTCAACATTCCTGTGTTCGCCCGCGTAGCCCGTGGCGGTGCGCTTGCCCTTTCCAGCCGTGACTTTTTGCTTGCAGCCCGTGTTGCGGGCAAAGGCTCCCTGCGCATCACGCTTGAGCACGTTCTGCCGAACATCGCCAGCTTGCTTATTGTGCAGGCGACCATTCAGCTGTCCCTCGGCATTCTGGCAGAGGCTGGTCTTTCTTATCTCGGTCTTGGCACGCAGCCGCCCCTTGCGAGCTGGGGCCGCATGCTGAACGAAGCCCAGACCATGGTGGCTTTCGCACCACAGCTGGCGCTCTATCCCGGCCTTGCCATTGTTGTTTCGGTACTTGGCTTTAACTTGCTGGGTGATGGTCTGCGCGATCTACTTGACCCGAAACTGCGCCGGAGGATTGCATAAATGGCACTTCTCCAAGCAACGGACCTCTGCCTAGAAATCCGACAGAAGCAGATTCTGAAGAACGTCAGCTTTTCTATCGAGAAAGGCGAGGTTCTCGGCCTTGTTGGAGAAAGTGGCTCAGGAAAATCCATGAGCGCCCTTGCGGCTATGCAGTTGCTGCCGGAAGGTGCGACGCTTAAGGGCTCCATCTCCTTCTTGGGACAAGAGATTGTTGGTCTTGAAGATCGGAAAATGAACGCCATTCGCGGGCGCGATGTTTCCATGGTGTTTCAGGAGCCTATGACGGCGCTAAACCCGACCAAGACCATTGGCGAGCAGGTTGCCGAGGGTATTCGCCTTCATACCCGCGTTGGTTGGAAGGAAGCCTATGCTGAAGCAGGTAAAGCGCTGGAGCGTGTTGGCCTTGGCAGTGATCGCACTACCATGCACCGGTTTCCGCATCAGCTTTCCGGCGGCCAGCGCCAGCGCGTTGTCATCGCAATCGCCATTGCATGCGGCCCTAAGCTGCTGATTGCCGATGAGCCGACCACCGCTCTCGATGTTACTATTCAGGCGCAAATTCTCACCCTGCTGCGTGATATCGTACGCGAGCAGGATATGGCTCTGCTGCTGATCTCTCACGACCTTGCTGTTGTTGCAGATATGGCAGACCGTGTGGCCATTATGAAAGACGGCGAGATTGTCGAGCACGGCGCGACCACCAGCCTCTTCAGCAACCTCAAGCACCCGTATTCCAAGAAGCTCGTTGAGGCGTCCAGCCACTGCCCGCCAGCACGGCGTAAACCGCTGGACCTGACCCGCGAGCCGATCCTTAGCGTTGACGAGCTGGTGCGCTCTTACCCGCTGCCACGCCGCACGTTCTTCGAAAAGCGCCGCAGACATACCGCCGTTGACCATGTGAGCCTGAGAATTGCGGAGCACCAAAGCCTTGGCCTTGTAGGCGAAAGCGGCTGCGGAAAGTCTACCCTTGCTCGCACTTTGCTTGGCCTTGAGCTACCGGAGAAAGGCTCCGTCAGCTTCCTTGGCAAAGATCCGTTTAAGGCGGGCGGGCATGAGCGAGCAGAACTGCGCCGTGGCATTCAGGCTGTTTTCCAAGACCCTTATGGCAGCTTTGACCCGCGCCACAAGGTAAGCCGCATCATCGGCGAACCGCTCTTCCTGCTTCGCGGTGAGATCAGCGCTAAAGAAGCCGAGAAACGTGTTCACACAGCGCTTGAGTCCGTTGGCCTTACCATCAGCGACGGCGAAAAGTACCCGCACGAATTTTCCGGCGGCCAGCGCCAGCGCATCGCCATTGCCCGTGCCCTTGTAACCGAGCCAAAGCTGATTGTTGCTGACGAACCGGTCTCCGCTCTGGATGTATCAATTAGGGCACAGATTCTCGATCTTTTTGCCGATCTTCGTGATCGTCTGGGTGTCGGCTACCTCTTCATTAGCCACGATCTGTCTGTGGTTCAGGCCATCACCGACCACGTCATTGTAATGAACAGCGGCGTAATTGTTGAGGAAGGCCCTACGGAAGAAGTGTTCGCTAACCCTTCCCACCCTTATACGCGTTTGTTGCTTTCAGCCGTTCCTAAACTGGAAGATGTGCTCAAGCGTCGCCTTAATTCCTAAAAGTGGTGCTCTTGACGCCTTAGGGATGATAGGGATAGACCGTATCTTTCACAGATAAACATACATCGGTATCAGGGCATTCAGCCAATGACTGGCAATGGGTTAGAAGGGAAAAGCGACGTTATCCGCTATGCGCAGCTGCTGGCGACAAGCGGCTTGACGCACGGCACCTCCGGCAACGTGAGCGTGCGCAGCAAGAACGGCTTCCTTATCACCCCATCCGGCATTCCCTACGAAGACCTTACCGAGAACCTCATTGTCGAAATGAGTCTCGATGGTGGTTATTGGGGCGACACCCTGCCTTCCTCCGAATGGCAGATGCACCGCGATGTGTACCGCTCCTACCCTGACGCTACTGCAGTTATTCATTGCCACTCGGCCCGTGCGACCGCGCTTTCGTGTTTGCGTCGCTCTATTCCCGCATTTCACTACATGGTTGCGGCGGCTGGCGGTAAGTCTATCGAATGCGCCGAGTATGCGACCTTCGGCACCAAGGCGTTGAGCGAAGCCATGCTTGCAGCGCTCGGCCCGCGCCGTGCGTGTCTGCTTGCCAACCACGGCCAGATTGCCTTTGGCGCTTCCCTCTACAGAGCCTTTGCGCTTGCTGTTGAGGTTGAGGCGCTGGCAGACCAGTATATGAGCGCTCTTTCTATTGGAGAGCCGGCGATTTTATCGCAGGAAGAGATGGACCGTATCCTCGCCAAGTTCCGCAGCTACGGCAAACAGCTGGATGAACTGAGCGACGATGCGCCGGACGCCTTCGAGCATCCCCGCCACCTTGGTGCCAGCGACACAAAGGGCGGGCTATGAGCAACACAGGGGCAGCGACAATGCGGCTAGGCATTGACTGGGGCGGAACCAAGATGGAAATCATCGCCCTATCAAATGAGGGCGAAGAGCTTTTCCGCAAGCGGGTTCCTACGCCGCGTGACGATTACGATGGCTGCGTTCTGGCAGTTGTGGAGCTTGTTGCCGCCGCCGAGTTTGAAACAGGACAGCGCGGCACGCTTGGCATTGGCATTCCCGGCTCCATCTCCCCTTCCAGCGGTCTTGTGAAGAACGCCAATTCCACATGGATGAACGGCAAGCCGCTCGACAAAGACCTTGAAGCAGCGCTTGGCCGCGTTGTGCGCATTCAAAATGACGCCAACTGCTTGGCCGTTTCTGAAGCAACAGATGGTGCAGGTGCAGGCTTTGATGTGGTGCACGCTATCATCGTTGGCACTGGCTGCGGTTCTGGCATCGCCATTCATGGACGCCCTCTCAAAGGGGCCAACGGCATTTCAGGCGAATGGGGTAGCACGACCGTTCCTTGGTTACAGGAAGACGAGTTTCCCGGCCCGATCAACTGGACAGGTGCCAGAAGCGCCATTGACCTGATGTGCTCTGGCACTGGCTTCCAGTGGGACTATGAGAACGCAACAGGGCTAAAGGTTTCTGGCAAGGAAATCATCGACCGAATGCATGCTGGCGAAGACATGGCACAGGCGACTTACCGGCGCTATGTCAGTCGTTTGGCCCGCGCCTTAGCGATGTCTGCCAACCTGCTGGACCCTGACTGTTTTGTACTGGGCGGCGGCATGTCCAACGTAGACGAGCTTTACGAGGACCTGCCAGCAGCCATGCGCCCTTTCATCTTTTCTGATGGCTACGACGTAGTCATCCGCAAAGCCATGCACGGTGACAGCTCCGGCGTTCGCGGCGCTGCCTGGCTTTGGAATTCTTGAAGAAATGCCTTAAACAATAATAGGACGAGGCAAACCGAACGCCACCGGAAGGTAAACTTTTCATATGTCTATGACGACAACCGAAATTCTGGAAAAACTTGTAAGCTTTGATAGCGTTAGCCGTAACTCCAACCTGCCTTTGATGGACTGGGTTGAGGAATACCTGAGCCAATTCGGGCTCAAAGGCCACCGTGTTTACAATGAGGACCGCACCAAGGCGAACCTGTTCGTCACCATTGGTCCGGACGCAGATAACGGCTTTATTCTCTCCGGTCACACCGACGTTGTGCCTGTTGACGGACAGGACTGGACCAGTGATCCGTTCACCCTCGTTGAGCGTGATGGCACGCTGGTGGGCCGTGGTTCTTGTGACATGAAGGGCTTTGTTGCGACCTGTCTGGCAAAAGTACCTGACATGTTGAAGGCGCCGCTGACACGCCCATTCCACCTCGCCTTTTCCTATGACGAGGAAGTAGGCTGTATTGGTGTGCAGGGCCTGCTTTGGGACCTCAAAGAAAAGGGTCAGAAGGCTGCGGCCTGTTTTGTGGGTGAACCGACTGAAATGCAGGTTATTGTCGCGCACAAGTCCAAGGCATCTTACCGCGCTATCTTCACCGGCCTTTCCTGCCACTCCTCTCTTGCTCCGCAGGGCGTAAACGCCGTTAACTACGGCGCCCGCCTAGTCAACAAGCTGGAGCAGATGGCAAAGGAACTAGCATCTGGCCCGCGTGACGAGCTGTTTGACCTGCCATACTCCACCGCCCACACAGGCGTGATGACTGGCGGTACGGCTCTCAACATTGTGCCAGAGCGCTGCGAAGTGATCTTTGAATTCCGCATCCTGCCAACAGAAGACCTGAAGGCTTGCGTGAAAGAAATCCAGCGCTACGCAAATGAAGAGCTTCTGCCGGAAATGCAGGCGGTCTATCCGGAAGCCAATATCGAGTTCATCTGCAACTCCGAAATTCCGGGCCTGAACACCAACCCTGATGATGATGTGACCGCTCTCGCAAAGCGTCTTGCTGGCCGCAACGACCACGCAAAAGTTGCTTACGGCACCGAAGGCGGCTTGTTCCAGACCATTTTGGAAGTGCCTACCGTCGTTGTTGGTCCAGGTTCCATTGAGCAGGCTCACAAGCCGGATGAATTCATCAAAATCTCTGAGCTGCAAAAGTGCGAGAAATTCCTCGACAAGCTCATCGAGCAGGCCTGCTGAGCCTGCCGCTTGAGATCCTGTAAAGACGCTAAAAATCCCGCGGTACACTGCGGGATTTTTTTATGCTGACACCCCACGCTATCGTCATGCCGGACTTGATCCGGCATCCAGACTGCCAGACGCGCCTAATTCAGTGCTGGATCCCGCATCAAGTGCGGGATGACCCGAG
>NZ_SMMA01000058.1:102838-109989 GCF_009711345.1 Pseudovibrio flavus
TAAAGGACCGTCGCTTCTAAAGCGTACTGCATTGATTAGTTCTAGATACCGGATCATCGCTACGCTTGTCCGGTATGACGGTGGGGCTTGCCGGTTCAGCTCTTAATCTTTGGCTATTACCAAGTCCTCGAAGTACCTGCACTGGTTCAATCCTCCCCGTCGTCATGCCGGACTTGATCCGGCATCCAGTCAATTCAGACTCTCCAGCTCACACTGGATCCCGCATCAAGTGCGGGATGACGGTAACGACGAGCAGTGCTTTCTGGATGTGTACCCAAGGCTGAAGGTTCATTTCCGACACCAGTCACAGAAGCCTAGAGCAAAAAGCGGTCATTGCCCTCCACCGTCCATCCTCCAGTTACTCCCCCAATCGCCAAGGAGGAAAGCGGCGGTCTGGTCCTGCATGGAAGAGACAGAGTTTATTGCCTGCTGGATCGGTGAAGCGCGCTTCTTTCCAGCGCCAATGTTCATCCGTCGGCGGTGTTTCGAACACGATACCACTCGCTGATAGTTCCTCGAACTTACGCTCAACATCATCAACCTCGAAATAGAGAACTGTGTTGCCAATGGCGGGCTCTTCCGCTTGGTGCAGTGAGAGCGTCGAAGAACCTGAAGGCATCTCGAACCGCGCATACCGTCCCTCACTCAACACAATGAGGCGCAAGCCGAGCTTCTTATAAAACTCCAGAGATTCGTTGAAATTCCTCGTTTCCAAGGTCACTTGGTTCAAATCCATTCCTCAAACTCCAAAATGCAATGACCAATGGAAGCAAGCTCTACAAGTTCAAGTTAAGTTTAAGTCAAGTCCGTCTTTGCGATATAATTCATGGCAATAGAGGGCATGGGACGGCTAGCCAGATCGGGGCAACCGGACCTGCTAGGCCAGCAACCGCAGCCCCGTAGGTGGCCAAAGGTGCAAGAGCGAGGGATACCATGAGGTTTCCCGTTGCACCGCACAGCGCTATGAGGTATGCAAAAGCCATGATTACTTGTTCTGCTCTTAACATGCTTTGGTGGTGGCGCGCGTCTACGCGGCCATGACAACGCATGTCTTGAGTTAAGACCCGTTGACCAACGAGCCGCCGCGTATTCCGTAGGCGGTTTTTTTGTATCCGGCCTGCAATCACACCGGTCGCCATCGTAAAGAATGGAGTTACCCATGCCGATCACGGCAGCCCGCAGTTACCAGAGTAAAGGTGGTCTCACCATCCGCCGTTCCAGCCGCCCCGCCGACTACGAAGCCGGTACATCCGAATGGATTGACCGTCTGGACCGTCAGCGCGGTGCTGTGCTTTCCTCTTCCTACGAATACCCGGGCCGCTACACGCGTTGGGACATGGCTCTGGTCAACCCGCCGCTGCTGCTGGAAAGCAACGACCGTAAGATCGTGATCCGTGCGCTGAACGAGCGCGGCAAGGTGCTTATGCCAGCCGTGACAGCAGCACTTAAAGGCCATGCTGATATTGACCAGTTCAATGCTGATGAAGAGCGTATTGACCTCACCATCAAGATGCCTGATCGTGCTTTCTCCGAGGAAGAACGCTCTCGTCAGCCGTCAGCCTTCTCGGTTGTGCGTGCGCTGGTAGATTTGTTCGCTTGTGATGACGATCAGCTTGGTCTTTACGGTGCGTTTGGCTACGACCTTACCTTCCAGTTTGAGCCGATTAACCTGAAGCTTCAGCGCCCTGATGACCAGCGCGACATGGTGCTGTTCTTGCCTGATGAAATCCTCATCGTTGACCACTACGGCCGTAAAGCGCACGTTCTGGAATACGAATTTGAGGTGGATGGCAAGAGCACAGAGGGACTTGCCCGCGATGGTGAGGAAGTGCCTTATGTCGCCGCGCAGGCTGATCCGGGCCGCGGTGACCATGTGCCGGGCGAATACGCCAAACTGGTGCATGAGGCGGTTGAATACTTCAAGCGTGGTGATCTGTTCGAGACAGTACCGGGGCAGACCTTCTACGAGAAGTGCGAAAACCCGCCGTCTGCTGTTTCTCGTCGTTTGGCGCAAATCAACCCGTCGCCTTACTCCTTCTTCATCAACCTTGGTAATGCCGAGTATCTCGTTGGCGCATCTCCTGAGATGTATGTACGTGTAACCGGTGGTCGCCGCGTTGAAACATGCCCGATTTCCGGCACCATTCGCCGTGGCAAGAACGCCATCGAGGATGAAGCGCAGATCCGCAAACTGCTGAACTCCGCCAAGGATGAAGCAGAGCTGACCATGTGCTCTGACGTTGATCGCAACGACAAGAGCCGCATTTGTGATCCGGCTTCTGTGCGTGTGATTGGTCGTCGCCAGATCGAGATGTATTCTCGTCTCATCCATACCGTAGATCACATCGAGGGTACGCTGCTTGAGGGTAAAGACGCGCTGGATGCCTTCCTCTCCCACACATGGGCTGTAACTGTAACTGGTGCTCCTAAGCGCTGGGCTATGCAGTTCATTGAGGATCATGAGAAGAGCCCGCGCGCATGGTATGGCGGTGCTATTGGCGCTGTTCTTTTCAACGGTGATATGAACACCGGCCTGACCCTTCGCACCGTTCGCATTAAAGACGGTGTGGCGCAAATCCGCGCTGGCGCAACACTGCTTTACGATAGCATTCCTGAGGATGAAGAAGCAGAAACCGAGCTGAAGGCCTCTGCAATGCGTGCAGCTGTGCGCGAAGCGGGCCTTGCACTTAAAACCGAAGAGAAAGTGGAAGCGAAGAAGCTAGGCAAGGGGAAGAAAATCCTGCTTGTCGACCATGAAGACAGCTTTGTGCATACGCTGGCCAACTACTTCCGTCAGACCGGAGCAGAGGTTGTCACCTACCGCTCACCAGTGGCTGAAGAGGTCTTTGATACCGTAAAGCCGGACTTGGTGGTTCTCTCCCCTGGTCCAGGTAACCCGAAAGACTTTGATTGCGCGGCAACCATTGAAAAGGCACGCAAACGCGGTCTACCGATCTTCGGCGTTTGCCTTGGTCTTCAGGCGATCACAGAAGCGCTGGGCGGTGAACTTGGCCAGCTCGATGTACCAATGCACGGTAAGCCGTCTTCAGTAACCTTTGAAGATGACTCCCTGCTGTTTGCAGGTCTTGCTTCTCCAGTGATCGTGGGCCGCTACCACTCGCTCTTTGCCAAAAAGGAATGCCTGCCAGCAGAGCTGCGCATTACATCCTTGACCGAGGACGGTGTGGTAATGGCAATCGAGCATACATCTGAAAGAATTGCGGCAGTGCAGTTCCACCCAGAATCCATCATGTCTCTGGATCAGGACGCAGGCCACAAGATCATCGAAAACGTGATCGAAAAGCTGATCGGTTAAACGAAACAATCTCTCCGGCAGGGCTTAACTTGCCGGAGAGCTTCTAGCCTTCACGGGTGTATGGTAGCGCCCGCCTGCCATAGCCTTAGGAACACAGCTATCTGCCTTATACAGCCTTGAACAGATAGTTGTTGCAGCCAAAGTCCTTAAAAAGCCTGTAGCCGCTATCTTGTAGGTGCTGTTTGACCATGGCGAACTCCCCCTCAAAGCTCTCGACAAAGAGCGCTGGCCGAAAGCGTTTGAGGGTGGTTGCAGCCCCTTTGAGCACAGCAAGCTCAAAACCCTCTACGTCGATCTTCATCAGATCAAGCCTCTCCAGACCAAGGTCCATATCATCCAGAGGGGTGATAATGAGATCGCCCTGTTGGTCAGAGCGAATTGCAGTGCCCCCGAGGTTGGAAGGGTCATAGGCGTAAATCGCACCACGTCCACCTTTGTCGCCCAAGGCAAAGGGATAGGCTTCGATAATCTCATCAAGCCCGTTTGCCTCTATATTGCCGATCAACGTTCCGTAGATGCCCGCCACTGGTTCAAATGCTATCACCCTTGCAGCCTTTGCCTGCGTTGCCCAGTAAAGGGAGTGGTTGCCGATGTTGGCTCCAATATCAATCACCGTTGAGCCTTCCGGTACCAGCGGGTCCATCGCCTCCAGCAGTTCGCGTTCATAGAAGTCACAGGTTCGAAACATCGTCCGCTGGATCAAATCGCGAGGAAGGTTCGGCAAAAAAACCTTAAGGCCAGACTTCAAGATCACACTGACGGGGTCATAATCGGTAGCATCTTGTAGCCTCAAGATCAGCTGCCTGTTTAGCGCAATTTCCGCCTCCAAATCCCTGACTAAAGCAGAACGTTTGGCAATGCTGTTACAAAGTCTGGCGATAGCTTTCATAGCGCCTTTCCCAAAAAGGTCCCATCGACTCTATGAAGCGACTATCCGCATTACGCGCAACCCGCAGATTCGCCAGATTATATTGCCCCATAGCCTTCTAAGTGGGGCCTTTGGGCAGGCAATCACGCCTTTGTCACTTATAATTCAATCCTCATAATCGGCGCGAAAACTGCGAGTTTCCGGTCGTTTTTCAAGTTTATGCGGATAGGGGATGATCCGGTTCGCAAGAGTTGCAGAATAAACCGCTTGAACCCAGTGCTATTAATCCTAAGTGAGAATGGAACAGAGGCGCCATTGCGCTTCCTTTGATGGACACACAAAGCCATTTGCGCATAGTGGAGACCGAACGACCATGAGTGAGACGACAGTGTACACCCCGCCAAAGGTTTGGACATGGGAGCAGCCGAGCGGCGGAACATTTGCCAGCATCAACCGTCCTATTTCCGGTGCAACCCATGAAAAAGATCTTCCTGTTGGTGAACATCCCTTGCAGCTTTATTCGCTGGCAACACCAAATGGCGTGAAAGTCACCATCATGCTGGAGGAGCTTCTGGCTCGCGGGCACAGAGGCGCGGAATACGATGCGTGGCTGATTAAAATCGGCGATGGAGATCAGTTCTCCAGTGGTTTTGTAGAGGTCAATCCCAACTCAAAAATCCCGGCTCTTATGGACCGTAGCGGCGAGAAGCCAGTTCGTGTTTTCGAGTCCGGCTCAATCCTGTTTTATCTGGCTGAAAAGTTTGGCGAGTTTCTTCCAAACACCCAACCAGCACGTACCGAGGTAATGAACTGGCTGTTCTGGCAGATGGGCTCCGCACCATATCTGGGCGGTGGTTTTGGGCACTTCTACGCCTATGCACCGGAAAAGTTCCAGTACCCGATTGACCGCTTCACTATGGAAGCAAAAAGGCAAATGCATGTGCTGGACACTGCTCTGGCCAATCGCGAGTTTATCGCCGGTGATGAGTACTCCATAGCCGATATTGCCATCTTCCCTTGGTACGGCGCACTTGCAAAAGGGCTGCTCTATGATGCAGCTGAATTCCTCTCGGTCGATGAATACAAAAATGTCCAGCGCTGGGCCGATACAATCGCCAAGCGCCCAGCGGTTATTCGCGGTCGCCGTGTGAACCGTACTTGGGGAGAGGAGACCCAGCAGGTTCCTGAGCGCCACAGCGCAGCCGATATTGATGCAGCTGGCGCGTAATCAAGCGACATTACAAAGAACAGAAAGGCGGGCTCATGGGCCCGCTTTTTTTGTTTCTGCCCGTATTGAAGATTGCAGATTTGAGCAAAAGCAACCTATGCTACATTTCGGGTTTAGTGCTGCTTTGTAGCTGCAGTTTTCTTGGGGGGAATGGTGAATGCGAAAGATAGGCAGCGTTACAGCGCTTGATGATTTAGGACGGGTCAGGCTTTCCAAGTCGTTTTTCATGCGCGAGTTTCTCTACAGCGAGGTTGCGAACTTTCACGGCATTCCTAACTATCCCGATGACCCTGACCTTGCCATCATGGTGGGTAAGCGGCTCTGCAAGGAGTTGCTCGAGCCACTTCAGGCGACCTTTGGCAAAATCATCGTGCGTTCTGCCTATCGTTCTTGCGAGGTCAACGGCTACTGTAACGCCCAGCAAAAGGCTGGCAAAAAGGGCTACACCTGCGCCTCAAACGAGGCAAATTTCGCAGGCCATATCTGGGATCGGCGAGATAAAGACGGGCATGCTGGTGCGACCGCATGCATTGTCATTCCTTGGTTTGCAGATCAAATGGAGGATGGGGCGGACTGGCGTTCTCTAGCGTGGTGGATCCACGATAACCTGCCGCATAGCGGGCTCTATTTCTTCCCGAAAATGGCTGCGTTCAACATCACATGGCATGAGCAGCCGGTACGGCGTATTGATAGCTATATTGCTCCAAAGGGGTGCCTGACCAAACCGGGCATGGAAAACAACACCGGAGACCATAGCCAGTGGTATGAGGGCTTTCCGTCTTTGAAAACTGCCTGATCCTTGTGTTTTTTGGCAAAGGGTCAAATTACTGCCACTTCATGCCTGCAAGTCTTCGCAACTGAAACTTGATGGCCTGCGTTCTCGGCTGGATATTGTAGCATCCGATTAGAAGCGAGGCTTAAAATCCAGACAGAGAGGCTGCATGGAGTATTCACTTACGTTTTTGAGTATCTTCTTCGCCGACCTCCTGTACCTTTCCCCCATACTGTTTTTGTTGATCATAGCGGTCTGTATCAACGGCATTGTTATTGGGCGTATTGAAGAATGGGGAACATTCGACTCCCTCTATCATGCGTTCATCAATGCAACGACCGTGGGCTATGGTGATTTTGCTCCAACGACATTGCTTAGCCGTGGGCTTGCGGTCCTCAATGTGTTTATCGGTCTGCTTTTAACCGGTGTATTCGTCGGCGCTGGCGTCCACGCGGTATCTGTCACCATGGGAGGGGTGTAGTGAGCGGACGGTCATGTAAATGCGCTTTGAAGGCCTTCCGCCCACCGCGGCAGTCATCCCGCACTTGATGCGGGATCTAGCTTGGGCTTGAGAGGGAGTGTCTGGATGCCGGATCAAGTCCGGCATGACGACGGTGGGAGCTGCAAATCCAAGCCTGTTCTCAAGGAGAGTTTCGCCGCCAAGGATGTTGTTCGAGCTGCTACGACAATCTCCAAACGTCACCCCGTGCTCGACACGGGATCTAGAAACTATCCAAGGGTGAGTTACTGGATGCCGGATCAGGTCCGGCATGACAATGGGGAGGTTTGAACCAACGCGGGCACTCCGAGGACTTGGTCGCAGCCAAAGATAAAGAGCTGAAACGGCATGCTTCACTTTCATACCGGACAAGCGTAGCGCCGATCCGGTATCCAGAAATGATCCATGCAAGGACACTTTAGAAGCGACGGTCCTTTGAGGACGTGCTGCTCGGGTCATCCCGCACTT
>NZ_SMMA01000058.1:109999-182484 GCF_009711345.1 Pseudovibrio flavus
TAGGCTGACGTGCAACTGGATGAAAGATTAGGAGCGTCTGTAAGTCAGGATGCCGGATCAGGTCCGGCATGACACCCGTTGCTGGTACTAGAGGAGTTGTAGTCACCACGCCGCTTCTTTTTCAGCATTTAGGAATAAGCCCCACTGTCATACCGGACAAGCGCAGCGATGATCCGGTATCCAGAAACGTTGTAGTTTCGGGTGACAGAGTGCCTTGCCCTTCAGGCCCTCCCCCAAACAAAAAAGCGGGCCCGAAGACCCGCTTTCCAATCTCTAACGAGACGCTTTTAGTCGACTTTGCGGACCGCGCCTTTATCAGCACTGGTGGTCAGCGCTGCGTAGGCTTTCAGAGCCGTTGTGACCTTGCGGGTGCGCTTCTCAACCGGTTTCCAAGCGTCTTTGCCCTTGGCTTCCATCTTTGCACGGCGCTCTGCGAGAACCTCATCAGAAACGTCTACGTTGATGGTACGGTTTGGAATGTCGATCTTGATGATATCACCTTCTTCAACCAGCGCGATTGCGCCGCCTTCAGCAGCTTCAGGGGAAGCATGGCCGATGGAAAGACCAGAGGTACCACCAGAGAAGCGGCCATCGGTGAACAGCGCACAGGCTTTACCGAGGCCCTTGGACTTCAGGTAGCTGGTTGGGTAGAGCATTTCCTGCATACCCGGACCACCGCGAGGACCTTCATAGCGGATAAGAACCACGTCACCTGCTTCGATCTTGCCGGTAAGAATTGCAGAAACCGAAGAATCCTGAGACTCAAAGATGCGGGCACGACCGGTGAAGGTGAGGATGCTGTCATCCACGCCTGCGGTTTTTACGATACAGCCGTTTTCAGCGATGTTACCGAACAGAACCGCCAAGCCGCCGTCCTGAGAGTACGCATGTTCTTTAGCGCGGGTAACACCGGTTTTACGGTCATCATCCACGCCTTCAGCATAGCGGCTGTCTTGGGAGAATGCTGTCTGTGTTGGAACTCCGCCCGGCGCTGCGGAGAAGAACTTGCGCACTGCCTCGCTGTCGGTGCGCATGATGTCCCAGCGCTCCAGAGCGTTGCCGAGCGTACCGGAATGGATGGACGGAACGGAGGTATCAAGTAGGCCAGCACGGTCCAGCTCACCCAAAATACCGAGGATACCACCAGCGCGGTGCACGTCTTCCATATGTACGTTCGGTACAGATGGGGCGACCTTACACAGGCATGGGGTGTTGCGTGACAGACGGTCGATGTCTGCCATAGTGAAGTCGATTTCGCCTTCCTGCGCAGCAGCCAGCAAGTGCAGAACGGTGTTGGTGGAACCGCCCATGGCGATATCCATGGTCATTGCGTTTTCAAAGGCTGCTTTGTTTGCCACGTTGCGCGGCAGAACGCTCTCGTCTTCCTGCTCGTAGTAGCGCTTGGCCAAATCTACGATGAGATGGCCAGCTTCCACGAACAAGCCCTTGCGGTCTGCATGGGTTGCCAGAACGGAGCCGTTGCCCGGCAGAGCAAGGCCCAGCGCTTCCATCAAGCAGTTCATAGAGTTTGCGGTGAACATACCAGAGCAAGAACCGCAGGTAGGGCATGCGCTGCGCTCGATAGCGGCAACGTCTTCGTCCGATACGTTATCGTCTGCTGCGGAAACCATTGCATCAACAAGGTCAAGCTTGCGGGTTTCGCCGTTCGCCAGAACAACCTTGCCAGCTTCCATCGGGCCGCCGGATACGAAAACAACAGGAATGTTGAGGCGCATTGCAGCCATAAACATACCCGGAGTGATCTTATCGCAGTTAGAGATACAGACCAGTGCGTCAGCGCAGTGAGCGTTGACCATGTACTCTACGCTGTCTGCGATGATCTCGCGGGATGGCAGGGAGTACAGCATACCATCGTGGCCCATGGCGATACCGTCGTCCACGGCGATGGTGTTGAATTCTTTAGCAACGCCGCCCGCTTTTTCCACTTCGCGTGCCACGAGCTGACCAAGATCCTTAAGGTGTACGTGACCCGGCACAAACTGGGTGAAAGAGTTGGAAATTGCGATAATCGGCTTACCGAAGTCTCCATCCTTCATACCGGTGGCACGCCAGAGACCACGGGCACCGGCCATGTTACGGCCGTGGGTGGAAGTACGCGAACGATACTGTGGCATTTGTTTCCTCAAAAATGTTGGCGACGATGCTTGCTGTCAGTCTACACCCATTCTTATCGGGGGACGCAGCGCAATTTTTTCCAGAGTACACCAGTTTAATCAAAAGGTGTACCCGCCAGTACGCCTATATTTGTGTAATGAATTGAGGAAACCTCTCTAGATGAACGGACCAAGCTCAAGCTTCTCGTTTTTGGAGAAGCGAGCGAAGCGGAAACGGCTCATATTGTAGCCGGTCTCACGGCCTTCCATCATGTCAGCCAGTACACGCCCTGCCCCCGGACCGAAGCCGAAACCGTGACCGGAAAAGCCAGTTGCGATGAAGAAGCCCTTCACCTTGGAGACCTCATCCATCACCGGCACCATGTCCGGCATGGAATCAATCATACCCGCCCATGTTTCTTTCAGCTTGGTACCAGCAAGCTGCGGGAAGCGGTCTGGAAGGCGCTTTTCCATTTGCTCGATCGCTTTGCGGTTTGGCTCTGGGTTGAGCACACGCATTTGTTCAAACGGAGAAATTTCGGAACCCGACCAGCTGCGCTTAGTGCCAAATGCATCAGGAAAGCCCTTTGGCTGCAACGGATTCAACGTCACATCGCCCATAGTGACCTTGTAGGTCGGTAGCCATGTGAAGAGGTACTTGAAACTGTCCTTGCCGAGATAGTGGTTGTGAATGTCGGTCACGGCCACAGTGTACCCGCCATCTTCTCGGCGGCGGAACGCAAAGTTGCTGTCGGCAGCGTTGCCGGAAAAGATATCTGGCACCGCTTCGGTTGCAGCAACCGTTGCCCGCACGTTGAGCTGAGGAATGCCAAGGCCGAGGTTTGCCGCAAAGAGGGAAGACCAAGCCCCGCCTGCCAGCAGAATGCGGTTTGCCTTCACAGCGCCCTGCTCTGTCACAACACCTGTTACTGCGCCATTGGTGATCTCAACTGTACGCACAGCGCAGTTTTCGACCACCTTCACGCCCATTCGTTGGGCAGCGCGGGCAATGGCTGGCACGACCACCCATGGCTCTGCACGGCCATCAGAAGGGGTAACCATACCACTTCTCCAGCGGCCGGGTTTCCCCGGAATTTGCTCCAGTATCTCGCCTGCCGTCAGCAAGCGCGTGTCAAGCTGATGCTCCCTAGCAAGCTTCATAAAGGCTTCGTGGGCCTGCACGTCTTCATCGCTTTCGGCAAGGTAGTAGACGCCATGCTGACGGAAGCCCAGATCCTCACCGATTTCCTCGGTGATCTCACGCCACAAGCGGTTGGACTCGATGGCGATTGGAAGCTCGGCTGCGTCTCGTCCCTGCTGGCGTACCCAGCCCCAGTTACGGCTGGACTGTTCCCCTGCAACGCGTCCCTTTTCGCAGACAGTTACCTTCACGCCCTTCTTGGCGAGATAGTAAGCCGTGCAGATACCAATCACACCGCCGCCGATGATTACAACGTCAGTTTCTTGCGGAAGCGTATCAAAGAACTGCTGCGGGGTTGCAGCGCTGTAGGTAACCATGGAACATCCAATCGAAAGTGCAGCAACAAGACCGAGAGCCCGCACGGGTAACCCACGCGAGCTCCAATTTTTAAAAATCAGTGCTAACGATTATCGCGGAGCAAGGCGGATCGCGCCGTCAAGGCGGATCACTTCACCGTTCAGCATTGTGTTTTCGCAGATGGATTCAACCAGCTGTGCGTAGTCGTCGCCAGTACCCAAACGGGACGGGAACGGAACTGCTGCAGCGAGGGAATCCTGGACTTCCTGCGGCATGCCGGAAAGCATCGGGGTATGGAAGATACCCGGCGCGATGGTCATGATGCGGATGCCGTTTTTGGAAAGATCGCGTGCGATTGGCAGGGTCATGCCAACAATACCGCCCTTGGATGCAGAGTATGCAGCCTGACCGATCTGGCCGTCATAAGCAGCAACGGAAGCGGTGTTGATGATAACGCCGCGCTCACCGTCTTCGTTGGCCGCTTCAAGCGCGCTCATACGGGTTGCAACATTGGCGATACAGCGGAAGCTACCGACGAGGTTGATATCGATAACCTTCTGGAACATTTCTAGCGAATGCGGGGCACCACGGGATGTGGTTTTTGCCGCTGGAGCGATGCCTGCACAGTTGACCAGAATGCGGGTTGGACCATGCGCCGCTTCTGCTGCATCAAGACCTGCAACAACGCTTTCGTCGCTGGCTACGTCAACCTTCTGGAACAGACCGCCGATCTGCTCTGCAACAGTGTATCCGGCATCTTCGTTTACGTCGAAAATAGTGACCTTAACACCAGCCGCAGCAAGGCGCTTTGCAGTTGCTGCACCAAGGCCAGAAGACCCACCGGTAACGACAGCGGCAATAGATGTGTCGAGCTTCAAAGGCTCCTCCCAAGTTTTCCGTAGTATGTACGCTAACGCGTCTCTACGTGTTTATGCTAGGGTCACAAGCTCTACTGTCCCGCCGATTCCTGCAATACTTTCCGCATTAGACTTAAGCACAGAGGCTTGCAGCCCCTGCCCGCTGGCTAGAGAAAACGTTGCGTCATCGGTTAAAACTTTGGTTCCAAACCATTTATTGGCGTTCTCAAATTTCGCGGCCCTGTTTACAGCATCACCGATAACTGTGAATTCAAGACGCTCTCCAGCGCCCACAACACCCACTGTTACATTGCCTGCAGCCACACCGCAGCCGATGCGCATTGGAACCGGCCACCCTTCAGCCCGCAGCTTTGGTTGAAGCTGCTCAATGGACTTTGCAAGCTTTAGCGCTGCATTGATGGCATCTGCTGCAAAGGTTTCCGAGGGCTCGATAGCGCCAAAGGTCGCCAGAATGCCGTCGCCCAAGAACTTGTCGATCTTGCCGCCATGGGCGCGGATGACAGAGACAGCGGCATCCTGATAGCAGTTCAGTACCGCCATGGTCTGCTCGGGCGTTAGGTCTTGGGAAGTACTGGTAAAGCTGCGCACGTCCACAAAGAGAATTGCCGCCATGCGGCTTTCACCCTGCCCCGCCTGAAGTT
Source organism: Pseudovibrio flavus (assembly GCF_009711345.1). Classification (GTDB taxonomy): domain Bacteria; phylum Pseudomonadota; class Alphaproteobacteria; order Rhizobiales; family Stappiaceae; genus Pseudovibrio; species Pseudovibrio flavus. The sequence continues at coordinate 115,131 of NZ_SMMA01000058.1, forward strand.
CCTCACCCGCTTCCACGATAGAGCTAGCAACCTCGGGCACGAAAAAGCGGCTCAAGTCTTCAACAGCCGCCTGCTCCTTTACGGCAGAGAAGAACATACGCCGACCTCTAAGAAGGGCAAGCGACAGCAGGAGCGTGACGGAGATGATGATAATCAGCTTGTCCAGCTCTGCCCCGATAAGAACGGAGTTGCTGGTGAGGTACTCAACATAGTTCCTTGTAATCAGCATTCCGCCCATGTCGGAGAGCATGGCGTAAACCACAAGCGCCAGCCATCCAGCCGCCCCAAGCAGGCCGGTTAGCAGAACGTAGCGCGGGTCAAAGCGCAGTGCTCGCAGGGAAATGAACAAGAACACATACATCAAGGTCGGAGCCTTGAGATAGAATGTCGGGTGCTGGCCGTACTGGATATGGAAAGAGAAGATAAGCCCCACAAGTAAGGCCACGTCCACGAACACAGAGATGACCAGATACCAAGCCGGAAGGCGTGTTTTGAACGAAACAGCAATTCGCACGATGGTGAAGAGCATATAGCCGCCAATGGCATAAGGCACGAAGTTGAACCCTTGCGCGCCCTCTGCTCTTGGAGCAAGCGCATAAAGCAGCGCGAAAAACAGGATAACACCAAGCTGAACCATGCCGATCAGCCGTTCGGCATCCCCTTCACGCTGCTCGATCTCGTCTCTCACACGCTGGGGCAGATCTTCAACGCGAACATTAGGCCCAAGGATGCGGCCCAAGAATGACGTTGGTTTTTGCGGAGTACTTTGGGGATGCGCAGCGGTATTGGCCAACACATGCTTTTGCTGGTCTTCTACAGAGCCGTGATCAAAGCTTTGTTCATCATAATTCTTCTGGTCAGAAGCCTTTCCAGCGGCTCTTCCAGATAACGAACCATTTGATGTTTGCGGCTTTTGGCGCATGCAAGCATGTCCTCCAAACGGCTAGGAACGCTGCCTGCGAGGTGCAATGCAGTGCTCTGTGCTGACCTGAGAGTACATCAGCGGAACGCACGGTCTGTTCACTCTTGCGTTAAAAGCTGAAGGTCATGCCTTCATAGGCTACTTCCGCGTTGTGGTGCCGTGCTTTTGCCTGCTTGAGGATTGCGTCCAGTTCATCATCACTCCTGCAAGGATCGTGATGGAAAATAACCGGCACTTTTACGTTTGCCCTCGTACAGGTCTCGATTACGTGTTCCCAGCTGGAATGGCCATATCCTATGAAATGGCGATATTCTGCGTTGGTGTACATTCCGTCGTAGAACACAACGTCCGCGCCTTCGATGAATGCCTCGATGGCGTCGTCGTAGTTTTTGTGACCCATCTCGTGATCTGTGATGATGCACGTGGCATGGCCATCATACTCGAAGCGATAACCGCAAGCACCATCTGGATGGTTGAGCGCGATTGTTTTTATGGTCAGTCCGCCTTTTTTTACGATCTCGTCGCCTGCTGAAAACTGTTTGAACTGTATGGCTTTCAAACGGTTGGCAGTAACGGGAAAGACCGGCGGCGACATGATACGGCAAATAGCATCACGCAGGCCGTCAGGGTCTTTAAACTGGCCGGACCATGCATCAATCTGAAAACGGGGATCATAAGCTGGTTTGAAAAAGGGAAGACCGCAAATATGGTCTAGATGGGTGTGAGTGAACATCATATCGATATGTCTGCAAGGCCGCTGGATTACAGCATCCCCCAGTTTGCGGGCGCCCGACCCGCAATCGACAATCACATAGGAACCGCCGGCTTCGACCTCAAAGCAGGTCGTCTCGCCGCCATAGCGTATCGTGTCCTTTCCGGCAGCCGGAGTGGACCCTCTAACGCCCCAGACCCTTATGTGGAAGTCGCTCACTCCATACCCTTTCCCGCCTTAACTGGCTGCCGATTTGGCAGCGGCAAGGGCGCGTGTGGTTTTTTCTAGTCTCTCTGCAAGCGTACGCATGACCTCAAGAGACATTTCCGGAAACTCTTTCATTAGCTTGATGAAGTCGTCTTTGGCGATGGTGAGGACGTCCACGATACCAGAAGCGCGCAAGGTTGCGGTACGCGGTACGTCACAAAGAATGGATATTTCACCAACAATTGCATGTTCTCCAACCACTGCCAGCTTTTCGCCATCTACAAGCACATCCGCCTGACCGGAGAGGATGACAAACGCGCTGTCGCCTGTATCTCCCTGACTACATAATTCCTCGCCGTCCTGATACTCGACGCGCTGGCTCATAAACGCCAGCAGGCGCAGTTTGCTTCCATCTATGCCGTGGAACAGCGGTACCTTTTTTAAAGCAGCGACTTCTGCATCAATGCTCACTGGTTTCTCCCGGGATCCAGCCCAAGACCCTCGTCTTCCTGTTACTATGTTTAGTCGGCAGATGATTGTAATTGATCAGCATTACTTCGCGTCTACCTGCCTCCCGTGCTCTAGAGTGACCACACTGTCAAACTCGCTCGCAATTGCCTCATTGGCTGTGCCAAACAACACTGTTTTGCCTTCCAGCGCCTTGAAGAGAGTTGCCCGCATGGCAATATCTGCCTCCGAAAGGCCCGATACAGTCTCATCAAAGACCGTAAGTTTGGCATTTTTCAAAATAGCCCGTGCGACACACAGCCGCCGTCTCTGCGTGCTCGACAACCGAGAGCCTGCGACCCCGACATGATAATCCAGCCCCGAATGGCGGATCGGGCGGCGCAGCTTCAGCTCGTAGACATGCTCGCGGATTACCTCGTCAATGCGTTGGCGGGCATCATGCCTATCCAGCCTTACGCGGCCAAAGAGGAGATTATCCTCGATGGTGAGTGAGGGAATGTAGTGGTGCGGGTCAAAGAAAATGAAACGCCCGTCACCTGTGTCTGCAAATTCTCGAAACTGCTTTCGTGCCTCAATAACCTTGGCCCGCAAATCATCATCCATGATACCCAGACGATGGCGAGTGGGGACAAGTCTGAAAGCCAGCGCGATCAATGCGGAGCGATCTTCGTCCTCAAGCTGCTTTATCTTATCAGCATTTTCGCATCGACGCACAATCTCTTCATAATCAGGCAGTTCGTCCATAGTCATGATGGAATTGTTGCCAAGGAAGTCGATGTCTCCCTTAACGCTTGCAAGCAACTCGACCATGGTTTTAGCAATGCGAAGACCAACCATGGCGAGGCCATTGTCCATACCGCTTTTTTCAAGGAAGTCCTTGACCTCAGGGTCCTCCGGTATCTTGTCGGTCGTGAGCTTGTGATCGCTCGGCACGGCGAAGAACAGGTTCTCAGCCAAACTTGCAGAATTGTTATAGGCCTCCGGGTTCCACAGCTCAACGAGGCTTCTGAGTTTCGGATCAGACTGGATTTTTTCCGCTAGCGCCTCTCTTGCGGACAGAACCCTGTCCATTAGCTCATCATTTTCAGGCTCCAGAATGGATTGGAGACCGAGCCGGTAGAGGTCTTTTGAAAGCCCGACAAGTTCGATCACTTCAAGCAAGCGCTCTTCAAGTTCAGCTTCGCTCTCAACGCCAGCCGCCTTTAGGTCATCCCAGTCGGCCATTGTGTCATCAAGCGGATTGGCCGTCATCTCGGCCTCATAGACCCAGCGATCTCTCGCCTTTTTGGCCTCACCCTCATAATTGAACGGGATTAGCGGGCGATGGCGCAAACCGTACATGAGATTGTCGCGGATCGTTCCTGTCCAGACATGGACCAGCGATCCCACATAGGAGATCTGACGGCCAAGCGTGGCCTCACAAAGATGGTCCAGATTGTGATCGCCAATCAGAACGCGGCCTGATGTAGGCGAGAGAAGCCCGCAGGCCATTTGCAGGATTTCCGCGCGTCCCGACCCATCCGGCCCAACGAACACAACGCGGCTACCATCTGCAATATCCAGCGAAACGCCCTGTACATCCTGTCCTGCTGCACCACCGGAAAACGACAGGGATTCCAGTTTCATATCACCTTCAAGATCAACACTGTCATCTGAGGTGATGCGCTCGACCGGATAGATATCGGGCGGATCGAAGTTCTCGACCACCGTTTGGTACTTCACCTGCACGTCTGCGGTCTGCTGATAGTAGGCAAGCAGCTCTTTCCAAGGGCCTGCAAGGTCTTTGTAGGCTGCGATAACAGCCAGCAATGCGCCCAGCGACAGGTTACCGGCAATCGCAAGATATCCGCCGATCAGATAGAAAAAGAACGGCGTGAGCTGGTTCATGAAGTTATTGAGAAACTTGATGAAGTACTTGCGATTATAGATGTCGAAACGAATGGTGAAGTTTTTGTAGAGCCGGTCGGATAGGTCTGCACTGTGCCATGCGCTCGCATCGTTGGCATGGATTTCGGAGATCCCGCTGATGGTCTCGCCAACCCTGTCCGAGATCGTGCGCACATTGCGAACACGCTCGCGGGAAAGCATTACGACCTTCTTTTGCAGCTTGGGAATTATATAGCCCTGCACCGGATAGGAGGCGACAGCGGCAAGCCCTAACAGCGGGTCCTGCATGAAGATAAACCCAAGCTGCACGATAAGCATACCGCCTTGATAAGCAGGCAAGGCAATCGCTTCGCCAATATAGCCGCCCACATCCTCCACTTCCGCCGTAATCATCGGAATGATCTCGCCGGAGCTGACCTTTTTGAAGTGGGGCAACCGAAAACGTAGAACGCGCTGGTAGAGGTCAAACCGCAAACGGCGGAGCATCCGCTCTCCCAGCCGTCCTTTGTAGACATTCAAAACCAGTTTGATGCCGTTACTGATAACCACCAGAACGAGGAACATCATACAAAGGAAGACGAGGTAATCGATCTGATCGAACTCGATGCCGAAGATAATAACCGGAAAGTCGCTGCCTTGAATGGCCTCGTTGGTAATCTGCTTCGGCAAATCCAGCAGAATGTAATTCACCGGATAAGACAGGCAGGTAATAAGCAAAATAATGATCTGGTATTTGGCGGAGTTGCGCCAAATAAACCGGAATAGACTTTTTTCCATTTTTATCCGGTCTCTGGGTTACCCCACGCTTTTTAGCGGGTGGGCAACGAGCCACGTGCACTGTTTTGGAGAAAAGCTACCCTAGTTTCCCTTAAATATTGGAAACGCCGAAATTCAATATTACGAGTAATGTCAATTGCACCTTAACTCCGACCCGATGTATTGTTGGCGAACTACCTTTTTTGTTCACGTATAGTGCCGTAGAGTTATCGACAGACGGAGAAAACAACAACAACCGGCAGCGCAAGGTGTGCATGGTAAACTCCCCACCAAAGATCCTGATTTATAGTCACGATACTTTCGGACTTGGCCATTTGCGCAGGTGCCGCGCTATTGCCCAGTCACTTGTTGGCTCGTTTTCGCAGCTCTCTGTTCTTATCCTCTCCGGCTCTCCGATAATCGGTAGCTACGAGTTTCGCTCACGGGTGGACTTTGTGCGTATTCCTGGTGTTATCAAGCTGCGCAGTGGTGATTACACCTCTCTGTCGCTTCACCTGAATATTGATCACACCATTGCTATTCGGGCATCGATCATCGAGCACACCGCCAAGGTGTTTAACCCCGATATCTTCATCGTCGATAAAGAGCCGCTTGGCCTTCGCGGCGAGGTCCTTCCAACGCTTGAGCACTTGGCGCAAACGGATTGCCGCGTTGTTCTTGGTCTTCGCGATGTGATGGATGATCCTCAGGTTCTAAGGCAGGAATGGACACGCAAAAACGCCTTCCCGGCGCTGGAAGAGCTCTATGACGAGCTTTGGGTTTATGGCCCTGAGTTCATCAACAACCCGCTAGACGGGCTTGGTCTCAGCCAGTCAGTTTATGACAAAACCCTGTTTACCGGTTATCTGCGCCGCTCTATTCCCCGTGCTCCTCAACCCTACCAGCCTCCGTTTGATGGAGCACCCTATATTCTGGTAACACCGGGCGGCGGCGGCGATGGTATCGAGCTCGTAGACTGGGTCATCAGAGCCTATGAAGCGCAGACGCGCCCTCTCTTCCCTGCCCTTATTGTTCTGGGTCCATTTATGCCCATGGCCGAGGCAGAAGCATTTGCTGAAAGAGCAAGCCAGCTTCGTGATGTTGAGGTGATGCGCTTTACGCCGCAAATCGAACCTTTAATGGACGGCGCAACGGCCATTGTCGGCATGGGCGGCTACAACACCTTCTGCGAGGTTCTATCCTTCGACAAACCCGCTCTCCTTGTTCCGCGTATCATCCCGAGGCGCGAACAGGCGATCCGCGCCGAGCAAGCAGAGCGCTACGGGCTGGTGAGAATGTTGCCCATCAACTCATACCCGCAGGTCGATCTGATGATTGATGCGCTGGCGCACCTTCCTTTTGCTGCTCCTCCTTCCAAAGCGCACAGTTCTTCGGTGCTTGGCGGGCTGGATGTGATCAGCAACAGGGTGAGTGAAGTGCTGGGCGCGCCGGCGCGCGCCACCCCCGACACCGCGCAGAGCGAGGATAACTGCCTTTCAGAGGCCCTCATGTTTCGGAGAGCATCGGAGTAGCCATGGGCCGTCTTGCCGTACTCATGAAGGGATACCCGCGCCTTTCTGAAACCTTCATTGCCCAAGAAATTTTGGGTCTTCAGGAGCGCGGGCTGGAGCAGGTCATTTACGCGATGCGCAAGCCGTATGACCCTTACATTCACCCTGTTCACCGCAGAATTACAGCCCCCGTTGTGTATCTGCCGGAATACCTGAAGGATGATCCTGACCGAGTAAAAAAGGCGAGAGACTGGGCCAAGTCCCTACCCCATTATGAGCAGGTAAGGTCTGCCTTTCTGAAAGATCTTGAGCGGGATCGGACCGCTTGTCGTCATCGCAGATGGGGACAAGCCTGCGTGATGGCCTATGAGTTACCGGAGGATATCTCGTGGATCCACTCGCACTACCTGCACACCCCGTGCACTGTGGCCCGTTATGCGGCAATGCTTGCTCAAAAACCGTGGTCATTTTCCGCTCATGCCAAGGATATCTGGACCTCCGACCCTAACGACCTTGTGGGAAAATTGAATGATGCCCAGTGGGGCGTGACTTGCACAAAGGCGAACCTCGACTATCTATCCACGCTTTGCAAAGACCCAAGCAAGCTATCGCTGGTCTATCACGGCCTTGATACTACTGACTTTTCATCGGGTTCCAAACGCTACAACAACGCGAGTAGCGAGGGTGTTACGCTCGTATCCGTCGGGCGTCTGGTGGAGAAAAAGGGCTACGACCTTCTGTTAGATGCGCTTGCTCAGCTTCCCTCTTCATGTAACTGGCAGCTCAACCACATTGGCGCTGGGGAGCTAAGTGACAAGCTAAAAGCAAAAGCAGTTAAGCTTGGTATCGCACAGAGGATAAACTGGCTTGGAGCCCAGCCTCGCACTGAAGTTATTCGCAGGCTCAGTGAAGGGGATATCTTCGTGCTCCCTTGCCGGATTGCCCGTTCCGGTGACCGCGATGGATTGCCCAATGTATTGATGGAAGCACAGGTCATGGGGCTTGCTTGCGTATCCACGCGAGTTTCTGCAATTCCAGAGCTGATAACGGATGAAGAGACTGGGTTACTTGTTGAGCCCAATGACGCGCCTGCTCTTAGCGAGGCTATTGCCCGTCTCGCTTCTGATAAGTCCCTTCGCCAGAAGCTTGGTGAGGCTGGAGCCGAGCGCGTTAAAACGAAATTCCAAAGCGAGCATGGCATAGACCAGCTTTCCTCCAAATTTGCGGAGGTTCTTTAAGCCATGCAGATCGCCTTTCTCTCACCAATGAAGCCGTTAACGAGCCCTGTGCCATCCGGTGACCGCACTATGGGTCGGCTTATTGTGCGTGCGCTTTCAGAAGGTGGCCACACGGTTGAGATTGCGAGCACATTTCGCAGTTGGAGTGCCGAAGGCGGCGACGAGCATTTCAAAGCGCTTGAGAATAGCGCACGACTGGAGGCGCATCGTCTCATCCAAAACTGGAAGGCGCGGCGGTACCGGCCGGATGTGATGCTGACCTATCACCTTTACCACAAGGCTCCTGACTGGATTGGCCCGATCATCGCGGAATATTATGGCTGCCCTTACATTATTGTTGAGGCCAGCCGTGCCCCAAAGCACAAAGACGGTGAGTGGGCGCTAGGGTTTGCAGCGGCGGATGCAGCGCTTGCCAAGGCTGACCGTGTTGTTGCTGTTCATAAGGCAGATGCGCAGTGCCTTGAAGATGTTGTCCCCGCCCGCAAGCTGTCGATTATCTCGCCGTTTGTCGATGCCCAGAAATACAGCCCAGATGCAGGTGATGGCGACAGCCAACCGAAGAGTGACGCGCTCAGGCTGCTATGCGTGGCGATGATGCGACCGGGCGATAAAATGCGCTCCTACACGCTTCTGGCAGAAGCGCTGCAAACCATGAAAGACCTGAATTGGCACCTCACCATAATTGGTGATGGCGACAATGCAGGCACAGTGCACCGGCTATTTGAGGGTTTACCGGTTTCATTCAAGGGAACCGTGCGTTCAGCGGAAATGCCTAAGGTGTATTGTAGCCATGACATCATGGTGTGGCCTGCAATCAGAGAAGCCTTTGGCTTTGCCTTGCTGGAAGCGCAGTCCTGCGGGGTTCCCGTAGTGGCTGGCGATAGTCTTGGCGTGCCGGATATCATCGCCCACAAGGAAACCGGTCTTCTTTCAAAAGAAGGGAGCGTGGAGCCGTTCGCTAAAAACCTCCGCAAGCTTTGCGAGAATACAGAGCAACGTGAGCAGATGGGGAAAGCTGCGCGGGAAAAGGTTCTGAGTGTGCATTCTTTGGAGCACGCAAAGGTTCAGCTCAACGATCTATTAGAGAGCGCATTGGCCGAGCGGATGCAACGGGGAGAAAGCGGGGGATCAGCTCTTTGATGAGAGCGTTTATTCACGTTCAGCATTTGCTGGGCACGGGGCATACAGTACGCGCTTGCCTTATCGGTCAGGCCCTTGCCAGAAAGGGCGTAGAGGTAACACTTGCTTGCGGCAACACTCCGCCGCCAACACTCGATTGCTCCGGACTTATCGTCCACCAGCTTCCTCCGGTCCGTTCAAAAACCGTCGTTTTTGATGAATTGATCGATGAAAACGGAAAGACGATTGATGAAAACTGGTGGCAAAGAAGGTGCAAGGAAACCGAAGAGCTGTTTTTGTCAAAGCCCTTCGATCTGCTGCTAACCGAGACCTTTCCATTCGGGCGCCGGGCCTTCACGCGCGAACTTACGCCCCTATTGGAGCTTGCAAGGACACAGAAAAAGCCTCCGCTTATTGCATGCAGCATACGAGATATTCTCGTGCGCAAGGATAAGCTTGCCAAAGAGCAATGGATGGCGGAAATGGCGCGGCGCTACTATGACCTCGTTCTTGTTCACTCTGACCCTTCGCTTATCGAGCTGAAAGACAGCTTCCCCTTCTATGATGAAATCCGCAGTCTCGTTTCCTACACTGGCTTTGTGAGCACAGGTCGTAAAACGAACCTGACCACGACGAATGAACGGGGAGAAATCATCGTTTCGTGCGGTGGCGGAGCTGTTGGTTTGCACCTTTTGGAAAACGCGTCCCAAGCAGCCAAGCTGGCAATGAATGACGGTCTGCCGAACTGGCGACTGCTGGTTGGGCACGATATTAATGAAGAGGCATTTGAAAGACTTAAGGCGCAGGCAACCCCAAACACCACCATTGAACGGGCACGACCTGACTTTCCTGCACTTTTGGAGCGAGCTGCCCTTTCCATATCACAAGCAGGGTACAACACGGTCATTGATATCCTTCGCGCCAATCAGCGCTGCATTCTGGTACCGTTTGCTCAAGGCGTTGAAAGTGAACAGACCCAGCGAGCCTGTTCCCTTGAACAACGCGGCAGAGCGATTGTTTTGGAGGAAGCAACTCTTACGCCGGAAGCGCTTTTGTCAGCCGTGAAGCAAGGTCTTCATCGAAGCCTGCCCAACTTATCTGTTAGCCTTGATGGCGCTAAACGAAGCGCGGATATCCTGCTCAACCGCATGGAGGCACGGCGCTTTCCATGAAGGCAGATAAACAAGCGTTTTTGAGCTTTCTACAAGAGCAGTTGGATTGGTTTGGGGAGAGAAACTGCACGCTCTCCTTTTGGCTACGGGATGATGATGCCGCTTTAGTAAAGCCCAAGCTTGAGCAGCTTTGTACACTAACTGCTCACCACAACATTCCCTTGTGCCTTGCTGTTATTCCCAAGCAGGTTGGAGAGGAATTGCCTGCGTATTTGAAAGCATTTCCTCAGGTCAGCGTTGCCCAGCATGGGTGGCAGCATATCAACCACCAGCAAAAGTCCATCGGCGAAAAAGCTGCCGAGTTCGGCACAAGGAGAGATATTCCCGATGCGCTTGGTGAGCTTGAAAAGGGGCGAGCGAAGTTGGAGGCTCTTTTCGCGGAGACCTTTCTGCCCTTTCTCGTTCCGCCGTGGAATAGAATTGATAGTGCTTTGGCTCAGCAACTGCCAAAGGTCAGCATTACCGGAATTTCCACCTTCAACTGGACTGCTGCCCGCTACCCAGCCCTTTTGCAGGTGCAATCTCACATCGATATCATCAAGTGGAAGAAACAAAAGCGGTTCATCGGCTGGCAAGCTGCGCAGGACCGTTTTGCCTTACAGATGGCAAGGCGAAAAGCCAGCCCCTTTGAGCCTATCGGCATACTAACCCATCACCTTGACCATGATGATGGGTGTTGGGGATTCTTGGAGGCTCTGTTTGCAGCGACGAATGATCATCCGGCAGCCAGATGGCAGTCACTTAAAGAGCTGGCTTACCGCAACCTTAGTGACTAATCGGCGTAATCAGGCGTAGTCGCCAAGCGACATCCTTTTGATGGGAGTAGAGTTGGTAATCATCCAGCACCCTCCACTTTTCAGGATCGTCCGTTGCGTTCCACAGTCCGGCGATCAGGCGGTTAGCGCCGGACTCTGTTCTATTGGGGGCATACATGGAAAGCGCCATAACACCGCCGCGTTTTAGAAAAGGCCGATAGCGGGAGACGACAGCCGCAGGGTCACTTGCAAAGTGCAACACCTCGTTGAAGATGATGGCGCTATAGGTCTCCTCACCCTCTGGGGTGAAGGTATGCATGTCTGCGGCGCGAAGGCTGGCAACATCGCTATCAACACTGGCAAGCTCAAGGGCGGCTGGTGCAAGGTCTACGCCCATATAGCGCCTAAGGCCCATGGGTGCGAGCCGCTCATAAAGCAGCCCCTCTCCGCACCCAACATCCAACACGCTTTCGAGGTTGCCTGTTAGGCTCAGCCACATTCCGATGATGCCGTATCGCCCGCTTTCCGGCAGATCACGCAGAAAAGCCCAACGGCCACTCCGGTACTCGCTGTTCCATCCTGTGGCATCACTTGCGTTGGTCATAAAGCCTCCATCTGCTGCATCGGCCAGTAGCCTATCATTTGTATGGGTCCGCCGCGTCCCGTAAACCATCACCAAGGAAATTAAAGGCCAGTACGACGATGATGATCGGAATGACCGGCGCCATGAGCCAAGGATAGATCGTCACAACGGAAATATTCTGCGCTTCATTAAGCAGAACGCCCCATGAGACGGCGGGTCTGCGAAGTCCCAGATTGAGGAACGATAGAGCCGTCTCGCCAAGGATCATGCTTGGAATAGAAAGCGATGCGGACGCTATCAAGTGACTGGTAAAGCCGGGAAGCAGATGCTTGGTTATGATGCGCCGAGGTTTAGCGCCCATCATAACAGCTGCTTGCGCGTATTCTTCTTCTCGCAAAGAAAGCAGTTTGGAGCGCACGGCACGAGCAAGCCCTGGCCAATCCAACAGCCCGAGGATGATCGTCAGGCCGAAATATATCCATACCGGAGACCATGTTACCGGCAGTGCGGCGGAAAGCGCCATCCATAAAGGCAGCTCCGGTAACGAGCGCATAATCTCGATAACACGCTGTATGAGGCTGTCGATTATGCCGCCGAAATAACCGGCCAACCCGCCGAGCAAGATGCCAAGGCTCATGGAGATAATGATGCCAATGATGCCAATGGTGAGCGATAGCCGTGCGCCGTAGATGATGCCCGAGAAGAGGTCACGGCCTAGCCTGTCCGTTCCCACCAGAAAGAACGTGCCATCTTTAGCAGGGCAAACAAGATGGAAGCGAGCGGGAATGAAGCCCCAGAAGTCGTAGGGCTCGCCTTTACAGAGGAACCGTAGTGGCTGCACTTCTGACTTATCGACTTCATAAACCCAGCGCATTTGGGCCAAGTCCACCTGCGCCTTTAAGCCGTAAACGAACGGCCCTACCCACTTGCCTCCATCGAACAGGTGGACCGCCTGCGGTGGTGCATAAAGAAAATTGCTTTGCCTTTGCGAAGGTTTGTAGGGCGCGATGACCTCGGCAAAGGGAACGCATAAGTAAAACAGGATGAGTATGACAGCCGACCACTTTGCAAGGCGATGGCGGCGGAACTTCCACCACATGATCTTCCACTGCGAAGCAAGAAAGTACCGCTCCTGTTCCTCTGTCAGCCGCTCCACGGATGTAGGGTCAAACGGATCGTTATTGACGTAATGCTCAGGCTCTTGGGGCGTTTCGTGCCGCTCGTTGCTCATTTGCGCTCCCTCCCGCCAAGCCTGATCCTTGGATCAAGGAATGCCAGCAAAACATCCGAAACCAGCATTCCTATGAGTGTTAGGATGGAAACAAACAGCAGAATAAAGGCAGAGAGAAACTGATCTTGTGATTGCAGTGCCGAGAGCAGAATAGGCCCAACCGTTGGCAGGTTAAGCACGACAGATACGATAATGGAGCCGGAAACAAGCGTTGGAATGAGGTTTCCAATATCCGCGATGAACGGATTGAGAGCCATTCGAAGGGGGTACTTCACCAGCAGCGCACTTTCTCGCATACCCTTGGCTCTAGCTGTCACCACATACTGCTTGTGCAGTTCATCAAGAAGATTTGCCCGCAAGCGTCGGATCATGGCTGCTGTACCAGCGGTGCCGATTACAATCGTCGGCACAATCATGTGAGCTAGAACAGACAAAGCCTTGTCGATGCTCCATGGCTCACCAATGTATTTGGGATCCATCAAGCCGCCGATGGATAGGTCAAACCAGACATTGGCGACATACATAAGCACCAGACCAAGCAGGAAGTTGGGCGTTGCAAGACCAATGTACCCCAGCAGCGTAAAGCCATAGTCCCCCCACGAGTACTGACGCGTTGCCGAGTAAATACCTATTGGGAACGACACCAGATAAACGAAGAGGATGGCGGCGGTATTGATGAGCACTGTTAGCAGAAGCGTTGGGCCAACAACCTCCTCCACCGGCCTGTCGAACTCGAACGACCAACCCCAATTGCCTTGCAATAAGCCATCAAACCCGTGAGGTCCGGGCCACAAACCGACCCATATTGCGTAGCGCTCTAAAAACGGGCGATCGAGCGCAAACTCGCGCCTTAAGAAATCCAGCTTGGCAATGGAGGCCGTTTCGCCAGTCGCCTTTAGCATTGAGATCTGGTTGGAAATATAATCTCCCTCAGGCAGCTCAATGATAAAGAACGTCAGGAAGCTGATGACCAGAAGTGTCGGTATCATCCCCAAAAAGCGAAGGCCTAGATACTTGATCATCTTGCTGCCTCCCTATTCGGCGGGGGCGGGCCATCCGGTCTTCCAGGTGTTGGTGGCGGACCACCATGAGGCTTGGCATGTTTTTCAGGGCGGTCAAAGTAGAAGGCGTCCATACGGTGCATCCCGAACTGCGCGCCGGGGTCCCAGCCGTAGACGGCCTGCAGAGGAACATTTTTTAGGCCTTTGACGACCACAGGCTGGCGAACTTCAGAGACCAGACCAATGTGAATGGTCTCTTGCGCATGGATTTTCAGGATCTCTTCCCAAATATCCGCGCGGTCTTCTTCTGAGCCACTTACAAGCCAGTCATCATAGAGCTGGAGTAGACTGATCGCCGGTGCCCAGTCGGGCTTTTCTCCTGATTTACCTCCGGTTTCGTAATACTCGCCCCATAGTGACCAAGAGAGGAAATCTCCGCGTGCTGGAACGAAATCAGTGGGCGGCATATTGGCCGTAGGCAAGCCGTTTTCAAAGCCGGTCCAAACGGACATAACCAATGCACCGGAGAGAGCGCGGTTGCGCATAATGTCCCGCTGGCTTGGTTTGACATAGATTTTTATGCCAATCTCCTGCCATGTCTCACCAACCAGAGCCATCGCATCAATCTCTTCCTGACTTTCGCCGGAGACCTCGACGATGATCTCCAACGGCCTTCCATCAGGCAGCATGCGCGTTCCATTGGGCGTGCGCTTATCAAGACCGATCTCATCTAGAAGCGCGTTTGCTTTTTTAGGATCATACTCGGCAAACAGGTTTTGGTAGGACGGTTTATAGAGGGGGGATGCGCTCAGCACCGTATCATTGCCCGGTTTTGCCAAACCGAAATAAAGCACTTTGTTGATTAGCTGCCGATCAATTCCCAGCGACAAAGCGTGACGAAAACGGGTATCGCGCATGAGAGCGCGCCAGACTGGGTCTTTCACTGTCAGATTGGGAAGGATCGAAATTTGTGAGCCCTTGGAGATGTACCAAAGATCCGTAATATAATTCTCTGGCCCCTCGCCCTGCTTCAGAACCGCGATATCAGAAAAGCTGAGGCCGCGAGCTTGAAGGTCTGTCTCGCCAGCTAACGCCTTTGCAGCAATGAGTTTGCTATCAACCACCGTCATAACGACCTTGCCGATATATGGGAGCTGCTGGCCTTCACTATCCATACGGTGAAAGAAGAAGTTGCGCTTTAGAACGAAGCGGCGGGCATCACCAAATGGCGTTGGCATCCATGGCTGCAGAGTTGGAAGCTCTGGATTTTGCGCATCGTACATATCATCCAGTTTATTGAAGAGCGAAGCCCAGCTTCTAGCCTTGTGCTCTTTCATTTTGCGGCGGATGAGCGGTTGGTCTCCAAACTCCTTGTGGTACCTTTTCAAGTAGTGAGCTGGGCGGTAGATGAAGGGTGGACGAGCCTTGGCAAGTTCCGGCAGAAACTGCGGGTTTGGCTTATCCCAAGTGAAGCGCATTTTTGTGGGGCTGATGACTTCGAATTCCGGCGGTAACCCGCCTGCGAGCATAAAGGCGGGCATGCCGAGTGGGTTAAGCTCGACATTGCCGACGACATCTTCAAACCAGAAGCGGAAGTCCTCTGTGGTGAAGGGATGTCCATCGGACCAGCGGTGCCCCTCTCTCAGTGTGATCGTAATGACTTTGTCGGAAGCGCTTTCCACGTCCAGCGCGATGTCAGGCACGAGCTGCAAGCTTTCATCATAACCAATGATCCTCGCGTAGCCCCAAACGTTGATCAAGCGCACATCTTTCGCCCGCCCGATGAGCGTTTCCAGCGTTCCGCCATGACGGCCTACGCTACGCCCTATCGCCGGTAGATCCGTTACCAAAGGCTGCTTGGGAATACGCTCGGCAATTGGCGGCATACCTTTGGGAAGGCCCGGCGTTTCCTTAAGTTTCATTGCCGTGGCTGAGCCAAAGCTCGTAAGCAACATCAAAAATGCAAGCGCTACATATCTCATCATGGCACCAACCCCGGTGCGCAAACGAAGTGATCTGGTGCGATCTGAACGAGCTTGGGAGCGCTGCCCTCCGGTATCCGGTAGGGTTCAGGCCACAGGAACGGGTTGGACGTGCCCTTCATGTCGGGGCTGGAGAAATCCAGAGGGTGGTCAAGGTTCGGCTCGGGCACCGCCCGCAGCAGCGCTTTGGTGTAGGGGTGGATGGGGTGCTCAATCACCTGCTCCGTTGGTCCCAACTCAACAAGCCGCCCTTTACACATAACGGCGATGCGATCCGCTATGTAATCAACGACTGCAAGGTTATGGGAGATGAAGACGTAGGTGAGACCGAGGTCGCGTTTTAAATCCTGAAGCAGATTTAGGATTTGCGCCTGTACCGACACATCGAGCGCAGAGGTTGGCTCGTCGCACAAGATAAGCTCTGGATTAAGCGCCAAGGCACGAGCAATGCCGATGCGCTGTCTTTGACCACCGGAGAACGAATGCGGATAGCGACGCAGGTAGCGCGGGTCCAGCCCAACCAGCTCCATCAGATCGCTTGCAAAGCGGCTGCGTTCCCATTTGCTGCCAATGCCGTGAATAACGAGCGGTTCCTGAAGGATATCGCTGACCGTCATTCTTGGGTTTAACGATGAAAACGGATCTTGAAAGATCATCTGCACGCTGCTGCGGTAGGCCAGCATATCCTTGCTGTCATAGCTTGCGATGTCTCTTAGGCCGATACCGCTGTTAAAGCTCACAGTTCCTGAATCCGGCTGGAAGGCTCTCAAGATCGCCTTGGCTACAGTCGTTTTGCCTGAACCAGATTCCCCTACGATGCCAAGGCACTCACCTTGGCGCACTTCCAAAGACACATCGTCCAGCGCCTTTACGGGTTCATAGCCGCTTCCAAACAGCCCTTGCTTGCGCGAGATAAAGGACTTTGAAACGCCCTCCAGCTTCAAGATCGGACCGTCCAACTGATCAGCATTGCGCGTATAGAGTTGGGAAAGCCCTTCGCCGTGGGGCTTGATAGGGCGCAGTGTTTCCAGCCGCTGCGTTTTCTCCATTCCAAACGTCGGGACGGCCTTTAGCAATGCCTGTAAGTATGGATGCTGCGGATCGTTAAACAGCTGCCGTGCGCTACCCTTTTCCATGACCCGTCCGTGATAGACGACGACCACCTCATCAGCCATATTCGCCACCACTCCAAAATCATGGGTGATCATGAGGAGTGACATTTTGAATTCCTGCTGCATCTCTTTGATGAGCTTTAGAATTTGCGCCTGAATGGTCACATCAAGCGCGGTGGTTGGTTCGTCAGCAATCAATATAGAAGGACGGCAAATCAGCGCCATGGCGATCATGGCTCGTTGGCGCAGACCTCCAGACAGTTCAAAGGGGTATGCGTTAAACCCGCGCGCTGGGTCAGGGAAATGAACCATCTTGAGCATCTGGAGCGTGAACTCCTTGGCTTCTCGCCGCCCGACATTGCGATGCAAGATTGCAGCTTCACTAATCTGGTCGCCAATCGTGTGAAGCGGCGAAAGCGATGTCATTGGTTCTTGGAAAATAATCGCAACGCGGTTGCCTCTGATGCGGCGCATACTGCGTCCGCTTGGGGAAAGGCCCGCAAGGTCGGTCATCTGACCGGGGTTTTGGCGATCATGCAAAAGGATGCTGCCCGATGCGATCTGCGCTTTGGGAGGCAGTAAGCCCATGATCGCTTGGGAGATGACTGTTTTGCCTGAACCAGACTCTCCGACAAGCGCAACACACTTGTTAGGCGGCACCGTAAAGGAGACGCGGTCAACCGCTCGAACATGTCCATCCGACATTTCGAAATCGACGCTCAGGTTCTCCACTGCCAGCGGGGCCACAAACTGTCCTCCCTTGTGTTGCCACGTAGGTTCAAGTTAGTGCCCCTGCTCCTAGAAATTGCTAAGAGCTGTGTTTCAAATGACTTGCAGCGCCACTGTTTTCGCTTTCAAGACTAAGGGAGGCTTAAAAGCAGCGTTTCAAATGCCCGACGCCTGACAGTATTACCAATGCCGCAGGGCATCGATACCGATTAACCAAGCCTCTACAGTATGCAGCTTCTGGTGCGATCTATGCAAATCAGTCAGGATTTACGAGCTGCCACAGGCATACCGGACGGTTTCTTCCCTTGAGTGCTACAGGGCCAAGCGAGATCATGTTGTCACGCTCTTTGATCTGCTCATAAGTCGTCTCGCTGATCACCACGGTGTTCTGGCGAGCCTCATTTTGCAGCCTGCTGGAATAACGCTGAATACGGTCACACACATTCACCGCATCGCCGAGGACGGTATAGTTCAAGCGGTCCGGTGCGCCGATGTTACCGACAACGACATCACCTGTATGGACAGCTACACGCACACGAGTTGGCATCTTGGCGCCTTGCTCATGCAGTTCGACAAGACGCGCATCAATGCGTCTTGCTGCTCTTACAGCCGCCTCGGCATGGTCCGGCATTTCATCCGGCGCGCCCCAGAATGCAAGAATGCCGTCACCCAAGTACTTATCGACTGTTCCGCCCTCTTCTTCGATGATCGTCACAAGCTCTGTAAGGTGCGCGTTGATGCGGGCCGTGAGTTCCTTTGCATCGAGCGTTTCAGCAAGAGTGGTAAAGCCGGTAATGTCCGTAAACATGATCGTCAGCTCGGTGTTTTTCGCAACACCACTGCCAGCCAAACCCAGCCTGATTAGCTTGCTACAGAGCTTGGTCGGCACGTAGTGATTGAGCGCATGGACGCCCTTAGCACCGGAGTTTACCGCCTGAACGATCTCGTCAATCTCGCGGAAGATGCTTCGGCGCATCGGTTTAAAGTCACCTAAACGCAAACTACCTATAGCATGGGAGCGCTCTTCCAGCTCTTTAAGCGGGCGCACAACACGGCTTGCAAAGAAGAAAGCGAGAATAATCGCCAAGATCACAACGCCCAAGGCTGTGAAGGCAGAGGCAGAGAGCCTTTTTAGTTCCTCCAGCTCGTTCGCAGAGCGATAGAGGCGGCCAATGACCCAAGCCTTTTTGCCAAACCCGTCAAGCTGGCGGAAGACAACGGAATAGTCGCGCCCTTCATGCTCGAGAAACATGTGGTGGTTACGATACCGATCCACTCCATCAGCAGCGGCAATGGTATCTTCGCCAACGCCCATCAGCACCTGACGGACATTGCTCGTTGTCATTGCGAGTAGATCGTCTTGGAAATGTGGCGTTTGGCCCAACGAAATATGTTTGACCGGAACTGAATCGCCGCCATAGAACGCAAGAATACGGCCATCATAATCAATTACAAAAGAAGCGGGGTTGCCGACCTCCCTCTTTTGAGCAAGCTGGTTGCTCATATCTCCCAAGGATGCGCCGGCTGTCAGCATCGCCACGATTTTATCTTCCAGATAAATCGGAACACCGACATGAGCGATCACCGTATCGTCCATAATGAACGGCTCACCCCAAAATACCCGCTGACTTCCGTCCCGCAGCTCGTCAAATACACGGGTCACAACTTCTGGAGACACATGTCGCTTGCTCATCACAAGCTGCTTGAAGTTACCCCGCTCCCAAACCTTGAACGTTCCATCAACCTCAAGAATACCAACGAGTGTCATGTGATTGTTGCCAACCAAGACACCATTGACGTGCTTAAGCAGTTTTTGACCGATGATATCGAGGTTATCCGCCTCGATAGTATCATTCAGATCTTCCATGGTACGGGCGACCGAGCCAAGGTAACTGCTGATCTCTTGGTTCATGCTTTCAATAGATTGGCGAGCAGACAAAGCCAGAAGAGAATGGGCACTTTGAAGGTTGGCGCTGATGTTCAGCCAGAGCACAAGCCCACCACTGAGCGCAACCAAGCTACCAAAGGTAAGCGCAATAACAGCTGCAAGTGGGAAGCGGCCTAGGTCTTTCAGTTTTTTGCGGGACATAAACGTTGGGTTTCGGGGAATTGGAGGTCGGGGTAATTTGTTATTACCCAGCCCCAAGAAGCCCAACAGTTCGGGAAACTACGATGCCGCAAGTTTTCTCAGGTTAAATTGCAGAGGAATTCCAATTTAACCGCATGGCAGTTTCAATTTATTCTTAACTACCCAAAGACTTGGGGCGCGGTGGCACATCTCTATCCAGTCTAAGTTTGCTATTTGCAAATTTAATTGGAGTTCTGAGGTAACCCTGCCCACCTTCTTCTGGATGGATGACCATTTCACGGTGTTTTGCCTGCGGATCATTTAGCGCCTGCTCAACAGTATTGATTGGTCCGGCAGGAACACCTTTTGCCTCCAATGCCTTTAGCAGCGCATCGCGCTCAAAGCCAAGCAGCGCCTCCTCCAGAATTGGAACCAGAATAGCCCTATTGGCAACTCGCGCGGGATTGGTAGCGTAGGCTTCATCTGCAGCAAGTTCTGGCAGTCCAATCACATCACAAAACTGCTTGAACTGGCCGTCGTTACCGACTGCAGCAATGAAGTGACCGTCCTTAACTGCGAACACCTGATAGGGAACGATATTTGGGTGCGCATTACCGAGGCGCTTAGGCGAGTTTCCGGTAGCCAGATAGTTCATAGCCTGATTGGCCAGTACGCCAAGCTGACAGTCAAACAAGGAGAGATCGACCCAGTCGCCCTCACCTGTCAGATTTCTTTTATGAAGCGCGGCTTGAATACCGATCACGCCGTAAAGACCGGTAAAGATGTCTGCAAAAGCAACACCAATCTTTTGCGGCTGTCCTTCAGGATCACCCGTTAGGTCCATAATGCCGCCCATGCCCTGAATGAGGAAGTCATAGCCAGCGCGGTGGGCATATGGTCCATCCTGACCGAAACCAGTCACAGAACAATAGATCAGCCGCGGATTGATCTTTTTCAGGCTTTCATAGTCCAGCCCGAATTTCTTCAGGCCGCCAACCTTAAAGTTCTCGATGAGAATATCGGCTTCTTTGATCAGTTCAAGGAGAGCTGCAAGGTCTTCCTCATTGGAGAAGTTACAGGCCACAGAGTCTTTACCCCTGTTACAGCTATGAAAATAGGCCGCCGTTGGCTTGTCGCTATCATCCTCGATAAAGGGAGGCCCCCATGTGCGCGTATCATCCCCTTGCGGGCTTTCCACCTTGATCACATCAGCTCCAAGATCGGCCAGCGTCTGCCCGATCCACGGTCCGGCAAGAATACGCGCCAGTTCAACGACCTTGATGCCCTGAAGTGGATACTGCACGAAATGCTCCCTTTGATTTTCTGATCAACAAGGCAGTGCTACCCTTTTTCGCGTAGGAGGTCGCCCGCTGATCTTTCATGACTTTGTTCCAAATCATCGGGAAACGCATAAAAAACGTATGGTTAGCAGTTCATAGCGGGCACAAGGTTGGCCGAAAGGTTCCCATAAAGGACAAAGCCGCCTACAAATCAAAGAAGTGACAAAGACACCATTTAGATTTGTACGCGTTCATTTTGCCGGAGACCTTTTACATGCGTTCAGAAACCGCTGTACCAGTCAAACTTTCAGAATACACCCCAACGCCTTATGCGATCAAAACGGTTGATCTGGACTTTAATCTGGCACCGGACAATACGATAGTTGTTGCCCGCAGCGCGATTGAACCAAGAGAAGGGACGAGCGCAGGCACGCCTCTTGTTTTAAATGGTGACGAGCTGACCTTTGTTTCTGCCAGCGTAAATGGTGAGGCTCTGGGCGAAGAGGCTTACGCAATTGGCGAGACTACCTTCACGCTAAAGACCCCGCCTGCCGAGCCGTTCACACTGGAGATCACCACCAAGCTGAGCCCTCAGGCCAACACAAAGCTGATGGGGCTTTATCGCTCAAGCGGGAACTACTGTACCCAGTGTGAAGCAGAAGGCTTCCGCCGCATTACCTATTTCTATGATCGCCCTGATGTGCTCGCCGTTTACACAACGCGTATCGAAGCCAACAAGCTGGATTGCCCTGTGCTGCTCGGCAACGGTAATCCGGTAGAGAGCGGCGATGTCGAAGGCACCGACAACCATTACGCTGTTTGGCATGATCCGCACCCAAAACCAGCTTACCTCTTTGCTCTTGTGGCCGGTAACCTTGGCTCTATCAGCGAGAAATACACCACCGCTTCCGGTAAGCCTGTTGATCTGAACATCTACGTTGAGCATGGCAATGAAGACCGCGCAGACTGGGCTATGGATAGCCTGATCCGTTCCATGCGCTGGGACGAGAAGGTCTTTGGCCGCGAGTATGACCTTGATGTCTTCAACATCGTTGCAGTTTCAGACTTCAACATGGGCGCGATGGAGAACAAGGGCCTCAACATCTTCAACGACAAGTACATCCTTGCCGACCCGGATACCGCGACCGACGCGGACTACGAGGGTATCGAGACAGTTGTAGCCCACGAGTACTTCCACAACTGGACAGGTAACCGCATCACCTGCCGCGACTGGTTCCAGCTATGCCTGAAAGAGGGCCTGACCGTATTCCGCGATCACGAGTTCTCCTCTGACGAGCGTTCTCGTCCGGTGAAGCGTATTGCTGACGTTCGCGTTCTCAAGAGCCACCAGTTCCCTGAGGATGCTGGCCCGCTCGCGCACCCTGTTCGCCCTGACGTCTATAAGGAAATCAGCAACTTCTACACCGCAACGGTTTATGAGAAAGGCTCCGAGCTTGTGAGCATGATCAAGACCATTTTGGGTGAAGACGGTTTCCGCAAAGGGATGGATCTCTACTTTGACCGTCACGATGGCGATGCGGCAACGATTGAGGACTTCATCAAGAGCTTTGAAGATGCGACCGGTGAGGACCTCAGCCAGTTCGCTCTTTGGTATTCCCAGTCAGGCACACCGGAACTGACAGTGGCGACCCACTATGATGATGCTGCGCAGACTTTCACTATGGAAGTAAGCCAGAAAACTCGCCCTACCCCAAATCAGGATAGCAAGAAGCCATTTGTTATTCCTGTACGCTTCGGCTTGGTTGGATCGGATGGCTCTGATCTTGCCTACGCAAAGGTGGAAGGCGCAGAGGTGCGCGGCAACGTCTTGTTGATCAAGGAAGACGCTCAGACTATCGTGTTCCATGGCGTTAGTGAAAAACCGGTTGCGTCCTTGCTGCGTGAGTTTTCTGCTCCAGTTACGCTTAAAAGCGATGTGACGCTTGATGAGCAGCTGTTCCTCATGGGCAGCGACAGCGATCCATTCAATCGCTGGCAAGCCGCCCAAACCGTCGCCACACACATGCTCATCCAGATGAGCGAAGGCAGTGAACCTGAAGGAACAAGCCGTTTTATTGCTGCGATTGGCAAGATTGCAGAAGACGATGCTCTTGATATGGCTTTCCGCGCCCTGTGCCTGCAGCTACCGACAGAGGGTGATATTGCGCGAGAACTGGGAAGCAATGTTGATCCCGAAGCGATTTACAAAGCCCGCCGGACGCTACGCCAGAAGATTGCAGAGACGCTCTTCGATAGGTTCCAGTCTCTTTATGCCCGCGTAGAACCTGCCAAACCATTTAGCCCTGATGCAGCATCAGCAGGTGCGCGTGCCCTGCGCAACAGCCTGCTGGGCTATTTGGCTGCCAGCGGAAAAGCCGACGGGGCACAGATCGCCCGCGACCATTTTGAAAGTGCCGACAACATGAGCGACCGCATCGCGGCCCTCAACTGTCTGGTCCACGAGCGTATCGACGGTTATCAACAGGCACTGGTTGCATTCTGCGATCGCCATCAGAAGACGCCTCTGGCAATCGATAAGTGGTTTGTCGTGCAAGCAACTGACACCTCCAGCGACACGTTGGAGCGGGTGAAAGAGCTGACGAACCACCCTGCCTTCTCCTGGAGCAACCCGAACAGGGTACGCTCATTGGTGGGCGCATTCGTGGCTGGCAACCAACGGTGCTTTAATGCCGCTGATGGTTCTGGTTATAATTACCTATCGGAAATTACCCTTAAAATAGATAGGGCTAACCCGCAGCTCGCCGCTCGCATGCTCAATGCATTCCGCTCATGGCGTGCGCTAGAGCCAACAAGACGGGCTCTCGCCGAGGAAGCTTTAAGGAAAATTTCCGCAGCGGAACAACCACTCTCTCCAGATGTTTCAGATATTACCGAGCGCTGCCTCCAGTAATTAGAAACATAATAAATTTGCTAATGGATTCAACGGCGGATCTAAACTTCGCCGTTAACCATTTTTTTGCCACAACCCTCTGGACAAGATGATTCGGATGGATTCAAATGAAGGTGATTCGGGCGACAAATTACGCTCGGACAATGCGGCAAATTTCGAAACATTTTCGGGGACAGACATGGCACGGGCCTTTTCTGAAGGTGCGGGCGCGCGACGATTCACACGCTCTTCCAAGCGTGTATCGGGCGCCGAAGCATTGACCGGACACATCCGTCTACTTGCGCAGCCTGCGTATCAGCGCTTGCTAACGACAGAGCCTTTACTGCGTAAGGCCATACCCATTTTGTGTTTTGTGTTCATTGCATGCCTTGCGGTGTTCCGCTCGCTGGAGCTTAGCTACAGCTACGAGCGCATCGGCCAGAAGGCACAGGATGATCTGACCCTAATTGCGACAGCCCTCACCGCTCAGCTAGATAAGCACGAAGCTAAGCTGCCGGAGGTTGGCTATCATACTGCTCTGCAGGCTGCGCTTTCCGAAAGCCTACCACCACGTGCGACTAGCCAGTCCCGCCAGATCGTAGTGACTGACCCGAACGGCAAGATTGTTGCCAGCGCGCCAACCAACCCGAACATCGAAGGCCTTTCGATCACCAGCTTGGTGGGCAACACCCAGCCGATGACGTTCTTTGGCAAACGCGCCGGTGTACTTAACATCAACGAGGGCACCACAAACGCTTCTCTTGCCACGATCCATCACCTCAATGGCCGCCTTGGCATGGTGGGCATCATTCAGCCGGAAGATGCTGTTTATGCAGCATGGCGTGCGCAAGTATCATCCAACGTGACCATCTTTATTGGTATCTCCGTTGTTCTCTTGGTGCTGATCTACGCTTTCTTTGCCCAAGCAACCCGCGCGGAACAAGCAGATGATATCTACGCTGCGACCCGCACCCGTATTGATGCCGCGCTAAATCGTGGTCGCTGCGGTCTGTTCGACTGGGACCTTTCCCGTGGCCGTATCTTCTGGTCTGCGTCCCTCTTTGAGATGCTGGGCATGAAGGCGCGAAACGACATCATCGGTTTTTCCGAGATTTCTTCGCTGACCCACCCAGATGACATCAACCTCTATGAGCTTGCCGAAAAGCTGCTTTCTACAGGTGAGACGACCGTCGACCAGCAGTTTAGAATGCGCCATACCGACGGTTCATGGGTCTGGCTTCGTGCCCGCGCTGAAGTGCAGTTCGATGAAGGCACCAACGAGCCACACCTGATCGGCATTTGCATCGACGTCACAGAGCAGAAGCAGCTGGCGGAAAAGAGCCGCACAGCAGACCTTCGCCTTCGCGATGCAATCGAGACTATCTCCGAAGCGTTCGTTCTCTGGGACTCTGAGAATCGTCTGGTGATGTGCAACACCAACTATCGCCGGCTGCACACGCTTCCAGATCACGTCGTGCAGGTTGGCACCCCTTACACCACCGTTATGGCCGCAGCACGCCAGACCATCATCAAGACAACGACTATTGGCAATGAAGGTGATGACGAGCAGCAAGGCTATGAGGCCGAGCTGGAAGATGGTAGCTGGCTGCAGATTTCCGAGCGCCGGACCAAGGATGGCGGCTTCGTATCCGTGGGCACAGACATCACTACCTTGAAGCTCCACGAAGGCCAGCTTCTGGAAAGTGAAAAGCGCTTGATGGCAACCGTTGCCGACCTGCGGCAGTCACGCCAGAAGCTGGAAATGCAGGCGCAGCAGCTTGTAGAGCTTGCAGAGAAGTACGCAGAAGAAAAGACCCGCGCGGAAGATGCAAACCAAGCGAAGTCCGAGTTCCTTGCAAACATCTCTCACGAGCTTCGTACGCCGCTTAATGCGATCATCGGTTTCTCAGAGATCATGAACGAGGGCATGTTCGGCGACCTTGGTTCTGACAAGTACAAAGAATATTGCCACGACATCCATAGCAGCGGCACCTATCTTCTCAACGTGATCAATGACATTCTCGATATGTCCAAGATCGAAGCTGGTCGTCTTGAGCTTGCTGTTGAAACTGTCGAGATGGACAAGCTCGTCGCTGATGCAAGCCGTATTATTTCCGCCAACGCTGCAGAGAAGAACATCAGCATCTCCATTGATGCGGTTCCTGCAATCGCTGTTGATGCAGACCGCCGCGCCGTTAAACAGGTACTACTGAACCTGTTGGCAAACGCTGTGAAGTTTACGCCAGACCACGGCAAGGTATGGGTGAAGGGCCAGCGCAAAGGCACGAATATCGAGCTTACGATTGCAGATAACGGCATCGGCATTTCCAAGAAGGATATCGACCGTCTTGCCAAGCCATTCGTACAGGTAGAAAACCAGTTTACGAAGACCCACAAGGGTTCCGGCCTTGGTCTTGCCATTGCCCGCTCGTTGAGTGAACTGCACGGCGGTAAGATGGATTTGAAGTCGGAAGTTGGCAAAGGTACACAGGTGACGATCACCCTGCCTCTAAAGGCTGCAAAAGGCGCCCGCTATACAGCACCAACCCGCCTTGCAAGCTAAACGACCTAAAACTGACATTTAAAAAGCCCGCCTCGTTTGAGGCGGGCTTTTTCGTTATTCAGACATAATCTGGTCGATGCGTTTTAAGCATCCGTCGCGACAGCCTCAACTGGTCCGATCAGATCTTCAAAGACGGCACGAACATCGCTCTGATGGTCTTCCAGACGCTGTACAACACGTGAGAAGTCAGGCTCACCGCTTGCCGCTATCAATTGATCCAGCAAACCCTTTGGCGCTTCCTCAGGATTGAAGTTTTCACTTAAAGTCAGCTTGAGGATCTGCATCAGCGCTTCATAGAGTTGGAGCGCAGGAACCAGCACATCTGTATGACTATGGGAAAGAACACCGGCATCACGGGCTGCGAGTAGCGCTTTTTCAGTTTTCTGGTTCAGGATAGAGGTGTGCTCATGGCCGTATGCCAGTTGCAGGAACTGCGCCATGAACTCGATATCAACCAAGCCACCCGGGCGCTGTTTGATCTGCCACGGTGTCTGCGTCGGTTTTTCTTTCTGAATGCGCGCACGCATATCGCGCACATCATCCTTCAGCTTTGCAAGGTCGCGCTTTTCAGTCAGCACACCGGAAATACCTGCTTCAAGCTCGTGCTTGAATGCATCATCGGTGCAGGCAATAACACGCGCACGTGTCAGAGCCATATGCTCCCAAGTCCACGCCTCGCTCTTCTGGTAGGAAAGGAACGAAGAAAAGCGTGTCGCAAGTGGGCCGGAGTTACCTGAAGGACGCAGGCGGAAGTCTACCTCGTAAAGAACACCTTCGGCTGTTGGAGCCGTAAGAGCTGTCACCAAGCGCTGCGTTAGACGAGCGAAGTACTGCGTTGGCGCTATAGGACGGCGACCATCGCTCTGGTAAGCATCCTCCGGCACCTCGTAGAGCAGGATCAAATCGAGATCGGAAGCGCAGGTGATTTCCTGCCCGCCCAATTTACCCATTGCCAGAAGCGCAAGCTTGGCTCCCGGCACCTTGCCGTGCGCTTCTTCCAATTCGCTCTGTACGCAGCCCAGAACCTGTTCCAGAACGCTTTCAGCTAGGAAGGACAAGCACTCGCCCATCTGAAGTGGTGTTATAGAGCCAGTTAGCAGACGCAAGCCCAGAAGGAACTGCTGCTCCTGAACGAAGATGCGAGCAACATCCAGCACCTCTTCGTAGTGAAGCGCTTGCGATAGGGTTGTTTGAAGAGCGGAGTAAATCTCGTTCTGATCGGGCACATCACCAAAGAAAGCCGGCTCAAGTACAGCATCCAGCACATGAACGCGGCGGGAAACGATCTCCGCCATGCGTGGAGACACGCCCATAACGGTCACCAGCAAGTTCAACAGGTGCGGGTTGGAGCGCAGAAGGCCAAAGAGCTGGATGCCAGCTGGCAAGCGAGACAGGAACGCATCAAACGTAAGAAGCGCTTGGTCAGCGTTTTCCGTTTTTGCAAGCGCATCAACGAGCACTGGATGCAGCTCTGTGAGGCGTTCCCTAGACTTGGCGGTGCGTACAGCCGGATAGCGGCCGTAGTGCCATTGACGAACGATACGGATAGCCTCTGAAGGACGTTTGAACCCGAGGCTAGAAAGCGTTGCCACTGTTCCTGGATCATCATCATCGCCAGTGAAGACAAGATTGCCGAGCGTACTGGTGAGATCCGGTTCATTTTCGAACAGGCCCGAGTAGTGGCGCTGCACAATCTGGAACTGCTCTCTAATGGCGTCAGCAAAGTCCTGACGATCTTTGATGCCCATCAGGTGATAGACGCGAGCGAGCGCATCCTCATCACTCGGCAAAATGTGGGTCTGCTCATCGTTGATCATCTGGATGCGGTGTTCAACGTTGCGCAGATAGCGGTAAGCGGTTTCCAGCTCCCGCTCTACTTTGCTGTCGATCCAGTTGTGTTCAACAAGGTCGCGCAGTGTTGCGAGCGTACGGCGGTTCCGTAGAGCAGGATTTCGTCCGCCTGCAATCAACTGCTGGGTTTGAGCAAAAAACTCGATTTCGCGAATACCGCCACGGCCCAACTTCACGTTATGACCGGCAACCCGAATGCGGGAGAAGCCCTTGTGAGCATGGATCTGACGTTTGATAGAGTGAACATCTGAGATCGCGGCATAGTCGAGGTATTTGCGCCAAACGAAGGGGCGGATTTCTTTAAGGAACTGCTCGCCCGCTTCAATGTCGCCTGCGCATGGACGCGCCTTAATCAGCGCCGCACGCTCCCAGTTCTGGCCCATGCTTTCGTAATAGACCAATGCCGCCGGAACAGAGATAGCGAGCGGTGTCGCGCCCGGGTCTGGTCGCAAGCGAAGGTCAGTGCGGAAAACATAGCCATCGCCGGTGCGCTCGTTCATCAACTTCACAAGGCGGCGGGTAAGGCGCACAAATTCGACGGAAACTTCACTTGGGTCCGTTAGCTTGCAGCGATCAGGCTCATAGAAAACGATGAGATCGATATCGGAGGAATAGTTCAGCTCAAACGCGCCGTACTTACCCATTGCCAGAATGAAGTAACCAGCATCTTTTTCCGGCGCGGTAGGGTCCGTTGCCTTGAACTTGCCGC
This sequence comes from Pseudovibrio flavus, assembly GCF_009711345.1. GTDB lineage: Bacteria > Pseudomonadota > Alphaproteobacteria > Rhizobiales > Stappiaceae > Pseudovibrio > Pseudovibrio flavus. The sequence goes on from NZ_SMMA01000058.1 coordinate 143,877, forward strand.
GGCGCTCCAGATCCTGAAGGCAGAAGCGAAGACATGCAGTAAGCGCGGCATCAGCAAAGTTGGAGATGGCGCCTGTCACATCTTCCAGCACCCAGTAGCCGCTGATATCAGCAATTGCAGTGGTGAGCGCCACCTTTTGCTTTGCCTCGCGAAGCCGCGTCATCAATTCGGCTTCGCTCTCTGGAATGTTTGAGAGCACGCCCTCAATGATGTTCTTCAACGCTTCAGCTGGAGAAGATTCCAAGGCGTCCAGAAGGTACTCGGGGCGTCTGTGGGCGATCTCACGCAGGAAAGGTGAATTCTCGAAAACGCCTTCCAAGAACGGCTTCACCTTTGCATCAGCGGCAATGGCGACGTTCCAGCGCTCCAGAACCTCGCGCCGTTCTGCGCGGCTGGCCATATCATCCAGAAAGCTGCTGGCTCGCTCTGGATTGGTAATGACGGGAAGAATAGCGATGTTATGCAACAGCGGCCCGCAATCAGTGAAAACGTGCGGCGTGTCTACACTCTGCCTATTCATGCCCGCTACTCCCTCTAGTTGTTATCAGAAGTTCTTGCCACACACCCCGGTAATTTCAAAGTCGCTTTCAATCCGGGCTCCCCGCTTTCCAGTAGAAGCTGTCCTGAGTGAAGGGAAATCACTGCCTTTACGAGGGAAAGTCCCAACCCTGAGCCCGCTTCGTTTCTACTTTGATCAAGACGAACAAAGCGGTCACATACCCGCTCGCGATCCTCCGATGGAATACCCTTACCATTATCTTGAACGCTCAAAACGGCAGTATCTCCATCGCGGTAGACCGCAACATCGATCTTCGCCGGTTGGCTCTCGTCTTCGGGACGACCATACTTCAACGCGTTTTCGATAAGGTTGGCGAGCGCCTGCGAGAGCAGTTCCCGATCCCCTTCAATGTAAACTTCCGGTTCGATTTTTGCGGTAAAGGCCACCTCGTCCATTTCTGCGACCGGTTCATACAATTCGCAGATATCCTCGGCCACATGAGACAGACTGATACGCTGGTGCTTGACCCCTGATGAACCCGCTTCCACCCGCGCGATACGCAGCAGGGCGTTGAAGGTGTTTATTAGCTCGTCGGTCTCCACCAGCGTCTCTTCAAGAGCATGGCGGTTTTCTTCCTCTGTTCCCTTCTGACGAAGGGCAGCCTCAACCCTGCCCCGCATGCGCGTAAGAGGTGTTTTAAGGTCATGGGCAATGTTGTCGGAGACCTCTTTAAGTCCGCGCATAAGCTCTTCAATACGGTCGAGCATATTGTTGAGGTTGATCGCCAGTCGGTCGAACTCATCGCCAGTGCCGGTCACTTTGAGACGGTCTGACAAATCACCATGCATGAGCTTCTGGCTTGTCATGCTGATGTCATCAATACGCTTCAACACGCGGCGGTTCACGAAGAACCAAGTTACAGCAGCAACGACTATCATCACGATCAGCCACCATCGCAGCGCTTGTCCTAGCAGCTCATGCAGGTGGGTTTGCTCTTCCAGATCACGGCCAACGAGTAGGCGGAAATTGCCCGGCAACTCAAAGATACGAACGGCAGCGCTATACTCTTTCTTGCGGTCTTTTTCACTGGCATCGCGGGCTGCTATGCGCTTGTAATGAACGAACTGGATGCCACCATCAGCTTCTGCCAGAAACTTTGTCGGCAGGTGGGATATGTTGCCTGTGATGTAGTTTCCGGCAAAGTCAACAAGCAGATAAAGGTTGGCATCGGGCCTGCGCACCCTATCCTCGATGGACTGCACAAGGCCGTTTATACCGGTAAGAGCATAGCGCTCAGACAAGCCTTTAGTCTCTGCATCAACCGTCTGTATGACCTGCTGGCTCATTAAGGCATTTGTGTTTTGTGAGATAAACACAAACAGAAACACAGAGAGTGCTGTGAACGAGCAAATGTAGATGAGCGCCAGCCGAAATACGGTGGTGCGTAGAAGTCTAGTGAGCGCTGTCACGGATCGTATACCCTGCCCCGCGGATGGTTTGTAGAAGCTGGGTTTCAAACCCCTTATCGATCTTCGCACGCAACCTGGAAATATGTACGTCGATCACATTGGTCTGCGGATCGAAGTGATAGTCCCAAACGTTCTCCAGCAGCATCGTACGGGTTACGACCTGCCCAGCATTACGCATCAAATACTCAAGCAAGCGAAACTCGCGAGGCTGCAGCACGATCTCCTGCCCTGCCCGTGTAACTGTGTGGGCCAGACGGTCCAGCTCCAAGTCACCGACACGAAGGTGGGTTTCAACCGCGTTTGGCGCTTTGCGCCTTCCAAGAGCTTCAACGCGTGCTAGCAGCTCTGAAAACGCGTAGGGCTTGGACAAATAGTCATCACCACCCGCACGCAGGCCGGTTACACGATCATCGACTTGGGAAAGCGCGGAGAGGATTAGTACAGGCGTGTGGTTACCGGTAGCGCGAAGTTCTTCAATAACAGAAAGACCGTCACGCTTTGGCAGCATGCGGTCGATTACCATTACGTCCCATTCCTGAGAAATTGCCATATCAAGGCCCGCTTCCCCATCACCTGCAACATCGGCCGTATGACCCGCCTCGTTCAGGGCTTTGAGAAGATATTGAGCGGCCTCCAGATCATCTTCGATCACAAGGATTTTCATGGAAATTTCCTTTTATGGCTTCCTAACGGAATTCAAATTTACAGCAGGATAGGAAACAGATGGAAAACAAAAAAGGCGGTAGGATGGACCTACCACCATTTTCTTTGCTGCGCAGTAATCGGGGGGGCCTAAAATTAACAGGGCAGCAAATAAAACAGGAGCGTCGGGACACCACAACGTGGCAGTAAGGTGTCCCGACGTTTTATGGCGCTCACTTTGAAACCAGAACTGAGAAGTGTAAGGGGATCACTTCGCCAGAGTGTGAGCGCTTAAGCTCGTTTGAGCCTTATGCTTCCTCAAAAGGAATGGCGACAAACATGGTGTTGCCATTGTTTTCTACGCGCAGGAGAACGGCTTTACGGCCCTGCTCCTTGGCGCTTTCAACCTGCTCGGCAACTTCCTCAGGGGTGGTCACGTTTTTGCTTGCCACCTGAGTGATGATGCTGCCTTTACGCAGACCTTTTTCAGCGGCTGGGCTGTCCGGCTCTACGCTCATGACAACAACGCCGTCGCTTTCAATGCCCTGCGAAGATGCAGTTGCGAGCTCGATGCCGAGGCTTTCCACCAGAGCTGTGCCAGTTGCTTTGCCGGATTTCTTCTCGGCACTTGCAGCTTTCTGCTCCTCAGGAATGTTGCCAAGTTTCACGTCAACGGTTTCAACTTCGCCGTCGCGCCAGAACTTCACTTCAACAGTGGTGTTTGGCGAGTAACCAGCAATAGTTTTGGCCAGTTCACGTGGGCCTTTGATAGCCTTACCGTCCACCTCGAGGATGATATCACCGGATTTCAGACCAGCTTCCTGAGCAGGAGTGTCTTTCTGAGCTTCGGCGATCAGCGTGCCGTCCTTGCTTTCAAGGCCAAGAGATTCAGCAATGTCTTCGGTTACAGGCTGGATCTGAACACCAAGCCAACCGCGGGTAACAGTACCGTCTTCCTTCAGGTCCTCGATAATCTTCTTGGTGGTTGCAGCAGGAATTGCAAAGGCGATACCTACGTTGCCGCCACTTGGGCTGATGATTGCAGAGTTAACGCCAATCACTTCGCCGCGAATATTAAATGCAGGACCTCCGGAGTTACCACGGTTTACAGATGCATCGATCTGAATGAAATCGTCATAAAGACCTGCACCGATGTCACGGCCGCGAGCAGAAACGATACCGGCAGTAACTGTACCGCCAAGGCCGAAAGGGTTACCTACAGCAACAACCCACTCACCAACCATTGGTGCGTCTTCCGCAAAGTCTACGTAAGTGAAGTCTTTGTCGCTATCGACCTTCAGGAGTGCAAGGTCAGAACGCTCGTCAGCACCTACGAGTGTTGCGTCATACTCTTCACCGTCCTGCGTGATGATGGTGAATTCAGTACCGTCGCCTACAACGTGCTCGTTGGTTACAACATAGCCGTCAGAGGAGATGAAGAAGCCGGAACCCTGAGACTGACCATAGCGCTTAGGGGCTTTGCGCTGCTCGCCCTCACCGTTGCCGCCCTGAGAGCCGAAGCCGTCAAAGAATCGCTTGAGAGGGTGGTCCTCTGGGATATCGCGGAACATTGGGGGAATGGAACCGCTCATGCTGGAAGGCTGAATTTCAGAACGTACGCGCACGCTAACAACAGCTGGCTGAACTGCTTCTACAACCGGCGCAAAGTTTGCCATTGCAGGAGCCTCTACACGTACAGGCTCGGCCAGTACAGGTGCTGGCGCGAAGGTAAGCGGAGCGATAAGTGCACCTGTAACACCCAGAGCCATTGCTCCGGCGAGAAGGCGGCTCTTGGACTTAGCGCGCTGACCAGCCTTAGTGTTAAGGGCAATAATATTGCTCTCGTTGTTCATTCAAGTATCTCCATCATCAAACTGGGATGTAGCGGACGGAATGGCCGCTCCTAGAATTCCTTATTGATGACGACACTACCTTTCAGAACATTACAAAGACCTATCTGCCAGATTAAAGATTTGTAATATTGGCATTAAACGGCGTTTGCTCACATATAGCGGGAGCTCCACGCAGCTATTACCCTTGCCGCATAAGCTGCATCGCGAGAACGTTTAAGCAGGTGATCTGCATCATCGAGTGAAATGAAGCTCTTTGGATGCTTGGCCGCCTCGAAAATTCTGGCTGCGTTTTCAACGCCCACTGTAGCATCAATTGGGGAGTGCATTACCAGAAGCGCTTTTTTAAGAGAGGCAAGACCCGCTTCGACATTTTGGGCTTCAAGGTCTGCAATAAACTGCTCTTTGATTACGAAGGGCCGCGCTTCCAGAATAACTTCCGCCTGCCCCTTCTCCCGTATTTCATCAAGCGAGCCGTCGAACGTATGTACCACATGGGCCGCATTGCTTGGCGAACCTATCGTGACAACGGCTTTCACCTCTGGAATTCGCGAAGCAACTGCGAGCACTGCCGTGCCGCCAAGGGAATGACCTATTAAAAGCGAGGGTGCTTCCATATTCTGGCGCATATAGTCTGCAGCCAATTCCAGATCATTCAGGTTGGAAGAGAAGTTGGTTGCCGCAAACTCACCCTCACTTGCCCCAAGCCCAGTAAAATCGAACCGCAGTACAGCGATACCTTCCTTGGTCAGAGCTCTGGCGATTTCACGAGCTGCAGCGATGTCTTTGGAGCAAGTAAAGCAATGGGCGAATAGAGCGCATGCCTTTGGCTCACCCTCTGGCTTATCGAGAAGAGCCGCCAACTCGAACCCTTGAGAGCCTTTGAACGATAGCTTTTGCGCTGCCTGATAGGTCATGGGGCACCTTTTTTATTGAAAGGTTATCTTTGGCCCCACCCTAACAAGGTTTAATGAACTGCCCCGTTCACAAATCAATCAAGTTTGAGAGAATGATTTCCTGCTGCCTATTCATCCTTCAGCAGCTCTTCCAGCTCTTTCTTTTCAGCATCAGAAAGCGGGATCGGCCCTGACTTTTCCTTGTCAGGCCCCAAGCTGCGCTGTTTCCGAATATTTCTGAAAATAACAAAGCCGCCGATCAACAGCACCAATGGCCCACCGATCCAAAGCAAAAGCGTGTGAGAGGCGATGCGCGGCTTAAGCAGTACAAACTCTCCATAGCGATCTACTAGATAGTCCAGCACCTGCTTGTCGCTGTCGCCAGCTTGCAAGCGCTCACGAACGAGAAGACGCAGATCCTTTGCAAGATCTGCATTAGAGTCGTCAATGGACTGGTTCTGACAAACAACGCAGCGGATTTCCAACGACAGATCACGCGCTCGCTGTTCCAGCTTAGGGTCTTTGAGGACCTCGTCTGGGTTCACTGCAAGGGCTGGGCCCGATGCAGCAAACATAACCATGAGCGCAAGAGCTGATATCAGCTTCTTCATTGCCTTACTCCGCTGGGGCCGGTTGTGAGTGCCTGTTGCTCTTACGGGCAGGCTTTGGAGCACCCACACGAAGGCGACGATCAGTCAAAGCAATAAACCCGCCCAAAGACATAATCAAACACCCAATCCAGATAAGTGTGATCAACGGTTTCATGTAAAGACGCGTGACCAGACCACCATCATCTGTGTTATCGCCAATAGCGAAGTAGACCTGCGAGAACCCGAAAGTCGCAATAGCTGTCTCCGTCATCGGTGTACCCGATGCATTGTAAACACGCTTGGAAGGCTCCAGAACTCTCACTACGTTGCCACCATCGCGCATGGTGTAGCGCGCGACGCGTTCCACGTAGTTTGGACCGCGCTGATCCCAGCTGCCGTCGTAGGTCACATGATAGCCGGACTTTTCAACCGTATCACCTGGATGCATAACCAGCACTGTTTCACTCTCGAACGCGGAAACAGTCACGATACCAAGAGCTGTCAAGCCAACACCAAGATGGCCAAGTGCCGTTGACCAAACTGTACGCGGCATACCCTTTAAGCGGTTAAAGCCACCTGCCAAGCCAACGCGGCGAATGTTCATGCGGTCGATGATTTCGAAGACCGACCCGATGATTGCCCACGTCGCAAATCCAAAACCGATGATGACGAGAACACCTGAGCCAGCATAGAACCACGCAAGGCCAATGGTCGCGATCACACACAGCACAAAAGCTGCAACGAGCCGCTGAGTGACCGCCCACAAATCACCGCGCTTCCAAGCGAGAAGCTGCCCAAATGGCATCACGAGCAGCACCGGCATCATGAGTGGGCCGAACGTGAGATTGAAGAATGGCGCACCAACTGAAATTTTAGTGCCTGTCGCCGCTTCCAGAACCAGCGGATAAAGGGTTCCAAACATGACGATGGCAGTTGCGGTTGTCAGGAACAGATTGTTCAGAACCAACGCCCCCTCGCGGCTCACTGGCGCAAAAATACCGCCCTGCTTTAACAGCGGAGCGCGCCATGCAAACAGCGAGAACGATCCGCCGATGAACACCATCAAAATGGTAAGAATGTATAGACCGCGGGTTGGATCAACCGCGAAGGCGTGAACCGACGTCAAAACACCCGAGCGGACGAGGAACGTGCCAAGTAAGGATAGCGAGAAGGTTACAATGGCAAGGAAAACAGTCCAGACCTTCAGCGCGTTACGCTTTTCCATCACGATTGCTGTGTGAAGGAGAGCTGTACCTGTGAGCCACGGCATGAAGGACGCGTTTTCAACCGGATCCCAGAACCACCAGCCACCCCAGCCGAGTTCGTAGTAGGCCCAGTAAGAGCCCATAGCGATGCCAAGGGTAAGAAAGATCCAAGAAACCAGAACCCAAGGGCGCACCCAACGCGCCCATGCTGCATCAATACGGCCAAGAATAAGAGCTGCTACTGCAAAGGCGAAGACGATAGAAAAGCCTACATAGCCAACGTAGAGAAGCGGTGGGTGGATAGCCAAGCCAATGTCTTGCAACATCGGGTTAAGGTCACTGCCCTGAAGCGGAGGCTGATTAATGCGTAGGAACGGGTTGGACGTGAAGATTACGAACGCAAGAAAGGCCGCGCTGACCCATGCCTGAGCGCTAAGTGCTGTTGCTTTGAGTGCATTGGGAATATTCTTGCTGAACATTGCCACCAGCGCACCGAACAACACAAGGATAAGCACCCACAGAAGGATAGATCCCTCGTGGTTGCCCCAGACCCCTGAAATCTTGAAGATAAGAGGCTTATCGGTGTGTGAGTTCTGGAAGACATTCATGACCGAGAAGTCAGAGGTCAAATAAGCCCAAGTCAGACAGAAGAAGGACAAAAGAACGAGCAGGAACATAGCTATGGCCAATGGCGATGCCATTGCCATCATGCGACTATCTCCGCGCACAGCGCCCCAGACCGGAAAGACAGACTGGATGAGCGAGGCGACGAGCGCCAACACCAGTGCAAAGTGTCCGAATTCAACAATCATTGTGGCTCCATACTTCCTTGGCCATACTCTGCGCGTCTACTGGTTAGTTTGACTGCTTCAAAGTCTCGTCATCGTAAACGTGGTCTTGCTCTTTGAGAGCCTCATAGACCTCTTTTGGCATGTAGTTTTCATCGTGCTTTGCAAGAACCTGATCAGCGCGGAACACACCGCCCTCATCAACAAAGCCCTCTGCTACGATGCCTTGGCCTTCTCTAAACAAATCCGGCAGGATACCCACGTAAACAACTTTGATATCGGCGCCGCCATCTTCCACTTTAAAGGAAACGCTGCCGCTATCTGAAGTCTCAACGGAATCCATAGAAACCAAGCCGCCTAGCCGGATACGCTGGCCAACGTCGATCTGGTTGGCTGCAATGTCGCTAGGGCTTTGAAAAAACGCGATCTTATCGTCCAGCGCGTAAAGGATTAGCCCTGTCGCAACTGCAATCACTACACCAGCCAAGCCAATCAAAGTCAGGCGCCGCTGTTTTCTCGTCATCTCGGATCTTTCTATTCACCGGTTTACGTTGGTTTGGGTGTCTTGGCTCTCTTTAGCCAGAGCTCACTGTTAATTTGCCAGACCCAACTGCGTTGATAGCTCGTTGAATACCTTGAGTGCAGCTGCATCTGCCGCAAACGCTTGCTTGGCATTTTCAAGGGACTTCACTGCCGCTTCCTTGTTCCCCATTACGCTTTGAGAGCGAATGAGACGGCTCCATTCTTCCACGGTGCCTCCATCGTCTACTAGACGCTGTGCCAGGCTATCGACCATGGAGCTGATCATCGCTTCCCGGTCTGCCTTGGTCATCTGGGAAGCAGCTTCAACATCTTCCTTAGACGGACCAGAGGTTGCTGGAGGCTGAGGAGCCAAAATCGGCGTATTGTTGTCGAGCAGAGCGGCGCGCTCACCCTTAGCGGCCTGAACCCAAGGTTCATTTTCAGCGCCTTCTGCGATGAGCTTATTCCAAGCTTCAACGGCTTCCTGCTTTTTGCCTGCTTGGCCAAGTGCCATTGCCATATAGAAGCGCGGTTTGATCTGCTCAGGCTCTTCTGCAAGCACTGCCTGTAAAAGTGCGACCGAACTTGCATCTACAATGCCATCGTTTGCAAAGATACGCGCTTCAGCCAGAGACATCTGGGCACCAGAACTTGGACCACTGATTTTCAAGACACGCTCAAACGCATCTACCGCTTTGTCGAAAGCACCCATGCGCATGTAGACTGGACCGATAACGGACCACCCCTGCGCATCATCTGGATTACGGCGCAAGTGATCTTCAGTACGCGAAATAAGCTCTACGAAGTTAGTTTGGTCTGGCATGTTTGCAAGGCGCTTAGCCAACGGCTGATCTGCGTAGCCTGGTGCGCCCACGCCCATATAGATACCAATAGCCAAGAGGGGCAAACCAACTACAACGGACAGCTTTGCAAGTTTTAACGGAAGAGAGCCAGTAGCCTCTTCTTCATCGCGTGAATTCTCACGGTGTGCTTCCAAAAGCCTGCGTGAAATCTCGATGCGAGCGGCTTCAGCCATAGACGGATCGATGGTGCCGCGGGCAAGGTCACGTTCGACCTCTTTAAGCTGTTGCTTGAAAACAGCTTCATCGTTTCGCTCGCGGGCAGTATCGGTTTTGCCCCGCCAAAGCGGAACCAAAACGGCGATTGCAACCACCAAGCTGAGCAGAGCAAGAATAATCCAGAATGTCATAGGTGTGATTATAGACTAGTTCCAAGGTAAAACGGCAACTGTGCCGCATGCGTCCAGCTGTCGCACATCTACAGGAAACCCACTACATTCTTCAAGAGGCAACAGCTGTTACAGAACCAACCTGAGATTGCTTTATGGCCACATTTCTCCGTTTTCTCAACAGCGCGGTATATTCTGACCCAAAGTAAGCTTGCGCCAGATAGATGGATGCATCCAATCGCATCACATTGTCGTGATGCCCCTCAACAGAGCCGTGGACAATCTCGTGAATGGCCCCTTCAACGCCCTTCGTAAAGAGCGCCTCGATCTGGGCCTCTAGTTTATCCAGCTGGCCATTCATACCCAGCAGGTCAGCGAAGTGCCTTGTATATCCCACAATTGTCAGCGTGCGCAGACACTTTTTTTGAAGCGCCTTGGTATCTTTGTGCTGATCTTTTTCGCTCTTGCACAACAGCAGTTCTAGTTGTGTGGGCAAAGCTGAGAAATCACTAACCAACTGTTTCGAGACGCTCTTTTTAATGTCCGATAGACGTGTCTTCCAAGTCCGAACGGTCTCAAGGTCTGCGGCAACATCAAAGGCCTCCAACTGATCGAGAGCGGCCCTCAAGGCTTCTGGATAGGCGATCTCACCGAACAGTTCCTCTCTCCAATGGGAAGCATCTACGAGCGACACTTCAACCCTAGCAATAGCTACAGATACGAAAGAGGCATAGGGCGTTGAAGCGATGCTGCGCATATCATCGGTTTTGGCGAGTGCCTTGGCCAATGCAACAACCTCATCAACGCCTGAAAAATGAAGATGAGACAACAGCATTGCGACGTGCGGTGTGACATCGGTCTGCTGATCTATAAATTCGCGAAGAGGCTCAAGCTGCGTTTTTTCTTCAAGGTCGACTACTGCTTTGGGTAGAGCACCCAAATCAGACAGGAGTTTCTCAAGCTCATTCGCCCGCTCAAGCACGAGCCGCAGGTCTCCAAAGTATTCGAGATTTTGCTCACCGCCGAGCTTACGCCTCAGTTTCTTTCGTTCTGGGGAGGTTGATGCCTCTTCAGCGATTGAAACCAAAGCCGCTAGAACTTCTGCACGCAGCCCCTCAATTAACGAAGAATTTTCCTCGTTGCGCTCATCTTCCTCGCCATTCAGCCAGCTCTCAGAAAGCTCGGGCCTACTATCTTCAAGCAACTGCCAAAACAGAGGCAGGAATGCTCTGGGAACCATCCCTGCTTGGGGAACGGTTGGCGGAACGTTTACAAGAAACGGATGTAGCGGGCTGAGAATGCTTCGCTTGACGGATGACCCGCGCTTTGTGGGCATGATCGGGACGCTGGTTCCGCGCAAAAGGCCCTGCGCAAGCGACAGGATGAGAGGCGCATCAGGAACGCTCTGGCCTTTAAGCGCTGCGGCCTCAATAGAGCCAACCAGCATCTTCAACGCCCTTGGAGATAACGCTCCGAGAAAGCTCCCGAGTTTTTGAGCCTTTAATGCTGTCGCAACCATATCCACCCCGACAAATCAGATAGCCTGATAAGTTATCGGTAAATATGCTTAATCAATTGTTATTGAATATCATTCAGGTGAAGTTTGGTCGCTCAGGCGGGTTAGCCTAAAAGTGCCCACTCCTTGCCTTCCTTACAGGCAGCACCTTTGAAGGTTTTCATATAATCACGAAGATAGATGATGTGCTTGTAATCGCGGCAGGCTTTTTCATTGATGTAATAGACAGGACCGCTGGTAACGACGCCGCGAATACCCGAGCTACGGTTTCTCCAGTTAACCGAGGCGCCGTCCTCAAAGCCTTCCAGTGCATTAGCTTGCGCCTGAATAGCACTTTTGGAATCGTGGCTAGCAAGCACCGTCAGCAATTCATCACTGAGGGCATCGTCTATTGCCGCATGGGCTGCCGTAGGCTGAGCGCTTTCAGAGGACCAAAAACCGATAGAAGAGCGTTTGTCTACACCGGCATCACCAGATGTTGAGCAAGCAGCAAGCAACAACACAGTTCCCACTGTCGTCAATGTACTGAAAAGCTTCATCTTATCTGCCTCGTGATACCCAAGTTACGCTCAATTCCGTGCAGTTGTCGGTTTCTGGTTTAGCCTCCCAACCTCTTGCCAAAAAACGCCGTGACATATGCCAGCAACTTCTTCAGGAAAACATCCCCGAAAAGCTGCTTTGTATTACTACCATTACCTTAGGACTAAAAGGTCGCAATATGTTGATCTACTTAGCAGCTGCCGAAATTGAAGGAAGTTCCAAGATCGCACCCAAACCACCCATCGGGGAATCGGCCAAAGAGAACTTTCCGCCGTAAACCTCTGCAATATCTACAACAATTGATAGACCGAGCCCTGATCCAGGCACGCTTTCATCCAGCCTGCGACCCCTTTTAAGGGACTTTTCCTTCTGTTCAGCGCTCAAACCCGGCCCATCATCGAGGATTTCGAGCAGTAAAAGCTCCCGTCCACCCTCTTCGCCCTCAGTGCTTTTACCCTCTATCGTGACATTTCCATCACACCATTTACAGGCGTTATCCAGAAGGTTACCGACCATTTCCTCCAGATCGTGCTGCTCACCTCTAAAAGTCAGGCCAGAATCGATTTTCACCACGATGTCGAGATCTTTGTCGCGATGGATTTTCTCCATGGCATTGGCAAGCCGGCGAACCACCGGTTCAACCTCACAAGAAACACCGATGACGCGGCGCTGTGCTGCCATACGCGCCTGCTCCAGATAGTGATTGATCTGGTTGCGCATCATATCGGTCTGTTCCATCACCTTGCGGGCAAGCGGATCGTCTCGAACGTTTGCTTCATTGGTAATCACAGACAAAGGTGTTTTTAGGCCATGGGCGAGGTTGCCCACCTGCGTTCTGGCTCTCTCGACGATTTCATGGTTGGACTTGATGAGCGCATTTAGCTCCACCGCGAGCGGCTTAAGCTCTTTCGGCATGTCTTCGTCGATGTTATCGGCCTCACCACGCCTCACATTTGATAAGGATTGGGCCAGACGGTTAACCGGCAAAAGTCCGTATCGGACCTGCAAAATGATGGCCCCAATTAGGCCGAAGCCCAGTGCCATGAGGGTAAGGCCAGCTACACGCGCAAACCCTGCGGTACGCTCTGTAACTTCCTTCGTGCTTCCAGCAACTGCAATCACATAGCTTTTGCCGCCGCTAAACTCGATCCGGCGCATTACGAGCCGAAGCTCTTGCCCGCCCGGCCCCACTATAAACTTCGGGTGCTTCCCATTTTTAGGAAGTTGCGGCAGGTTCAGCTGATCACCAAACAAAGAAAGACTATCGAAAACAACAGATTGGTTCTGCTGTCCATCTCTTATAGTCCAATACCAGCCGGATACAGGTAGCTCAAAACGCGCTTCACCCAAATTGGATGGACGGCGCGGAGGCCCTGGGAGGTCACGGGCCATAGACTGGATGATCGCAGTCATATGCACGTTCAACTGATCATCGAGCGCTTGCAGGCTTGCGCCCCGAAACAGCGCAACAAGAATCCAGCCAGCCACGAACAGCGTGACCATGGACCAAATGGCAGCTACAAGAATTAAGCGCCATGAAAGAGGAAGGCGTCCCTCACCCCAGAGACGCCAGCTTTTTGCGATTTTCTTTGTATCAGGCATTTTCTTCTTGGACGCGGTATCCAAGACCTCGCACTGTTTCAATCAGGTTTCCGCCAAATTTCTTTCTGAGGCGGCCAATGAACACTTCAATCGTGTTTGAATCGCGGTCAAAGTCCTGATCGTAGAGGTGCTCAACAAGTTCAGTTCGAGAAACGATGCGCCCCTTGTGGTGCATCAAATAGGAAAGCAGACGGAACTCGTGACTGGTGAGCTTCACGGCCTGTCCGGCCAGTGTCACCTTACCTGCGCGAACGTCTAGAACGACATCGCCAATAACAATTTCGTTTGAGGCAAGGCCAGCTGCGCGGCGAACCAGCGCGCGAACCCGTGCCAACACTTCTTCCATATGGAAAGGCTTGGCAACATAGTCATCAGCGCCTGCATCAATACCAGCGACTTTATCACTCCAACGATCACGGGCAGTGAGAATGAGGACCGGCATATTGCGGTTGCTGCGACGCCACCGTTCAAGCACGCTCAGACCGTCCATCTGCGGCAGACCAATATCCAGCACAACTGCATCATATGGCTCGGTATCGCCGAGAAAGTGACCTTCCTCGCCATCGAATGCCTTATCGACAACGTATCCTGCCTCTTCCAACGCCTGACAAAGCTGGCGATTAAGATCCAGATCGTCCTCTACAACAAGTATCCGCATGGTTGCCTGCCTCCCTGAAACTTTATCTCGTCGCCCGACCGGACTTCGCGTCTACGGTTACGTTCTGCACCTTGCCGTTCTTAAGAACCTTGAGAACGTATACAAGCCCGCGCCCTCTTTGACACAGCTGAGCAGAAACAATTTGGCCGCCACCGACATTCAACGACCCCAATGGACGGGCCTGACCGCTGTTAACAGCTTGGCGGGTTTGCTGCGGAGACAAGCAGCTGGCCGATGCGACGGCAACATCGGCTGTAACCAGCCCAAGCGCCAAAAGCACGGCCACACATCCTGATAGAAATCGTTTTTTCGTCATACTCTGGCTTGTATCGCAAATTGCCTGAACCACAAATGAACACCACTTTCACAAGTGCGCTCCAATAGTTGGTTATAGGATGTTTATGGTGTGGTGATAAATAATTCCTTCCCCCAAAACTGGCGAAAGCTGACAAAGATGCACATCAAATGCGTGTGCCAAGGCTCCAAAATCATCTAATTGTTGTTGCCGCGTGTAGAGCGCACCTGTTTCTCTAGGTTCAAATACGCGAACCGGCTGCGCTCCTAAACCCAATTTTAGGCGGTACTGTTCTTCCGTTTCATGCAGCGGAACATCTGCCAAGGCCCAGCTATCTCCGCCGAACCTTGTTCTGCGTTTCCAAACAAAGTGGATATCGTCGTTTGAAAGACGGACGGCTTTAATATGGACAGGAGCAATAGGTTTCAGCGCTAACGCATTAAGGGTGTGGGTTCTACTCACCGCTTGCAGACTATCTACTCCAAAGCCTGAAGGAACCGCTTTTAGAGTGACCGGTAAGTCGAGAGCATCCAATGGGAGAGGCAAATCGACGAGCGCGTCGTTCAGCATCAAAAAGCGACTGCCCGCTTGATGAGCAGTCGAAGCGTGTCCCTCTGTGCCAAGCTGCCCGCGCAAAAGGCCAGAGAGGCGATAGGTACTCTCTCCGATTAGCTCCGCATTTCTAAACTGAAGCACTTCGTAGCCGTTCTCATCTGTTCCCACAGCACACAGATTACCGCCAGCTAAAACTTCTTCCTTCGAGAGGCTTTCCAAGCTGCCTTGGGCGATCTCGACGTCAAAATGAGTTCCTTCATCCCACCGCCACACTGGCCCTGAAGGTAGGTCTGCCTTCAGCGTCCCCATAAGCGCCGGTTTGTCGCAGGATGCCACGAGGGTCAGGCTCTGACTGGCCCCAACCATGAAAACATCAACCCGCCCGGCCCAAGGCTGACTGGCAACGGCAATGACCGGCGCTCCGCTTTGCGCAATAGATTCGCGAAAGGCTGGAAGATTGGCAATAACAACTTCCGGCGGCCCAACCCGCTGTGTTTGTTGGGCCGTCGAGCGGCTGGTTTGAGAGGCGGTTTGGATCATCTGCGTGATAGCCAGAGCATCCAGACGTTCAGCCTCAATAGAAAGAACATCGCCGCTTTCCATCTCGACAATGCGGAAATCACCGCCAGCTGCACCATTGGGCATCACGTCCTCTTGCAGGTGCACAACATCACCGACCTGAAGCGTCGCGTTCGTTCCCGCCAGTGAGAAAAACGCACGTTCGCGCGCCTGCCAAAGCTGCTGGAGACGAGCGCCTAGTAAGGTACTCGCTGTATTTTTTGAAAGACACAGGCTTGGGCTCAAGGTTGCTGTTCGCCCGCTTTGTGTTTGGGTGTTGCGTGATGAGATAGAATAGGGTGCAAAGTCCGCAAGTGGATCAAAAGCATCCAGGCGCAGCTCACACGGCAAAGCTCCATCCTCCTGACGAAGTAACCTCACCGGCCCTTCAGAGTTTTTGTCCTCCACCACCTGCCCCAGTCCGATGCTCATGGCTATGGGTGTGTTTGCGGTAATGGCGGGCGACAAAAATCGGATGTGTTCGCCTTGATCAGCAACAAGCAGACCATAAACAGGGGCGATACTTTCCACCGCCTCTCTAAAGGACGACGGACGGGCGATGACAAACCCGTCGACGTGACCGGTCACTTCCCCGAGTTTCAGCCGGTCTAACGGAATATCAAAGTCAGTAGCGAGTTGACCGATGAGTCCTTTAACGCTGCACGAACCCAGACGCCCCTGTAGCCAATGACCGAACTGCCAGTTTTCAGCATCACCCCAAACTTCAGTTGCACTGGGGAAAGCAGGAAACGGCCGTGCATCCCAAGTCCAAACGAAGATGTTGGAACTTGCGATCATCGGGCCGCCATAGAGAGGCGAGACAGGATTAGGCCCCGCATCGCCTTCGCTATGGGCCTCACCCCAGTGGCTCAAAGTTGCCTCTAGTGACCTTCGCTGAATGAGATCATCACGCTGGCCGTTGGAGAACCACGGAAAACGGCTCTGAGAGGACTTAGGATCATAAAAGGTGTTAGGCTGGTTACCTGCATGGCTCACTGCTGGAAAGCCAAGTTCGGTAAACCAGATTGGTTTGGACTGAGGCACCCAAGCGGTTGCAAGCGTATCCTCAACACCACCGCGTCGTTCGTAGTGCTGGTTTTGCCACCAGCTCACCAGATCCTTTTGCCTAAAGACCCAAGGTTTGCCATAGGCCCCATCGGTTATGGGCGCTCTTGTCTTGTTTTGACGATCCGAATGGCTTGCATAATACCAGTCGAAATATTCACCGCCTGCAATGCCCTTTTGAAGCTCTGTAACATCGTAGAGCGTTGCTGGATCATCATCCGGGCGACTATCAGAAAGCGGCAGGTAGTTGTCGATACCAACAAAGTCGATTGCATCCTCTGCCCAAAGAGGATCGAGCGGAAAGCGAAGCTCGCCATCTGCTGGTTTAAAGCCCGCGTACTCTGTCCAGTCTGCGGCGTAGGATAGCTGACAGGTTGGCAAAATAGCCTTCACATCCTGAGCGATCTGACAAAGGGCAGAAACAAAAGGAAAGTTGCCTGTATCATCCTGAATGGTGGTTAAGCCAACAAGCTCGGTACCGATGAGAAACGCGTCAACTCCGCCAACATCCTTTGCAAGCTGGGCATAGTGCAGGATGAGGCGGCGATAATCCCACCTTGCCCCGTTGCCAACAAAGCTACCCACCTCGCTTCCAGCGGCTGCGGTACCATTACTTGAACCAGCTTGGCTGCGATGCAACGCGGACGTTATCTCTCCCCGCCACGGAAATGCAGATTGCTCGGTTCCTCCGTAAGGGTCAGGTAAACCGTTATTGGGAGCTATATCCATGAGCAGGAATGGATAAAGCATCACCTTCAGGCCACGCGATTTAAGGTCAGCTATCGCTTGCTGCACGCTTATATCGCTGGGGGTTCCGCCATAAGCGGCCTTACCTTCAATGTAGCTGACCACTTCGGCTTGGGAGCGATTGATACCCGCCACAGACCACTCAAGGGGTATCGTTTGCTTGCTGGCAGCAACAACCTTGGGCTTGATGGTACAATGCCCGCACCGAAGGTCATCACCGAACCAGCTCACAACCAGCGCGACGCTCTCCAGATTGGGACAGAGTGCTTGCAGTTCATCCAATGAGCGGGACCAATCAGAGCCCGCTGCGAACTGGTGCCGGTTGATCGTGGTGGTGCCGCGTTGGTTCGTTGCCAGCACTTCTTCTGATGCATATGCAAACTCACCCGCGCCGGGAATGATGGTGACTGCACGGATCATCTTTTCCAGCGGCTCAATGCTTCGGATGACTTCAACGGAGAACTGGGGAATGCGGTTTCCATAGGCACCAACCGGAAAGCGCTCAAAGACTAGATAGGCGGTGCCGCGATAGGCGGGCGCACTTCCCTGCACTGCTTCAATAAGAGGGTCCGGCAATTGGGCATAGTCTCCTTTGTAGAAACGCACCCCAACCTTTTCCTGATCCAGCTCCTTACCATCAGCCCATATTCTGCCAATGCCGCTAATAGGCCCCTCACATAGAGCAAGAGCCATATTGGCGTAGTAGCGATGGTTTTCAATGGTTGAAGAAGGGGCAGCTGATTTACCGCCTTGTTTTTCTTTGGTGATCTCTTCCTCAAAGCGTGTTGCCCAGATGATCTCGCCGGAAATGCGAGTACGGCCATACACGCGCGGAATGCCTCGTCCTTCTGCCGAGGTCTGTAGGTGCGCATCACCCAACCTGCCTTGGGAAAGGTTCTGGCTCTTACCAAACAAGGACTGATCGATAAATGATCCACCCATCGCGCCGACAGCGCGGCCTAGCATAGCGCCAACCGGACCACCAAGAGCACCGCCAACAGCGGAGCCGACATTTGAAAGGATCAGCGTTGCCATGGTTTTAGCTCCGGTGTTTTGGGAAAACGAAAGACAGCGGCAATGCGGCGGCGCCAACCCGTAACAAGGGCAGTTTCAACCACGCCAATCCGGTCATACGCATGAATAAAACGATCAGGGCCGCTCATGATGCCAAGGTGCTTGCATAGCCCTTTGGGATGCCAGCGAAAGACTATGACATCTCCTGCGTCCGGTTGAGCTGCTGGTGCTGAAGGCACCAGATAAGCTCTTGCTGCATCAAGCAATGTTTCAGTGCATCCCACCTCCGCCCAATGGGGCGAGTATGCGGGCAACGGTTCCGGCTCATCCCCATGGAGGCCGCGCCATACACCGCGAAGCAGGCCAAGACAGTCACAGCCCACCCCTTTCAAAGAGGCTCGATGACGATAAGGCGTGCCGAGCCATGGTCGGGTTACCTTCAAGACTGTTTGCGCAGACATGGTGTCTAGGGTGGCAGTGGTCGCGATTGTTGTCATGCTCAGCCCACCACCTTGCTGCCATTGTTTTGGCCGGAGATGCTATCGGGTCCAAAGAGCGCAAAATCATTGCCGGGCATGTGAGGGAACCCGCGAAAGTTCACCGTGTTTGAGAACTTGCTTGCACACGTGCCCCAAGACTTGTCGCAGCCTGCGATCAACGCAGCGGACTGCCCTTGCTGCAACTCAAACGGAGAAGGCAGCCAGAGGCTTATAAGATGTTTGCCACCCGCAAGGCGGCTAGAGGCGATCTGCAGTTTCGCTCCTGCACCTTCCCCGTCAATGATCTCAAGCAGACCTGATGCGAACCAATTGGCAGGCGCTTCCTGCGCATTGGAAACCACCACTTCAACTGCGTTGCTTTGTTTCTCAAAAACCTGCCCTACATAGCGGTTTGGAACAGCGCTCAGATCCACAGTGCATTGCCCATCCCCCAACAGAGCGCTGCATTGGTGGGAAAAAACACGGCCTTTGATATCGTCCATCTGCTGGCTAAGGCCGCGCAGTTCAGCGCGAAACGTTTCACCTTGCCTTACGACTTCACCAACCACAGCCCGCCTGATGAGAACATGCTGGCTTTCAGCAGATTGCCAATTGAACAGGTAGACCTCGACTTGCGCGTCATCCCAAAGACCGGCGGCAAGGTCTTTCTCTGCCAGTGCAAGGGAGGAGATCACTCCTGCTACTTCCTGAGAGCCTATCGCCATATCTGGCCCCATTTGCGCTGCACTTGGCAGAGCGCCCAGCGCGGGCTCGAAAGTCTGGCCAGCAAAAGTCACGGGGCAATCATGATCGGAGAACGCAAAGGTCACGCCGTCTGAACGGGTAAACACCCAGCCATAAGCGACTGTCTGCGCTTCTTGCTCAAGATGCTCAGCCAAAGGGGATGGAAGGGACCGCATGAAAGGCTCCTCAACTCGGAAAGATGATGAAATGTTAGGTGCTGCTGATCTCGATAAGCGGGATGGAGGGCAACTGCCCTGCCTCAAAGTGAGTGAGGCTCGCTTCCAGCTGATCACTCTCAAAACGCACAGGGGTATCGAACTCAAAACCGGCGGAAATAACCGTACCAGCCGCAGGTGGAGCGGAGAGAAATTGGACCTCGCCTGTCTCTGCGTTCAACGTGTAATCCGTACCCACAGTTTTCTGTGAGTTATTGATCGCTAGTTTTACGGAAGCTCCTACCGGTTTTCGTATGGTTCGTACGCTCTCATCAGGGTGAGTTCCATAGCGTTTTACCAGCTGAAAGCTTGAGGTACTGCCATCACCAGAGGCGATCACTACGTCTGTTGCGCTTATGATGCCACTTGCTCCAGCGGTGGAATGGTCAAACGGGTCTCTGAACCTGAAACCCTTAAGTGGCCCCTGCGTCTTTTCGAAAAACGCCAGCACCTGCTGCAAGTCCTTTAGCGAGCGAATGCCGGTTCCTGCATCATAACGTCTACGGGAAGCTGCCCACGAACTTGAACGGACCTCTCGCCCGTTCGCAAAAGTAAAAATACGAGTGCGCCGGACAGGTCCGCCACTTGCTCCAAAGCCGATGGAAACGGGGAAACGCTTTTCTACAAAGGTGCTCATGCCACTTGCTTTCTTTGACATGCCTCAAGGACGAAAAACCCATAAAAAATAATAGTGTAGAGGAATTCGCGCCTGTGTAGGCAGTTGTACCTACATGGGTTGGGCTAAGCCAATATTAGCCCTACGGAATACGTCGGTTCTTGAGTCCCTCCTCTTCAAGCCGGCGTCATAGCCCGCGCTGTCCCCGTCCGGCGGCGCGGGCAACCATATTCGCGATTTGCGTTTGCGAACGCTCGAAACTCCCAAGATCCTGCGCAACAACTGTAATGTTCACCGATGGTGTGTGTGCGCCTTGGCTTGTGGCAACGCCTAGCCGGCCGTCGCTTCCCCGTTGCAGGGGCAGTATTGCTTCCGCGCCCGCTTCTCCCATCAGACCAAGACCTCCGCCCGACATGGGAAAGTAAGTGGGTCGGCTTACAACGCCGCCTTTGGCAAAAGGCTGAACACTTTCAGCAGCTCCCCCTCCGATACCTCCAAGCAAGCCCGAGATTGCGCCGCTCATGACATCGGCAATGCCTTGTTGCACAGGCTGCAAGGCCGCCGTTAGCGCCGTCTTGGACAGCGACAAGGCAACCTCCGAGAATATGTCTTTCAGTTGGCGACCGTTCGTTACGGCTTGTGAGAGCGAACTTGTTAGCTGCTTGCTAAAGGATTTGGAGAGCGCCTCGATGGAGCGCATCGTGTTTTCCAACTCACGGGCTTTTTCTGCCTCGATGGGACTATCGTTTTCAAAATCAGGCACGGGAGCACTCCTGCTTGTCTGGGTATTGCTTCATGAGGTTTTGGAGAGCTTCACCAGTGAGTGGCGGCTGGCTTTGATTGCTGCCAATTATGCTCGCCAGCTCTTTCGGCGTTGCACCCCAGAAGTCGCGGGGCCGCCAACCCAATTTTCCCAAAAAGAGCTGCATTAGCTCTGACCATGGGAAAGGGTCACTCTCGGGCGTCCCGCCGCCTACGGGTGGTTGGAGCTTTCGGCTTCACCAACGACGCCGAACGTTTCACTCAGAAGTCGAGCGACAATTCTGGATAGACCCAATACGCCGTCCTTACAGTGCATTCGGGCTACCTCGTTATTCGAGACCTCGTGCCCTGCCCCTCTCAGCCCAGCAGCCAAGATGATCTGCATATCCTTTGCACTTAGCGAGCCAGCAGAGAACACACCTGCAAGTTCGCTCAAGTTTTTGCAGGCGAAAGCATCCTCCAGCTCAGCAAGAGCGCCAAGGTTGAGCACCAGCGTGTAGGATTTACCGTCCAGCTCAGCTTCAATTTCTCCGCGATACCGATTTGCCATCACACCACCTGCGGCGTGAAGGTGACAGGACCTGCCGACTCCAGTGCCAGTTCGTAGGTCAGCTCTCCGGCAAACTCACCGGCATACTCCAAGGCGGCAAGGTGGAAGAGACCCGATACTGTGCCGAATGACGGAATGATGATCTGCCATGGTCTATTCAGACCCGCAAAGAAGACTTCACGAACCAGCGCATCGGCATTGCTGTCTTTAAAGATACCGCTGCCACTAATACTGGCTGAGCGAACACCCGCTCCTTCCAGAATTTCACGCCAACCGCCAGCACTATCGGTTGTTGTTACATCCACACTGCGGGCATTGAGCGCGATCTTTTTGCTACGCAGGCCCGCAACGCTTTCAAAGGTGCCCAGATCGTTTCGATCCAGTTTGAGCAAGAGGTCTTTTCCCGCTTGAGCAGGCATGATGATGTCCTCCAAATGAGTGTGATTGGAACTGGCAAAGGATCAGGGGCCGACGGCTTTGAAACGAAGGCGGGTGCGGAAGGTTTTCCGGTCCTTAAGCAGATCACTTGATGCCCCTTCAAAAAGTACAAAGGCATTGCCTGCCTGCATTGGCAGAACCGCGTCTTGAAGCAGTTCCCTTGCAGTGCCGGCGAGTGTTTCGGCCTCATCGCGGCTTGGCGCTCTGGAGAAGAAAGAGAGCTCAAAGCGGACCGCCATCGTTGGTGTGGCATCACCGTCCAGCGGCTTTGCCTCCATTGCCAATACCGAGCCGTAGGGCAGAGCCACGCTGGCCGGAGCACCGTCATAAAGGCGGGGCGGCGAGCCAATACTTGCAGGCCATCCGGCCCCCGCTTTCAGCAGGTCTATAACCGCCCGCTTCACATCAAGAATGGTCACGGGTTTTCCTCCTTGCAAAGCAGCTTGGTGAAACGAGGGTCAGCGGGAAGCTGGCTGACTGCCAAAATGGTGAGGTTGAAGCCATCACTCTCCAACCGCCAGCCAGCTTCAACGCTCTCCAACCGGCGAATGATCACGCGATGGGTGGCGTCTTGCGCCTCCCTCTCGCTCTCAACGGTGCGGGCCAGCCGCCCTTCCGAGACATGCGCCCACACAAGCCCCTCATCCACCCAAGCGATCTGCTGTTCACCACCGCTTGCGTTGATGACATTCCGGCGCTTTAGAAAGAACGGTACCTTTAGGGATAACCGACCGCTCATAGGCGCAGGACCTTGTAGGGAGAAAGCGCGGCGTCGAAGCCATGAGGTATGAGGCCCGTAAGCAAACCGTCCTCCACATGGCTTCGTCGCTCGTACCAGAATGCGACCAGCATAAGCACTGCGGTGCGCAGGCTCTCCGGCACTTCTTCAGGAAGCGAACCATATCCGGCGATATAGTCCACCTCCACGCCCATCATTTCCCGAAGAGCGAATGGAACAGGTCCTTGAAGTTTAACGCGGGGCGGGTTGGATGCGGGGTCTGTGAGGATTTGTCCGGCCCCGATGACATGCTGCATGCCCGACGGATCGTAGAGGCTAAGTTCGACAAGGCTGGCCAGCGGTGCATGGGGAAGGCGGATGCAACGGTCTTGAGGAAGTTTATCAAGGTACAGTCTCCACTTCTGAGCAATGAGGGCACGCCCTGTTTTTTGCTCCACCTGTTGACGCGCTGCCTTAATCAACGTGGTGAGCAGGCCATCTTCATGGGTGTGTGAAAGGCGAAGATGCATATGGACGTCAGCAAGCGTTACCGGCTCTGTAGCCGGAGGGGTAAGCAGGAGCGTAGACATTGCGGCCCTCATTGAAGGTTGGATCAGATCAGGATGGGGAGAGGCGTTAATGCCTAGACAGCGGCTTTAAGCAGCTTGATCGCGTCAAAGTCCTGCACGCCGCCGCCAACACGCTTGGTGGTGTAGAACAGGACATTCGGCTTGCTGGAGTAAGGATCACGCAGGACACGAACGCCGAGACGGTCAACGATCAGGTAGCCACGCTTGAAGTCGCCAAAGGCGATTGGCGTACTGCTAGCAGCAAAGTCCGGCATGGTTTCCACTTCCACAATCGGATAACCCAGCAGGCTTGCATTACCGCCTGCCACAACAGGCGGCTGCCACAGGTAGTTGCCCTGCCCGTCTTTAAGCTTGCGAAGGGCCGCCTGCGTGTTGCGGTTCATCATGAACGTGCCGTTCTGGCGGTACCGAGCTTTGACGGCGTAGATCAGATCGATGAGAGCATCACCGGGGTTAGCGCTGGCAAAGGCACCGTTTGCTCCGGTATTGATGGTACCGATGTTACCCCAGCTCCACGTAGCATCATCAACCGTGGTGTAGCTCAGCAGCCCCTTAGGCATGGTAAGGCCGTCCCCTGCAATAAAGGCGTCTGTCTCCTGCTCTGCAAATGCGCCTTCCACTTCAGCGGCGATCCACTCATCCACGTTGATGGCAGCATCATCGAGAAGCGTCTGGCTTGCAGCAGGCATTGCATAGAGTTCCATGGTCTGGAACGACAGGTCAGCTAACGCAGAGCTTGCCGTTTCAGGTCGCGCTGCCCCTTCGCCTACCCAGCCTGTTACCGGTCCAGTTTCCGATGTCAGCTTTCGAAAGGCATTGCCTGCAACTTGCAAAGTGGAGCAGATGGAGCGCATTGGGGAGACCGCCTCAAGGCGGGAGAGGATTTGCGCTTCCACCTGCTCCGGCACCATGTAGCCACCGTCGCGCGGAACGGATGCGGAGTAGCCCTTCTGCTCGATGGAGAGTAGAGCCCCCTCATCGCCACTGCGCATATAGGAGCGGAATGCGCTGGTGTGCTGCTTGGCCTCTAGCGAGGCGATATCGGGTGACTTACCACCAAGGCTGGGCCGTGCGTGCTTTAGGGACATCTCGTCCATGCGGCGGGTGTACTGCTCGATGGCAGCATCCATGCGGGCGAGTTTTTCATCCACCAACACATCGCCTTGCGCCTTGCGCTCAATCGCTTCAAGACGCTCATCGTTGACCTGCCGGTACTCTTCAAAAAGGTTGAGCAGCTGATCAAGCGCCTTAGGTGCATCGTCGCCACCACCAACAGCAGAGGCATGAGAGGGAGCGGATGCTGGCGCTGCCTTTCTTGCCAGATCCTTCGTTTCTAGCTGCGGAGCATTTTTCACATTCATAGGATTATATTCCTCTTTCACCATAATAAAAAAGCCACCCGAAGGTGGCTGAGAGAAAACATTGCGAAGCGCTAAGGGCACTTACTCGGGCACTGTGTTGAGGCGCGCACTCGTGAGAAGCGGGAAGGTGACGAGCGATATTTCCCAAAGATCGACCGCCTGCACTTCGCGCACGCCGGAGCGCTGAGACCTTTTTGAACGGCGCGTTTTAAAACCGATAGAAAGCCCATCAAGGATACCGGAACGCACGAGTACACACGCCTCCTGCCCCTGCAAAAGTGACGGCAGCAACACCCCCTTCACAAACAGGCCCGTGGCATCTTCCGCCACCTCCAACCACCGCCCGATAGGTTTGGCCGGATCGTGCTGCCAGAGCATCTTGATGTCCTTTACCGGCTTACTCATAAGCGAGCGCAGGAAGGCGCCGCGTTGAAGCCTATCACCACCATCATCCACTTCATCAAAGCGGCTGGCGTATCCTTCAATCAGCAATGGCTGCGCATCAGCTGGCACCATGGGCACTCTCCCTCTTTTGCAGGTTTGAAGTTGCACCCGCTGCCTGCCGCTTGGAGGCGTCTTTCAGCTTAGAGAGGCTAGCACCTGTTCTTGAAGCCAGCGCCACTTGCGAACGCGAGAGCGAGTTTCCACTCGCGCTTGGGGTTTTGAGGGCGCGCCAAAGCGTTCCCGCATTTCGGGATATCCGTGCAGACAATGATCATTCCTCTGTTGATTTATTTGGAACTATTTCAACTGAATCAATTGAGCGGTTACGGCCACTCGTCGCTACCGAGTGACAGGTTCAGCCTCTGGATCTCGCGGATGAATTCATCAAACTTGAGCGTTGCGCCAAGGAGTGCCCGCATCGTCCAGATGAGCAGAGCAGTGGAACTTGCCGCCCACAAAAACAGAACCAAGTGAGCAAGGTCTCCCCGCCGTGAGATAAGCTCGACAAGGTCCATCATGCAGGCCGCGCCGCATCGTATCCGACGGCCTCTCGCTTTTCTTCGTCGCTCAAAAAGTCAGCATTGGAGACCCTGTCCCATAGCGCCTTTCGCTCCACTGAAAGGGCCTCGATACTATCCATATCGACAGTGAGAGAAACGGGCTTTTCATAGAGTGGAGATACCCAGCCAGAAAGCCCCTCAAGCACACGATTGACCAGTGGCAAAATCGTTTGCCGCCAGAAGGCGCGATTAGCCTCCTGATAGGTCGAATAGGTGTTGTCTCCTGGGATACCAAGCAGCATAGGCGGCACGCCAAGAGCGAGCGCGATCTCCCTAGCCGACTGGTTTTTCGCAGCGATGAAGTCCATGTCTTTAGGGGTCATGCTCATGGGCTTCCATTCAAGCCCGCCCTCCAGCAAAAGAGGCCGACCGGCATTGCGAGCGCCCTGATAGCTATCGCTCAACTCTTCCTTCAAACGCTGAAACTGCCCATCGGTCATATTGAGAGCGTCTGACGCTCCATAGATCAGTGCCCCTGATGGGCAGGCAGCATTATCCAGCAGTGCCTTATTCCAATCCGCTGCGCTGTTATGGGTATCGAGTGCCGCCATAGCAGCTTCCAGTGGTGCCATGCCGTAGTAGTCATCAAGGGGATGAAACGCCTTCAGATGAAGTACAGGGTCGATGGCATCTTGCTCGCCCCGACACAACCTGACCGTGCCACCACCAGCCTGATAGTCATAGGCTCGCACCCATCCACCAGCTCCCGTAACCACCTTGATACGGTCCGGCCTGAGCACATACATTTCCCTTAAGGCACCATCCAGCACTACCCCTTCGATATAGGCGTTGCCGGAGATGAGGAGGTAGGCGTATATCGCCTCCAACATGCTGGATGCGGTCCCTGAAGGATGGGGCCTTTGCAACACATCAAGAAAGGGATGCGAAGTAAGCTCGGTTTCTCCCTCGCGAAAATCAAGCGACACACTGGCGGCGTTTTCTGCAATCATCCGTACACAGCGATAAGCAACTGGATTGCTCATGAAGCCATGTTTTGCTAAAGCACCATAGTCTCGCGGCGACCAAACCGGACGGTCCTTATACTGCAGAGAGACACAAGCTTGCACACGTGATGCTTTAACTTCTTCAACCGGCGCAATTAGCTTATTAAGAAACCTTTTCAAGACCATGATATAAAAACCTTTTTGATGCTTCTTAAAGTATCGATTCAAGTAGGTTTACGTAGCGCGAAAATTTGCGCTGAAAATCAGTCGATTTATGGCTTAACCCGTAGAGTTGTCACAAAATTCCGCCCAGCGCCTTCCACTGGCTTTGCGAACCGGCAACATGCAGTTGAGGCACTAGAGCACATGCATTTGGGGCCGCGCTGTTTTTGCTAGCAACAGCTCACTGACGGCCCAGACAAGGGCATCCATCCGGTCTGGTGAGCGCTTGCCTGACATGCGATCCGAGACACAGAAAGAGACCATCTCATCCTCCAACTCGTTCAGGGCTCCCACATGAGCTACCCGCCCCTGCTCGTATAAAAGCGCAACAGGCTCCGCTCGCTTTTGCTTGCTGCGGCTGGCGAAGACACTCTTCACCGGAACAGACGGATCGACCTGCGCGATGATCTCGCGCACCATTTCCCCGCCCTGATTGACCTCTGCAACAATCTCGTTTGCACACAACTCATGATAGAGTTTTACAGCTCGCTGGCCCCACGCCTGAGGGCGCGCGCCTTGAATGGAGCGGTCTGCCAAGACATAGGCATCACCACCCTCACAAACACCAACCGCAACGATGCCACATGCATCGGAGCTCCTCTTGGACGTGACCGGCGGATCAATGGCGATGATAATGCGCGCAAGTTCCGGCGCTTGCCGAACGCGCTTTTCGTCAAACCATTTCCGAAGAAACAATCCATCTTCACGATCTTCCAAAAGGTGCCCGTCGATCTCCTGTCGCCCTAGCCGCGTGCCGCCGTACTGCTTCCAGATGACATCCAGAAAACCGGGCGCAAGGTGAGCGGCATTGTCTTTCGTTGAGGCTCTGGTGACACGGGTTCCTTTATCAGCGAGCAATGTTTTAAGAAGCGGCACCTGTCTTGGTGTGGTCGTAAAAAGTTGTCTGGGCTGGGCGCCCAAACGCAGGCCAAACTGGAGCATGGCATAGGTGTCATCGGCGTTGCTCCACTTGCCCACCTCATCACACCACGCCCAATGAAATTGAGGCCCGCGAAGGGCCTCTGGATCTTCCGATGAAAACGCTCTGGCGACAGCTCCGTTTGACCACTCCAACCGGCGGCGTGAAGTGCTCCAAACGGGCCGCTCATCCTTGCGGTGAATTGCAAGTAGACCGGATGGCCCCTCGATC
The DNA here is from genome assembly GCF_009711345.1 of Pseudovibrio flavus. GTDB lineage: Bacteria > Pseudomonadota > Alphaproteobacteria > Rhizobiales > Stappiaceae > Pseudovibrio > Pseudovibrio flavus. The sequence continues at coordinate 171,870 of NZ_SMMA01000058.1, forward strand.
ATCACCTCTCTTACATCAGCATAGGTTTGACCGATTAGGGCGATCTGGCAGCTGCGCTCATTGCCTGCCCATGACGAACAAGAGGCAAGACCGCGAACCCACTCTGCACCCGCCCTTGTCTTGCCGCTACCTCGCCCACCCATAATGAGCCAAGTCAGCCAATCACCTTCTGGCGGCAACTGATGATCATGAGCAAACAGCAACCATTCATATTGCAAAAATCTCAAGTGCCTGAGTGATAACCCCTCAAGCAGATCCACCGCTTGGCTGCGCTCCACACAGCGCCGCAAGGCGGTGCGCAAGGTCTTGGCGCAAACGTCTTTCTTCTTCTGCATTGTAGGCATCTCCCTCCGGCTCCATCTGGTTCAGCCCCAACAGCAACTCCAGCGTCTTAGCCAGCGTGGCAACGGTTCGGGCAAGATTGCCTGCATCAGCGGTCGTTCCCTCACCTTCTTGGCGGAGTTGATTGAGCCGCGCTTCGAGAGCTTCCAGCTGCACCTCCACAGAACGATAAAGGCGCCCAACGAGCGCCTCACCTTTTTGCTTTCTTTGAAGTCGCAGGGGACTGGCACCGCCGCCCTCTTCCGGCGCGATCCAGCCTTCCTTTTTTATCCGCCTCTGAAGCGTGGAGCGAACCACACCGAACTCAATGGAGATAGCCCGCGCCGACTTACCCGCAATCTCGTATTGCTCGCGCATCGCCCGCCACAGCCGTTCATCCGGCTTCAACGCTTTGGGAGACTCAGGCTTTCCATTTTCCATTGCGAGAGAAGGATCTGAAGTGGACATCAACACCCCCAAGCGGACAACAAAAAAGCCGCCAACACGACACCGTGGGCAGCTTGAAAATTCAACAAACGAGAAGACCTCATACAGCAAATCGCTGCAGTCACACTTTCTCTATCATGGCAAAACCCTACCAAAACAACCTGAGGATGTCAAGAACATATTCCTATAAATTACAAATTGATTTCGAAGGGGCATTTTAACCCATCCAATTAAGCACGCAAAAGGCGCAGCCTGATTTTCCAGACTGCGCCTCGTCACAAATTTCATAACTTACAGAAGGCCGGTTCTTAATCGCGCTCGATTTCTTCTTCCTGCTGCGGATCAATCATCGGCCACATCACGAGATGGTCCTCATAGTCCTCTGGCTCCATACCATCTTCGGAGACGGTTTTGCCTTCAACGGAAATGCCTGCATCGTGAACGCTCTGCGGATCACCACTCACCAGCGGGTGCCACCAGTAGAGGTCCTTACCTTCTTTTACGAGGCGGTAGGCGCAGGTTGGTGGAAGCCATGTCAGCGTGCGAACAGTTTCAGGGGAAAGCTGCACGCAGTCCGGCACAATCTCAAATCGGCCTTCATACTTTTTGCACTGACATGTGTTAGGGTCGAGCAACGTGCAGGCAACGTTCGTCCAGTAGATCTCGCCGGTATCCCAATCCTCGAGTTTGTTCAGGCAGCAGCGCCCGCAACCGTCACACAGAGATTCCCATTCCTGTGTGCTCATAGATTCTAGGGATTTTGTTCGCCAGAAAGGTTCGGCACTGTCAGACATCGGGGATACCATTAAATTTGCTTTCCGCCACACTTTCCCCTAGGGAAAATCACGTGGCTTCTTTATAGTTGTGTTTCGCCGTCATACCTGATGGCCCCTTAGTATTGTGTAGGCTCAAGCAGAGACGGATCGTTCTCTTGGAAGAAAAGTCTGATACCAACAATTCGCAGAAAGTCACGGGAAAAACGCAAAATCCCGAGGACGTGAAAAAAGCTGGTAGCGATGCTTTCCTGCATACATTCTCGCGCCGTATGCTGGCTGTTGATGCGTGGCTGGATACCACACTTTGGCGGTTTAAACATGGCGTAGCCAGCGTTGCCCGCACCTACTCCGGCTTTATGCGCCGTTTCAAGGTAACCGGCTTTGCCTATGGCGCTGTAGAAGTGCTTTCAGAAGCCGCGACTTGGGGCACCGTTGGTTTTATCGCCGTGCTTGCTTTTGCCCAACCAGCTTTCAAGCTGACACAGGCTTCCGACTGGCGCACGACATCAGATTTCTCCGTAACGTTCCTTGACCGGTTTGGCAATGAAATTGGCAAACGCGGCATTCTGCTGAACGACAAAATCCCGCTGGAAGAAATTCCCGATCACATGATTAAAGCGACGCTGGCGACCGAAGACCGCCGCTTCTTTGATCACTTCGGCATTGATGTGATTGGTACAGCCCGCGCGATGGTGGAGAACATCAAGGCAAAGACCGTTGTTCAGGGCGGCTCTTCTATCACCCAGCAGCTAGCCAAGAACCTGTTCCTGACCAACGAGCGCACGTTGGTTCGTAAAATAAATGAAGCTTATCTGGCGCTGTGGCTTGAGCAGAACCTGACCAAGCAGGAAATCCTGAAGCTTTATCTGGACCGCGCTTACATGGGCGCTGGCACCTTTGGTGTTGCAGCAGCCGCCGAGTTTTACTTTGGCAAAGACGTACGCCAGATCAACCTTGCAGAAGCTGCAATGTTGGCCGGTCTTTATAAAGCGCCGTCCAAATACGCGCCGCATGCAAACCTGCCGAACGCCCGCGCCCGCGCCAATGAGGTGCTAACCAATATGGTGCAGGCCGGCTTTATGACAGAAGGTCAGGTTATTGCTGCTCGCCGTAACCCCGCCGTTGCCATCGACCGCACTGTTAGCGATGCGCCAGACCATTATCTGGACTGGGCGTTTGAAGACGTAAAAAACCTTGCAGCCCAGTTCCCCGAGCTTGGTGAAGACCGCGTTGTAACGGTTCGCACTACCCTTGATCCGGGTATGCAAAAGCAGGCCAAGAAATCTACCGAGAGCATTTTGCGCCAGTACGGCAAGCGTTACCGTGTGGGCGAAGCTGCTGTTTCGCTTATGACCACGGAAGGGGCCGTTCGCGCAATGGTCGGCGGACGTGATTATGACGAGAGCCAGTTCAACAGAGCGACGAACGCGCTGCGCCAGCCGGGCTCATCCTTCAAGCCGTTTGTTTACATCACTGCGTTCATGAACGGGTACGAGCCATCCAGTGTCGTTCCCGATAGACCGATCAATATCGGCGGCTGGAGTCCGCGTAACTATACCCGCGGCTATGCAGGCGCTGTAACGCTGAAGACTGCGCTGACTAAATCCATCAATACCATTCCTGTTCGTCTTGCTCAGGCTTTGGGCCGAGACAAAATTGCAGCATCAGCTTATGCCATGGGCATCCAGAGTGAATTAAAAATCACAAGGGCAATGCCTCTGGGCGTTTCAGAGGTAACAGTTCTGGATATGGCTGCTTCCTACGCCTCTTTTGCGACCGGCGGCTACAAGGTAGAGCCGTATGCAGTTGAAGAGATGCGCAACTCCGACGGCAAACTGATTTACAGCCACGAGCGTGATGCTCGCCCGCCGCTCCGGGTACTGCCTGCCGAGAACGTTGCCATGATGAACGAGGTGCTTGTGAACGTTGTGGAGCGCGGAACGGGCCGGCGCGCGCAGCTTGAAGGCATCACCGCAGCGGGGAAAACCGGAACCACACAGGCGTATAGAGACGGCTGGTTTGTTGGTTACACGGGCAACATGGCGGCAGCAGTTTGGTACGGCAATGATGATTTCACCTCCACCAACCGTCTTACAGGGGGCAGCCTGCCCGCTATGACATGGGGTGAGGTGATGGCCTATGCGCACCAGAACATCGAACTCAAGCCAATGCCGGGCGTAGACTCCGATGACCTACTCGCTGGCGCTCCACTGGTTGCATCCAACGAGGATGAGGCTAATAAAGTTCCTGACATGCTGAACAAGGACAGCCAGTTTGTACTTGAAGATCTGGAGCGTCGTCTGCGCCGCCTACCGGAGCAGCAAGTTGGTTCTCTCGATATTCAGGCAAATCTATCAAGCGGTTCTGACAAAAGTACTTTTTACAGGCAATGACGTATATTCCCAAGATGCCGGTAAGCGCTCTTGAAGAGACCGGCCCAGACCAGATTTATGACCCTGAAACGAGCTGGCAAAAGCCATGGCCGCGTATTTCCAGCTTGCTGTATAAAGCGCCGTATTTCTCGTTCGGTCCGTTTGTATTCGCGCTTGCCATCGCTCTTATTGTGGGTGTTGGGTCTGCCTACTTATCCCTCAACCGTTCATCGCCTTTCGACGCGATGCAAGCAGGTGTTTGGATTGCCCATCCTCTTGCAGGAACACCGACAGCCGACCCATACAGCGCCGCTATTTATGCCCGCACAGGTCGCATTCCGCTTGGCAGTGGCGAGGGCATAGCCTTTTACGCCGTGGTTGATGATCGCGGGCAACTGCTTGACGCCCGCTGTGACTACACCATCTCCGGCAAAACGCCAGCCACACGCCTGTGGACGCTGACAGCGCTTGACCGCCGCTTAAAGCTGCTAGCGACAGATGCGGGTAGAGCAAGCCTTAACAGCCACAATCTGCTTCGCAACATGGATGGCAGCTTCAAAATTACAGCATCGCCAGAAGCACGCTCTGGCAACTGGCTACCAACTGCACTGACTGGCGGACTAGTGCTTGCATTGCGCCTTTATGATACGCCGCTAACAACCGGCGCAGGCATTTCAGAGCCTGTTATGCCCTCTATCAAGAAAGGGGCATGCCGATGAAGCGCTTTTGGAAAAAGTATGGCCATTTGCCTGGCCCTCGCTGGTTCCTTTGGGGGCTTGCCGGTCTCATCGGCGCGGGCATCATCCATGTGGTGATCGTGCTTAGCGTTCCCTCTCAGGTTCCCTACAGCACTCACGAGAAGGTAGCAGGGTTCGGGCCGGACAGGCAGTTCCACGTTCTGCCTCCCGTTTTGCCGCGTACAGAGCCCCTGCCCGATCTTGACCCTTCCATGCGCTATGCGATTTGCCGCTATTCCATGGATGATGGTCCGGTAAAGATCTCGGTATCTATCCCCTCTCCGTTCTGGTCCATCGCGCTGTTTAACGATGAAGGGCAGACGGTTTACAGCCTGAATGACCGTACATCTGATGATCGCGCCTTGACGATGCTTATCCTCTCTAAGGAGCAGCTATCGATCTTGCGTGAAAATCCGCCAATTGATCTGGAAGAGATGATTATCATCGAAACTGACAAGGATCAGGGCTATGCGCTCGTTCGCGCGTTCCTTCCGTCCGAGGCATATCTTCCGCAGCTCTCTGGAGCGTTGGAGGCAGCCATCTGCACCAGCTACGATGGTACGGCGATTTAGGTCACCATCGTCTTTTCCGCTTTCAAGCCAATTGGACTTGCTGGAATATGGATGGGAAATAGCCGTTACTATTTAACGGGCGCGCTTTTTTCCAAGCCCCAACCTGTCAGAATGCGTGATGGTGGGTTTGCCTGTTTGCCCGCGTAGGCCTTTCCATCAACACACCCGTGCGTGAGCCCTTGGGCGTGTTCTTCCAGTTTTTTCAAACCGTTGTTTACGTCCCATAGTTTGTTTCTGGATGGCGTTTCAAGCTGCATAGCATCAATGGCATAGCGGTATGCGGCGATGCGCAGTTGAACACTGTCTCGTACCCACTCAAGCAGCTTCTCGTTTTCTTTGGTGCGCGCAACGGTGCCCTTCCACTGCTGTTCTTCCACCAACTCGCGGGAGCGCAAGACGCGAAGTCGCTCTGCATCATCTTCCCGCACGCGCTGAACGAACGGACAAAACCTTGCAGTGCTGTAAGTGTCAGCGGTGATATCTGCCAGCACCCGTTCGTAGCGCGTTTCGCTGGAGCGGTAGTTATCCCCCTTCAGCATGGCATAGTATGAGCGCGGCGAAATGTGATCGATGGACTTGGGAAGCAGTCCCGTGCGGCGCAGCTCAGTTAGCGAAAGGCCGATCCAGTCATTTGTAGAAGGCGGCAGAATCAACGCCCAAGAAGCATCGCGAAGTTCTTTTTCAGCATCGGTAAAATCGAAATTCGACGAGTTTTGCTTGTTTGCCGTTCGCTTGATTATTCCAGCATCGGGCAGAACTCTGTCGTGAAAGAAATCAGGTTCAGCGCGTCCGAAATCACCTTCCGGTCGCATGCAAGAAGAAGCAGACAAAGCAACGGCGCATGCAGCAAGCAATTGCAAACCAGCGCGGCGCGGAGCTGCTCTTCCCAAGTGCAATCGGCCTGTCATTACGCACGCTCTCCCCATAGGGAGGCTGCGAATTATTCGCCAGAATGCTCTTGCTGAGAGCTTTGCCCTACCTCCGCCAAATTACGGATCCTTGCGATTCTCGTGCGGATTTCAAGCCCCCACCGCTCCCTTCGGATGCCGGGAAAGACAATCAGCTCCGCAGAACCTGCTGTCTGATCATATGATCGACGCTCTCGTTTGCCGCGGTAACGCAGCTGTGCTCTCGAAAACTCGTAGACTGTGCCCATCTTGGCTAACTCCAACACAAACTTGTGGAACTCGTGTCGTCTTTCGCCCGCCCTGTTTTGCTCAATTAACGTGAAACGAGGTTAATGCCCTGTAAATGAATTACGTATATTTTTATCTGCAAGTTGTATTGAAGTTTTGTTTCCCGTTAGTTTTGTGGTCAAGTTTATGGACGAGTTAGAGTACACCCATTTAGTTAGAGGCCGCCGGCAAGACAGTGAAAGTCACCGCCGCTCCAACCTCCTTCTCAGTGCGACTGAGGACTTTGTTGCACGTAAGGAAGCTGACCAGATTGCGGTTCAGATGTACTTGGAGCTTGCAAAAGCATACTTGCCTCACACCCGCGTTGAAGCTCGCCAGCGTATTGCCGCTCTGCTGGTTGACTGCCCATTCTGCCCTACCGAATTGACGGAGCTTTTGGGTAGAGACAACGAGCAGATCATTGCGCTGACCATACTTTGCAAAGCGCAGGGACTGAGCGACGCGTATCTATGCGCTGTGCTGGAAAACGGACCTGAGTATCGCCGCGTCGCTGTCGCAAAACGTGCTTCTCTCAGCCAGAAGACCATAGCGGCGCTGGCGCAATTTTCCGGACCGCAAACCATTGCTGCTTTTGAAGAGCAGCACGGACCGATTAACGACCACCTAGCAAAGGAAACCTCGATGACCTCCAAGCTTGAAGACCTCGAAGAGTTCCTTAGTGAAGTTGAAGCAACTGAAGCCGAGAAGCCTGCGCAAGCACCAAGCGCCCTTGATGCCTTCTTAAATGCTGATGCTGTGGGCCGCGCTGCGTTGATCGTAAGCGCTGACGCCCAGTCGCTTCAAAAGCTCATATTCAGCCCACACGGTTCCATCCCAACCTCTTCCATCTCGTTGGTTGAACAGAAGCAGATCGTGCAGCAAGCGCTTAAAAATGGCCGCGAGCCGTTAATCGCTGCGCTAACCAAGCACTCCAACCTTGATGCTGAAGCTTGCAACAAGATTATCGACGACAGGAACGGCTACGCTCTTGCGGTTCTGTTGCGTTCGCTTGGTATGAGCTTTGACTATTATAGCTGGCTGCTTATCCGCTTTCACGGAGAAGCGCTTGGCGTAGACCGCCTGAAGGCCCGTATCACCTTCTTCAAGTCCCTCAGCCATCAGACTGCTGCGTTGATTATCGAAGATTGGCAGAGCGCTGAAAAGGTGGAACAGAAAACTGCAACGACGGCCCGCCACGCCCCTGTTTACATGGAAGCAAACGGTGTTCGTTCTACTGGAATGCCGCGCCAGCTTGCATCTAACCGCACAGCTCGCACCACTGCAGCGACACGCCGCCGCTTGGTGAGCTAAGGCTTAAAAACGAAATAACTTGTCTGCCGGATTGTCTTCTTTTTCGGCAGGCAGGTTTAGAAAGCTGCGGCCCTCGCGGTCTTCCACTTCAACCACCCAGAAGTCCGGATCCATCCGCTTTTCTCTTTCAAGCCGCGCTTCAATGTCTTCGCGCGAAGCATTCGAGAATAGCTTCTCAAACTCGCGGTCTTCAGGCTTCACTTCGTCAAAGAATGATTGCGGCGCAGGGCCGTAAAAGTCGTAGGTGCCATCCAAACGATCAACGGTGACGAAAATCGCACCGGCCTCTTCTGCGCCCTGTCTACGAATGCCCGCAAAAAGCCCCTCATTGAAGCAACGGCGAACATAGGCCGAAACCCAGAACTCAGAGGTTAGGCGCATGGCATTTTCCTGTCTTGTTGATTGGCTCTTAAAAGGCGCGTAGCAGTTATATGCGACGACCTATCATTTGTTCCAGTCTGGAAACAAGAGTTGGGCTGATCGCTCCAGTAACAGTCATACCGTTATCCGCCTGAAAACGCTTAACTGCGGATGTTGTCTGCCCGCCCGATATGCCATCTAGCGAAAGCGGGCCGTAGCCCAGCTTGGCCAAAACTTTCTGTACCTCAAGAACCTTAGGGTCAGAAGCTGGTTTGGCAGGTGCAGCCGGTTGCGAGGATGTAAGAGATACCTTGGTTGCCTGAATATTCGTCGCGCTAGAGCTTGGCGCGGTACGCGGCAGCGGAACATCATCGCCTTGAGAGAAGTCGATGTTACTGTCCATAGTCAGCTTGGCAAGAAGTGCGGCCGTTACCAATCCCGTCTCAGAAAGCTGGCGGCTGCGTTCATAAGCTCTTACAGCGCGCTGGGTTGCTGGGCCCTCCAGCCCATCAATCGAGCCCTCATAAAGCTCCAGTCGGCGCAGTTCACGCTGAACATCACGAACAAGAGCCACCTGAACAGGGTCTGCAATGCTGGCTGCAATTTTCTTCACGTCTACCTTTTCAGGCATTTGCCGTGTAGCAACGAGCGGGGACGGGTGAACGCCTTCCTGAAACAGAACGGCGTTGCCAGCGATGAGGCCAGCAGTCAAAAGCATAAGAATGGCGACGGTGGTTTTGAAAGATCGGGAAACCTTGCCGCGTTCGCGCTCGGGCGTATACGCGACGAACTCACCTACATCTTCATAGGTGTCGTCTTCATAGGTTTCCTCGTAGGTGCCTGCAGATTTGCGGCGCGCCATATACTCTTTACTCCACTCACGCGACTTTGCGACCTTCCTTGCCTAAATGGTTGGAAACGCAAGTAAGGTCAACAGTTGAAGCAGGAGAACGGCGAGGTAGGCTGATTTTTACCGATGTTCCACGACCCAGCCCGCTGGAAATGCTAATTTTTCCACCTTGTCTCTCGGTTAGCCCCTTTGCCAGTGTCAAACCGAGTCCTGCCCCTTTCTGTTTTTTTAGCTTAGCACTGCCACCCTGAAAAAAGGGTTCACAAATCCTAGCAAGATCAGGGGTGTCAATTCCAACACCCTCATCGTTGATTTGTATGGCGAAATTATCCGCATCCCGATTTGCCGAGAGTGTTACCTCGCCGCCTTCATCGGAAAAATTCACAGCATTGCTCAAGAGGTCCATGATAATTTGCTGGCAGGCAGTTTCATCGGCCTCGATAGCGCCGAGAGCCTCACAGTCTACCACCTGCAACTGAACGCCCTTCTTATTCGCCGTTGGGCGCATGAGCTCAACGCACGCAGTAAGGCAGGCACCAAGATCGAATTTCTGTACCTCTAGCGCGTAGTGACCGCTTTCCAGACTGCTAATATCAAGAGAGCGCTTTAGAAGTGTCGTCATCTGCTTGCCGCTTTCGCCCATAAGCCGCAGGTACTCCTGCTCGGTCTCAGCGTCGATGAGATACTCGCCCTTATTCTGAAGAAGTTCTGCAAAACCGGTTATTGCATTGAGTGGAGTTTTCAGCTCATGGCTCGCCCGTCCAAGCGCTTCCATAAATGCTGCACTTCGGTGCTGCTCGGCTTTCAAGGCTGCTTCGAGTGTATCCAACTCCTCGACATGGCCTTGGCATGATACGAAGCTTGCTGAAACCAAACCGCCCTCAACGGGAAACAGCCGCACATCAAACGCGCTTTGCCGCTTTTCCTTGCCGTGTTCCAGAGTTATGCGGAGGGCTTTCACTTCATTGTCATTAAGTACTGCAGCAAAGGTACGCTCGAAGGCACTCTTTTCGCTCAAGCCCATTTGCTCATAAAGCTGGTGCAGCCCGCCCATAGAGTTATCAAGCCCCAGAATCTTGGCGCAGTTGCCACTACCCGTAAGCGGTTGCCCCCTACCATCGAAAAGGATCACCGCTTCACGGCGTTGCTTTAATTCAGGCACGCCAAGTGATGCCTGCGCCCCAGAGGCCTTTGCAACAAGGACATCGCGCAGCAGATAAATGGTAAGCTGCTGGACACTGACGACCAGTACAAACAGAAGAACTTGGGAAAGCTGGATTGTAGGCGTAAGCGCCAAACCAACGGTAGACACTATAAAGACGGCAGATAGGAAGACGAGCGGCTGTTTGCGAGTACCGGTGCGCGTAAGCAAAGCAAGCGCGACAACGTGCATTAAAGCCCAAGAAGCGGTGACAGCTCCCAGAACTGTAATCTGGCCATCAATGACGAGCTGGGCTGGCACGCAGGCAAGCCCAGCAAAACCCGTAGCCAACCAAACAAGGAGACTCGCTTTGTGCGCGAAAAAGCTACGAGAAACTCTCGGCACTTGCGGGTTAACGAATCCATCAAAGAATCCTAGGAAGTCGACTGGTCCGGCTAGGTTACGCAATACACATTTCTGAACCACTTTTCGTAGTGATTCAGACCCCTCCTCGTTTTTTACCGGATGCTACTGTCGTCTAAAGGTCCTTAAA
>NZ_SMMA01000013.1 GCF_009711345.1 Pseudovibrio flavus
AAAAACAAAGAACACTCTTCACTCTCAGGAGACCACCATGCCTAAATACTGGAGCAACGACGACGAGCTTTTCGCTCTCGCTCGCAAGGAACTGTTTGTAGCCCTCGTTGGCGACATTCTCGATACCAAAGGCTACGTCCATCAGTTTCTCGATCCGAAACTGAAGCCGATTGACGATCACATGGTTATCATTGGCCGCGCGATGCCGGTTCTGGAAGCCGACTTTTTCGGCGACAAAAACAAAGGCAACAACCCGCTTTCTGAAAAGCCGTTTGGCTACATGTTTGAAGCGCTGGATGATCTCAAAAAGAACGAGGTCTATGT